>JAZQQZ010000039.1:0-7769 GCA_045629305.1 Acutalibacteraceae bacterium | reverse complement strand
TTCTCAACATTGCATCCAGTGTAAAGGCTTCCATCTTTACAGAGGAGGGCTGCACCTACGAAAAAGTGTGAATATGGAGCATAAGCTTTCTGCTGTGCTTCCTTTGCTTTAGCTAAAAGTTCTTCTGGTGTCATAATATCCTCCCTGCGAAACGAGCCATTGGGTCTGGCTTGAAAGTCACATCTTCTTTGAAACTTGTGCCATCAAGATCTGTTAGATATCCGAATAGATCTTCTATGGTTTTTCCTATATCTGCGTAGGTTGTACGGGTTCCAAGATTGGCAGCTGGGCCACCTTTGGTATACCAAAGGAGAGGTATGTATTCCCTCGTGTGGTCTGTGTGCTTATCGTAACTTGGATCACAGCCGTGATCGGCAGTTATGATGAGCACGTCGTCATCTCGGAGCTTCTTTAGGAACGCTCCGAGCCACTCGTCGAATTCGGCGATGGCTGCAGCGTAGCCGTCTATATCGCGGCGATGGCCATAGAGCATATCGAAGTCTACAAGGTTGCAGAAACAGAGACCGTCGAAATCGCGTTCGGCGATTTCATCAAGAACTTGCATACCATTCTGATTTCCTGTAGTCGTATGGCTCTCTGTTATGCCAGAGCCGCCAAATATATCATTTATTTTGCCAATGGAAATTACATCTTTTCCATAGTATTTAAGAACATTGAGAAGTGTGCCTGGAGGTGTAAGTGCATAGTCGTGTCTATGTGGTGTTCTCGTATAGTTGCCACTATCTCCGATGAAAGGACGGGCAATTACACGGCCGACAGCGTGTTCCCCTTGAAGGATTTCACGTGCTATTTTGCAATATTCATAGAGGGTTTCAAGTGGAACTATGTCCTCATGTGCGGCGATTTGAAATACGCTGTCGCCAGAGGTGTAGACGATGAGCTTGCCCGTCTTTACATGCTCGTCACCATAGTCACGGATTACATCCGTGCCAGAGTAAGGTAGGTTGACGAGCGTACCACGACCAGTGCGCTTTTCAAATTCATCTATTATTTCTTTCGGGAATCCATTTGGATATGTAGGCATCGGCTTCTCGCTTATCGTACCACAGATTTCCCAGTGGCCGATAACCGTATCTTTGCCAGCTGATGCCTCCTGACATCTTCCGAAGGATGCAAGAGGTGATGAGAAACTTGGAAGATATGATATGCCATCAATATTGAAAAGTCCTAGTTTTTCAAGATTCTTTGCGGAAAATTTATCGGACTGTGATATGGCTTTTAAAGTGTTAACATTTATGTCACCGAAGTTTGCTGCATCCGGCTCTTCGCCGATGCCAAAACTGTCGAGTACAATCATAAATACTCTTTTGCCCATAGGAACACCTCCATCCTAAATTAAATTATAAACATTTAAAAGGTAACATTGCAATATATAATCTCTATGTTATATAATTAGTACAAGTATATAGGTTTATGGAGGGAAACCATGAAAAGAATTCTAGCATTTATACTCGCACTTGCCTTCCTTTTTAGTTTTGCTTCTTGTGGGAAGGAAGAAGATGAAGGAATAGATATGCGAATCGCTATGGTTACAGACTATGGTAATGTTGATGACCATTCATTCAATCAGACTACATATGAGGCATGTATTGAGTGGGCTAAAGAGCATGATGCTGATTTTACGTACTATCGTCCTCGTGAAGATACAGCTGCTGCGAGAATTGCTCGTGTACAAAATGCAATTGATGATGGATATAACATCATCGTACTTCCGGGTAGCTCGTTTTCTGATGTAGTTCTTTCAATTGCTGCAAAATATCCAAATGTTAAATTTATCGCTATTGATGTTGAGATTGAACAGAAGGATGCAACGAAGAATGTATACTGTGCAATTTATCATGAGGAGATCTGTGGATACCTCGCAGGATATGCGGCAGTAAGACTCGGATATAAGAATCTTGGATTTGTTGGCGGTAAAGCAGTGCCAGCTGTTGTAAGATATGGATATGGCTTTGTGCAGGGCGCCGATGCGGCTGCTAAAGAACTTAATGAGAAAATCAACATGGAATTTGGTTATGTTGGTCAGTTCTATGCCGATGAAAAAGTTACAGCTAAGATGAACTCTTGGTATGATAATGGTACAGAGGTCGTATTCACTTGTGGTGGAGCAATTTGGACTTCGGTTGCAGAGGCAGCGAAGGCACACGGCGGAAAAATAATTGGCGTTGATGTAGATCAGAAAGAAATTATGGATAGTCAATATGGCGAGGGCATTACTCTCACATCAGCAATGAAGGGTATCGGAATGACTGTAACATCTACCCTCGATAAGATTCATGCTGGACTTTGGCCAGCAATCGCAGGCCATGTCGCTACCCTTGGAATTATCTCTGGTAGATACCCTGACAAGAATTATGTTGGTATTCCTATGGAATCTACACAATTTGAGGAAGGTAAGTTCACACTCGATGATTATAAGAGCCTTATAAATAAGATTTATACAGGTGAACTCCTTATCTCAAGTGATACATCTCAAATGCCAGAACTTACTAATACACATATACTTGAGGATTAACTATGGATATAAACGAAATTCTTTCGAAGGTAGATCATACGCTTCTCTCTACAACGGCAACTTGGGAGGAGATAAAGGTAATATGTGATGATGCTTTGAAGTATAATACAGCATCAGTTTGCGTTCCACCTTCATACGTAAGACAGTGTGCAGATTATCTTGCACACAGAGTGCCAGTATGCACAGTTATAGGTTTCCCTAATGGATATAATTCAACACTCATTAAATGTGCAGAGGCATATGATGCAGTACAAAATGGCGCCGATGAGATTGATATGGTTATCAATATCGGTTGGCTGAAAGACAAGAGATATATGGATCTTCTCCATGAGATCAACGATGTTAAGGGACATTGCTGTGGCAAGCTCCTTAAAGTAATTGTAGAGACTTGTGAGCTTACGGATGAGGAGATTATCAAAATCACTGAAATCGTCAATGAGTCAAACGCGGACTTCATAAAGACGTCAACAGGTTTCTCTAAGGCCGGCGCCACATTCCATGATATTGAACTTTTCAAGCAGACAATTGAAGAGCACAAGGGCAGCACTAAGATCAAGGCTGCCGGTGGCATCTCTTCAATTGAAGATGCAGAAAAGTTCATCGAACTTGGCGCCGATAGACTTGGCACAAGTCGCATAGTTAAAATCGTTAAGAGTCAGGAGGGCTAATATGCCAAATACTCCAACACCTCATAACAGTGCAACAGTAGGGGACTTCGCACCGACAGTACTTATGCCGGGCGATCCACTTCGCGCCAAATTTATAGCTGAGACATTTCTTGACGATGCGAAGCTCGTCAATAATGTAAGAGGTATTCAAGGATATACAGGTACCTATAAAGGAACACCTGTGTCCGTGATGGCATCCGGCATGGGAATGCCATCTATTTCAATTTATAGTCATGAACTTTTCAACTTCTATGGGGTTGAAAATATCATAAGAGTTGGCTCCGCAGGCGGATTGGCAGAAGACATTCGCTTGCGTGATATCGTTGTTGCGACAACGTCTACTACCAACTCTAATTTCGGTGAACTCGCTGGTTTCAGCGAAGGATACATCCCTCACGCAAGCGATAAACTTATCGCCGCTGCGGAGCGGGTATCAAGGGATCTTGGTATAGAAATTAAAGAGGGAATGGTTTTCTCATCAGAGGTTTTCTACCGAGAGGATGCCGTAAAGTTCGACCCTTCAATCCTTGCAGTTGAGATGGAGTCCTATGCACTTTATCTCGAAGCAGAGCGCGCAGGCAAGCACGCTCTCACAATCTGCACAATATCTGATATCGCATCAAGAGGAGAGTCCCTTGATGCAGAGGCAAGACAAAACTCATTTACAGAAATGATGGAAATTGCTCTTAATATCTCAAAGGAGAATTAAATATATGAATCAAAATTATCCAAAACTTTTCGAACCAATTGAAATTGGTAATCTCACTATCAAGAACAGAATTGCGCTCGAGCCAATGCTCGTAGGCTGCGCTGAGCTTGATGGTACTGCAGGCGACAAGCTCATCGCTTATTATGGTGAGCGTGCGAAGGGTGGCGTAGGCCTTATCCAGACAGAGGTTACACGTATCTCTGATTGGACAGGTGCAACAAGCCCACTTCAGCTTTCAGTTACACATGACTCATGTGTTCCAGGTCTTAAGAATCTCTCTGATGAGTGCCATAAGTACGGCTCTAAAGTGTTCGTACAGCTTCATCATACAGGCCGTCAGACCTATCAGCTCGTTGTAACTGCATGGAAAATTGCCGATATACTTGCTCATACACCAGTTGCTCCAGCATGGTGGAAGACATTCTTCACAATGACCAAGTACTTCGACTATTTTGAGAATCCATTCATGCACAATTTCTATCTTCCAGTAGTATCCGCTTCCAACATTCCAACAGGAATCGGTTCATCTCCTGTTGCAACACAGAAGACACGTTCACTCACAAAGTGGGAGATTAGAAAACTTGAGGACGAGTTCGCCGAGGGCGCTCGTCGTTGTAAGGATGCGGGAATTGATGGTGTAATCCTTCACGCATCTCACGGATATTTGATTCAGCAATTCTTATCACCATATACAAATCAGCGTACAGATGAATATGGCGGTTCAACTGAGAACCGTTGCCGTTTCATCAAGGAAATTATCGAGAAGGTACGCGAAAAGTGCGGTAAGGACTATCCAATTATCGTCCGCCTCACAGTTGATGAATATTACAGAATGTACGGCTACGACATGGGTCTTGTGCTCGAAGAAGGCGTTGAGATTGCGAAACTTCTCGAGTCCTATGGTATCGATGCAATCGATATTTCATCAGGTACTTATGACACGATGAACACATGGTGTGAGCCTACTACATATGAGCTTGGCTGGAGAAAGGGCAATGCTGCTGCGGTTAAGGCAGCAGTTAAGATTCCTGTAATTGCAGCTAACCTTATTCGTACTCCAGAGCAGGCAGAGAAGCAGCTCGAAGAGGGTATACAGGACATGATTGGTCTCGGCCGTCCACTTCTTGCAGACCCATATTGGGCTGCTAAGGCAGAGACTGGCAAGCCAGAGGATATTCAGCGTTGCATCTGCTGTCTCTGGTGCCTTGAGTCAATGATGGATGGCGCTATGAAGAATCAGTCTCTTCAGTGTGCACTCAACCCTCGTACATGTCGCGAGCTTGAGTATCCACTCAATCCGAAATCAGAGGGTGAGGGCAAGCCAGTTGCAGTTATTGGCGGTGGCCCTGCAGGCCTTATGGCCGCTAAGATTCTTGCACAGCGCGGCTTTAATGTAACAGTATTTGAGAAGAACGACTATCTTGGTGGTCAGTTCAAACTCGCTGCTATCCCACCTAAGAAAGAGAAACTTAACTGGGCTATCGAGGACCTTAAGACAGCATGCGATAAGCTCGGTGTTACAATTAAACTTGGTACACCTGCAACTAAAGAGAATGTTGCAGCAATCAATCCTTACGCAATCTTCGATGCAACAGGTGGTACTGCTGCATGTCCGAAGATTCCAGGATATGACCTTCCAAACGTATGCACAATTACAGAGATTCTCACTGGTGAGGTTAAACTCAGTGGTAAGAATGTTGTAGTTGCAGGCTCTGGTATGTCAGGTCTTGAGACAGCTGAATATCTCGCAGAAGCAGGCAACAATATCACTGTTGTAGAGATGGCAGATTCTATCGCACCAGGTACTTGGAAACAACATATCGATGATGTCCTTCCAAAACTTGAAGCTCTGGGTGCGAAGTTCATCACAAGCTATAAACTCGCTGAGATGAAAGAGGACTGCGTAATCCTTGAGAGTGCAGATGTCAAGGGTCGTATGAAGAAGATCCCTTGCGACAATGTTGTACTTGCTCTTGGCGTTAAGAAGAATGGCCTTCCAGAGGGCATCAAGGACATCTGTGGCAAGATTTACACAGTAGGTGATGCGGCACAGATAGGCAGAGTTGCCAATGCAACTCATACTGCTTATAAAGCAGCATTTGACCTTAAATAAAGGGGAAAAATAGATGTCAAAATATTCAGTTCCACTTAGTAAAGTAATCGCATCTGAGGGCTATAAAGAAATTTATATGCCAAAGAGTGCCGACGAAATAATGATTACGACTATGGAAGTTGCTCGTCCAGGCCTTATTCTTGCCCGTTACGATAACAACTTTAAACCAGAACGTATCCAGTTCATAGGCCTCGCAGAGTCTCTTTATGTAGAGAGCCTCATAGAAACAGAGTTTTTAGAAATCGCAATCACTCGACTATTTTCACAAAAGCCTGTAGCAGTAGTATTCTCCTGCCAGGTTGCTGAGAAAGTAATGGAGGAAATGAAGAAAATCGCAAAGAAGTTTGAAGTTCCACTTCTTCTCTGTGAAGAGGAGACTTCTTTCGCTGTATCATCACTTGTATCATACCTAAATGTTGAACTCGCAGAGCGAGAGACACGCCACGGAGTACTTGTAGAAGTATTCGGTGAAGGTGTTCTCATCACAGGCGACAGCGGCGTCGGTAAGTCTGAGACGGTTGTAGAACTTATCAACCGTGGACACCGCTTTGTCGCAGACGATGCAGTTGAAATTCGTAAGGTTTCTCCTAAGACAGTTGTAGGCTCAGCGCCAGACAATATCAGACACTTCATCGAACTCCGTGGCGTCGGTATCATCGATGCACGTCGTCTTTTCGGTGTAAAGTCTGTTAAGGATACAACCAAAATAGATCTCGCTGTAAATCTTGAATCTTGGGATGACAATAAAGTTTATGAGCGCATGGGTATATCAGAGGATACAATTGATATTCTTGGTATTAAGATCCCATATAACAATGTACCTGTATCTCCAGGTCGTAACCTCGCAATCATTATCGAGATCGCCGCTATTAACAATAGACAGAAGAAGATGGGATTTAACTCAGCAAAAGAGCTTCTTAAAGGCCTTGGAATGCTCGAAGATGGCGAGTATGATAATAGGGAAAACGATGATATTTGGCATTCACATTCATAAATAATAAAAAATAAGGCTGGTGCCTCGCGGCACCAGCCTTTTATTTTATCGGTTAGATAAGTCCCATAAGTTTCATGATGGATTCTTTAGCGTCTCCAAGAAGAATTGAAACGCCCTCATCCTTGGTGTAGAGTGGGTTCTCTACGCCAGCATAACCTGGCTTCAAGTCATAGTTACAAATGATTACATATTTAGCATCAACAACTGAGAGAACTGGCATTCCATAGATTGGTGTGCCTTCAGCTTCTTTAGCTGCTGGGTTAGTAACGTCATTTGCACCTACAACGATTGCGAGGTCAGCGTTCTTGAAGTCATCATCGATAGCCTTCATCTCATAGAGCTTGTCATAGTCAACGTCAACCTCTGCGAGGAGTACGTTCATATGACCAGGCATACGACCAGCTACTGGGTGAATAGCGTAACGTACGTTTGCACCGTTTGCCTCGAGCTTATCAGCAAGCTGCTTAACGTTTGCCTGAGCCTGAGCGAGAGCCATACCATAACCTGGTACGATGATTACTTCTTTGGCAGCTTTCATGATTGCGCCGAGGTCGTCGCTCTTCTTCTCTGCTTCACCAGCAGGAGCTGCGTCGTCTGCGTCCATAGCTGTCATAAGTTTCATGATAGATTCCTTAGCATCGCCAAGGAGAATCTCAACGTCTTCACGAGTGTAGAGAGGGTTCTCTACGCCAGCATAACCTGGCTTTAAGTCGAAGTTACAGATGATAACATTCTTTGTATCAGCAACT
>JAZQQZ010000038.1:0-24673 GCA_045629305.1 Acutalibacteraceae bacterium | reverse complement strand
CTCTACCCAATCGACAAATTTTACGAGGATGTTATGCTTTCGCATCCACTCGAAGATCTTCTTGATGAAGATTAGGATGAAAGGAATCGGAAGCATGTTACCGATGTAACAAACTATCATTGCTGGAATAAGTGGTACATGAAGCGCGTAAGCGGCGATAAGTCCGCCACGAAGTTCCAGTATCGGAAGCAATGAGATTAAAAAAACAATCACATAATTGCTTACCATTCCATCGCCGAAAATATTGGTAAAGAATTCAACCAACTGAGGCGCTAGTGTCTCTGCCATATTTATCTCCTATTATTCTACAAGTCCCTGTGATAAAAGGAAATTTCTAGCATCCGATAGAATTTTCCTATCATTTTCGAACTTGAGTCGTTTGATTGCGGATTCAAATGTAAGCCATGAGTAATCCTCAATTTCAGATTCTTGAATCTTAGTATTTATATCTGTGGTACGAGCAGCATAAATATTTACCTGTTTCTCCACCCTACCTTGGATCAAATAATCTGATGTGGCCATAAAGCCAGGGATGATTTCAATATGAAGGCCTGACTCTTCAAGCACTTCACGCATTGCTGTCTGCTCATCTGTCTCGCCGATTTCAACGTGACCTTTTGGGAAGCTCCAATGCGCTGAGCGTTTATTCTTTATAATGAGATATCTGTACTCATCATTGATTTTTCTAAATACTATTGCGCCGCAAGAGCGTTCATAAAGACAAGTGATATCGTCCGGCTGGAAGAATTCCAGCGCATCTGCGATATCATGAATGATGAATCTCTTGCTCTTTGGGGCAACAAGATAATAGGTTTCTCCGTCTTTTTCACATGTGGCATTAACTCTACCATCAAAGGTAGCAACGGGGTGATTAATGCCGAGGACGAAAGCGTGAAGCTTCTTGCGTCCTCTTGAGGTAACAAGGTCAATTTCTCCGAAATTTAGTTGATAAGTAATCCCATTCTCATCTGTAGAAAAAATCGGAGTTGTTACCTTTACTCTGACAAACTTGCCAAGCATAATATACCCTCCGATAGCGCATACGCGCCGTAGACAATTTGGAAATATTATACTACAAGTTCATAATAATATACAAGGAAAAATATTAGTTTTTACGTTGCTCTAAATACTCAATAAATCCAAGAATTAAAGCCTTGCCCTCATCATCAAGAAAATCGATTTTACTGAGGCGCTCTTTAGCACGAGCATAGTGAAAATCCATCTTATCATGGACAAATTTGTAGGCTCCGGTACGGTTGAATATATCCTGAACGGCCTTTACGCCATCAATGGTAATATTGTTATCTCCATAGTATTTATTCAGTTCCGAAAGTGCCACTGGATCATTGGCCTTGACGTAGGCGTAAAGGAATGTCTGCTTATATTCAGCGACATCGGCGCCTACATCTTTTCCAAGATCAGACCAATCGGCATATATGCCGAGCAGGTCATCTTGGATTTGGAAAGCGAGTCCAGTATCGAGCATTACATCGGATACTTTTTCCACCTGTTTTTCATCTGCACCAGCGAGAATCATTCCAAGGATTATAGGACCGATTGTTGTATAATAAGCGGTCTTAAGTGTTGCAAGATTTTCAATTACAACAAATGGATCCTGTGGTATCGGACTTTGAACTGGAATCTGGTCCTTATACCTTTCGTTAAAAGGTACAACAACATCCAAAATTCCGCCTTCTACAGTCTTAATAACCATCTGGTTATATTGCTTTAAAAGCTTATAGATGTTTGGATTGTTCGAATAAGCTTCGAGCAATTTTTCATATGCAGAATAGAGGCCCAAATAGCCTAGAGCTACAGATACACCCGATACTAAATCTTTCATAATATCAGGGCTATCCTCGAGGACCTTAGCATTAGAAATATTAAACTCATTAAAGATTCTAACATGTGCAGTCTCTTTTCCGCGGCGAGTATTGCCGTGGTCAAGAAGGTCGTCATGAATAAGAATTGATGACTGGAATATTTCAAGAGACAGTGCTAGCTGGTCTGCATAATCATCGCCAAATTCACCATTCATAATGTGATACCCCATAATGGCAAGAACACCGCGAAGCATTTTGCCACCGGAATTGATATGAGTGAAATATGACATTGATCTTGCAAAACCTTCAGGTGCTTCTTGCATCAAAGTCCTATTAAAGATATCTACTTTGCTATCGAGACGCGGATAGTTTTCATCAAGAAAACCTTTAAAAGTTGCTATAGCTGCCATTCTAGCCTACCCTTTCACCTTTAACCGTGATTCTGCCTACCATTGGTATCTCTGTTTCACCTGTGCAATAAGCACCAGAGAATTTAAGGAGTGCACTTATCTGTCCAAGATTAAGCATAGGAATCTGTGCTTTTACTCTAAGAGTATCACCGTTTTCCTCTTCAACATTTACAAGATTTAATGCAGGTGTGATCCCAAAACCTTGAACATCAACTGTGAATTCATACTTGCCATCTTTTTCTGAAATAGTAAGTATTGGGTCTGCCTTGAGCATTGGGATTGCAACACTAAGTTTCCATTTTCCAAGTCCGATCATTGTTGTCTTCCTCCTACATTCAAAATAAACTCATCTGACTACTCTCAGGAATTCCCTCGAGAGCACCGAGGTCACGAAGTGCTGAGACTACGGCTGATGAGATTCCAGAACGGCGTTGAATGTCATCGACAGAGATGAAATCTCCTTCACCGTCGTTCTTCGCATTTTCAAGGTTAGTCGCAGCGGCCTCACCGAGGCCTTTAATTGATTTAAAGGCAAGTCTAATTTTTCCATCTTCCACTTGATATATAGTCGCTTTTGACTTATATAGGTCAACTGGTAAGAATTCAATTCCACGGGCAATCATCTCGAGTACAACCTGAAGGCATGCAAGCTCATCCTCATCCTTCTTATTTCTATCTGGCTTTGCCATATTGCCACGGATTTTGCCCTTGATAAACTCCTTACCAGACATGATTGCGACAGCATCAATGTCGTCACCACGAACGGTGAGGTAAGTCGAATAATATTCAAGTGGTTTATAAAGTTTGTACCAAGCAAGGCGAAGTGCAGCCGATACATAGGCCGCAGCATGAGCCTTCGGGAACATGTACTTAATCTTGTAGCAAGAATCAATATACCAGTCAGGTACATTGTTATCTTTCAGTGCCTTTATATGTTCTTCCGTGAATTTTTCAGATGCGTTACCTTTTCTTACAATCTCCATAATCTTGAACGCCATATCCGGCTCAAGACCATAGTGCATAAGGCCTACCATGATATTGTCACGGGTTCCGATAACCTCTGAAATTGTGCATGTGCCGTTATGAATAAGTTCTTGCGCATTCCCGAGCCATACATTTTCACCGTGTGAAAGTCCAGAGATTTGGAGAAGGTCTGAGAAGTTTTTAGGTTTACATTCCATAAGCATTCCGCGAACGAAACCTGTTCCCATCTCAGGGATAGAGAGTGTACCGGTCTCGCATTCGATATCCTCTGGTGTGATACCAAGCGGTGTTGGACTCGTAAAGAGTTCATAAATCTTAGGATCACAGATATCTACATCCATGACAGGTATGCCTGTCATATCCTCAAGATATTTATACATCGTCGGTACATCATGGCCGAGATTATCAAGTTTCAAAATTGTATCGTGAAGGAAATGGAAGTCGAAATGAGTCGTCATCATTCCCTTGTCTTTATCATCTGCTGGATACTGAACAGCAGTGAAATCAAAGACATCATAGTCGTTAGGTACAACAACCATTCCACCAGGGTGCTGTCCAGTTGTACGCTTAACACCTGTACAGCCAGCAGTCAAACGATCTGTCTCCGCTGCTCCAGCGACAATTCCCCTCTCCTCAAGGTACTTTTTTACTGTACCGAAAGCGGTCTTGTCTGCCACAGTTGACACAGTACCTGCTTTAAACACATGGTCCTCACCAAAGAGTTCTATTGTATATCTATGAGCTGATGCCTGATATTCGCCCGAGAAATTAAGGTCGATATCAGGTGACTTATCACCCTTAAATCCGAGGAAGGTCTCAAATGGGATATCATGACCATCACGTACCATTGGAGTGCCGCAGTGTGGACAATCCTTAGGTGGAAGGTCATATCCAGAACCGACCTCACCATTTAAGAAGAACTGAGTATACTTACAGTCCTTATTAGGACATCTATAATGAGGAGCAAGTGGGTTAACCTCGGATATGCCGGCGGCAGTCGCTACGAACGAGGAACCTACGGATCCTCGTGAGCCGACGTGATATCCGTGCTCCTCAGAATCAAATACGAGCTTCTGCGCGATTATATAAAGTACGGCGAAACCGTTCTTTATAATGGAGTCAAGCTCTTTACTTAGTCTATTTGCAACATATTCAGGAACTGGGTCGCCGTACATCTCGCGAGCCTTGCTCCAGCAGAGGCGCTGAAGCTCCTCCTCCGCTCCATCAATAGATGGTGGGAAGCTGCCAGCAGGTACAGGACGAATTTCCTCAATCATATCTGCAATTTTATTTGGGTTAGTAATTACAACTGCCTTCGCCATATCTGCTCCGAGATATGCGAAGTCCGAGAGCATCTCTTCAGTTGTCTTGAGATAAAGTGGTGGTTGCATTTCCGCATCGCGGAAGCCTTGACCGGCCATCAAAATCTCGCGATATTTTGCATCGCCTGGATCAAGGAAATGTACGTCGCCAGTGGCGACACAAAGTTTACCAGCATCAATTGCAAGTGCAATGATTTTACGGTTTACATCCTCAAGTTCACGCTCACTGCCGAATACAGGTGGAACTTTTATCTCCTGCTTTGTCTGCTTATCCCTCTCAAATGTAGGACGAAGTTTAAAAGCGTTGTTGCCATTCGGCTGGATTTCCATATAGTCATAGAAATCCACAAGTTCCTGTATTCTCTCTTCGGACTCGCCGTTCTCAATTGCTCGATAGAGTTCTCCTGCCTCGCAGGCAGAGCCCACGATGAGGCCCTCTCTATGTGCTATAAGGTCAGACTTCAAAGTTATAGGTCTCTTATAGAAATGCTCTGTATGAGCATTAGAAACCAGCTTGTAGAGGTTCTTAAGACCTACATTGTTTTTAACCAATATGATTTGATGATAATAATGCTCTTTGTGGTCATGGAAAGCGTCAACAATATCGTTCCACTCATGTGGTGCATTAGGTCTTAAATCATCATAAATATATGATTCAACGCCATAGATAACTTTAATGCCATTTGCCCTGCCGGCTGCGAAAGCAGCAGGATAGCCTTGAAGTACACCGTGATCTGTAATAGCGACAGCACGGTGGCCCCAATCAGCTGCTCGCTTTACAAGCGCGCCGGCATCGGCCATGCCATCCATCATGGACATATTGCTATGGAGGTGAAGCTCTACGCGCTTCTCCTGAGCATTGTCCATTCTATTAATCTTATCAACTTTAGCGATTGCCCTTGCATCAACAAGATAATCCTTCTTATATGAGTCATAGATTACATCACCACGTACCATAACCGTGATGTCATCTTTCATATGCTTTAATAGTTCTTTAACCTCTTCTACAGGTTTTACAACTTTGACACCGTAAGCCCCTGTGTCATCTTTGATATTGAATGTTATGATTTCTTTTTTGTTGTCTTTGGTACGGCGATGAGAGTAAGCGAATACATCACCCCAGACAACAACTTGACCGTCATCGAAATGGACATCCTCAATCTTACGAGGCTTCTTTCCTATCTTGTTGCCGTAGATAACTTTGGCGGTTTCAAGATAGAGAGGAATACCCTCGATAATATTGTGAGGCAAATTAGCAATTACGCTTTCTGCCTCTGCAACCGCAGCGGCGTCAGCCTCCTCTTGCATTTTCTGAAGAGTTGCCATTGCCTCCTCCGGAGTCTGTTTCTCTGGAAGGCTTATGCTGACTTTAACTGTTTGAAGTCCAAGCTTTTCTTTTATATTCTCGGAAAATTCATCAATTAGCGTGTCCGCCATTTCGAAATGAGCAGGACAAATTACAGACAAGCGCATCTCTCTTGTCTGCTTGATAATTTTCATCTCTGAGATCTCTGCAAACTTAAAACTGTCTGGGCAGTCTACCGGCAGAAAATCAGAGAACAAATCAACAATTCTTTTAACACTCTGTCCCACTTTATAACCTCTCAATTTCACGGAAGAGTTCATCTATAAGTTGATCTTCCGGCACTTTTTTAATTATCTCGCCTTTTTTAAATACAAGGCCACAGCCTTTTCCACCAGCGATTCCAACATCTGCATTTTTTGCTTCACCTGGGCCATTTACTGGACATCCCATTACAGCAACCTTTATCGGCTTGTGAACATTTTGAAGACGATTCTCCACCTCATTCGCGATGGAGATAAGGTCAATCTGTGTGCGTCCACAAGTTGGGCATGCGATAAGCTGTGGTGCATCTGGGAGAAGGTCGAGAGCATTAAGAAGATTAAATGCTGTAGAGACCTCTTTCACTGGGTCTGCTGTAAGTGACACTCTTATAGTATCACCTATTCCATCGCAGAGAAGTGACCCAATACCGACAGCTGATTTTAATATTCCCATTCTCTCTGTACCAGCTTCAGTAACTCCGAGATGAAGTGGATAGTCACTCTCTTTTGCGACAAATCTATAGCCCTCAATAGTATTTTGAACAGAGGATGATTTAAGTGAAATAACAATGTCCTTAAATCCTGACTCCTCAATAAATCTTGAATAATTAAGTGCGCATACAGCCATTGCCTCCGGTGTAGGTCCACCATATTTTATTAGAAGTTCCTCTTCTACAGAACCGGAGTTTACACCGATTCTCATAGGAATTCCCTTTTGGCGACACGCATCTGCGACAAGAATTGCGTTGTCTCTTACACCGATATTGCCAGGATTAATTCTTACCTTGTCGACGCCGGCTTCAATGCAACGGAGTGCAATCTCGTGGTTAAAATGTATATCGGCAATGACAGGAATACTGATTGCCTCTTTGAGCGCTGGCACGAGCTCTACGGCCTCAAAATCAGGCACAGCGATACGCACTGCCTGACATCCTGCAGCCTCGAGAGCTTTAGCGTCAGCAATATTTTTCTCAATATCATGGGCTGGAGCATTAAGCATAGACTGTACAAGAATAGGCGCATCTCCACCGATTTTAAATTGTCCAAGATTTACTTGTCTTGTAATATGTCTGTCCATAAGTTTCCCCTACCCTAAAAGTTTAAATACGTCACTAAAGGTAACAGCTACCATAAGCAGCATTAATGCAGCAAAACCTGCGGCATTTATTGCACCTTCAATTTTGGCTGGCATCTTCCAGCCGGTCAGGCCCTCGATAATAATGAGGAAGAACCTTCCTCCATCGAGTGCCGGGAACGGAATAAGATTGAAGACGCCAATATTGATTGCAATCAGCGACATAATCATAAGAAGTGCTGTGAAGTCCATTGACGACACTGCATTTGTTGTTGTGTCTGCGATAATGTCAACCGTACCAATAGGTCCGGAAAGTTCATTCAAATTAAAATCAAGTTTCGCAATATCAATAAGACTGTCCCATACAAGTCTTGCAACCGAGAAGGATTGAAGGAATGCATATTTGACCACATTCTTCGCATCCGGCTCTATGCCCTTGATTGAGAAGTCATAGTATACACAGGTGATACCCTGTTCCTCGTAGGTGTCGAACTTAACTGATTTAACATTTACAAGTTCTCCATCACGTTCAACAAGGAAATCAATTACAGCGTCCTTATCCCTCATCATGAAATATGAGAGGTCAAGTTCTGTATAGATCTTATCTGTGCCGACTGCGACAATCTTGTCGCCCTCTTTAAGTCCATATGAGGATGATGTTGCGTTGTCATAAAACTGGGCGATGGTCGGCGTGCCGATGAGTTCTGACTGTGCGAGCATAATTCCCATAATTATGATGCCACAGATGATATTGACTGTGGCTCCTGCAATTATGATAATTGCACGCTGCCAGCACGGCTTCGCACCGAAAGAATTCTCGTCGGTGCTCTCTGCGTCCTCGCCCTCCATTGCGACATATCCGCCGATTGGTAGAAGTCGGAAAGAATACTCCGTCTCCTTGCCTTTTTTCTTGAAAAGACGTGGGCCCATACCAATTGAGAATTCGTTGATTTTAACTTTGAAAATACGAGCGAAGATAAAATGGCCGAGTTCGTGAGACAGAATTATTACGCCAAAGATGAGCAGTGCTACAAGTATTGGCCAAAGTTTTGCCCAGAAAGCTGCCATTTCTTCACCTCCAATTATTTCTTTCTTGCAACAAGTTTATTTACATAATCCCTTGCAAATCTATCCATTGCCATGACATCGGTCAATGTATAATTCTCGATATTGTCTGCAGCGTCCATCGTCTCGCGGACGAGTTCGCCAATATCAAGGAAGCCAATACGGCCTTTTCTAAAGAGAGAATTCGCCTGCTCGTTGGCGCTGTTGGCAGCGGCAGGATAAAGGCCACCCCTCTTAATTGCCTCCTTACAGATTGAAAGGCAATCAAAGGTCTCATAGTCTGGCTCATAGAACGTGAGCTTGCCAAGCGCGGCAAGATCAAGTTCTGCTGTCGGAGATGGATATCTCCTCGGATAAGTGAGTGCATACTGAATTGGGATCTTCATATCTGGAAGACCGAGCTGTGCAATTACAGCATTGTCGTCAAATTCAACTGCACTGTGTATGATACTTTCTCTATGAACTACAACTTTTATCTGCTCTGGCGTTACGCCGAAGAGCCAGCAGGCCTCAATAATCTCAAGACCTTTATTCATCATTGTAGCGGAGTCGATAGTAATTTTAGCACCCATGTCCCAGTTAGGATGTTTTAAGGCCTGCTCGGCTGTTACATCCGCGAGTTCCTCGCGTGTCTTGCCGAAGAAAGGTCCGCCGGACGCTGTGAGAATTATACTTTTCAGCGCTCTCTCCTTGCCCGCTCCTTTGAGACATTGGAATATTGCAGAATGTTCGCTATCTACAGGATAGATGTTTACATTCTTTTCGCGCGCGGCGTTCATAACGAGCTGACCACCGGCAACGAGTGTCTCCTTATTGGCGAGAGCCAAGTTCTTGCCCTCGTCAATGGCGTCGAGTGTAGGCACAAGACCAGCCATGCCAACTATGGAGTTGAGCACGGTGTCAGCGCTCTCCTCGCGCGCACATTCACAGATACCGTTTATTCCTGAGAGTACTTTGATATCCGTATCAGACAGGCGAAGTTTCAAGTCGCGTGCTGCATCTTCATCAAGAAGCGCAACCATACGTGGCTGGAACTCACGTGCCTGCTCTTCAAGAAGAGCGGCATTGTGTCCAGCGGTAAGCGCTGTAATCTTAATATCATGCATGCGAGCGACATCAAGCGCCTGTGTTCCTATAGATCCTGTAGAACCTAAAATACAAAGTTTATCTGTCATCTAACCACAACCGATTCGTAAATTGTAATAAGTGCATAGAACATCGGAAGAACCATAATTACGCTGTCGAAGCGATCCATAATTCCACCGTGTCCAGGAATCAATTTAGAATAATCCTTTATGTCATAGTTTCTCTTGATAAGAGAAGCGATAAGATCTCCGAACATAGATGCTACAGAGATAAATGGTGAAAGCAAGCAATAGAACCAGATTGGGAAAGGAAGTTCTGGATTATCAGCAAAGAGTCCAGTCTTCATGTAGATGAGGAGCCATAAGAGGTTGAGAAGGAATGCGCAGATGATTCCGCCAATTGCGCCCTCCCAAGTCTTCTTAGGTGAAAGTTCTGGTGTCATCTTGTGCTTGCCAAGAGCCATACCTGTAAGCTGCGCAAATACATCTGTGAAAAGTGCACCTGCAATTACATACCAGATGAAGAACTTGCACTCCGCTCTATCGATATCGCTATATGCTTTATAAAAATCAGCGATGATAAGTGCCATTGCGAATGCAAGTGGCACAACGATAGACGCGTAAATTGTACCTGCGAGATGTTCGAACTTCACGTCAGGATATTTAATTACTGTCATAAATGCAAGGAAGATTACATAGATGACAAGAAGTGCTGGAAGTGGAATGAATGCCTTGTAGACAATTGCACAAGGAAGAAGTGCTGCTACAAGGATTGCAACTACCTGCATCTCCTTAGATGGAAGGCCGATGCAACGAGTGAGCTCGAAGCAAGCGGCACCAGCAAGGAGTGAGAAGAATAAATCGAAAATTACCGTATCAACGGCAACCCACCAAAGCGGAATAAGTATCAAGGCAATTACAATGCCCGAAATAACTCTCTGTTTCATAAGAAAGCCTCCATGATTTAGACTCCGCCGAAACGTCTATTGCGTTTCGCGTAATCCATAATTGCTCTATCTAGATCATCTGTTGTAAAGTCAGGCCAGAGCACATCTGAGAACCAGAGTTCTGAGTACGCCGACTGGAAAGTGAGGAAATTAGAAAGTCTAAGTTCACCCGATGGTCTAATAATTAAATCAGGATCCGGCATTCCAGCTGTATAGAGATGGGCTGTGATGTCTTCCTCTGTGATTTTAGATGCTTTAAGCTCGCCTTTTTCAACTTCGGCGGCAAGTTCCTTCACAGCGTGAAGTATCTCCTGCCTACCGCCGTAGTTTAAGGCGATATTGACGATAGTCGTATCGTCTGTGATGGAATCAAGCTGAGTTGTACCAACGAGTTTCTGAAGTTCCTTCGGCAATACCGAAGTGTCGCCAAGGAAACGGAGAACATATCCGCCCTTCTGACGGTCATATTTGATATCGTCTGCCTCAGTTAGATACTCCTTAAAGAGCTTCATAATTGCGGCAACCTCTGATGCAGGGCGCTTCCAGTTCTCTGTCGAGAACGCATAGAACGTAACAACTTCGATTCCTATTTCATGGCAATAGTCACTGATTTTGCGAAATACCTTCGCGCCCTCAACGTGACCGGCAGAACGGGCAAGACCCCGCTCCTTGGCCCAACGACCATTGCCATCCATGATAATGCCGATATGCTTCGGCATAAATTCTTTTGGTGGTAGATTACTCAAAAAAAATCACCTTCTAAATGCAAATAGAGTGTAGAGGCAAATGCCTCTAACACCCTTATGCTTTAAAATCTTTAACTTTAGAAGATTTTATACAGACATAACTTCCTTATCTTTCGCAGCTGCGATTTCTTCGATCTCTTTGATCTTCTTGTCTGTAATCTTCTGAAGCTGATCCTCACCATCTGCGAGGTCGTCCTCAGTGATTGCGTTGTCCTTCTTCATCTTCTTAATTGTATCGATGCAGTCACGGCGAATGTTGCGGCATGCAACCTTTGCTTCCTCTGCACGCTTAGAGATGTCCTTTGCAATCTCGCGACGTCTGTCCTCTGTGAGTGCTGGGAATACAAGACGAATTACGTTACCGTCGTTATTAGGATTGATTCCGATATCTGATGCAAGAATAGCCTTCTCGATAACAGCGATCATGTTCTTATCCCATGGCTGGATAACAAGGATACGAGCTTCAGCGATGCTGATAGCAGCAACCTGATTGATTGGTGTTGGTGTGCCATAGTAATCAACCATTACCTTATCAAGTACGCCTGCGTTAGCACGGCCTGCGCGGATAGATGCATAGTCGCGTGAGAGAGCATCAATTGTCTTAGTCATTTTTTCTTCTGCTAATTGATAAACTTCTTTCATTTCCATAAATTTCACCTCTTAGTTATTTTGAAGATACAAGTGTTCCTATATTTTCTCCGTTCACTGCACGAACAATGTTCTGTGGGTCAGTGAGATTGAATACGAAAATGTCGATGCCGTTGTCGCGGCAGAGAGAGGCAGCCGCAGCATCCATTACTGTGAGACCCTTGTTGAGGAGATCTGTCTGAGTAAGTGTGTCAAATTTAACTGCATCAGCAAATTTGTTAGGGTCCTTATCATATACACCATCTACGTTGGTTGCTTTGAAGATAACCTCAGCCTCTATCTCAGCCGCACGGAGTGCTGCTGTTGTATCGGTTGAGAAGAATGGGCTTCCTGTACCGCCGCCGAAAATTGTAACCTTGCCGGCTTCGAGGTCAGCGCGTGCCTCATGTGCTTCGAAGAACTTAGCAAGAGGTGCCATGTTTACTGACGTATATACCTCTGTCTTGCATCCAAGCTGCTCAAGTGTATCTGAGAGAGCGATGGAGTTCATAACTGTACCGAGCATGCCAATTGAATCTGCACGAACTCTATCCATAGAGCCGCTTGATCTGCCACGCCAGAAATTGCCACCGCCGATTACTATGCCAACCTCTACTCCCTGGTCGGCAATAGCCTTTATTGCTTTACAGATGTCTGTTATCACATCGAAGTCGAAGCCGCGGCCCTCTTCGCCTGCGAGAACTTCACCTGATAATTTGAGTAAAATTCTTTTAAATTTTGGTGCCATTTGTACCCTCTCCTCTATATAAGAAATAGAAAATATATCAATAAATATTTTACCTTAAATGCCCCTTCAAGTAAAGACAAGATTGCAAAGTAAGACATAAAATGCTATCTTTAAGATAGGTGATAATATGAAAAACTCATTGATTAAAATCAAGACAGTTTCTCTACTTCTCGCCCTCGCCATGTCGACGACTATGCTCACCGGTTGTAACAAGAAAAAAGCCGACAACGATATAACTATCGTGTCGAACATAGAGACAACCGCTGAGTCCACCACCGCTGCCCAATCAGAGACTGAAACTGAGACCACAACCGTGGCCGAAGTTGTTACTCAGGCTGCGAAGAAACCGACCAAAAATAAATCTGTCGGTTCTTCAAGCAAAATCGGCAATGCAAAGTCCACCAAAGACCTTGCAAATGTTGATCCTAAGAAGGCAGCGAAGGAGTCCTACGGCACAGATGTCGAAGTCGAAAAGACATCTGTTGAGGAGATAAGCACAGAGGAATATCCATATCTTAAATATGCTGATTTTTCCAGCCATATTGAAGGTGTTTGGAAGAAATTCCAGGCGGTTGATAAGGTCAAGATTGACGCTGCATATTTCAACGAATATCTCAACTACATCACCCTCCATCTAAAGGACACTTTCTTCGCAATAAATTGCTACGGTTATGATGCAACTTATGCCTATGACGACAGCGGAAAATACATATTCCTCCAAATGGAATGGGTATATTACATAGACCAAAGCAAATATAACACCTGTGTAAATAAGGCAAATGCTATTGCAAACCAAGCCACAGGTTCTACTGTAGAAAAGATCAAATATGTTCACGACTACATCGCAGGTCATACAAAGTACAAGACAAATGTAGACGGAGCATATAACTGCCTTGTAAACGGTTCGTGTGACTGTGACGGCTATACAGCCGCTTTCAAGCTTTGCATGGATAAACTTGGAATCCCATGCAAAGCCTTCACAACAGATTCCCATATTTTCAACGTAGTAAAAGTTGACGGTAAATGGTATGTTGTTGACGTCACTTGGGACGACCAGGATAGCCTCGGCCTTGTAATCACCCAATATTTCATGAGAGGCGTCACGAACTATAAAAATTTCGATGTTCTTGTCAGTCTTCCTCTTGCTACATCAGATTATAAATGTAGTAGAAAGATGTATATTTCAAACGACGCAACCTTCAGAAAAGCTTGTAGTATCAAGGATTCTTGGACATACGAAACTGATGATGACGGTATTACAATACACATCTATGATGGTGGTCAACTTATCGGAAATTTGACTCTAAGTTAAAAAAACAAAGAGGAGTAAAGTATTTTTACTTTACTCCTCTTATTTTTTTGCCTTTTTATTTCGCGAGCTCGTCGCTCTCATTTACGATTTTTCCCGTATCTACGTCGATTTCGGACTCGTATGTATACATAGCACCTGTTGCAATTATATGGTTGGCCTCACTGATATAGTAGTTCTGGCCAGACAATGTGTATGTGGCGAATTCATCCTCATCTTTTACTTTTACGCTCTGAAGTTTGCCGCCCTGATAGAGGATTTCATAATCCTCTGCGACAACCTTCACGAACTTGGTACTTCCCTCCTGCCAGAACACTATATCCAGCTCCGCCCCACTCTTTGAATAAGTGAAGTAGTCCCATCTCTTGTCCTGGTCGCCTTCATATACGGCATATATAAGTTCACTATCTTTATAATAGTATGTCTTTTTCTCAGCACCGCTACCTTCTGTTCTTTTACCATAACCTGCAGTAGTGCCCATCTTCATGCTAATATCTATCTCGCCTGAATCTTCGAGTGCACCTTCGACTGTAATTATATTGTCAAATTGCTCTTTAAGTGCAGTATTACCGACGAATACTAAATTGTTAAGATCCACCTCTGGCTCTGCGTTTTTGAACTTATTACAACCATAGAAAATAGATATGGTAATTAGGACCAGAAAGAGACAGATAAACTTTTTCATAGGACACCTCCACTATAAAGTGAAGAAATTCTATCACTGCGAAATATCACTTTCAATAGAAAATCCAAGTTGTAAACTACTTGTATTCAATTTGTTATCATTATTTACAATTTGTTACAAAAAAAGAGCGCTGCAAAAGCAGCGCTCGATTCATTTTGTAGAATTATTCGTTGATTGCGATAACAACGCCTGAACCTACTGTACGGCCACCTTCACGGATAGCGAAGCGAAGACCTTCTTCAATAGCGATAGGAGTGATAAGCTCAACGTCCATCTCTACGTTATCACCAGGCATACACATCTCTGTGCCTGCTGGAAGTGCGATAACACCAGTAACGTCTGTTGTTCTGAAATAGAACTGTGGACGATAGTTGTTAAAGAATGGTGTATGACGGCCACCCTCATCCTTAGAAAGGACATAAACCTGGCCTCTGAACTTTGTGTGTGGCTTGATTGAGCCTGGCTTACAAAGAACCTGGCCTCTTTCAATACCCTTACGATCGATACCACGAAGAAGACAACCGATGTTGTCACCAGCCTCAGCGTAGTCGAGGATCTTACGGAACATCTCGATACCTGTGCAAACTGTCTTCTCTGTCTCTTCCTTAAGACCAACGATTTCAACTTCTTCAGAAGTCTTAAGCTGTCCACGCTCTACTCTACCTGTAGCAACTGTGCCACGGCCTGTGATTGTGAATACGTCCTCAACAGGCATAAGGAATGGCATGTCAGCCTTACGGTCAGGAGTTGGGATATAGCTATCAACATAGTCCATGAGTTCCCAGATAGGAGCGAGCTCTGGAGCTGCCATGTCGCCACCATCATACTCAAGTGCCTTAAGAGCAGAACCCTTAACGATTGGGCACTCATCGTCGAACTCGTACTCAGCGAGTGTCTCACGAATTTCCATCTCAACGAGCTCAAGAAGCTCTGGATCGTCAACCTGGTCAACTTTGTTCATGAATACGATGATTGCAGGAACGCCAACCTGACGAGCAAGGAGAAGATGCTCCTTAGTCTGAGCCATAGGACCATCTGTAGATGCGATAACAAGGATAGCACCATCCATCTGAGCAGCACCAGTGATCATGTTCTTGATGTAGTCAGCATGGCCTGGGCAGTCAACGTGAGCATAGTGACGGTTGTCTGTCTCATACTCAACGTGAGCTGTATTAATTGTGATACCACGCTCTCTCTCTTCTGGAGCCTTATCGATGTCTGAGTATGCCTCAAACTTAGCGTAGCCCTTCATAGCGAGAGTCTTTGTGATAGCAGCTGTAAGAGTTGTCTTACCATGGTCAACGTGACCGATTGTACCAATGTTTACGTGTGGCTTATTACGGTTAAAATGTTCTTTTGCCATTGGAATTTCCTCCTTTTATTTAACAAATGCATTAAATACCTTTTAATTTTAACAAAATAATGCTTATCTTGCAAGCAATATTATTTATTAGTCTTTCTTCGATCTATCAGTGATAATCTCATCAGCAATAGACTTTGGAACTTCTGTGTAGTGACTTGGTTCCATAACGTATGAAGCACGACCCTGTGTCTTAGAACGAAGGTCTGTAGCATAACCGAACATGTTAGCAAGTGGTACATCAGCATTTACCTGAGTAGCACCGTTTCTTGGTTCCATGCCCTTCATGAGACCACGACGAGAGTTAATATCACCGATTACATCACCGAGATAATCATCAGGTGTTGTAACAGCAACCTTCATCATAGGTTCCATAAGAACTGGGGCTGCCTTCCTCATAGCGTTCTTAAATGCCATAGATCCGCAGATCTTGAATGCCATTTCAGATGAGTCTACCTCGTGGTAAGAACCATCATAAAGAGTAACCTTAACGTCTTCAACGTTGTAGCCTGCAAGTACACCTGAGAGCATTGCTCCCTTGATACCTGCCTCTGCTGCAGGAATGTATTCCTTAGGAACAGAGCCACCGACAACGGCGTTAACGAACTCATAACCCTTACCTGGGTTAGGCTCAATCTTAATCTTGATATGAGCGTACTGACCAGAACCACCTGACTGACGCTTGTATTTACAATCTTCATCAGATTCTGTGGTAATTGTCTCACGGTAAGCAACCTGTGGCTTACCTACGTTCGCTTCAATCTTGAACTCACGAAGAAGTCTATCGACGATGATTTCAAGGTGAAGCTCACCCATACCAGCGATAATTGTCTGACCTGTCTCTTCATCTGTATAGCACTTGAATGTTGGATCTTCCTCTGCGAGTTTCGCAAGAGCAATACCCATCTTCTCCTGTCCAGCCTTAGTCTTAGGCTCGATTGCTACACGGATAACAGGATCAGGGAAGTTCATTGACTCAAGGATGATTGGGTGCTTAGGATCACAGAGTGTATCACCTGTTGTTGTATTCTTTACACCTACACAAGCAGCGATATCGCCAGCATAAACTGTGTCGAGATCCTGTCTGTGGTTAGCGTGCATCTGAAGAATACGTCCCATACGCTCGCTCTTATCCTTAACCGAGTTAAGAACTGTAGCACCAGCATCTACTGTACCAGAGTATACACGGAAGAAGCAAAGCTTACCTACGAATGGGTCAGTTGCAATCTTGAATGCAAGAGCTGCAAATGGCTCACTATCGGTTGAGTGTCTCTCTTCCTCTGCATCATTCTTAGGGTTAACACCCTTAATAGCAGCAACATCTGTTGGAGCTGGCATATAGTCAACAATTGCATCGAGGAGTGGCTGAACACCCTTGTTACGATAAGATGTACCGCAGCAAACTGGTACCATCTCGTTGTCGATTGTTGCCTTGCGAATAGCTTTCTTAATCTCTGGGATTGAAAGCTCTTCACCGTTTAAGTATTTTTCCATGAGTTCTTCATCGAGTGTAGCGACAGCTTCGAGAAGTTCATCATGATATTTCTGTGCAAGTTCCTTCATATCATCAGGAATATCTTCGTCACGAACATCCTTACCCATGTCGTCGTAATAAACCTCGGCACGCATATTGATGAGGTCTACGATTCCTCTGAATGTAGCTTCAACACCGATTGGGAGCTGAATTGGAACTGCGTTACATTTGAAACGATCCTTGATCATGTCAAGAACGTTATAAAAATCTGCACCCATGATATCCATCTTATTAACGTAAATCATACGTGGTACAGAATACTCATCAGCCTGACGCCATACGGTCTCTGACTGAGGTTCAACACCGCCCTTAGCACAAAGAACTGTTACAGAACCATCAAGTACACGAAGTGAACGCTGTACTTCAACTGTAAAGTCTACGTGACCCGGGGTGTCGATGATATTGATTCGATGGTCTTTCCAGAAACAAGTGGTTGCAGCAGATGTGATTGTAATACCACGTTCCTGCTCCTGAGCCATCCAGTCCATGGTGGCAGCGCCATCATGTGTTTCACCGATTTTATGGTTTACACCTGTGTAGTAAAGAATACGCTCTGTTGTAGTGGTCTTACCAGCATCGATGTGGGCCATAATACCGATATTCCTGGTCATTTCCAAAGATACCTGTCTTGGCATATTATCCTCCTGCTAACAATGATGCACAGATTAATATCTGAAATGTGCAAAAGCCTTGTTAGCTTCAGCCATTCTATGCATTTCTTCTTTTCTCTTGAATGCTCCACCTGACTGGTTAACAGCATCAAGAATCTCATTTGCAAGTCTTTCTTTCATTGTTCTCTCAGAACGCTGACGAGCAAAAAGAGTAATCCAACGAAGACCGAGTGTCTGTCTTCTTTCTGGGCGTACCTCAATAGGTACCTGGTAAGTAGCACCACCGATACGGCGAGCTTTTACCTCGAGTAAAGGCATTACGTTTTCCATAGCCTCCTCGAAAACTTCGAGTGGCTCTCTGCCTGTTTTTTCATTGATGATAGCAAAAGCGTCATAGACAATTTTCTGAGCTACACCCTTTTTACCATCAAGCATAACATTGTTTATTAAACGTGTTACGAGTTTAGAATTGTAAAGCGGATCTGGCAAAACATCACGTTTTGCGATTTGGCCTCTTCTTGGCACTTCGCTTCCCTCCTTCATATTAATGATATCTTAGGTACTCGAGTGACAAATTCCCGTGGCGCCAATGAAAGAGGCACATATATATGTACACTCTTACATTGTTGCGTAATTACGCAGCCTGCAAGAAGATTTGTCCTTTAACGAATTTAGGCTTTCTTAGCCTTTGGTCTTTTAGCACCGTACTTTGAACGAGCCTGCATACGATCTGTAACGCCCTGTGTATCGAGTGTACCACGAATAATATGGTAACGAACACCAGGAAGGTCCTTTACACGGCCGCCTCTGATAAGTACAACACTATGTTCCTGAAGGTTATGACCTACACCTGGGATGTAAGCTGAAACTTCGATACCGTTAGTAAGACGAACTCTGGCGATCTTACGAAGAGCTGAGTTAGGCTTCTTAGGTGTTGCAGTTTTAACAGCTGTGCATACGCCTCTCTTCTGAGGAGAATTTGTATCAGTCATGATATTCTTCTTAGAGTTGAGACCCTTACCGAGTGCTGGTGCAGTTGACTTCTTAACAGATGTCTGTCTACCCTGACGAACAAGTTGGTTAAAGGTTGGCAATACTTTCACCTCCATTAATAATATAACCTATTATATTTATATAAAAATATGCGTAGGCAAGATAGTATTTTACCCTATTGGCAAGTGGTTGTCAATAGGGTAAATTTACTTATTTTATGCGATTTTAAGACTATTTTGCTGAGCCTTCTAAAGTCTCGTCGTCAACGTCGATGAACATGTCGGCATCGATTGTGTTAAATTCTTCGCCAACCTTCTTAACGTCAACCTCGCTGTAGCACTTCATACCTGTACCAGATGGGAGAAGTTTACCGATGATAACGTTCTCCTTAAGACCCTGAAGTGTATCAACTTTGCCCTTAATTGCGGCATCTGTGAGTACACGAGTTGTCTCCTGGAATGAAGCTGCTGAAAGGAATGAATCAGTAGCAAGAGAGGCCTTAGTGATACCGAGAAGCATTGGGATACCAGTAGCAAGTGCTGGCTCTCTGTCCTCTTCTTTAGCGAGTTTCTTAATTCTACGGTTCTCAGCATAGAATTCAGACTTATCTATAACTGTACCGGAGAGAAGGTTAGTCTCGCCGACCTCATCGACCTTAATCTTCTTCATCATCTGACGGATGATAACCTCAATGTGCTTATCGTTGATATCAACACCCTGAGTACGGTATGCTGACTGAACTTCACGGATGAGGTAATCATATACAGCGTCTACGCCCATGATGTCGAGGAGGTCATGTGGGTTAAGTGAACCCTCAGTGAGGGCCTCGCCCTTCTTGACCTCAGCGCCATCCTGGATGCGCTGACGGATACGAAGACCATAAGGGATAAGATATTGTTTCTCTTCGCCCTCTTCTTTATTTGTGATTATTACATACTTGCTCTTCTTAACTTCCTGAATTGATGCGATACCATCGATCTCAGAGAGGATAGCAAGTGTCTTTGGCTTACGTGCTTCGAAGAGTTCTTCTACTCTTGGAAGACCCTGTGTAATATCTGCTGCTGATGCGACACCACCGGTATGGAATGTACGCATGGTAAGCTGTGTACCAGGCTCACCGATTGACTGAGCAGCGATAATACCTACTGCCTCACCAACTGTAACAGGACCACCTGTTGCAAGGTTACGGCCGTAGCAGTGCATACATACACCGTGCTGTGACTGACAAGTGAGAAGTGAGCGAATCTTGATCTCTGCTCTCTCGCCTTCTTTAGTATTAGCCTTAACGTAATTAGCAACTCTTGTAGCGTCTGCCTTACGCATCATCAATGATGAAGACTGAATAACTTCGCCAGTCTTCTCATCAACAAGGTCATCAAGAAGGTAACGACCCTCGAGGCGCTCTGCGAGTTCCTCGATTACACGGCCATCAGCCTCGATGTCATAAACTGCGATACCATCGTGGCAGCCGCAATCCTCTTCACGAACGATAATCTCCTGTGATACGTCTACAAGACGACGTGTAAGGTAACCAGAGTCAGCTGTACGAAGAGCTGTATCTGCAAGACCCTTACGAGCACCACGAGATGAGATGAAGTATTCGAGAATATTAAGACCTTCACGGTAGTTAGCACGAATAGGAATTTCGATTGTCTTACCTGATGTGTTGGCAATAAGTCCACGCATACCAGCGAGCTGGTTAAGCTGTGAGTCGGAACCACGGGCACCAGAATCGATCATCATGAAAATTGGGTTGTATTTGCCGAGGTTGTCTTTAAGACCGGCAGATACTTCCTTCGTACATACATCCCAAGCACCAAGTCTAAGTCTCTTTGCCTCTTCAGCAGAGAGCATACCACGAGCATAGAGTCTATCAATTTTGTCGATATGTGCCTCTGTCTCAGCGATAGAAACTTTCTTAGACTCAGGAATCTTAGCATCAGAAACTGCTACTGTGATACCTGAAAGTGTTGAGTACTTGTAGCCCTGAGACTTGATAGCATCAAGAACTACAGATGTTGTTGCTGTGCCGTGTTTCTCGATACAGCAATCGATAATCTTACCGAGTGACTTCTTAGTGATAAGCATGTCGCACTCGAGAAGAAGTTCATTACCTGGGATAGTTCTATCAACGAATCCGAGATCCTGTGGGATTGGAGCGTTGAAGATAATCTTACCAAGTGTTGTGTCAATGATAGCAGACTTAGTCTCACCATCGATTTCCTTAGTCATACGAACCTTAATCTTAGAGTGAAGTGTAATCTCACCCTCGTCATAGGCCATCTGAGCCTCGTTGACGTCGCGGAAGACTTTGCCTTCGCCGATTTCGCCGTCTTTGTCGAGAGTCAGATAGTATGAACCAAGAACCATATCCTGTGTAGGTACGGTTACTGGACGACCATCAGATGGCTTGAGTAAGTTGTTAGCTGCAAGCATGAGGAAACGTGCCTCTGCCTGTGCTTCTGCAGAAAGTGGTACGTGAACAGCCATCTGGTCACCGTCGAAATCGGCGTTGAATGCAGTACAAGCGAGTGGGTGGAGCTTGATAGCACGACCGTCAACGAGTACTGGCTCAAATGCCTGGATACCAAGTCTATGAAGTGTAGGAGCACGGTTGAGCATTACTGGATGATCCTTGATTACGATTTCAAGAGCATCCCATACCTCATCCTTAGAGCGTTCAACCATCTTACGAGCAGACTTGATGTTGCCAGCTACGCCAGTTTCAACAAGACGCTTCATAACGAATGGCTTAAAGAGTTCAAGTGCCATCTCCTTTGGAAGACCACACTGATACATCTTAAGTTCTGGACCAACTACGATAACAGAACGTCCTGAGTAGTCAACACGCTTACCAAGAAGGTTCTGACGGAAACGTCCCTGCTTACCTTTCAGCATGTCTGAAAGTGACTTGAGTGGACGGTTGTTAGGACCAGTTACTGGACGGCCACGACGACCGTTATCGATAAGAGCGTCTACTGCTTCCTGAAGCATACGCTTTTCGTTGCGGATGATGATATCAGGAGCACCGAGCTCAAGAAGTCTCTTAAGACGATTGTTTCTGTTGATAACTCTTCTGTAGAGGTCGTTGAGGTCAGATGTTGCGAAACGACCACCGTCGAGCTGAACCATAGGACGGATGTCCGGTGGAATAACAGGGATAACGTCGAGGATCATCCACTCTGGCTTGTTACCTGATGCGTTGAATGCCTCAACAACTTCGAGACGCTTAACAATTCTTGCCTTCTTCTGGCCAGTTGCAGTCTTGAGTTCTTCACGGAGCTGCTCTGCAAGAGCTGGTACATCAATCTCAGCAAGAAGTTTCTTAATTGCCTCAGCACCCATTCCTGCTTCGAACTCATCCTCATACTTCTCGCGCATATCCTCATACTCTTTCTCTGAGAGTACCTGATATTTTTCGAGTGGTGTAGCACCTGGATCAGTTACGATGTAGAGTGCGAAATAGAGTACTTTCTCAAGATTACGTGGGCTGATGTCGAGCATAAGACCCATTCTTGATGGAATACCCTTGAAATACCAGATGTGTGATACAGGAGCTGCAAGTTCAACGTGACCCATACGCTCACGACGAACCTTAGCCTTAGTGATTTCAACACCGCAGCGTTCGCAGATCTTGCCCTTATAACGAATTCTCTTGTACTTACCGCAGCTACATTCCCAGTCCTTCGTAGGTCCGAAAATACGCTCGCAATAGAGACCGTCACGCTCTGGTTTAAGTGTTCTATAGTTGATTGTTTCTGGTTTCTTTACTTCACCATATGACCATGAACGAATAGCGTCTGGAGAAGCAAGACCAATTTTAATAGACTCAAATTCGATTTCATTTGTTTCTACTGGCTGAAAATCTTTCATTGTGCTTCCCCTCCTTATTCTTCAATTCCCATCTCGAAGTCTGATGGGCCTTCAATGTCATCAAGGTCGTTAGAGAACTCAGCATCCGGATCGAACTCTGGTTCAATAACTTCACCATTTTCGTCAAGTGTTGTAGCGAAACCATCAGCACCCTCAGCATCATTTACGATCTGCTGGTTGAAGTTGTCGTTCTCAACAAGACGGAAATTAACATCATCTGTGTCATAGTTGTGACGAAGGTCAATCTCGTTGTCGTCCTTATCAAGAACCTTAACATCAAGTCCGAGGGACTGGAGTTCCTTGATAAGTACCTTGAATGACTCAGGTACGCCTGACTTAGGTACGCTGAGGCCCTTAACGATTGCCTCATAAGTCTTAACACGACCGACAATATCATCGGACTTGATTGTGAGGATTTCCTGAAGGGTATAAGCTGCACCGTAAGCTTCGAGTGCCCATACTTCCATCTCACCGAAACGCTGACCACCGAACTGAGCTTTACCACCAAGTGGCTGCTGTGTAACCAGTGAGTAAGGACCTGTAGAACGAGCATGAATCTTATCGTCTACAAGGTGGTGGAGCTTCAGGTAGTGCATGTGTCCAACAGTAACTGGACTGTCGAAGAATTCACCTGTACGACCATCACGAAGTCTTACCTTACCATCTCTAGACAGTGGAACGCCCTTCCACAGCTTTCTATGTTCTCTATTGTCTGAAAGATACTGCATTACCTCTGGTAACAGCTCTTCCTTATGCTTTGCTTCAAACTCTTCCCAGCTAAGATTTACATAGTCATTAGCAAGGTCAAGTGTATCCATGATATCTGCCTCGTTAGCACCGTCGAAGACTGGAGTAGCCACATTAAATCCAAGTGCCTTAGCAGCAAGACTTAAGTGAATCTCAAGTACCTGTCCGATGTTCATACGCGAAGGTACACCAAGTGGATTAAGTACGATATCAAGTGGACGACCATTTGGAAGATATGGCATATCCTCAACTGGTAATACTCTTGAAACTACACCCTTGTTACCATGACGACCAGCCATCTTATCACCAACGCTGATCTTTCTCTTCTGAGCAATGTAGATTCTTACCTTTTCATTAACGCTTGGGCTAAGCTCTGTATCTCCATTATCTCTAGAGAATACCTTAGCATCTACTACAACACCATATTCACCATGTGGTACCTTTAATGATGTATCTCTAACTTCTCTAGCCTTCTCACCAAAGATTGCTCTAAGAAGTCTCTCTACAGGAGTAAGATCTGTCTCTCCCTTAGGAGTAACCTTACCAACAAGAATATCTCCTGCACGAACCTCAGCACCAATTCTGATGATTCCTCTGTCATCGAGATCCTTAAGAGCATCCTCACCAACACCTGGTACATCTCTTGTAATCTCTTCAGGTCCGAGCTTAGTATCTCTAGCCTCTGCCTCATATTCCTCTATATGAACTGATGTATATACATCGTCCTGAACAAGTCTCTCGCTAAGGAGAACAGCATCCTCGTAGTTGTAACCTTCCCATGTCATGAAACCGATAAGAGGGTTCTTACCAAGAGCAAGCTCACCACCGCTTGTTGAAGGACCGTCAGCGATAACCTGACCAGCCTCAATGTGGTCTCCCTTGAATACGATTGGTCTCTGATTGTAGCAGTTTGACTGGTTACTACGTGTGAACTTAGCAACCTTGTATGTCATCTGCTCACCGTCATCACATGTTACGCGAATCTCATCAGAGCATACATAATCAACTGTACCAGGCTTCTTTGCAACAACTGCAACACCTGAGTCAACAGCTGCCTTAACTTCCATACCTGTACCAACTGCAGGTGCCTCTGTAGTAAGAAGAGGTACTGCCTGACGCTGCATGTTGGAACCCATGAGGGCACGGTTAGCATCGTCGTTCTC
>JAZQQZ010000037.1:0-19448 GCA_045629305.1 Acutalibacteraceae bacterium | reverse complement strand
AGTGATGAAACTGAATCGGTAAAGTTGTTTACGGCATCAGAAATAATAGCAATTGAGTTGGAAGCAAGACCAACAAATACCTTTATGCCACCAAGTATAAGGTTAACAACAATACCTACCACGCTAGTAATTACAACTTTTTTTATTCTGTTGTAACTTACCTTGCCATCACCGGTAGAATCTTCCATTTTTATTTTCTGTTTTTCATCAAGAGTGAGTTTTTCTGACATTTGCATACCTCCTCTTATACATTAAACCTAAAGAGTACTACGTCACCATCTTGCATGACGTACTCCTTTCCTTCTGAACGAATAAGGCCCTTATCTCTTGCTGCTGCAAGTGAGCCACAATCAAGCAGTGTCTGATAGTTAATTACCTCGGCACGGATAAATCCACGCTCGATGTCTGAATGAATCTTACCAGCTGCTTTTGGAGCCTTGGTGCCCTTCTTAATTGTCCAAGCGCGAACCTCTGGTTCTCCTGCTGTGAGGAATGACATAAGACCGAGAAGGTCGTATGAGCGCTGAATAAGAAGATCAAGTCCACCCTGCTCGATGCCGAGGTCAGCGAGGAACATCTCCTTCTCCTCTTTATCGAGGTCAGCAATCTGTGCCTCAAGTTCTGCACAGATTGGGAGAGTTTCCGAGCCCTCTGCATCGGCTATTGCCTTAACTGCTTTATAACGCTCGTTGCCTTCAATGCCTCCGGCAAAATCGTCCTCACTCATATTACAAGCGTAGATAACCGGCTTGTATGTGAGGAGATTGAAATCGACGAGCATATCCTCTTCATCCTCTGTGAGTTCAACTGTTCTCGCACATTTGCCCTCGCAGAGTGCAGTCTTAAATCTGCCGAGTATCTCGAGTTCTTTAGCGAGTGATTTGTCGCCCTTCATTGCCTTCTCAACTCTCTGGATTCTCTTGTCGAGAACTTCCATATCAGAGAGGATAAGTTCGAGGTTGATTGTCTCTATGTCACGTGCAGGGTCAACTGAGCCCTCTACGTGTACAATGTCGTCGTTGTCGAAGCAGCGGACAACATGGAGAATTGCATCTACCTCACGAATATGAGAAAGGAACTTGTTGCCGAGTCCCTCACCCTGTGAGGCACCCTTTACAAGTCCCGCAATATCAACAAATTCTACTGATGCGGGAACAACTGACTTCGGATGATAGAGCTCTACGAGCTTATCAAGACGATCATCCGGTACTGCGACAACGCCGACATTTGGTTCAATTGTGCAGAACGGATAGTTAGCAGCACCTGCTCCAGCATTAGTTATTGCATTAAACAATGTACTTTTACCTACGTTAGGTAAACCGACAATACCAAGTTTCATCTATGTCACCTTAAAAATAGAATTGGTCGGAGTGGCGGGATTCGAACCCACGGCCTCTTGCTCCCGAAGCAAGCGCGCTACCATCTGCGCTACACCCCGATTAAAAGGGAGGCCGGGGCCTCCCCATTAAACATATACAAGGATAAGACCAACTAGTGTTCCGATAAGAAGGAACAATGCTGGCAATTTAGAACGCCACATAAGTATGGATTCTGGAATAAGCTCACCGAATACGACATAGAGCATAGCGCCCGATGCGAAGCTGAGTGAGAGTGAGAGCCAAATTGGGCTCATTACACCGAGCCAGTATCCGATGAGGGCGCCTATGATTGTAGGCGCACCTGAGAGTGCTGTGACAAGCACAGCATTCGGTTTCTTCATTCCGCCTGCTATGAGAGGTACAGCAACCGCCATACCCTCTGGGATGTTATGAAGTCCGATTACAATCGCAAGGATAAATGCGCTTCCTGTGAACATCTCAGCGGATGATTTCGCGTATGATGCACCGATTACCATACCTTCCGGCATGTTATGAAGTGCAATTGCACACGCCATTACAATACCACCGATAAAGAGGTCGCGAAGCTGACCTGACTTCTTATGCTCGTCAAAGTGATCCGAGTGGATAAGTTCGTCGAGGTCATCGGCCGTCTTCGGGTGGGTTTCATCGATATGCTCAATCTCATGATTGGTTGATTTATCGATTAAGTGGTTAAGAACATAAATGATGCCATAACCTAGTAGTATTCCAATTATTACTATCCAAAGAGGAATTGCTTCCGTTGCACCTGATGGTTTGAGTGACTCCGGCACGAGGTCGAAGCATACAACAGCCATCATGACGCCGCCGGCGAATGCGAGGAGCAAGGATACGACCTTGCTCGAGTCGCGCTTAAATATAGCGCCGACCAGGCCTCCGAGGCCTGTGCCACCTACGCCGGCAACGGCAGTAATAATTACGATCCACCAAATTGTGCTCATCTTTTACTCACTTTCTATCCTCTACTTTAAGAGGTTCGTTTACGCTAAATGAATATTTTTTAGAGAAGTCTGCGCCACAGCAAAGGTCGATTGTAAGGTCGTTTACATTGTAAACTGCCGACCAGAGACTGGTTACGCGATGTTTCAAAAGATGATGTCTATATTCGAGGATTACGTGCGAAAGAAGGTCCATTGCCTCATCCATTGTGAGTATTCCCTTCTTCTTTTCGATACAGTCGCGTACTTGGTAGTAGCGGCTGTATCCGAAGTTTCCTTTTACATCTCCACCTGGGTGGGATACAAGGAAGTTTGTAACATATTGATAGAATTTTCTCTTTTCAGGACGGATAACTTCCATTTTGTTGTTGAAGTACTCAACAATTGCTGAGTTACCCTCTGCATCAAGAATTTGATAATGATAGTTTACGAAAACTGAATCGTGCATATCGTAACTTGAAAGAAGTTCGATTGCCTCGTCAACAGTGGCACACTTGTCGAGCACAGCACGGATAGCGAGTGAGCAGGTGATGCCCGGTCTACTCGTCTTCTGATTGGTTGCTGGGCCCTTCTGTTCGAGGATTGCAATTGCAAGTCCCTTCTCATTCATGCCATCCATAGTCACATAAGGTGCGATAATTGTTCGACCTTTCTTTCCCCCATCAAGTGGAGTAATTGTGTCGAAATTGTAAAGCATCATTGTCATATCGCAGATGCCTACAGACTTATAACCATTCTCTGGATTGCACCAAACGATAAGTGTAGGTGCATCCTTGTAGTCAAAGTTTCTGCCAAGGATGTTATCCCCATCAGGTGTCTTCGCATTAAATGCTGTGCATGCGAAGCGACCCGGCAAGAAAGCAACTGGCTTTCCACCATTAATATACTTCATTGCTTTGAGGAGAAGTGGGATGGTTCCGGATACACCGTTACCACTGAGAACCTCGTCAAGGAAATAAGGGTTCTTATATTCCATCATATAGACGCGGTTACCATCTTCCACATGTTGCAATGTGTCGTAAGTATCAGCGATTTTTTTCTTACTGTATGATTCCATCAATTCTTCCTCTTATTTACGAGAAATTGCCTTCTTTGCTGCCTCTACGATATGGTCAGCATCGAGGCCGTAGATCTTGAGCATTTCAACTGCAGGACCTGAACCGCCAAATGTGTCATTAACACCAACACGTACAAGTGGTGTAGGAGCGTTCTCTGCGAGAACTTCTGCTACTGCACCGCCAAGACCGCCGATGATGCTGTGCTCCTCAGCTGTAACGATGCATCCGCATTCCTTTGCAGCCTTGAGAACGATCTCTTCGTCAAGTGGCTTGATTGTATGGATATTGATTACACGAGCAGCGATGCCCTGTGCCTTCAATGTCTCTGCTGCGATAAGTGCCTCATTTACCATAAGACCTGTAGCGATGATAGCAACGTCGTTGCCGGCTACGAGCTCACAGCCCTTGCCCCACTCGAACTTGTATGTTGCTTCGTCGAAGATCTGTGGTACTGCGAGACGACCAAATCTCATATATACAGGACCTACATAATCAGCAGCTGCAAGTACAGCGGCCTTAGCCTCTACTGCATCTGCTGGGTTGATAATTGTCATGCCTGGGATTGTACGCATAAGAGCGATATCCTCGTTGCACTGGTGTGATGCACCATCTTCACCTACTGAGATACCAGCATGTGTTGCACAGATTTTAACGTTGAGGTGTGGATAACCAATTGTGTTACGAATCTGCTCGAAAGCACGACCTGCTGCGAACATTGCAAATGAGCTTGCGAATACTGTGATACCTGAGAGTGAAAGACCTGCAGCTACGCCGATGAGGTTACCCTCTGCGATACCTGCATTGTAGAATCTATCTGGGAATGCCTTCTTGAAGACACCAGTCTTAGTAGCGCCTGCAAGGTCAGCGTCCATTACGATAACGTTAGGGTTCTTTTCGCCAAGAGCAAGGAGACCGTCGCCGTATCCGTCTCTAGTAGCTTTCTTAATTACGTCTGCCATATTAGAGTGCCTCCTTAAGTTCTGCCATAGCCTGAGCATACTGATCAGCATCTGGTGCTTTTCCGTGCCAGCCTACTTGATTTTCCATGAATGATACGCCCTTGCCCTTTACTGTCTTAGCAATAATGGCTGTTGGAGCGCCCTTGAAGTTCTCTGCTGCTGTGAAAGCATCATCAATCTGATCAAAGTCATGACCATCGATATTGATTACGTTGAATCCGAAAGCCTTGAACTTCTCATCGATTGGATATGGAGAGTTAACTTCTTCGATTGTACCGTCGATCTGGAGGTTGTTGTTATCAACAACTACTACGAGGTTGTCAAGTTTCTTGGCACCAGCGAACATTGCTGCTTCCCATACCTGACCTTCTTCGATTTCACCATCACCGAGGATTGTATATACTCTGTAAGACTTCTGGTTGATTTTAGCACCAAGTGCAAGACCAACTGCTACAGATATGCCCTGGCCAAGAGAGCCTGTGCTCATATCAACGCCAGGTGTCATATGCATTGATGGATGTCCCTGAAGACGTGAGCCTGGCTTTCTAAGAGTCTTGATCTCGTCCTCTGGGAAGAAACCACGAAGTGCGAGTGCACCATAGAGTGCAGGAGCTGTATGACCTTTAGAAAGTACGAAACGGTCTCTGTCCTCCCACTGTGGATTTTGTGGATCAACGTTCAATTTGTACATATAGAGATATGTCATAAGATCTGAAACTGAAAGTGATCCGCCTGGATGGCCTGACTTCGCATTAAATGTACCTTCGATAACACTCATGCGAACTTTAACGGCATCCTTCTGGAGTTTTGCCTTAAGTTCTGCGTTCATTGTTTATCCCCCAATTTCTGCATAAATTTTTCGAAATAGTCTGGAAGTGGAGAAGTAAATTCCATATACTCTCCCGTTCTCGGATGTATGAATCCAATAAGTCCAGCGTGTAAGCACTGACCTTTAAGTTCCGTAGGTGTGGATTTAGGTCCATAGACAAGGTCGCCGGCTACTGGGTGACCCTTGTACGCAAGATGAACCCTAATCTGATGGGTGCGGCCGGTCTCGAGGCGACACCTGATATAGGTGTAGCCAGACAGACGCTCCATTACCCAGAAATGTGTAGTGGCATTTCTGCCATCTGCGACGACCGCCATTTTCTTGCGGTCCTTCGGGCTGCGCCCGATAGGAGCATCTATAGTGCCGGAGTCGTCGCGGATATTTCCGTGGACAACTGCTCTATATTCGCGAGTGAACGAGTGCTCAGCGATCTGCTTTGCAAGGTGCTGATGCGCCATGTCGTTCTTCGCGACTATCAGGAGTCCACTTGTGTCCTTATCAATACGGTGTACTATTCCAGGACGAATCACTCCGTTTATTCCAGAGAGGCTATCGCCGCAGTGAAATAGAAGAGCATTGACAAGTGTACCGGACTGATTGCCCGGTGCAGGATGTACGACCATACCTTTTTGCTTGTTGACAACAAGCAGGTCGTCATCCTCATACACTATGTCGAGTGGTATATCCTCTGGAAGAACATCCAGAGGTTCTGGTTCTGGAAGAGTTACCTTGATAAAATCCCCTGTCCGTACTTTGTAGTTCTTAGCAACGACTGCGTCGTTCACAAGAACCGAACCAGAAGCGATAAGCTTCTGTACGGCGGAGCGTGTGAGCTCATCGAACTCAGCAGCTACCGCTGCATCGATTCGCTCCCCGGCTTCCGCCTCGGATATTGCAAAAGACAAAATATCATTCATGACGATCACCTTTTACAAACAGCACGGAAATAATGAGAAGTACTGCGCCAATTGTTACAAGTATGTCGGCGAAGTTATAGACCGCATAGTTCATGAATAGATAGTCGATGAAATCAATTACATATCCACGGAATATTCTGTCGATAAGATTGCCAAGTCCACCGGCGATTAAAAGAAGAAATGATATTCTCTCAAGCTTGCTTATGTCCTTGCCGAAAATCAAGTAGATTGTGAGCAGGAGAATAAGCACTCCGGTGAAGAGAGATAAGAGCCATGTCTTATCGCTTAACATACTAAATGCTGCTCCTGTATTTTCAACATATCGGAACTGAATAATTCCGTCAATTACGGGAACAGCATTGATTGGTTTAATATTGGTGAGTACTAAGAATTTCGTAAGTTGATCAAGACCAACCAGTACGGCAACTACAACCACTGAAATGACTGCAGTCATCTTATTCCTCTTTTCTTAATTAGAAGAGAGAGATTTCCTTTTCTTCGTCCTCTTCCTCTTCTTCATCGTCGTCAAAGAGATCTTCGCCTGAGTCGATGTCCTCGTATTCATCATCGTCGTCACCGAGATAATCATCGATGTCGCTTTCTTCTTCGATTTCTTCGATCTCTTCAATCTCTTCTACTTCTTCGTTCTCTGTCTCTTCGAGAATTTCTTCAATCTCCTCATCCTCTTCAGGTTCTTCTACTGGAGCATGAGCAGCGCGAACTTCTTCGCTGAAGTCTGGAGTATATTCAAGAATTTGAATCTGACGCTTGTAAGTGTCCATAAGATCCTCACGAACCTTAACAGACTCTGCCTTAACTTTAAGAAGATAAGCTTCTTCCTTCTCGGCCTCTTCTTTGATTGTGCCGACCTGGTCGTCGTAAATCTCCTGAGCTTTAGCAAGGAGCTTTGTAGCATTGTTCTGAGCAATCTTGAGAGATTCCTCTGCTTCTTTCTCAGCATTCTCTACTATCTCAGCAGCCTTAGCATTTGCCTCGTCGATTACGCCCTTTACCTGCTCCTGAGTCTCAGATACGATTGACTCCTTCATACGCTCTGCTGTAAGAAGAGCGTTGCGGATGTTGTCCTCGTCCTCTTTATAACCCTGAAGCTTGTCAGCAAGGAGGTTGAGTTTCTTTACAAGGTCTGCGTTCTCACGGAAGACCTGCTCATAAGACTCAGCTACCTTGTCAAGGAAAGCATCTACTTCGTCAGCTCTATATGCATTTTTTCCAGCTGGTTTAAAGCTGAAACTTTTTACCTGCTTTGGTGTAAGCATTTAAAATCCCCCTAAATTATGACTGGAAGAACATACCGCTGTTCTCGAGTTCCTCAAGTAAATCACCAGATACGCTTACGTTGTAAGGAGTAACGATGAATGTGCTGTTAGCAACTCTCTTGAGTTGTCCGCCGTTAGCATAAGCGACACCTGAAAGGAAGTCGATAAGTCTACGTGCTACATCACGGTTAGCAGACTCAAGGTTAAGAACTACTGTACGCTTCTCATTGAGGTGATCAGCGATAGCAGAAGCGTCATCGAAACGCTCTGGCTTTGCAAGAACAACCTGAAGCATAGCTTTGTTCTGTGACATTGGTACTACGTTAGGATTAGATGCTGCGCGGCGTGGTGATGGAGCCTGGAAGTCAGCGTTTCTATCTCTAGCTGCTGGACGAGCCTCCTCATAGTCGTCGTACTCATCATAATCTTCCATGTCCTCGCCGTACTCATCTTCTGGCTCGAAACCTGTAATCTTCTTGATATTGTCGATAAAGTTTCCCATTTTGAATATCCTCCGATTAATATATTCTGGCTCCAAAGAGACTGGAGCCCACCCTTACGAGATTTGCGCCCTCAAGGATTGCCTCACTGTAGTCAGAAGACATACCCATTGAGAGAATATGCATATTAATATTATCTATATTTTTACCTTTAATGTCAATAAATAATTTATACATCTCGGCGAAGAACGGCCTTGCATCGGCCGGATTTTCGCATATTGGCGGTATCGCCATAAGGCCCTCTACTTGAATTCCAGGAAGTTCTGAAATCTCATGAACTGTCTCAAGAAGTGATGAGAGTGAAAGTCCTGTCTTACTGTCCTCATCCCCCACATTTACCTCAACGAGTACGTTTGTTATAAGGTCGCGTGCTGCTGATACCTTGGAGATTTCACGGGCAATCTTCACACTGTCAACGGACTGGATTGTAGACACCTCGCCTACAACCTGCTTTACCTTATTGGTCTGAAGATGGCCTATAAGATGAACATCTACGCCGGACAAATTAAGCTCCGGTTTCTTACCCATGAGTTCCTGTACACGGTTCTCGCCGATGAGATCAATACCAAGCCCTAAGGCATGGTTTATGAGATACGGCTCGACCGTTTTAGTTACTGCCATGAACTTCGTGGAGCCCGAAGGCACGCCACGTGAAAGTTCAGCGGCAGCGATGTTATCGAGGATAATCTTATAGTTCTCTTCAACATCATGACAGCGTTTGTTTCTGTACTCTAAGAGTTCACTATTTGATTGATTTTCCATCGTAGAGATCCTTGCCTTTCAAAATAATATCATCATACAGGCGGACATATTCCTCTCCCTTATCGGAAGCTGTGAGGACATAGTCATCAGCCGTATAGATAATTTCAAGTTTACGGAACTTCGCAACATTTCCGACTTTTACATATACGCCCTTGTTGCCTTCCTTGTCCACACGGACAGCTGAGGAAGGCACACGGAGGCCGGTGTACGAGCCAACAACGAGCTCTACGGTCTCTTTGCGCAGGCCGGAGATCTTGGAATTCATAAGATTACATTCAAGTACAACTGCGGCCTGCTTTTTACCGTTCTCGTTGATGGCGAGTACAGTGGCCTCAATTGTATTGATTGATGCGAAAGGAAGATTTACGGTAATTTTATTATCTACGCGCAAATCGCCTATCAAGTCGTTATCAATATTGCAGACAATATACCAGTTGAACTCAGTGATAATCTTGCCAATACAGCCTGATGGTGGTGAGGCCGGCTTTGCTTTAAGAAGTTTTTCTACCTGAGCAACAGTTGTGTTCTTAATCTGCTTAATTTCCACCGCTTGTTCATAGCCGTCCGAGCCGTTTACGAAGAATCCGGAATCGGCTGCGACTATGCTTGTATGGGTTGTATTTTTCTTGGAGAGTGTGTCATATTGCGTCTGAAGAGAAGCGAGACGTGCCTCATAATCAAGGTTGGTACCTGTGGCGATTTGGCGCGTAACAGCGGAATTTCTAAGGTCAGATATCCTATCTGGAATAACTGCAAAGTTCTTATCGGATATCGCCGTTACAAGGTCAACGGCCGCTACGTCGATATAGTGGTCGAGGTCTTCGATATTGAAGATATAGTTATCCGACTGAGTGGCCAATTTCTGATAACGTTCAATCTGTGACTGGAGTTCTTGCATCTTTGAATAGTTATCAGCTGCCTCTGGGTCTGTGAAAATCAAAGCAACATCCTGATCTTTACCGACACGGGAACCATCCTCTACACATGGGATAATAGTACCCGCCTTCTTATTCGTGATGTACTTCTCATCACGTACAACGAAGGCGTTGGTCTCAATCGTATCCTGTACCGTATACTCAGCTGCCGTCTCAGTTTCTACAGGATTATAGATAAGCCTGTATGCCTGATAAGCGATATAGACGATAACAAGTAACGATACGAAAGCGATAATGATTCCGTATAAAGTTTTCTTCTCTTTAGCGTTCATCAATTACTCTCCTTGCCTCTGAAACTATAGTATCCATAGGCATTTCATCAATATAGAACCAGTGTATATCTGGATTTTTTCTAAACCAAGTGAGCTGTCTCTTGGCATAATTTCTTGTGCCCTGTTTCAGACGCGAAACACAGGAAGAAAGAGAATCAGAGCCATCCAAATAAGGCATAAGTTCCTTTATTCCAATCGCCTGTTTCGCGGTGTCCCCAAGTGATGCGAAAGCCGAGGCCTCTTCTATAAGGCCGGCCTCAATCATCTGGTCCACACGTCTATCAATTCTATCGTAAAGATATGCCCTATCGCGTGCCGTAAGGCCGATGTAGATAGGTGAATATCTTGACTCAACCGAACGAGATTGCTCAATCTGCGCACTCATAGTCATACCTGTTGAATAGTACACCTCAAGTGCCCTTCTGACCCTCTTCTCGTTAGATTTATCGACTATTTCATAGTACTCAGGATCAACTGAAGCTAATAAAGAGAGCATCGAAGGAAGATCCGTACACGGCAAATCAACATGGGAAGACGGAAGGAAATTGATATTTTGCATAAGGGTATCAATATAGAGCCCCGTGCCGCCGACCATTACGACGCGCTTACCACGGGATACAATATCGTCTATTATCTTGCTAGCATCCTCTTTATACATCGCAACACTGTAAGCGACGTCGTTGTCGACGCACGATATCATGTGATGTGGGATGCCCTGCATCTCCTCTGTCGTTGGCTTCGCTGTGGCGATATCCATGCCCTTGTACAGTTGCATGGAATCGAACGATACGACTTCGGCATCATAGGCCTTGGCGAGTTCCACCGCCAATGCCGTCTTGCCCGAAGCCGTAGGCCCAACGACAGCAATAATAGGGATTTTCTCCATTATTTATTGCCCTTTCTCTCAAGCTTCCTCTTAGAGCCATCAGGTGAGACAACATAGGTGTTGTCGAGCTGTCCTGTCAAAGAATCTTTCCAGGACTTGATATATTCACGACGGAGTTCTGCCTGCTCATAGAGTTCTTCATCTGTGAGTCCAGCAGGTGTCTGTGATTTTCTATATAGTTCGCTTATTCTATCAAGCTTTTCCTGTTCCAATCTCTTTCACTCTTTCAATCAATTTATCGTGTACATTTTCCAAGTTTCCGGATATAACCATCTCAAGCAATTCGGATAATGTCTCCCCTATAGCCGGGCCACTAAATCCGAGTTTCACAAGGTCCTCACCGTTTATATCAAGGTCAGTTACCCTGCATGGGAATCTCGCTTCGATAGCTGTATCTATGGCCTTAAGAATACAGTAGTAATCAAAGTTACGTGCAGATCCTGAATGTGCCATCATATCACCGTATTCAAGGAATACGAGTTTATGAAGTAAATCAGGACCAAACTTTCCAAGTGCACGAAGTACAGTCTCCAAAGATGAATCCAAATGATAGTCGTGATTTCTAACAAGGGTTACAACATCGGATAGCATGGAAGAACTGAGACGCAAATTCTCACGAAGAGCAGTTTCTGCGATGATTGCGCCTGCCTCCTCATGACCATATGCGTGGCCGACACCGTCCTCAACTGTGAAACAGGACGGTTTGCCTACGTCATGAAGGAGCAAAGCCAGGCGCACTGTAGCGTCCGAAGGAGCTGTTCCTACGGCAAAGGCAATATGTGAGTAAACATCGTACATATGATGCTTATTCATCTGCGAAAAATCTATACAAGGAGCGAGACAAGGAAGGATTGTCGCAAAGACATCCTTGTACTCAAGAAGAAGTGATGTAACCATCTCTCCCTCTAGGAATTTAAGAAGTTCCTCAGTGATTCGCTCTTTTGATACGGACTGAAGTGAGAGACACATGTCATGTATCGCATCACTAGTAGCAGGGTCAATTTTAAATCCGAGTATGGATGCGAAACGAAGTGCGCGAAGAATTCTAAGTGCATCTTCAGAGAAACGTTTCTTAGCATTTCCTACACACTTGATTATTCTCATCTGTAAGTCAATCTGTCCACCGAAGAGATCTATAAGTTCTCCGTCATAGGCCATCGCATTGATTGTAAAATCTCTACGTGCGAGGTCCTGTGTCAGAGAACGAGTAAATGTCACCGATGATGGATGACGGTTGTCGAGATATTCCCCGTCTACACGATAGGTAGTAATCTCAATCGGAATGTCATCAATTATAACAGTGACTGTGCCGTGCTTTATGCCAGTCTCAATAGTTTTATAATCTGAAAATACAGACAATGTATCCTCAGGCAATGCAGATGTTGTAATATCCCAATCAGTCGGTTTATGCCCCAGTAGAGAATCTCTGACGCATCCACCAACAACATATGCTTCAAAGCCCGCTCCATGGAGCAAAGACAGTGCCTTTTCAACATTTGCCGGAATTTTAATCATAGCGATTTTACCACTTCCTTATATTCATCGTACGAAATCAAAATATTTATAACCGACAACAAAGTCGACGTGGACATCCTAGCTGGTAAATCGAGCATACGCAAAAGTTTTGCCCGAAGCGCTTTACTATCCTTACCACCCATAAGTCCATCAGAATAGAAATCCTGACGTGTGACAACCACCTGCGGGCGGCTTACCGGAGTCGCGCAGTCGACACCCGCTCTATGAAATGCATCGAGAAGCACAGACACAGGCACTCCTTCCACGCCGAGTTTTCCCTCGGCAGATGGAGTTGCCTTACGCTTCTCCTTGCCATATACATCCGGTATATAGACATTTGTAATCTGAGATGCCGGAACGCAGTTACCTATAAAGTTTCTTATCATAAATCCTGCGGAATCAGAATCGGTCAAGATAACAAGTCCACGCTCACTCGCAAGACGACGAAGTAAAGCCTGTTTCTCAGAATCTTTGAATATACCAAAGCCCTCTGTTGTGATAATTGGAGCGTCTACAATAGATGCAAGTTTAATTGCATCATACTTTCCCTCCACAACTATCACTTTATCAGTCTTAATCATTTGACCTTCCTCGCTTTAGCAAGTTCAATCAGAAGCTTCTCCATTACAATGCGGTTGTCCTCGAAAGATGACTTGAGTTTAAAGTCCGCCTTGCCAAGGAGTTCAAGTGAAAGTGCAAGTGCTGGTAAAGAGTATTTCTTCGACCTACCCGCTGCCTTCTTAAGTCTATATTCGTTCTTGTATGTTCCTGGGAACAAAGCAGCAGCCTCACCCAGTCTATGACCAGTAGACTCACACAATTTCGCTCTATACATATCCACATAAGTGGAAGCAAGAGCGCCAAGGATCATAGGTGCCTCTGTCTTCTGAGAGAAGAGAACAGCCAAAGCACCGAACGCTTTATCAAAATCATTTACAAGCAAAGCATCGACCATGTCGAATGCAGTTGCCTCAACTGACTTTACACATATTTTATCTACACCTGCCACAGTGATCATACCTGGGCAGAAAGCACACAATTTATCTATCTCATTGATAAGGCAGGACATATCCTCTCCAACCGACTGGATAAGATATACTGCCACATCCTCTGTCATAGAGCAGCCGCGCTTCTGGCTCTCACCTCTTACGAACTTCACAAGTTCACCAGAGCTTCGCTTATTAAGCTCGCAGACCGCGCCTGCCTTCTCAATAAGCTTCCATATCTCTTTACAAGCATTGGTCTTCTTCGAGAAGTTCTTCGTATCCTGCCAAAAGATAAGGACAGATGACGAAGGTAAATCGGAGAGCAATGCAATAAGTTCATCTGAATCATCAAGTGATGAGAAATCGAGATCATGTACGAATACAACGCTCTGCTCACACATAGCAGGAAGGGCCTCGACGCAGTCAACTATCTCTGCGACACTTGTATCCTCACCCTTCAGCTTATGAACATTAAACGCCTCAAGGCCGGCAGGTACTACACTGTCAGCTAAAAGATTCGCATATTTCTGTTTTAAGTAGCTCTCATCTCCGACTATCAAGTAAACAGGTAAGAACTCACCCGACTTGATATTCTTCCACAGAGCTTTCTCATCGAACTTCATAATTCTCTCCAACAAAAAGAAAGTAAAATAAAAATCACTAAAGTAAAACGAAAGTTACTAAAAATAAATATACACCAAATATTATATATTATTTAATTAAAATATGTAACCCTTTTAGCAATAAAATTATGCCAACAAGCACAATAAATTGTGGGAAGCCCACAGACAATGCCCACCCACTGAATATAGATGCAACGAAAAGCACATATCGTATCAGAAGCCCAGCGACAAGCAGCAAAGGCCTACAAATAAATGGAACAAAAGAAAACACGCTACCTATACCGCCCAACAGTATAGCTATCGATGCTGCCCACCCTGTCAGCATATTCGATACAATTCCCGCCACAGAGAATTTATCAACCGTCAGCATCACAATTGGCAATGTAAATACATACACCGAAGTCTGCAGCCCCACAAGTCTTCCAAACGATCTAATCCTGTATCCGAACTCTTTACTATAATCGCGCCGATCGACCCATGAACTGACCTTAGAATTCCACCAAGGATAGGCAACAAGTATTCCCAAAGTTGAGAAGAACGACAACATAAATCCAGTGTCAAGTGGCCATATTACCAATACTACAATAGCTGACAGACCCAAGGAATTCAAAGACGACGGAGACTTTCCAATCGCCCTTCCCATAAAGAAAACTAAGAACATCACCCCGGCGCGGACCGTGCTAAGCGACATTCCAGTCACAACCACAAAGAACAAAATAAAGACAGCGCACACCACGGACGACCAGCGTCGGCCGAGTCCCGCGCCGAGACACACCCTATACACCATCATAGACCACAGTGATGTATGGAAGCCCGACACAGATAGAAGGTGTACTATTCCCGCCCCTTTGAACGAAGAATACACCGAATACGGCAGCATCGACTTATCGCCCGATATCATTCCAACCAGCGTATACGCAATCGAGGGATCCAGATAATTACTGAGACACGACGATAAAGAAAAATGGAAAGAAATAGAAGGAATAGAAAATGAAAAGAATAGACGAAATACAGTTACAAGGCACGCAAGAATAAGCCCTATTCCACTCAATCTAAAATCTCGAAAGAAAAGAAATAGGACTCCAACTACACCTAAAACGACAGCCACCCACCAATATGAAAACTCAACGAGCATCATACTCCACATCATTGAAAAGCCAATGTAGAACAGTGGCATGGTATCACCCCAAAAGACATTAAAATGCCTATAAAATCTAATGTCAAATTTTAGGTATGAACTACACGAAAACAAAGATAAACGGCACCCCATTTGGGGTGCCGTCATAATTTCTATTAGCCTGGAGGCCAAGTCATATCTCTGCCACCGATTACGTGGAAATGGAGATGTGGAACAGTCTGCTGACCACGCTCACCAATATTGGATACGACTCTATATCCCTCTTCTGCGATTCCCTCAGATTTTGCAATCTTAGGAATTACTGTGAAGATATGTGCAACGATAGATGAATTGCTCTCATCAACAGCATTAACTGACTGTATATGTTGCTTTGGAATTACGAGCACGTGAACTGGACCCTGTGGATCAATATCACGGAATGCGTAGCAGATATCGTCTTCATACACCTTAGTGCTTGGGATATCGCCACTGACTATTTTACAGAAAAGACAATCTTCCATATTATTCTCCTTTCAACATGCCACTGAGGATTGATTCAGCGGCTGCGAGGGCCTCAGAGGCCTTAGATATATCCTTGCCGCCTGCCATTGCGCTGTCTGGCTTTCCGCCACCGGAACCGCCAGCTACAGCCGCAATACCGCGGACAAGGTTGCCGGCATGAGCGCCCGCAGCTACAGCCGCTGCACCACATGCACAAGCGAATGATAATTTATCACCAGCGACAGATGCGAATACAGCGACGATAGAATCGTCTGCATCTTTCGCACTGTCAGCCATTTTCCTGAGGTCACCACCAGCGACGCCGTCTACTCTTGATGCTACAAGTTTAACTGGACCTACTGAGATAGCGGAGCCGAGTAAATCTTTAGCTGAGGCAGCAGCCATCTGTCCCTGAAGATCAGCGACAGTCTTCTGTGCCTCTTTAAGTTCAGCGACAAGTGCAGTTACCTTAGACTCAATATCCTTAGTGCTATTGAGCTTAAGAGCACCTGCAACGCCTGAAATTAAAGCGTCCTGAGATGAGATATATGAGAGTACACCAGTACCGGTTACACCCTCAATTCTACGTACACCAGCTGCAACTGAGGACTCAGAGATGATCTTGAAGAGTCCAAGTTTCGCTGTGTTATCAATATGGGTACCACCACAGAATTCTGTGGATACATCCCCTGCTTTTACCACTCTTACAACTGAGCCATACTTCTCGCCAAAGAGTGCCATAGCACCGAGCTTCTTGGCCTCCTCTATAGGCATCTCTTCCATAGTAACAGGAAGACCTGAAAGAATATATGAATTAACCAAAGACTCAACCGACGAAATCTCATCATCAGTCATTGCCTGGAAGTGCGAGAAGTCGAATCTTACAACTGTGTCAGATACATATGAGCCAGCCTGCTCTACATGAGTACCAAGTACAGAACGAAGTGCTGCCTGAAGAAGATGCGCAGCTGTATGGTTTCTCATAATAGCAAGTCTACGACTAGCCGAAACAGATGCTGTAACTGAGGCATCTACTTTAGCAATTCCCTCAGTTACATTACCGACATGAAGGAATACACCATTTGCTGTCTTTACAGTGTCTGTAACCTCGAAGTTAAAGCCTTCGCAAGAGATGACACCGGTATCACCTACCTGGCCGCCGCTCTCTGCGTAGAAAGCAGTTGTATCAAGGATAAGTGCAGCGTCCTGACCGATATCGCAAGATGGCACCTGAGCGCCGTCTACGATGATACCGATGACTTTAGCGTCACAGGACATAGAGTCATAACCGACAAATTTAGTCTTTTCAATACCGGCAGCTACATCTGCCTGTCCCTTCCAAGCCTCAGCAACGGACTTGGACTTCGCGTCCGCTTTCGCGCGTTGCTTTTGCTCATTGAGAAGTGCATAGAATCTATCCTCATCAACAGTCATGCCACGCTCTGCGAGCATCTCTTTGGTGAGGTCAATCGGGAATCCAAATGTGTCCTGAAGTTTGAAAGCGTCCTCACCAGAAAGTACTGTTGATGAGGCATTTTCAATCATATCAGAGAGCATCTCTGTACCTGTATCGATAGTCTTATTAAAGCTTTCCTCTTCAGCACCGATGACCTTCATGATGAAGTCTTTCTTCTCTACCAAAGAAGGATAAGCACCAGCATTGCATTCGATTACAACCTCGGCTACAGAGCAAAGGAAAGTACCGTCAATGCCGAGAAGTCTTCCATGACGAGCTGCACGACGAAGGAGACGACGAAGTACGTAGCCACGGCCTTCGTTAGATGGCATAACGCCATCGCCAATCATGAAAGTTGTAGATCTAATATGGTCTGTGATTACACGGAGAGATACATCGCTCTTCTCAGACTGGTGATAAGGAACACCAGCGATTTCGGAGATCTTCTCCATAATCTTTTGCATTGTGTCAATTTCGAAGATATTTGAAGCGCCCTGCATTACACATGCAAGTCTCTCGAGACCCATACCTGTGTCGATATTTGGTGAAGGCAAAGGAGTGTAGTTGCCATTACCATCGTTCTCAAACTGTGTAAATACATTATTCCAGATTTCCATATATCTATCACAGTCGCATCCCACTTTACAGTCAGGAGAACCGCATCCATATTCTTCTCCTCTATCGAAATAAATCTCAGAGGAAGGACCACAAGGACCTGCTCCATGCTCCCAGAAGTTATCCTCTTTACCGAGTCTTACTACATGGGATGGATCCACACCTATTTCTTTTGTCCAGATATCATATGCCTCGTCATCCTCGATATAGATACTTGGATAAAGCTTCTCTGCTGGGATTTCAAGAACAGAAGTTAAGAACTCCCAAGACCACGCGCACGCCTCGTGCTTAAAGTAATCTCCGAAAGAGAAATTACCGAGCATCTCGAAATATGTGCCGTGACGAGCAGTATGACCTACGCTCTCGATATCCGGCGTTCTAATACATTTCTGGCAAGTAGTTACTCTCTTTGACGGAGGTGTAACCTCACCCGTGAAGTATTTCTTCATAGGTGCCATACCAGCATTTATAAGAAGCAAACTTTTATCTCCATCTGGAATAAGAGAAAAGCTTGGCAATCTCAAATGTCCTTTACTCTCGAAAAAAGAAAGGTACTTTTCTCGAAGTTCATTAAGTCCTGTCCACTCCATTAATATATCTCCTTAAAAATAATATAAAATTTTACTACTTATTGCCTATTAAGTCAAACAGTCATATAATAGATGTGTAAATACTTTGACCAATAGAAATGGTCCAGGAGGAATAGAAATGAAAGTTGCAATTTTAGGTGGCGGTGCATCAGGTCTCGCAGCAGCAATCACCTTAAAGCGAGAGAACCCGAAAATTGATGTTACAATTTTCGAGAAAAATGATGACCTTGGCAAGAAGCTCCTTGTCACAGGTAACGGCCGTTGTAACCTATCCAACTTTGTAGTTCAGCACGAGTGCTACAACGGAGATCATCCACTTATCCACACTGTCATAGATGATTTCGACGCCGTTGAAGCCCTCGGCTTTTTTAATTCCCTCGGTCTTAAGATCCGTGAGGAGGACGGCCGTCTCTACCCATATTCAATGAGCGCCAAGACAGTTCAGGATCTTCTCAAAATTGAAATCAGAAGACTAAATATCAAGACAGAATTAAACTGTAAAGTTGAAAGCCTTGACACCACCCCAGAAGGCAAGTTTAAGATCAACAAAAAGGTCTATGACAAGGTAATTCTTGCCCTCGGTGGCAAAGTCAACTCTGACGGCGACGGATACAAGATTCTTAAAGCACTTAAAATAAAATACAACCCAATCACCCCTGCCCTTGTACAAGTCAAAACAGAAGAGAATTACACCAAACAACTAAAAGGTGTACGAGCAAGAGGTGTAGTATTCCTCCGCGAAGAGGACGACAGCGACGACAAGCCAATCAAGTATCAAGAGGGTGAAATTCAGTTCACTGAATACGGCCTCTCAGGCATTCCAGTTATGCAACTTTCAGGTGACATCGCCCAGATGACCAAGAGAGGTGAAAAGCCACAGATCAACATCTGTTTCACCCCAGACCTCGGTCTCAAAGATGTCAACGAATACATCTACAATCAGATAGACAATGGCAAGAAAGGCCCAGAGATTCTCTATGGTATCGTAAACGAGAAGATTGCTGAAGTTATATACACCATCTCAAATGGTGATACTAACAAGATGGCACTTAACATTATGTCTCTCCCATTCACTGCAGTAGGCACCAACTCTTTCAAAGACGCCCAAGTTACACGTGGTGGCGTCCCAGCGAAAGAGCTCGAGAAGCACAGTCTACAGACCAAGAAATGTCCTGGTCTCTACATCACCGGGGAACTCCTCGATGTAGACGGATTCTGTGGTGGCTACAACCTCCACTTTGCATGGGGTTCTGGCATCAAGGCAGCGAAGGAGATTGCCAATGCTAAGAATTAACAATATAAATCTCCCTGTGGAATACACCCCTGAAGATCT
>JAZQQZ010000036.1:0-27008 GCA_045629305.1 Acutalibacteraceae bacterium | reverse complement strand
ATAGTATAATGTTATATAATGTTATGTTGACATACAAGCAATTGTGGTTATAATTTATATGTTATAGTACATTTTGAAATATGAAAGGATTATTCATATGGGTAAATATTTTGGTACTGATGGCTTCCGTGGCAAAGTAGGCGAGGACCTCACAGCCGAGCATGCTTTTAAAATCGGTCGCTATCTTGGAAACTATTTTAGCAATGCACATGAGGGTGCTAAGATCGTAATTGGTAAAGATACAAGACTCTCATCATATACACTTGAGAACGCTATCGCTGCAGGTATTACATCATCTGGCTGCGATGCATATCTTCTCCATGTTACAACAACGCCTTGCGTGTCTTATATAACTCGTACTGAGAAGTTCGATTGTGGTGTTATGATTTCCGCATCTCACAACCCATTCTATGATAATGGTATTAAGCTCATGAATGAGGAAGGCGAGAAGATGGAAGACGATTTCCAGGATGAAATCGAGAAGTACATCGACGGTGAACTTCCAGAAATCCCATTTAAGGTTGAGAATAAGATTGGTAAGACAGTTGACTTCTATAACGGTCGTAACCGTTATATCGGTTATCTCACCAATCTCGCTCAGAAGAGCTTCGAGAACTGCAAGGTTGGACTTGATTGTGCCAACGGTAGTTCTTGGATGATTGCTCGTTCAGTATTCGATGCACTTGGTGCTAAGACTTATGTAATTAATAATGAGCCAAATGGTACCAATATCAATAATGATGCTGGCTCAACTCATATCGAAGGTCTTCAGAAGTTCGTCAAGGAGAACAACCTTGACGTAGGTTTTGCCTTCGATGGTGACGCTGACCGTTGCCTCGCAGTCGATGAGAACGGCGACGTTGTAAATGGCGACGTTATCATGTACATCGCTGCGAAGTATCTAAAGTCACACGGTCAGCTTCCATCCAACACAGTTGTCACAACAGTTATGAGTAACTTTGGCCTTTACAAAGCACTTGATGATTGTGGCATCGGTTATGAGAAGACAGCTGTTGGTGATAGATATGTTTATGAGAACATGAAGACATATGATCATCTCATCGGTGGCGAGCAGAGCGGACATATTATCTTCCGCAAGTATGCTCATACAGGCGATGGACTTATTACAGCAATTATGCTTATGAACATCCTTGTTGATACTCAGCTTCCACTATCAACTCTTGCAGCTCCAGTTCGTATGTACCCACAGGTACTTAAGAACGTTGTAGTTGATGACAAGGACGAGACACTCAACGATCAGGCAGTTATGGATGCAGTTGCAACATGTACGAAGGAACTTGGCGATAATGGCCGTGTGCTTCTTAGAAAGTCAGGTACAGAACCAGTTCTCCGCGTTATGTCAGAGGCTGGCACAGATGAAGAGTGCGAGAAAAAAGTTGATTTCATTATCGACGCTATGAAGAAATCTGGACATTTAGTTGAGGTAAGAAAATAATGGCTGATATTAAAATTGTAGATCTTTATGATCTCGACCATACGGTCGCTGCCGATTATCTTCGCGGCTTCACATACCCATGGGAAGCACTTGCAGGAATCGGCGACCTCATCTTGGACCTTGGTTCCAAATTATCTCTCGATGAGTATGATCATCCAGAGGAGGATATTTGGATTCACAAATCAGTAACTGTTTTCAAGACAGCTTATATTCATGGTCCATGTATCATAGGACCTGACACAGAGGTGCGCCAGTGCGCATTTATCCGCGGCAACGCACTCGTTGGCGCGAACTGCGTAATCGGTAACTCTACAGAACTTAAGAATGTAATTATCTTTGATAATGTTCAGGTTCCACATTATAACTATGTTGGCGATTCTATCCTTGGATATAAGAGCCACATGGGCGCAGGCTCTGTAACAAGTAATGTTAAGAGTGACAAGCTTCCTGTATTTATCAACAATCAGGGAGAGAAGATCCCAACTGAGAGAAAGAAAGTCGGCGCAATGCTCGGCGACTATGTCGAAGTTGGATGTAACAGTGTTCTGAATCCTGGCACAATCGTTTGTAGAGGTAGCAATATCTATCCTACAAGCTGCGTACGTGGCGTAGTGCCAGAGAATCATATTTATAAGGATAAAGACAATATTATTCCTAGAAACTAAGGAGTGTATAAAAATGAAAGTTATCGTATGTAATGATTACAATGATTTGAGCAGCAAAGCTGCTGACGTAATTGATAAGGCAGTTCGTGCAAACCCAACTTGCCGTCTTGGTCTTGCAACAGGTTCTTCACCAGTTGGTATGTATCAGGAACTCGCTCGTCGCTGCAAAGAAGAGGGACTCGACTTCTCTAAGATTACAACTGTAAATCTTGATGAGTATGTTGGCCTCGAAGGTACACACGACCAGAGCTATAGATACTTCATGGATGACAACCTTTTCAATCATATCAATATTGATAAGGCCAACACTTATGTTGCAAAAGGTATCGGAGATCCAGAGGCTAACCTCAAAGAGTTCAACGAGGTTATCGATGGTGGCGAGACAGAGATTCAGGTTCTCGGTGTAGGCCCAGATGGACATCTCGCATTCAACGAGCCAGGCGATACACTTTGGGACGAGGCACATATGGAGACTCTTGATGATTCTACAATTGATGCCAATGCTCGTTTCTTTGCTTCACGTGACGATGTTCCACGTAAGGCATTTACAATGGGTATGGGCCAGATTATGAGAGCGAGGACTCTTCTTATGATCATCAGTGGCAACAAGGTAGAAGCAGCAACTAAACTTCTTATGGAGGATAAGCTTGATCCTCATTGCCCAGCAACATTTATGAAGATGCATAGGGATGCTTATGTATTCCTTGAGAAGGATCTCGCTGATAAGATCGGCTATGAAGGCTAAAATAAATAAAGATAGCGCGACTCCTATGTACCGTCAGGTGGCGGATAGGATTCGCGCTGATATAAAGAATGGTATATATAAAGTAGATGAGAAGATTCCGTCGGAACTTGAACTCATCGACAAGTATGATGTGTCCCGCATTACGATTCGTAAAGCGGTTGAGGCACTTGTCGATGAGGGTATTCTCACAAGACATCAAGGAAAAGGTACATTTGTAACTATCCCATCAATTGATGTAGATGTGAAACCCGTTACAAGTTTCAATGATGCTTGTCTTCTTCGTGGCAGCGCACCTTCATCTAAGGTGCTTGCTGCAAGAACAATAAAGGCGTCGCAAGAGGATATGGATGAACTCGGAGTTAAAGACAACGCCCGTATCGTAGAGATAGATAGGCTTCGCATGGCAGACGAGGTCCCAGTTATCCTTGAGAGGAATCATTTCTCAATTGCTTTCTCATATCTTCTTGAGAGCAACCTCAGTGGTTCTCTCTATTCACTTCTTCGTGGATACGGCATTGAACCAACGAAGGCATCGCGCGATATATCAATCGTAAATGCTGATGAGAATAAGGCAAATTTACTTGGTGTTGAAATTGGATCACCTCTTCTTTTCCTTCATGAGGTTATCTATGATCAGAAGGGAAGACCGCTTCATATATCACATCAATATATCCGTGGAGATATTTTCAAATTAAAACTATAAAAGAAATCCCCGACCATCGGTCGGGGATTTTAATTTATTTATCTTCTTTAATTAGCGAATCTGAAATTTTATTAGCTGTTGGAAGGAGAAGTCCTCCGACCACGTTGCCAAGAGAGATAATTGCGATTCTAAGGAAACCGTCGGCTGTGAACATCTTTCCTGCGACGCAGAAGTAGAACATATCTGCGATGCTATGTTCTGTGCCGGCGAGGATGAATACTGTAACACCGAAGAAGAGGGCAAGGTATTTGCCGAGCTCATGTGGGTTGTTCTTGTATCCATTAACTGCAATGAAAATCAATACATTACAGATAACGCCAAGGAAGAAAAGACTTAGGAGACTGTCACCCTGCTTTACTGTGACAAGAGAATTTGCTGCGTCATAAAAGCTGCTTGAAAGTCTTGTCAGATGAACGAAGAGGGAGATGAGTGCTGTACCACAGAGATTTCCAATCCATATTATTAAAAGATCAAAGAGATAAGATGGCTTGTTGTCAAAGATGTAGCAAGCCTTACCTGTAAAGAGATTAAAACCATTGGTGCAGATTGTAAAAAGACCAACTGTGAAAAGTATGGCGCCAAGTGCCTTGTTAGTTGGCATCAGTGCAAGGAATACGCATCCGCCGAGGCCGATGCAGAAACCTGCACAGATGGCAAGTAAAAATGTGCTTATATACTTATTCATTTTAATATCTCCTTTATCCGATCGACTGCTTCACTGTATGTCATTTCTGGAAGCATATCTTTAATACGGTCTATGAAATCGAGGTCAAGTGAATCAGAGTATACCCGTGACTCGACAATTTTTCCTGCTTTTACATCAAGTTCAATCTTAATATCTCCTGTCGGAAGATTGTAACTTAATTCATCTGTGAATTTAATTCGCTCGCCATAAAGCCAATCTTCATTCTGGAAGAAATTAGTATATTCTGTGAGATTAATTGCTGATGGGTCAATAGTCTCGGCGAATTCATCTATACTGTATGCTTCCTTGAAAGCAAGCTTTATAGCTTCTTTCAATTTGTCTACAGTGATATCGCTTGATAGTTCGGCGAGGTTGACCGTCCGTGATTTTACAGAGTCAACGTTGTGCTTACTGAGCTTCGCATGACTGACATTTAAGACCTTGTCTAAAATATCAGAGTTTACAGATATCATAAGTGTACCGTGGTGGCACTCAACTCCGTCGTGCTTTGTAAAAGCACTGCCGGAGAACTTTCTGCCGTCCACGGTCATATCATTTCTACCATTCTTTTCGGCATTTATGCCGAAAGATTTAAGGGCGGAAATGATGATGTCCATCTGAGCACCCACATTGTAATTGTCGCTTTTTGCGATAAATGTGAAGTTCAAATTTCCGACATCGTGAAAAACAGCGCCGCCACCAGACATACGTCGCGCGACCTTGCCACCGAGCGATTTAAGCTCGGCAAGATTGCACTCGTCATAGACGTTCTGGTTGCGGCCTATTACTACTGTCTTCTCGTTCTGCCAGAGATAGAGGATGATATCATCATCTCTGACAGAATCGATAAGATATTTTTCAAATCCAAGATTGAAATATGGGTCGAAAGATTTACTTTCGGCGAAAATCAACTTATTCACAGATTGCCTCGTAAGCATCAGCATCGAGGAGATCATCAAGCTCTGACTCGTCGTCAAGTTTGATCTCAAGGATCCAAGCTGCAAGTGCATCGTCGTTGAGAGCCTCTGGCTCGTCATCGAGGTCGGCGTTTACAGCAACAATCTCACCAGAGATAGGAGATGGAACTTCCTGTGAAGTTTTAGAAGACTCAATCTCTGTGAATGTATCGCCAGCAGCAAGTGTGTCACCCTCTTCAAGAAGGTCAACATAAACGATGTCACCAAGCTGCTCTACAGCATAAGGAGTGATACCAATTTTCGCTGTGTCGCCATCCTTAAGTACCCATGCGTGGTTTTTAGAATATTTATAATCAGCCATAATAATTCTCCTTTAAGATTTATTTACCTAAATAATACTATTAAAGCTTAGATGTTGCAAGACCGTGAATATCGTGGAGAGCTTCCTTGATTCCTTCACACATTGTAGGGTGAGGGAAGATGGAATCTGCAACCTGCTGAGCAGTCAAGCCGCATTGAACTGCTGTTGTAATTACCTGGAGCATATCTGATGCGCGAGCACCGACAATCTCACCACCGATAATTACATCGTTCATATCTGCGATAACCTTAACAAAACCGGTGGTGTGACCGGATGCTTGCGCTTTGCCAAGGCTCTTGAAATCGCAACGACCAACTTTGTAATCTACGTCAACCTCTTTGCCTTCAGCGATGAGGTCTTTCTCAAGTGTACCACAAGATGCGAGTTCAGGATTGGTGAATACACAACCAGGAACTGCATGATAAGTCATTGTCTTATCTTCACCGAGCATATTGTCGATTGCAACCATGCCTTCCTTAGAAGCAACATGTGCAAGCTGTGCTGTAGGTACGATATCACCGATTGCATAGATGCCGTCGATGTTGGTCTTCATGTGGTCATCAACAAGGACTCTGCCACGCTCGTCAAGGTTTACTCCAACCTTGTCGAGGCCGAGGCCCTTTGTGAATGCTGCACGACCAACAGCGACAAGAACATATTCTGCGCTGAGTTCTTTGCCAGATGCAAGAACTACGTCAACATGGTCGTCAGCAGGGTTGACCTCTGCAATACCATCGCCACAGATAACTTTGATTTTCTCTTTCTTGAACTGACGAGCAATCTGTTTTGATACATCCTCGTCCATTGTAGCAACAAGGCGAGGGAGTGCCTCTACGATTGTCATCTCTGTGCCCATTGAGTGGAGGAACTGACCGATTTCGCAACCGATTACACCGCCACCTACGAGAATCATAGATTCTGGAGCTTTGTCGAAGTCAAGAACCTCATCTGATGTTACAACATTCTTTCCGTTTACTTTGAAAACGGCTGGCGCTACAGGAACAGAACCTGTTGCAAGGAGAATAGCGTCAGTCTTGATCTCTTCTGTTGTGCCATCTGCTTTCTCTACGAGAACAGTCTTGGCATCGATAAGAGAACCTGTGCCTTTGATTGTTGTAACTCCGAGTTTCTCGTTGAGGAATGCGATACCCTTGATAAGGCTCTCCATAACCTTGTTCTTTCTCTCAAGGATTGCTGGATAGTCAACAGCGATGTCGCCCTCTGGAATACCAATTCCGAAGTCTGCAGCCTCTTCAACTGCTGACTTAATATCATATGATGCAAGGAAAGCCTTGGTTGGGATACAGCCTCGGTTAAGGCATGTGCCACCGAGCTGATCCTTCTCAATGAGAACTACCTCTGCGCCACGCTTTGCAGCATAGAGGGCAGCCTCATATCCGCCAGGTCCTGCACCGATAATGGTTATTTTCATATCTCGATGCCTGCTTTCTCAAGAATGATTGGAACATTCTTCTCTGCGCCGATTGCCATAATATGAACACCGTCGCAGATGCCTTCTTCTTTGATCTGGCGGACCATGTCGGCTGCCATCTCAATACCAGCCTTAGCTGGGAGGCCCTTGATGTCCTTCTCTTTGCCTTCTGCAGCAGCTGCTGCAAGGCGCTCGATCATCCAATCAGGAACATCGATTCCTGGTACGTTTGCATTCATGTACTTAGCCATACCTGCTGCTTTAAGAGGAATGATACCAGCCATGATGTGAACGTTGATATTTGCCTTCTCAACAGCGTCCATGAAACGCTTGAGAGATTCAATATCGAAGATGCCCTGTGTCTGAATATATTCAGCACCAGCATCAACTTTCTTCTTAAGTTTTGCAATCTGCATAATCTGTGGCTCGTAAACTGGTGTTACGCAAGCTCCCTTGTAGAATACAGGTGCTGGGCCATCGAGTTCGTTACCACCGCAGTCACAACCTGTCTCTTCCATCTGCTTAAGCATGTTAAGAATACCGAGGGAGTCGAGGTCGAAAACTGGCTTAGAATCTTTGCAGTCACCAACTGTTGTATGGTCGCCTGTAAGTGCGAGCATTGTGTCAACGCCGAGTGCGTATGCTGAGAGAAGATCTCCCATGATTGCCATACGTGAACGGTCACGACCTGTCATCTGGATGATAGGGTTGATACCCTGCTGCTTGAGAGCTGCGCAGAGGCCGATTGATGAGGCCTTGAGGCAAGCGCTCTGCATATCAGTAACGTTGATACCGTGAACTTTACCTTTGAGAAGTTCAGCAACTTCAAGTTGCTCTGTGAAATCAGCACCTTTAGGAGGAGCCATTTCTGCTGTTACGCCAAATTTGCCGGCGTCAAATGCTTCTTTGAGTGCGCTCATTCTGTTACCTCCTCTGCTGCTTTCTTCTGCTCCTTAAGATTTACGCATCTTGGATAAGCGTGCTTTGCATGTGGCTTATCCTCGAGGAGCTGATCAATGAACTGCTGCTCTTTACCGACATCCTTCATCTTATTGTAGATGAGGATCCATGCGCAGTCGTTCTCTGGATTTACTTCACACTTGCCGTTCTTCTGTCCACCGCAAGGACCGTTGACAAGTGACTTTGCACATTTTGTGATAGGGCAGATACCACCTGTGTAACCGATTACACAGTCGCCGCAGAGACGGCACATCTCGTTGAAGATACCGATTCTCTCAACCTGGCCAAGGAACATTGTGTTGTTGGCAGGATAGATTGGCTTATCTGCTACAAGTTCAGCAACTGTCTGAGCACCGTCGCCACAAGCGAGGGAGATGATTGCATCATACTCGAGCTCTTTGATTGCTTTGATTTCTTTCTTTACAAGAAGTTTCTGGCAACTTTCGTCAGGATAAACTGTTCCAACTACTTCGATGCCGTCTGCTTTAAGTGTCTCTGTGAGAGCAGCCATCTCTGGCTCGCCGCCTGTCTCACAAGATGTAGCACATGACTTACATCCTACGAGAACTACGCGCTTTGCATCACCGAGCATAGCTTTAAGCTCTTCATAAGGTTTCTTCTCAGTAATAATCATTCCTGGTCCTCCTAGTCTATGCCGTTCTGAACTTTGCAAGCCTTGATGAGGTTCTTAGCAAGGAGCGCAGATGTGATTGCGCCAACACCAGGTACTGGCGTCTTCCAAGATGCCTTCTCCTCAACGTCAGCTGCGCAGCAACCGAATGTGTTGATCTTCTGTCTACCTGTCTTTTCGTTCATGATTGGCTCGCCGTTCTCATCGAATGCCTTCTCACGTACAACTGCAGCGTCGATAACGATTGCATCCTCAGGAATCATATCAGCTGTGATAGAATCCTTGAAAGGTGTTGCGCATACAACTACATCTGCGCGCTTAATGTAATCGTTCTTAACTTCTGCATGTGTAAGGTGATGAACGATAGATACTGTTGCAAAACGGTTAGTGAGCATCATAGCAAGTGGCTTGCCGATAACGTTTGAGTTGTTGATGATGCAGACATCAAGTCCACAGCATACATCTTCAGCCTGCTCTGGTTTTGCAAGTTCAGGTGTCTTATATTTTTTCGCAACCTGTGCTTTGATTTCATCAGCATAGAAGTCGATTACTTCCATGATTGCAGCAGCTGTGCAAGGAGGGAGAGCTGTAGGATCAGCAAGAACAACCTTACCCATGTTGTCCATTGTTGATGCGTCGCAGTCCTTGATAGCGCTGAGGTTAAGAGAGATAGCTTCTGACTCGTCAATATTGTCGAGAGGACGGAAAGCAAGAATTCCGTGAACTGATGGGTCAGCGTTTACTTTCTTAAATTCTGTAATATAGTCATCCTGAGAGATGTCTGCTGGAAGAGCGTGAACTTCAACTTCAATTCCAGTAGCTTCGCTCATGTTAAAGATACCTTTTTCATAGGAAAGGTCAGGTCCCTTTTCGCCAACGCGAACGATAGCGAGCTTTGGAGAGATACCCTTTGCACGAAGGGCGTCAGCCTGTGCTTTACAATCATCTTTGATTGACTGTGCAACAAGCTTGCAGTCAAGTACTTGTGCCATTATATTTACCCCCTAAGTTGGTTTACTACATTTTCATAGATCTCGTCAGCAAGTTTCATGCCTTCCTCTACGAGAGGAACAAGTTCCTTGTTGACCTGCTCTACATATTCGTCATCATGGATAGCCTTGAGATTGATAAGCACATTGAGCCATCCACTCTGGAGAGCTGCCTTGAGGCAAACTACGCCACATCCGACATCGGATACTGCGAGCTTGGAGCCTTTTACTGCGAGCTCCTCGTGAAGCTTAATTGCCTGGTATGACAATTTAACTATATCAATAGGTGCAGAGATTGCTACTTTGAGGCAAGCCTGCATCTTTTCTTCTTTAATTGCCTTCTCTTCGTCAGTTTCTGCTGGAAGTCCATAGCACTGAGAGAGTGGGTAGAAGTTTTCTGCGTCTTTATCGATCTGTGAGAGGAGCTCTACGCGAAGCGCATCGGCGTCCTTCATAATTCTCTGTATGTCCTCCTCATACTCGGCATATTTCTTCTTGCCGGTAGTGAGGTTACATACCATGCCTGCGAGAGCGTCGCCGATTGCGCCAACGAGGGCGGCAACTCCGCCGCCCCCTGGAACAGGGGCTTTGGAGAAAGTTTCAGAGACGAATTTGTCGCAGGACCATTCTGGAATATTAGCCATATTGGTCACTCCTTATTAGAACAAGCCAGAGATTTTACCTGTGTTGTCTACATCAATCTTGAGAGCAGCAGGAGCCTTTGGAAGGCCAGGCATCTTCATGATGTCACCGGTGAGGACTACAAGGAAGCCGGCACCAGCTGATACTGTGATGTTACGAACTGTGATATTGAACTTCTGAGGACGACCAAGAAGTGTTGGGTCATCAGAGAGTGAATACTGAGTCTTAGCCATACAAATTGGGAGGTTGCCGAAGCCGAGTTTCTCGAGCTCTTCGATTTCCTTCTCAACCTTTCCGGCGAATACAACGTGGTCTGCACCATAGATTCTCTTAGCGATTGTCTTAATCTTATCCTTGATTGGAAGGTCAAGGTCATAAGCGAACTTGAAGTTATTTGGCTGCTCGCAAAGTCTTACAACTTCTTCAGCGAGCTCTATGCCGCCTTCGCCGCCTTTACCCCAAACTTCTGACATCTTAACGTTAACACCGAGTTCTGCACATCTTCTCTTAACGAGAGCGATCTCTGCGTCTGTATCAGCTTCGAATCTGTTAAGAGCAACAACGCATGGAAGACCATATACCTGAGTGATGTTCTCAACGTGCTTGAGAAGGTTAGGAAGACCAGCTTCGAGAGCTTCGAGGTTCTCTTTACCTGTCTCTGTCTTTGGAACGCCACCGTTGTACTTAAGAGCACGGATTGTAGCAACGATTACAACTGCTGATGGCTCGATGCCAGCAAGACGGCACTTGATGTCGAGGAACTTCTCAGCACCGAGGTCAGCGCCGAAGCCTGCCTCTGTTACTACGTAGTCACCATAGTAACGAGCCATGTTAGTAGCCATAACTGAGTTACAGCCGTGAGCGATATTTGCAAATGGGCCACCGTGGATAAATGCAGGTGTGCCTTCGAGTGTCTGAACGAGGTTAGGCTTGAGAGCATCCTTGAGGAGTGCTGTCATAGCGCCGGCAGCGCCGATCTGGCCAGCAGTAACTGGCTCACCGCTGCGGCTATAAGCAACAACGATTCTTGAGAAACGAGACTTCAAGTCGTCGAGGCTTGTTGCAAGACAGAATGCTGCCATAACTTCTGAAGCAACTGTGATATCGAATCCATCCTCACGTGGAACACCGTGAGCCTTACCGCCCATACCACAAACGATGTTACGGAGTTCACGGTCGTTCATATCAACGCAACGTCTCCATACGATACGGCGTGTATCGATGTCGAGCTCGTTGCCCTGGAAGATATGGTTGTCGATCATTGCAGCAAGGAGGTTGTTGGCTGCACCGAGTGCATGGAAGTCACCTGTGAAGTGAAGGTTGATATCTTCCATAGGAACAACCTGAGCGTATCCGCCGCCTGCGGCACCGCCCTTAACGCCGAATACTGGGCCAAGGGAAGGCTCACGGAGAGCGAGTACAACATTCTTGCCAATCTTAGCAAGTGCATCAGAAAGACCAACTGATGTAGTTGTCTTACCTTCACCTGCTGGTGTTGGGTTGATAGCTGTTACAAGGATTACCTTACCTGGTGCCTTGTCGTTTGGTTTGTTAAGTACGTTATAATCAACTTTTGCTTTGTACCATCCATAGTACTCATATTCGTTTTCTGTAAGACCGAGTTTTGCTGCGATTTTGTCGATACGCTCTGGAGTAGCGGCCTGAGCGATTTCGATATCAGATTTTGCCATTTTATTTTCCACCTTTCTTTTTACGAAATTAAATTGTACAATATCATTATAATTGGTATTAAATAATAAATATATGCTTAAATTCTTACAAATATCTTTTAATTTGCTACAAAGTGTAGCGTAAAATGGAAGGCAACTTTTTATGAACAAAAACGCCATACGTACAATGATTAAAGAGAAAAAGGCAGAACTTAGCACGGGATATGTATGGACATATTCCCTTGAAGTATGCAACACTTTTCTTCAAAGTGATGCCTATAAGAATGCCAAGGTGATTTATACCTATCTCGCATATAATCAGGAGATAGTAACGGATACAATTATCGATGCTGCGTGGAAAGATGGCAAAATCGTAGCTGTACCGAAAGTGCTCGATGAGGGGACTATGGAGTTCTTTAAAATTGACTCTTTTGACAATATAGATTTTGGTTATTGTAAGATACCAGAGCCGACGGGAGATGAGCCTATCATGCACGAAAAAGATGTGCTTATGATCCTTCCGGGACTTGCTTTTGACAAGAATAATAATCGCCTCGGATACGGCGGTGGTTTCTATGATAGATATATTGAGAAAGAGGAGCGGGCAGGTACGAAATTCTATAAAGTGTCGCTCGCTTACGATTTCCAAATTTTAGATGAACTTCCAGTTGAAGATTATGATAAGAAAGTTGACATTATAATAAGCAAAATGTAAAATCTTGCGTATAAGTTATTAAATCAGGTGAACAAAGTGTCAGAAAAAATTTATGACAAAATTGAAATAATGCCACGCGACGAGCTGAAGAAACTTCAGTCGGAGCGTCTTGTGGCACAGGTAAAGCGCTCGTATGAAAATGTCGAGTGCTTTAGAAACCGTATGGATGAAGCAGGTCTTAAACCATCTGATATAAACGGAATCGAGGATCTCTATAAGATTCCGTTTTCATATAAGCGTGACCTGCGCGATTATTATCCATACGGACTTTTTGCTGTGCCAATGAGCGATATAAAAAGACTTCATGCGTCATCTGGTACAACCGGCAAACGAATCGTAGTTGGCTATACAGAGAATGACCTTGATATGTGGTCCGATTGTTTTGCAAGAATGCTTACGGGCATCGGTGTGACGAAGCATGACATAGTCCAGATATCCTTCGGATATGGACTTTTCACAGGTGGCTTCGGCGCACATGCAGGCTTCGAAAAAATCGGAGCAACGGTAATTCCTATGTCTGCTGGCAACACTGCTTTGCAGATTCAGACGCTCATAGATTTCCGTGCAACAGTAATCTGTTGCACACCATCATATGCACTTTTCCTCGGAGAGGAAATCGAGCGTCAGGGAGTTCGCGATAAACTTAATTTGAAGGTAGGAATATTCGGCGCAGAACCATGGACTGAGCAAATGCGCACAGAGATTGAGGATAAGCTTGGTATCAAAGCTTACGACATATATGGTCTTTCAGAAGTTATGGGACCGGGCGTTGCATGCGAGTGCGAAGCACAGAAGGGCATGCACGTATGGGAGGATAATTTCATTGTTGAAATTATTGACCCAGAGACCGGCGAAGTACTTCCTGAGGGCTCGACTGGTGAACTCGTGTTCACAAGTCTTACGAAAGAAGCTTTCCCAGTTATTCGCTATAGAACACGTGATATCTGCTCTCTTATCACTGAGCCATGCTCATGTGGAAGAACTCATATCCGTATGAACAAGCCTCACGGCCGCTCAGATGATATGCTTATTATCCGTGGCGTAAACGTATTCCCATCACAGATTGAGGAAGTACTTCTCAAGGTCTCTGGTGGAGATATTACACCGAACTATCAAATCGTTGTTGATAGAGTCAACAATACAGATACATTTGACATCAATGTTGAAATGAGCGAAGACCTCTTTGCAGATGAGGTTCGTGAGATTGAGGCGATTGAGAATAAGATTACCGCGCAGCTTCGCTCAACACTTGGTATAGGTGCTAAGGTTCATCTCTGCAACCCGAAATCAATAGAGCGTTCAGAGGGAAAAGCAGTACGTGTAATAGACAATCGTAAATTATAAGGAGGGGCAACAATGATAGTAAAACAACTTTCAGTTTTCGTTGAAAATAAAAAGGGTAGACTTGTTGCAATTACTGAGACACTTGCAACTGCCGATGTTGATATCAGTGCCCTCTCCCTTGCGGATACATCTGACTTCGGCGTGCTCAGACTTATCGTTGATAAGCCAGACGAGGCTAAGGTCGCACTTAATGAGGCAGGCGTTGTCGTAAAGATTACAGATGTCGTAGCAGTTGTAATGGACGACCAGCCAGGCGGCGTTGCCAATGCACTTCGTGTACTTCACGAGAATGACATAAACGTTGAGTATATGTACGCTTGTGTAGGTAAGACAACAGGTAAGGCGCTTATGGTAATTAAACCTTCATCGGTTGAAGATGCTGAGAATGCACTTGATAAAGCCGGATATGCAGAGGTCTCACCTCAAGATATCTATAGAATATAAAATTAACCCCCGCAGTTTCCTGCGGGGGATTTTTTAATCTTCAAAATATTTGAATGTTGGCATTAGGCGGAGCTTGAACTGATTTATCTCATGGAGATGATCAATACGCTCCTTATGAGCGGGCTCTATGCCACGGCGGATATAATCGTCAACCTCTTGGTATGTGAAGCCGAGGTTGTCCTCGTCTGTCTTGCCACAGAGGCCGTCTGATGGCGGCTTGATGATGAACTTCTCAGGGAGACCGAGGTAGCGGCCGATGGCCTTGACCTCTTCAACTGTGAAGCCTGAGATAGGTCCGACATCGCCGGCACCGTCGCCATAGCGAGTTGCGTATCCAACCCAGTCCTCAGAGAGATTACATGTGTTGATGACACGGCCGTTGTTGGATGCGCCAACGAGGTAGAGGACGGACATACGAACACGTGGTGGTAGATTGGTTCTCGCTGCGGTAGAAATTTCAAATTTCTCGGATGATGATTCTTCAATCGCAACGTCAGTTGCTTTTAAAATATCATCGATGGCAGCGCCAACATTTACTGTATAATTTTTAATTCCAAGGAATTCAACAAGGTCCTTTGAATAATCTATATCCGGCTGAGTTCCCTGTGGCATAAGGACACCGATTACTCTGTCCTTGCCGAGCGCTTTGGCACAAAGTGCTGCAGCGACAGAGGAGTCCTTGCCACCTGATATGCCAAGGATTGCATTGCAATCCTTTCCGTTCTCGTCGAACCAGTCACGGATCCATTTTATGCATTTTTCAGCAGCATCTGCTGCGTCGAAAATATATTCTTTCTGCATAGTAATATCACCTTCATTAAAAGTATAACTATAAACCTTTAAAAGAACAAGAAAAAATGTTATACTACTACTTACTTTATTAAATAGGAGAACTATATGCTTGATAAACTCGAACAAGTAGAACAGCGCTATCTTACGATACAGGAGCAGATATCAGATCCCGCAATTGTATCTGACATGGATAAGTATACTGCCCTTATGAAGGAACTAAAGCAGATTACACCTGTAGTCGAAAAGTTCCGTGAATATAAGCAGGCAGAGAAGACCTTTACCGAAGCTAAAGAACTTATCGACGAAGGTGGTCTTGACCCGGAGCTCCTCGAACTTGCACAGGAGGATTATAAAACTGGCAAGGAGGATATGGAACGCATCACAGAAGAGCTTAAGATTATGCTTCTTCCACGCGACCCTAATGATGATAAGAATGTTATCGTTGAGATTCGTGCCGGTACAGGTGGTGAGGAGTCTGCACTCTTCGCACATTCACTCTTCCGTATGTATACAATGTACGCCGAGGCACATGGTTTCAAATATGAGATTATGAGTGAAAACTCAACTGAGCTTGGTGGCTATAAGGAAGTTAGTTTCGAAATCAAAGGCGATGGTGCTTATTCAAGATATAAGTTCGAGAGTGGTACTCATAGAGTACAGCGTGTCCCAGAGACAGAGTCTCAGGGACGTATTCAGACATCAGCAGTAACAGTTGCAGTTCTCCCAGAGGCAGAGGCCGTTGATTTCGAGCTTGATATGGCCGACGTTAAAATTGACGTATTCCGTTCATCAGGTGCAGGCGGACAGAAGGTAAATAAGACCTCATCTGCAATCCGTGCAACATATATTCCTACAGGACTTGTAGTTGAATGTCAGGATGAACGTTCACAGTATCAGAATAAGGATAAGGCACTTACAATTCTTAGAACAAAGCTCTATGAGGAGCAGCTTGCCAAAGCTGCTGCAGAGCGTGCAGATGCACGAAAGTCAATGGTAGGTTCGGGTGATCGTTCTGAACGTATTCGTACCTATAACTTCCCACAGGGCCGTGTATCTGATCACAGAATTAATTTGACGCTCTATAAGATTGACCAGATTATGGACGGCGATCTTGATGAACTTATCGATGCACTTATCACAGCAGACACAGCGGAGAAACTTAAGGCAGACGCAGAATAATGAAGACTAAACTTTTATCGGCAAGTGAATACAAAGAGGCAGGCACTATCCTTCGTGAGGGTGGTCTTGTCGGTATACCTACCGAGACAGTTTATGGTCTTGCGGCCAACGCCCTCGATGGCGAAGCCGTATCTAAAATTTTCGAGGCGAAGGGACGTCCACAGGACAATCCGTTGATTGTCCATATTGCAGAGCTCTCCGAACTTGAGGACCTTGTATCTTACGTTCCGTCAACTCTTTACGATCTCGCAGATGAGTTCTGGCCAGGTCCTCTTACAATCATTCTCGATAAATCAGATGCTATTCCAGATGAGGTGTCGGCTGGCCTCGATACGGTTGCAATCCGTATGCCAAGCCATCCGATAGCTCGTCAAATTATAAAGGCGGCAGGCGTACCGCTCGCCGCACCATCAGCCAACACATCAGGCAAACCATCTCCTACAACTGCGGCTCATGTAATGCATGACATGGATGGAAAGATAGACGCAGTTGTCGATGGTGGCCCTTGTGAAGTTGGCGTTGAGTCAACAGTTATTTCACTCGCAACAAGAAAGCCACAACTTCTTCGCCCAGGTAGAGTAACCCCTGAGGAGATAGAAGAGGTACTCGGCGATGAACTTGTTATAAATGATGCTGTCCTCGGAAAACTCAAAGAGGGCGAGAAAGCAGCATCGCCAGGAATGAAGTATAAGCACTATTCGCCATCTGCGAATGTCATAATTGTAAAAGGTACAATAGATGAATTCGCTGATTTCATAAAAACTAAGGATGGCAATATTGCCGCTCTTGTATTTACTGGTGAAGAGGAGAAACTCTCCTGTACCACCTATGACTTCGGAGCAGAGGATGACGACCTTGCCCATGCAGCAAGACTGTTCGATGCGCTCCGCAGGGGCGATGATGACAATATAAGCGAACTGTATGTTCGCTGCCCAAGCGCCGATGGTGTCGGCCTTGCTGTCATGAATCGCCTGCTTCGTGCCGCAGAATTCCAGATAGTAGAACTGGGAGGTGCGAAATGAGAAAAGCTATTGTAATAGGTCTTACAGGGCAGAGCGGTGCTGGAAAAAGCACAGTCGCTTTGCAACTTAAAAAATATGGATATGCAGTGATTGACGCTGATGCAATTGCAAGGCTTGTCATGGAAAAGGGTTCACCAATTCTTCCGAAGATAAGAGAGACTTTCGGCTCGGATGTATTTAATCCAGATAGTTCGGTCAATCGGGCTGCCCTTGCAAGAAAAGCATTCTCAAGTCCTGAGAATACGAAGAAGCTCAACGAGATTACTCATCCGGAAATTACAAGACTTGTATTGAAGAAAGTGAAAGGTGCTTTCTTCGATGGGTATGAGGGGGTAATTATTGATGCCCCTCAACTTTTCGAGAGTAAACTTTCTTATGACTGTAAATTTATCATCTCTGTTGTCGCACCAGAAAATGTACGACTTAAAAGAATTATGGAGAGAGATGAGTTGACAGAGGAAGACGCTTTAAGACGAATCAGAGCGCAGCATACTGAGGAATTTTTTAGAGAACATTCCAATGTTGTGATTGAAAATAATGGCGATGAGGAGAGACTTCGTGGACAGGTTCGACTTATCGCAAGAGTTATTGAAGAACAGATAAGCGGTGAAGAGACCGCAGACAATATGGAGGGTTAATGATGGCTGAAAAATCTAAAGCTGAGAAGCTCCAAGAGAAACTCTGCTATGATGCAGAGCATGGAATGACATCCCAGATGGATGAAAAGGAAGTTCGGGCAGCAGATAAATTCTGCGAGGGCTATATGAACTTCCTCAATGAAGCAAAGACAGAGCGTGAAATCGCTCTTTGGATGAAGGACAAGGCAGAGGCCAAGGGCTTCACTGAGTTCGATAAGACTAAGAAATATAAGGCTGGCGATAAGGTATATCGTCTAAACCGTGGCAAGGCAATCATCCTTGCTGTTATCGGTAAGAGACCTATCACAGATGGTGTAAAACTTGCCATCTCACACATCGATTCACCACGTCTTGATCTTAAACCAAATCCACTTTATGAGTCGGAGGAGATTGCTCTCTTCAAGACACATTATTATGGTGGCATCAAGAAATATCAGTGGGTTACAATCCCACTTGCACTTCACGGCGTAATTGTAAAGCCAGACGGCAAAGTTATCACAGTTAACATCGGCGAGGACGACGGAGATCCAAAATTCGTTATCACTGACCTTCTCCCACATCTTGGAAAAGAGCAGGAGAAGCGCACTCTCGCAGATGGTATACGTGGTGAAGAACTCAACGTTCTTGTCGGAAGTCGTCCTTTCAAGGATGACAAGGCATCCAATCTTGTAAAGCTTAATATCCTTGATATTCTCAATAAAAAATATGGCATCGTTGAGAAGGATTTCCTCTCAGCAGAACTTGAGATTGTTCCTGCATTCAAGGCATGCGACATCGGCCTTGACCGCAGCATGATCGGCGCTTATGGTCACGATGACCGCGTATGCGCATATCCTGCAGCAGAGGCAGCATTCAATGTAAAGAACCCTTCATACACAGTTGTAACTGTACTCACAGATAAAGAGGAAATCGGCTCATACGGCAACACGGGTCTAGACTCCGATTATCTCCCATATTTCCTCTACGATCTCGCAGAGTGCTTTGGTGCAAACGGTAGAGATGTTATGAGCAAATCTGAATGTCTCTCAGCTGACGTAAACTCAGCATTTGATCCGACATTCCCTGAGGTTATGGAGAAACGCAATGTTTCATATATCAACAAGGGCGTTGTAATCACCAAATACACAGGTGCACGCGGCAAATCAGGTTCTTCTGATGCATCGGCTGAATTCATGGGTAAAGTTCGTGGCTTCCTCGAGGCCAACAACATCGTATGGCAGATAGGCGAGCTCGGTGCAGTAGACGCCGGTGGCGGCGGCACTGTCGCTCTCTACGTTGCGAGCCATGACATAGAGGTCGTTGACCTCGGAGTTCCAGTTCTCTCTATGCATGCACCATTTGAGGTTGTATCCAAGATTGATGTATATGAGTCATACAGAGCGTTCCTTGAATTCTTCAAATTAAAATAAGATAAAAAGAAACTCCCAACCGATTTGGTTGGGAGTTTTTATTATGCATTTTACTTGATAAAGAGTGCAATTATATACGGAATCAGATAGAAGAATCCGACCGATGTGAACACTGTGATGAAGTAGTGCTCGAGGTAGGAACCTGCATACATAATTGCTGCTGGAACAGCAAGGAGAATCTTTACAATAAGCTTGCTATCTGATTCCTCTCCGAAGAGGTGCTCCCACATATTGGTAGCATCTTCGATAAGAGGGAAGAGGTTCATAAAGCAAGAGAGACCCACATAGAAGAAGATGATTCCGAACCAGTTTACTTTACCGAGATAAACAAGGTTCATTGCTGCTGGTGTCGCGAATGCAAGTGAGAGAACCAGCATTATGATATGTGGGAAGAAACAGATTCCGAAACTGCCCTTCTTTTCAGCAAGGAGATGCTCAACATGTCCGCAGAGCTCATTTTTCTGAAAATATCTTGAGAACTCGATAGGGACATTGAAAAGTCTGCAAGCTACTTGTTCAAGGAAAGCCTTGGTAAGTGAGCCAGGTAATGTGAGGATTTTAATAATAAGATTTATTGTGCCCATGTGAAATCCCCCATTTCCTTAGTAAATACATCTTCGATTGTCTTCGTGCCCTTGAGGATCTGATCAACATCAGTTGAGAGTTCATAGCCATATTCTGAGAGCTGTCCTAAGATTGCATCTGCTGTCTCTGCATCCTCAACGAGGCTTGCACAGAGATATGCGAGGCTTGATGCAGATACGAATGTATTGACATCGGTTGCGTATCCAACTGCATCCTGCGCATACTCGTTAGCAATCTCAGTCTGACCATCAAGCAAATTCACGATGGCAGCCTGATAGTTGACAAGTGAATTTGTCGGCTGAACTTTAAGACCATCGTTGCAAACAGAAAGAGCCTTCGGCAGATTTCCTTGCAATCTATATGCGATAGCCTGATACATATAAACATAAGGGCTATCGGAATTAAATTCTTTGAGCTCACTCGCAAGACTTAACATCTCATCATAGTTCTTCTCGTTGAGAGCTACCTCTGCGAGAAGAGGTAAGTAGAGTGATTTCTCTTTTGGAACTGTGTCACGTACTTTCTCAGCATACTCGCGGATGACTTCTGTCTTCTCGCCATAGTATGTTGCAGCATAATATTTGAAGTAGTAGACATGACCTTCATTGTAGTGGCAACCTTTGATTGCCTTGTCGAATTCTTTGATGAAGTCTTCGAACTTTCCGTCAGGGTCATAGAGCTTGTTGAATGTGTTATAGAGCTCGCTGAAGTCTTCGATATTCTCTTTGGCTTTGAGTGCTTTGGCAGCACGTTTTTTATAAACTTCTGTGCCAGGGAAGTAAGTGCTTATGAATGTTGACTCATCTTCGTATGCCTCTGCACCGAGTTTATTGTAGAGATCGATTTGATATCCGAGATAGCGATAGCCATAGTTCTTATCTGTTACCTTAATCTCTGTATTGATATTGTCGAAAGTTTCAAGTGCTGAGTTGAGCTTGCCAGCTTTTACAAGCTTGTTCGCTGATACAGTTGACTTATAGATGCTAAATGAGATAGCGAAATAGCTAAATGCAAGAACCATGAGAGCGATTACAACGAAAGGAATAATCCACTTCCACCATTCGATTGGATAGTGGCGCATGCCCTCGAGGCAGTCATCACAATAATCCTCATCTTCGTCTATTACATTAACACCACAGCAGTCGCAGAGTTTCTTGCCAACTTTGCCACGGTTTGCTTTTTCTTCTTTGGCCTCTTTGACAATGTCGTTCCACTCTGCATCAGGATTTTCTTCCATCATCTTGTTGATTTCATCCTGAACGAGGTCTTTGAGGTCGTTGAGTTCACTTTCAAGCTGCTCAGGATCTATTCCTGTATCTGGATCGAGAGGGATGAGATCATCGAGGTTGTTAGTATTATTGTTCTTTGATTCAACAGCCAAAGTTCAATTCCTCCTTTATTTTAGAGCACCGTTCTTATCCAGCCTTGGGAATAAGAACTTGTTCAGTGCGAGAATTCCAATTAATGAAACAATTGTCTCAGGAATCATGTATGCTGCATTGTATGATATGGAGAATGCAACCACTGCGCCGAAGGAGCTGCCATTCGTATAGTCGGCCCACACGGTGACGCCGGATATGAAATGGCAGAGGAGGCGCAGGGCACATACAAGAATTGTGCCGATAGACAACGATAAATAACTATTCTTAATTTTGTCTTTAAAAACACCACCCAGTCCAAGGAGTGAATAAGGCAAAATATAGTCGAATAGAATTATGATTAGATAATCCAAAAAAGTCTTCGCATAAGAGATGTTCTTTAACCCGAATAGAATCTGCAAAAGAGACATCGAAAAGCCTGAAGTAAGTCCCCAAGATGGCCCGAAAATACAGGATAGTGCGATGACTGGCACCTGACTGAAAATGGTAACGCCACCTCCATATGGAAGTCTTACAACCGCAAACTCATTTAATACGGTAGCGATTGCGACAAGCATGGCGGTGACGACTAATTTATAGGTGTTATTTTTTTTCATATTATCTTCCTTTCCTACGCAGGCATTACCCTGATCAGGTCGAAGGGACAAGGACTGGTGGTCCGAATCTCAGCCGAAGAACATTCGGCGCCCCTGGACATATATTATTGTAACCTTAATTTTAGCATTTAGGCTTGAAAACTTCAAGTTATGGTGCTAAAATTCTATTTCGTTTATTAGTATTATATAAGGCAAGGTGGAAATTTTGAGTCAAAGAAATGACATCCGTAATGTTGCAATTATAGCTCACGTTGACCATGGTAAGACAACTTTGGTCGATGAGCTCTTAAAACAGAGCGGTACATTTAGTTCACATGAGACTGTTGAAGACCGTGTAATGGACTCCAATGATCTTGAACGTGAGCGTGGAATTACTATTCTTTCGAAGAATACTTCAATCCATTACAAGGACACTAAGATCAACATTATCGACACTCCGGGTCATGCAGACTTCGGCGGTGAGGTTGAGCGCATCCTTCTTATGGTTGACGGTGTTCTCCTTCTTGTTGACGCTTTCGAAGGCTGCATGCCGCAGACGCGTTTCGTTCTAAAGAAGGCACTCGGTCTCAAGAAGAAAGTTGTAGTAGTTATCAATAAGATTGATCGTCCAGGTGCAAGACCTGCCGAGGTAGTTGACGAGGTAATAGACCTCTTTATTGAACTCGGAGCAAACGAGGACCAGATTGAATTCCCTGTAATTTTCGCGTCTGCGAAAGAGGGCTACTCATCATTTGACTCACGTGACAGAGAGGGCGATATGCGCCCAATCTTCGACTCTATCCTTGAAGAGATTCCAGCACCTGCCTGTGATACAGAGGGACCTTTACAGGTTCTCTTCTCATCCCTTGACTATGATGATTATATCGGCCGCATAGGTGTAGGCCGAATTGAGCGCGGTACGATCAAGCGCAATATGCAGATGACTCTCTGCAAAGCAGACGGAGGCAGAGAGAATGTAAAAGTATCTAAGCTTTATACATTCGAAGGCTTAAAGCGTGTGGAGATTGAAGAGGCGTCTGCAGGTGAGATCATCTGCGTAGCCGGCATCGCCGGCATCAACATCGGTGAGACTGGATGCGATCCAGAATGTGTTGAGCCGATGGACTTCATTAAGATCGATGAGCCAACTATTGCTATGAACTTCATAGTAAATACAAGCCCATTTGCCGGAAAAGAAGGCAAATATGTAACATCGAGAAATATCCGTGACAGACTCTTCAAAGAGGTTGAGACCAACGTTTCAATGCGAGTTGAGGAGACTGAGACAACAGATACATTCAAAGTTTCAGGCCGTGGCGAGCTTCATCTTTCAATCCTTATCGAGACAATGCGCCGCGAAGGATATGAGTTCGCTGTATCTCGTCCGAAGGTTATCTACAAGAGAGGCGAGAAGGGAGAACTCCTTGAGCCTATGGAACTTCTTGTTGTTGAAGTGCCAGAGGAATATGTCGGTACTGTAATTGAGAAGATTGGTTCACGTAAGGGTGAACTTCGTGATATGGCAGCCCATGAGGGCGGTGCAACTCATCTTGAGTTCTCAATCCCATCACGTGGCCTTATCGGATATCGTTCAGAGTTTATGACAGACACTAACGGTAACGGAATCATGAACCAGATCTTCGATGGCTACGAGGAGTACAAGGGTGACATCTCTATGCGTGAGCGTGGCTCAATCATAGTTCATGAGACTGGTGTCTCTAATGCTTATGGTCTTTTCAATACACAGGAGCGTGGCACACTCTTTATCGGTGCAGGCGTTGATGTGTATGAAGGAATGATTGTAGGTGAGTCCGCACGTGGTGAGGATATTGTCTGCAACGTATGTAAGACAAAGCATCTCACTAACACACGTGCATCAGGTTCTGATGAGGCACTTAGACTTGTTCCACCTACAATTTTAAGTTTGGAACAGTCTATGGAATTCATCGCTGATGATGAACTCCTTGAGGTTACTCCAGAATCACTTCGCCTTCGAAAGATGATTCTTAATAAAGAGCAGAGAATGAAACAGCAGTATAAAAAGCAATAGTTGAGGATCTTTTTATGAATATTTACTTCCAAATTGCGGGACTGATTATAGTAGCATATTTGATAATTTTGTATTCAAGTCATAGAAAACTAGGTCTACGAGAAGAGCGGGCTTTTGTTACTATCCTTGTGGCAACATTTGTCGATTTGACTTTGGATGCATTGTCTGTTGTAGCCATCCATTTTATGGATATGTTGCCAGACTTGTTGGTGAGAATTAGTTGTAAGAGCTATATCATTTCAATGATGTGGCTTGGTCTTGTTGACTTTTGCTATGTAATGCTTGATGTAGGACAAACCAAAGTTAATCGTAGAAAGATGATATCAATTCTCTCTGCGGTGACGGCAGCGGCATCAATTGTTACAGCATCATTGCCAATTGAAATTTATGATAATGGTACTAGCGTCTATACAGCAGGACCGGCAGTATTGTCTGTTTATGTTGTTACGCTCATGTATATTTTGGCAACTATGATTTGCGCAATTGTAATAAGACGCACACAGAACTCAAGACGAGGTCTTGCAGTAATTATTACTACTGCCCTGTGGATGGTTGCTGCTGGAATCCAGTTCTTAAATAACGAACTGTTAGTTGTTGGTTTCACAAGTGCAGTAGGTGTTATGATTCTCTATATCGTAATGGAAAATCCTGATGCCAATTTGGATCGACAACTGGGCTGCTTTAATTCATTTGCTCTAGGCATGTTCCTAAATCGTCAATTGGAAGAAGGCAATAATGTTAATATTTTGGATGTTTCCATTATTGATATTCGTTCACTTGAAAATCGAGAAATTGATATTAAAACTAAAGCAAGAGAAGTAATTAAAGAGTTCAATAGAGATAAAGATTTATATCTCTTTAAGAACTTTAATTATGGCCTTGTATTTGTATCTAGCAATAGGGAAAAGATTGAAAAAGTATATAGAGAACTTACTGAAATGCTCTCATCTTTCGGAGGAATTGGCAGAGACATTGTTGTTTTGAAAGTTGAAGATGCTCAGCAGTTCGAGAACGTAGGTGAACTTCTTAAGTACTTAAACAGCATTCGTGCAGAGAATGAAGATGTCGAGTGCATGCTTCATATCGACTTTGATACGATGAATGAAGAGCGTTATAGAGTCAGTGAAGATTTTAGAACTGCCATCCCAGGTTGGGAAAGCGTAACTAATTATCAAGAACATATTGAAATGCTCAAGGATATATTGGTCCCAGAAGATAGGAAGGAATTCCTTCTTGCGACTAAGCCGGAGACTGTTTTGAAAAAGGTCAAGGATGGCAATCCTTATTACATCGAGTTCTGTACAGGAACAGGCGACGAGAAGCATTGGTATCAAGCAAAAGTAATTCATCACAGTGCACATGTTAATAAGAATTGTGTAATTGTCAGCATTAAAAATGTTGATGCGATAATGTCCCAAAAGGTTCAAAATGAGGAAATGTTAAAACAGAATCTCATTACAATTGAGGAACAGCAACAGGCTCTAGAAGAGGCTCTCGCTATGGCACAAAGTGCTAATAGAGCCAAAACAACATTTCTTAATAACATGTCGCATGATATCCGTACACCTATGAATGCTATCATTGGTTATACTGGCCTTGCCGCATCTCATATCGATAGCAAAGAGATGGTAACGGAGTATTTAAAGAAAATCAGTCAATCCTCTGAGCACTTGCTCTCCCTAATCAATGATATTCTCGATATGAGTAGAATTGAGTCAGGTAAGATGACTCTTAATGAGCAAGAAGAAAATCTCTCAGAGATTATTCATACAATCCGTAATATTATTCAGTCAAGTATAGCTGCCAAGAATCTTGATTTCTATGTTGATGTATTTGATGTTTCAGATGAGTATATAGTTTGCGATAAGTTAAGACTCAATCAGGTACTCCTCAATATTATTTCAAATGCAACAAAGTATACTCAAAACGGTGGCACTATTTCGTTCCGTGTTTCTGAAAAGAACACTCGCGATGATGGATATGCGACTTATTGCTTTAGTGTAAAAGATAATGGTATCGGCATGAGCGAAGAGTTTGTAAAGACAATCTTTGAGCCATTCACTCGTGTTAAATCTTCTACGGTCTCTGGTATCCAGGGTACTGGTCTTGGTATGGCCATCACTAAAAACATTGTTGATATGATGGGCGGAAAAATTGAGATTAAGAGTGAAGAAAGAGTCGGTACAGAAGTTAATATAGAATTTGACTTCAAGATCGTTGATACAAGAGTAGCAGAGGAAATCCCAGAGGGACTCAAGAGCCTAAAGGGACTTCGTGGACTTGTTGTCGATGATGATCTAGATTCATGCCTTAGCATTTCTCAGATGCTAAAGAGCATCTCTATGAGAAGTGAATGGTGCTCGTCTGGTAAGGAAGCCGTATTTAGAGCACAGGCAGCTTATGAGGAGTCAGATAGCTTTAGCGTATATATTATTGACTGGATGATGCCTGATTTGAACGGTATAGAAACAGCAAGGCGTATCCGTAAGGTTATTGGTGACTTTGTTCCAATCATCATTATCACTGCATATGATTGGGCTGATATAGAGCAAGAGGCATACGATGCTGGTGTAACAGCTTTCGCTAACAAGCCACTCTTTATGTCTGACCTTAAGAAAATACTTATTAAGTGCTGTGAGGGCGATACAGTCGAAGAAGAGGAAGAGGAGAAACCGGATTACTCTGGCAAGAAGATTTTACTTGTTGAAGATAATGAGATGAACCGCGAAATTGCAAATGAGATTCTTACCGAGTATGGCTTTGTTATAGATACTGCTGAGGATGGTACTATTGCTGTTGAAAAGATGAAGAATGCAAAACCAGGACAGTATGATGTCATCCTAATGGATATTCAAATGCCGATTATGAATGGATATGAAGCAACCAAGGAAATTCGTGCAATGAAGAATAAAAAGATTGCCAACATCCCAATTATTGCAACAACAGCAAATGCTTTTGAAGAGGATAGAAAACTTGCAATTGATGCTGGTATGAACGAGCATATTGCTAAGCCAATTGAT
>JAZQQZ010000035.1:0-120676 GCA_045629305.1 Acutalibacteraceae bacterium | reverse complement strand
TTGCCTTCTCTGCATCTTCATCGATTTTATCTTTAGCTGCCTGCTTTTCTTCCTTGCTAAGGTTCTCCATCTTATCGATTTCATCCTTAGCTTTCTTTGCAGCATTATCGATGTCTTTCTTAGCTGCTTCTTTCTCTTCTTTGAGAAGGTTATCTTCGCCGTCTTCCAAAGCCTTTTCTATTTCAGCTGGTGTTTCGGCATCATCGATTGCGTCTTTAGCATCTTCTGCAGCTTCATCAATCTTGTCTTTTGCTGCCTGCTTCTCTTCCTCGGTAAGGTTGTCCATCTCATCAATGAGGTCCTTAGCCTTCTCAGCTTCTTCATTGATTTTATTCTTTGCGTCTTCCTTATCGGAATTTAGAGCAGATTCTGCAGCCGCTAACATTTCTGGGAAGGTTGCATACTTAGTATCATCACCTGAAGGATTGCTAACGATTGCATTTACTTTAGCCTTCTGGTTATCTTTGAGATCCCCATATGGAGTTTCACCAGAGAGAACCTTACCTATATCAGATGTACCTATAGGGTTAGAACCTGTTTCCTTAGTATAAACACCATCATTATCTGATGCATACTTCTTAACGAAGTTTTCAGCGATAGCATCATCAGTTGTATCTGTGAGATCTGCCACACCAGCGTCTATGATATCTTTGATAGCATCTGGATCTTCTTCGATTTTTTCTTTAGTAACAGCCTCTATAAGGTCAATTGCATTGTCAGCTTCGTTACGGAGTTCCTCAAGAAGTTCTTCCTTCTCTGCTGTTGTAATAGGTGAAAGATTTTCTATTATTGCCTTATCCTTCTTGTACTCCTCTTCAATATCAGAGATAGCCTCAACCTTCTCATCAATTAAGTCAAGATCGTCACCGAATTCATCTTCGATTTCTTCGATTTCTTCGAGATTCTTAGCATCATCAAGATCACCGAGAGCATCTTCAAGTGCCTCATCGACCTTACCCTTAAGTGCCTCTTTCTCTTCATCTGTTAAGTTCTCGTCACCGTCAATCTTGTCCTTTTCCTCCTGTGCTTTGCCCTTAAGATCTTCTGCTTTCTTATCCTTTTCGTCCTCAAGAACTGACTTTGCATCAGCGAGCATTGTAGGATAGTCAGTATAAGAGCCTGCTGGATCACCAATAAGTTCCGTTACATAAGCCTTCTGCTCATATGTCAATTCACCATAATCACTTTCACCAGAGAGAACCTGATCGATGCTTTCTGTATCTACTGGATTTGTGATAAGTGGGTTAGAACCTTCATCAGTGTAGATACCATCGTCATCTTTGCAATACTTCTCTACGAAGTTAGTTGCAACAGCCTTATCGTAGATATCATCAAGTTCATCTGATGTGTCAGCTTTTTCGAGTTCATCGATGAGTTCTTCTTTCTCATCTTCTGTGAGATTTGGAAGATTTTTGACCTCTTCGATAAGCTCTTCACGCTTATCTTTAAGATCATCGCCAGTGATTACTAATGTATAAGTTGTTGTATTACCAGACTTATCTGTTGCAACAACTACATATGTACCAGGCTCATCAGCTGGAAGTGTGAATGTTATATCACCAGTTGTAGGATCAACTGTCTTAACGATAGATGTAATCTCTGTACCCTCGTCATCCTTGATAACTACTTTATCAATATACTTATCAGATACAACTACATCACGCTTGCCCTTACCTTCGTCTACTGTGCCATCAACCATTGTTTCACCGTTTACTTTGATTGATGGATTTTCATAGTCGAATTCAACACCGTTAGTGCTGATGTAAGCTACGTTACCAGCGTTATCAACGATTCTTGCATAAGCCACTCTCTTATCACCGCTAAGAGATGCCTTTGGAACTGTGAATTCGTATGTTCCTTCAAGCTTCGTAAATGTTTCACCATCAAGTGTGCCAGATGTCTTACCAGTTGTTGATGGGTCAGCATCTACATAGTAGTAAACTTCTGCAATACCAGAACCGTTTGTCTCATCCTGTGCTTCGATTGTTACTGTGTAATTATCATTCTTGTAGATACCAAATGTAATTGCTGTAAGAAGTGAATCCCAGAAATCGGAACCAATCTTAATCTTTCCAGTTGGAGCAACCTTATCAATATTGACATTGATGCTCTCTGTATCAAATTCAGTACCATCTGTAGCAACAATCTTGAAGAGATAAGTAGCAGTTGAAGATACTGTCATCTTATCAGTAGGAGTAGTACCATCTGCTACGAGTGTCCAGTTAGTACCATTATCTGTTGAATAATAGTAAGATACCTTATCAAGTCCATAGCCAAGACCGTTAGAAAGTGCGATATCAACGTTCTTGTTTACCCATGTGCCACTTTCATAAGTAACATCAGTTGTGCTTGACTTGTAAGTTGCTGTAACTACGATATCAGGAATCCAATTGCCCTTGAAGTAGATTACATCATAAGCAGTGCTTGTAAGTTTCGAGATATCGTCTCCAGGATTAACCTTTCCTGTTCCCAATGTCTGGCCATACATATTGGTTACTGTCCAATACTTAAGTGTATAACCAGAAAGTGTTACATCATCATTACCAAGTGCTTCTGTACCATCGTCATAAGTAACCTTAACTGACTTAAATGCAGAAGTTGTAGCATCTGTGAATGTACCACCATTTGGATTATATGTTGCAGTAAATGTAGGATCAGTCCATACTACATAGATCTTAGTAACGTCTGATTTTACTGTACCATTTTGATAATCAGCAGCTGTGAATTCAGAAGCATCTGTATGGATTGGCTGTTCGCAAGCCTCGTCATAATACCAGAGACCCATCTTTCCAGTCTTCTTATAAAGACCGTTATAGTAGCCACCCTTTTCAACTGCTATAGTACCAAGACTTTCACCTGTCTCCTTATCGATCATCTCAACATCAAATGTCTCTAATGAATAGGTAAGAACAACTACATCACCAGCAACTGGTAGATATCCAGTGAGTGTATCAACCTTTTCACCGTTAATCTCAATCTTAGGAGTTGTCTTATAACCAGTATAAGTCTTGATTTCAGGAGCAGTAGCTAAGTTGTTAGTTACAACTTCATCATTTTCTACATACGCTCTTACATAGCGAACTGTATATTTATCAGTTGCTTTTGCATATGTAAATTCAGCAAAGTTTGCAATTGTTGCACCATTTACAGTGTGAGCCTTTACGAAATCTTCATCGATATCATAAGCTACGCTATTACCACTCTGTAAGATATAGCCCTCAAATGAAGGAGGATCAATTGTTCCCGTTGCTGTGTACCATACCTTTTCAGTATCTTTAATGTCATCCTTATCTGGGAAATGAGCCACATACTGAAGTTCGTATGAATATGGTTCCATTGAACCGAAGAGCCAGAAGTCCTGATCTGGCATTGTTGTATACTCACCATCAGTCCAATCCCATACGAATACATAACCTGTTGGGGCTGTGCCTGCCTCAACTTCAGCGGCAGCCATTGCATCCTTAACGCTTGTTACGCCTTCCTTAGATTTACTAGCAAGGGATGTGCCTGCTGTGTAAGTGAAGTCCTGCTGGATAGGGCCAACAGTTTGCATGTTCTCGCCTTCACCAGTTGTGTAAGTATAAACCAAATGGAAAGTATAGTCAGCTGGAGTATATGCATCAGCTACAGCTGTAATCTTAACATTCGCATTGATAATTCCTGCAGGAATTCTTACCTTACCGGTGTTGACATCATATTCATACTGTGCCTTATCAATTACTTTGTCACCGATTTCAACCTTGATTGTCTCTGGCAATGCACTGGTTGCATCTGCTGGAGAAAGGGTGAATTCGAGATCCTTATCTACTGCTACAGATTCAGAAGCAGTAGTTGAAAGTTTAGTTAAAGTGCTTGTTACAGCATAACTTGAAACTTTAACATAAGCAGTTTTAGAAATTTCGTTTTCTACTACTGCTGGTCCCACTGTTGCAAGTGAAGCACTCGCATTGAGTGGAGATACAGTCACAACGTTTGTAAATGACTGATCCTCAAGAATATCACAAGGAAGAGTTGCACCATACATTAAATCTTCGTATTTTGCAAATCCATCTACATAAGTTGTTGTAGACTTTGTGAACAAATCTTCATATTTAACGTTTGCCTTGTACTGTACGCCAAGTGCCTTGGCCTCTGTATCATATGCTGTACTAAGAGTTGTAGGATTAATAATTCTTACATTTGCATAGTCAACCTTAGGATCCTCAGGAAGTACAGCTGTCTCTTTTGAATCATATGAGAGAACTGGTGTTGAAGTAAATACTGGAACATCATAACCGCCGAGGAAGTTGCTATTTGCTGTGAATTCTTCTGTCCATACGAAGTTTACAACCTGCGCATAAAGAGGTACTACACTGTATCCGGCATATGTTGTAGCTGTACCCGTCGAATATGTTGGAGTTGAAGTTGTAGAAAGATTGTTAGTACCAAGTGTGAAATAGTTACTATTAAGATTTGCTGTGAGTTTAATGTCCATAGCATTTGTGCTACCAGACAAATCTGTTGCATAAGTATCAAGAATTGTAATCTTTACTGCACCTGTATTGCTATTGGCAGTTGTTGGATGTATAGAAGATGCATTATCAGCAATGCTCTTCTGAGCAGTAGAAAGACTACTGTACTTATAGAGAGATGAATTGTAAGCACTAGCTGGTGAAATACCTGCTATATGAGTATTACCATCTTCACCATCTGCTCCATTATATGAATTGGATAAAGTGATAGTTTCAGCAGCATTTAGTGTTGTGTTGGCAGTAGCATCATTACCATCATTACCTCGATAACTGCTTGATTTATTAGCACCGCCACCGCCACCGCCACCAGCAGCTACAAGTATAACAGAACCATTATTAGTACCTGATGAAATTGTGACAGCAGAATATTTACCACCTGTACCACCGCCAGATTCTTTTGAGATACCGCTTGTATTATTAGTGTTATCAGCACCAAGTTCGCCAACATTAATTGAACATGTCTGTCCTTTTTCAAGGTAAACTACATTCTTAGCATATCCACCAGCAGCACCTGCACCACCGAAGTATTCATTTCCACTACCAGATTTTAAACAATCGGCAGCTTTACCACCATGACCACCCCATGCCTGGATTAAATAGTATCCATCTACTGGAGCAGTAAATGTCTGTGCACCAGCCGTATAATCATATGTCTTACCAGCATAAAGATCTGAGCCTTGTGCGAGTTGCTCTTTAACTGTAATCTTTTCACTGTTAAGAGTTACAGTGTATGTGTACTTCTCAGTACTATTGTTATATGTGAGAGACTGTGTTGCCTCATAGCCGATATCGTCAAGCTCGATTGAAGCTTTTTGAGTTACTAAAATACTTGCTGAATAAGTAGCTGCAACTGCAAGATTACCTACTTCAGCCTTAGCTGGAGTTACAACATTAGGAGTTACAGTAAATTCGATTGTATATTTACCTGTCTTGGTGATGTTAGATGCAACTTCAACAGATGAGCTATCTGTGCACTTATAATCACCGATTGTTAAGAAATCGCCCTTAGGTGAACCAACATTCTTTATTGTATTAGTGGCATCAACACAAGAAATAGGATTTAAATTAATGGTTGCACCTGATTCATATTTTGCCGGGCTATCAGCTTTAATAGAGAAGCCATTTAGTGGGATATTAACATATGAATGTGTATCACCAAGGTCAATGTCATCTCCACCCTGACCGGAAGTACCAACGTCTACCTTGAATTCATCTGTATCAGATGCGAAGAGATTAACGTCGTTACCACCAGCGAAGCCATCAATTGGTTTGAGGTTAAGAACAATCTTATCAGTACCTGTATTAGCAAGGTTAAACTCGCTGAATGTAAGCTTGTTAGGATTTGTTCCATCAGCAGTTGCTGTTACTGTTGATGATTTAACTGATACTGTGAAGTACTTAGAAATCTCAGTTGAGAATGAAAGATCATCCTTAATCCATTTAAGGCTTGAGCTGTCTGTTTCCTCATTAAGGAGGTTAATCATTACATAACCACCCTGGTTACCATCGCTATTTGCGGTACGAGGATTCTTAGCCGAAATGATTGCTGATTTCTCTGTAGCAGTCATTTCAGTTCCGTCAAGTCCTATAACAGCAGGGTTAGTAGTGGAATTTACAACATATGAAGATCCACCGCCGCCACCGCCGACGTTTGTTGAATTAATGAGGCTGGTCATGATACCACCAGAACCTCCGGCGTAACCGGCACCGCCGCCGCCACCACGAAGGTTACCAGATGAACCTGTACCGCCTTCTGCGTCTGGAAGAATAGTCTTAAACCAGTCGTTAGGGTCATCTGCATCGATGATAGACCATTTACCTTCTGGTGCTTCACCAGGTACTGTTGTACCGGCACGACCAATATATGCCTTATTCTTACCACTTGAATAACCATCTTCACCAAAGTAAACAGTACCTGTTGATACAGTTGCGCTCTGGCTACCGATGCTACCGCCGACACCACCGTCTGCGTTACCATTTGGCTTATTGAAGATAAGTTGTGCAATCTGCTCAGCGTTAAGTCTGTCGCCGGCGCCACCGCCGCCGCCACCGCCGGCAATAAGGATGAACTTAGAAGTATCCATACGGTTCTCTTCGTATATTGCCTTATTGCTGCTGTCGATTGGAACTATCTCACCATCTTTGGTGAAGTCATTGATGAATTTGTTGGCGTCTGCGCCTTTCTTGTAAAGGTAAACGATGGAGTATCCTCCGCCGCCACCGATGTAGTAGCTACCAACGTCACCGTGGTTACCACCATCACCGTTTACACCGCCGCCTTCTTCGGTTTTAACAGTCTTATCACCGTTACCACCGAGACGATACGCGAGGATGTCGCCTTTTTCAAGTTTAACTGCAGTATAGACATAACCGCCCTTACCACCTATACCACCACGGTTGAATGTGGTGTTGGAGCCGTTACCACCGTCGCCACCCCAAAGCTGAATGGTGTAGTAACCACTCATAGGTGCAACGAAGTAACCGTCACCTGATACGGTACGGCTTACGTTCTGATCTGCCTGTGCGATTGGCGCTGTAAAATCGAGCGTCAAATCGAACGATCCATCTGGATTGGCTACCAAATTGGAATCGTAGTTAACATCGGCGTCTTCAAATTCAATTACGCCGCTGTTACCGTTTGAATTCAAAGCTTTTGCCTTAAACAAAATGCCTGGAATTCCAACAACGATACACGAAAGTACCATTGCCACAGCGAGGACTATTGAAACGGCCCTGCGAGCTACAGGGTTCTCAATCCTCTTCTTTGCTGTTTCTTGCATAATTGTGATGCCTCCTATTATTAATAAATAATAATAAAATAATATAAAAATATATTATCAGTTCGTCATTTTACACCTTGTAACCTATTCTTACAATAGTTTTTTTAATAAAAATTGTGAAAATGTACAAAAAAAAGCCAGTCAACCGGTGGTTGACTGGCTCAAATTTTGGTTATTTTAGATAATTTTATTCTTCTTCATGAAGTCCATTCCGAACTTGCAGCAATCCTTTGCACAGTTCTGAACAAGGCAGTGACCAGCACGTTTGATTGTGTGGATTTCTGTCTTTTTCTGTGGAAGAGATTCAGAAAGTTTCTTAACCTTTGACTTTGGAACAAAGAGGTCGAGGCCACCCCATACGAGAAGAACAGGAATATCGATATTCTTCATGTTCTCGTATGCTGGGTGATGAGCGTGAGCGCTCATGTAGCAGAGACCTGTACCTGCCTTTTCAAGGCGAAGAGGGTTCGCAGCCTTGCTTGCATCGTACTTCCAAATATAGAGTGGATCCATCGTAGCTATTAGGAGAACGGCCTTTACGAGGATGTCATAAGGCATAACAATTTTGAGAGCTGTATCCATAATTCCGCACATGAGTTTGGTCTTGAAGAGAATAGACATTGGCTTTGGTACGTTGAACATAAACATTGGAGCATATAGCATAATTGCCTTGTATCTGTCTGTGCCCATCTCTGCGAGATCAAGTGTAACTGAGCCACCCATTGAGTGACCTACAACGATCCATTTATCCTTATCTCTGTTCTTCTTATCGAGCTCATCCATGAGAGCTACAAGCATCTTCTCACGAGGAACATACTTAATTTTCTTGTCCTCACGTGTAGAATAACCGAAATCAGGAAGGTCAACGCGTACGCAGCGCATACCCTTCTTTGTATAAGCTTCAGTGAGTTCATCATAGAATGTTGTATCACAACCGAAGCCGTGAATCATGAACATTTTGCCCTGCTCTTTGCCATGGGCCTCATCAATTCTGTAATGGAGTGTGTAATCGCCGTACTTAAAATAGTGGGAATTGGCATATGGCCAACCCTCAACCTGTTTATTTACTTGACATTCTAACATTTTCATTATCTCCTTAACCAATTATTCCGTTTCTCTGAAGGAATGCGAGTGATTCATCGCAAACTTCTGGTGCACAGTTCTGAACGAGGCAGTGACCAGCAATCTTAGTGATTGTTACGTCAGGATTGTTAAGTGCATTCTGGAATTTCTTAACAACATTAGGCATATTGAAGAGGTCCATCTGACCCCAGAATAATTTGATAGGAAGGTCAACTTTAGCCATATTTTCATAGAGAGTTGGGCGTGCGTTAGCCATCATATAGCACATAGCTGTACCAGTATTTGGTACTGTAAGTCCATCTGAGAACTTCTTGCAATCATAGAGAACTGAATAACGTACATCAACTGTCATAAGCATAATTACTGCCTTTACAACTGGATCCCATGAACATGCAGGTCCGAAGATTTTATCCATGAGGTTGCACATTGGATCAAGAGTTACGATTTTCTTTACAAAATCAGGAGCGTTTACTGCGCACATTGGTGCGTAGAGCATTACGCATGAGAATCTATCTTTATAGTCTTTAGCAAGGTTCATGGAGATACCGCCACCCATTGAGTGACCCATAAGAATCCACTTGCCTGCTGGCATTGCACCTGTTGCCTCAACTGTATCGAGAACCTTCATAAGGAGTTCCTCTCTTGCGATTGGAGTAACGTCCTTAGTTTCACGAGTTGAGAATCCACAGTTTGGTACATCAGGGCGAACGCAGATGAAGCCCTTCTTTGTAAGGATTTCAACCATCTCGTCATAGAATGTTGTATTACATGCGAAGCCATGAATCATGAACATCTTACCAATTACTGGTACGCCTGCTGCTGGGAAATCCACCTGATAATGAATGTGGTAGTCACCCTCATGATAGTAATGGCTGCTCACGTATGGCTTACCATCCTCTGGTGGGATTATTGTCTCACGTGCATTTGCCTGGAGCCAATTCCAGCCCTTAACAATACCATAAGCAGCTGCACCAGTTACTGCTGTTCCGCCAGCAAGAGCAATTGCGCCAACTTTAGCTAAATTCTTCTTATTCACAAGTTCTCCTCCTTAAAATTTCGAAAATATACCGTCTCTATTATATCATTTTAGGCATGGGATAACAACAAAAAAAGGGAGGTAGAACCTCCCTTTTTATTTGTACTTATGGGCTTTTTGTTCATTTAAGACACTTTGCCATTGCCCCATTTGGTAATGTAAACAACGACGTTCTTTTTGCCCCATTGCTTACACTCGTTTTCCGTGTTGAAGTAGACATCAACAATGATGCTACTTTCATCCGTGTACTTGAAATTACCAACATCGGCAGCGATGCAATGTCCATAGACATATTTACCATCTGCGGAGATAACATACATCTCTGTGCCGAAAGGAATTACTTTCTTATCAACAGCTACGTATCCAACTTCAGCTACATGGCCTGATGCTGTCTTCCCGCCTGACTTAGATGTATATGCAACACCTTTTCCATAAAATGTGGCAATTGCATTAGTAGGAATACCCTTACCAGTATCGCAATCCTTATCAATTACAGTTGTCTTCTCTGCGACCTTAATTTTAGTGCCTTTCAAGACAACTTTATTGACTGCTTTTTTAGTGACTTTTTCACTCAAAACTGTCGTTTTAGATAGCTTTCCATCGACAATTTTGTCCTGATATGTAACGACTTTTTCGCCATTTACACCCTTGGTGTCAACTTTGGTTTCGCCGACATAAACCTTCGAAGACTGCTTAGTTACAGTCTTATATTTTATGGTCTCCGTCTCCTCGCGTTTCTCGTAAGTAACGCGATAAACATGGATATTAAGGCCTGGTTTAAGTGCAGTTTTAAGCGATGGTTTTACCTCATCATCTTCACTGAGAGTGATACCCAGTTCAGTAAGAAGATCGGCTACTGTGCCTTCGAGACGTGTCGATGTCTTCGTTTCGCCATCTGCTATGACGTCGACGGAAAAGGCACGTTCGATTTTAATCTCCATGTTCTTCTCGAGGAGTTCAGTGCCTTTATAATTCATTCTGTCGACATCACGGCACTCGATGCTCGCTTCTTTGAGGGCATCGTCAACCGTGCCGGCCATCATGAGTTCGGCAACGACAGTACCGTCGTCGATTATTGTAATCGGGACAGCACGTCTTATGAGAATCTGATTTCCGTTTTTCGCTTTTCCCCCAACTGTAAAATCGGAGGTGTCGAGAAGATCATGTTCGCCGAGAGTAACTCCGGCTTTCTGCAGTATCACGTCTATGCTCTCATCAGATGTCTTTACGAAAATAGTCTCGCCATCGGCCAGCACGTTCACCGTGAATGTCGACATTGTTGCGAGAATGATTGTCGTAAAGCAAACTACGAACAAGAAGATAACTGCAAGTAATCTGTTGCTTTTCGTCATTCAAAATCTCCTTTAAAGGTATAGACCTTTTCCAAGGACATTATAATAGTGTGACCTATAAAAGTCAACGAAAAGTGTTACAAATTGTAACCCTTTGTTACTGTTTTGAAAGTTCTTTAGTGCGATTATATGCTGCACCTAAGGCTTCTTTTACGACATTGTCGAGGTCGTTTTCCTGGAAAGATTTAACGCCCTCAATTGTGCTGCCGCCAGGGCTACACACTTTAACTCGAAGTTCCTCAAGGGAATCAGATGATGCGCGAGCAAGAGATGCAGAGCCGCGGGCTGTTGCGATAGCAAGAGCCGTTGCGGTCTGATAATCGAGGCCAAGGGCCTCTCCTGCTCTTGCGAGCGCGTCCATGAACATGTAGATATAAGCTGGACCGCAGCCAGAGATAACTGATGCGGCATCGATGAGGTCCTCATCGATCTTTATGATAGTTCCAGCGTCTTTAAAGTCATTGATAAATGTCTCGAAGTCTTCGTCAGAAACCTTATCGTTACGGCAAATAAGCACTACACCCTCACCTATTGATGCAGGTGTATTAGGCATAATTCTTATAACCGGACGGTCTTCTGACAAGGTGTTGCACTTTACACCTGCTGCCATTGTAACCAAAATTGCGCTATTGTTACGTAACAACGCGCTTTCCAGCGTTGGCATAAGGTCTGGAAGGACCTGTGGCTTCACTCCGAGTACGACATACTTAGAATTTAAAGCTATGTCATCATTTGTAGTGAATTTTACGCCAATAGCATCAGCCAATGCCTTACCTTTTTCCTCTGTTCTATTGGAAATGGCAATCTCTGCCCTATCAATTTTAAGAGCTGTTGCAAGGGCGCTGCCCATGTTGCCCGCTCCAATAAATCCATACTTATACATCATATCACCTAATCTGGCCATCGCCAGTGATTACATATTTATATGTATTGAGCTCCTCAAGGCCCACAGGACCTCTTGCATGGAGTTTCTGTGTTGAGATACCCATCTCACATCCAAGGCCGAATTCTCCGCCATCTGTGAATCTTGTAGATACATTGACATAAACAGCAGCGCTGTCTATGCCCTTTACGAACTCCGCAGCCGCGTCACTATTCTCAGTGACAATAGCTTCGCTATGGCCTGTGGAGTGCTTCGAGATATGCTCTATAGCCTCTTTTGTGCTATCTACTACTCCAATAGCTAGAATGTAATCAAGGAACTCTGTATCGAAGTCATCTGGACCTGCTGGAGTACCGTCGATTATCTTCTGTGCCGTAGCATCAAGGCGGAATTCCACTCTATCTCCTATTCTCTCCTTGAGCTTTGGAAGGAATTCCTCTGCTATATCTCTATTTACAAGACATACCTCCTCTGCATTACATACAGAAGGGCGGGATGTCTTCGCGTTCTCTATGATATTTAGTGCCTTGTCCTGATCTGCATCCCTATCTACATAGACATGGCATATTCCTGTGCCTGTCTGGATGCAAGGTACCTTGGCATTCTCTACTACACTTCTGATAAGGCCTGCGCCACCGCGAGGGATGAGCAGGTCTACAAGACCTGTTGCTGTCATGAGGTCTGTGGCGCTCTGCCTTGTAAGGTCTGATACAAGGCCTACTGCATCGGAATTAATACCGATGCTTTGAAGGCCCTCCTTGAGGGCTGAGACAACGGCAAGGGATGAGTTATAACTCTCCTTGCCTCCACGAAGGACGCACGCATTACCGCTCTTGAAGCAGAGGGCAGCCGCGTCGCTTGTGACGTTAGGTCTACTCTCATAAATAATTGCTACCACACCAAGAGGTGCAGCAACCTTTTTAATTACTATACCGTTCGGCCTTACAACCTCACTTATTTCTCTGCCGACAGGGTCGGGAAGACCTGCAACCTGGCGGATGCCCTCAGCCATATCCCTAATGCGTGCGTCTGTGAGCCTTAGACGGTCAATCATAACATCAGAGATATTGCCACGAGCATTTGCTACATCTATATCGTTGGCAGCAAGGATATCATCCGTATGCTCAATAAGCTTATCTGCACAGCGAAGAAGAGCGTCGTTCTTCTCCTCTGTGCTGAGCATCGATATATCCTTCGCTGCAGCTTTGGCAAGTTTACAAAGTTCGAGTGTCGTGTTCATCTTATTTCCTCTTAAATTTAGTGCCTACGAAGTCTTTACCATCTACGACATTATAGAGAGTTTCCGGATTCTTACCATTGGTAATCACCATCTCTACATCCCCGTCCATGGAGATTTTCGCAGCGGCAAGCTTTGTCTTCATTCCACCTGTGCCAAGTTTCGTTCCACTGTCACCAGCGAGAGTCTCAACGTCGGCTGTAATCTCATTTATCTCCTTGATAAGAGTAACATTCTTATCCTTTCTTGGATCGCCTGTATAGAGTCCATCAATATCAGACAATATAACAAGAAGGTCAGCATCTATTGATGTTGCTACAATTGCGCCGAGAGTATCGTTATCACCGATAACAATTTCCTCTGTTGCAATTGAGTCATTCTCATTTATTACAGGGATTGCGCCAAGTTCAAGAAGTTTATATACAGTATTCTGGAAATTTTGATGTCTCTGCTCATTCTCTACATCATCACCTGTGAGAAGAATCTGTCCTACTGTGTGGTTATATTCTGAGAAGAGTTTATCATAGGTGTACATGAGCTCGCACTGTCCAACAGCGGCTGCCGCCTGCTTTGTTGGAATATCAGCCGGCTTGCCCTGCATGGAGAGTTTTCCAACTCCCATGCCAATGGCGCCGGATGATACGAGTACGATCTCATGTCCGGCATTCTTAAGATCTGAAAGGACTTTGCAAAGTTCCTCAACTCTTCTAATATTCAAATTTCCTGTCTTATGGGCAAGTGTTGATGTGCCCACCTTAACTACTATACGCATTTTAGTCACCAAGTTTTAAATCGTTTTCTTTAATCCAACCAATCTTTCTCTCAATCTGTCCAAAGATAAATGTAAGAATTGCTGGAAGCACAATACAAATAAGTGCAAGACCTACCCAATTAAATGTTGTAGGAGTGATTGCTGCTACACCTTCTACCGAAGGATTAAACCAGCCTGTGATTACGCCGATAGGACCACAGAGGCCACATGTACCCATGCCGGAGTTAATAGCTGCACCGTTCATCTCAAGATGGAATACACAAGTAGCAATAGGACCTGTAATTGCCGATGCAAGTGTAGGTGCTATCCATATTTTAGGATTCTTTACGATATTTGCCATCTGAAGCATAGATGTTCCAAGTCCCTGAGAGATAAGACCGCCGACCTTATTCTCTTTAAATGACATAACTGCGAAGCCCACCATCTGAGCGCAGCAGCCAGCTACAGCTGCACCGCCTGCAAGGCCGGTGAGACTGAGTGCTGCGCATATAGCTGCAGATGAAATTGGAAGCGTAAGTGCTATACCTACGACTACAGATACTACAATGCCCATAAGAAGTGGCTGCTGATTTGTAGCCCACATAATAATGTCGCCTACCCACATTGCAGCTTTTCCAATAGGTGCAGCGATAAGTGCCGCAAGGCCTACGCCGACAAGAATTGTAACTGTAGGTGTTACAAGAAGATCAATCTTAGTCTCTTTAGATACTGCCTTACCAAACTCAGCAGCAATTATTGCTATAAACAGCACGGCAAGTGGTCCTCCCGCTCCGCCTAAAGTATTGGCTGCATAGCCAACAGTTGCGAGCGAGAAAAGCACCATTGCCGGTGCCTTAAGTGCGTATCCGATGGCAACTGCCATAGCAGGGCCAGACATCGCCATCGCATATCCGCCTATATCTGTGAAAAATGCAAGAGCGGGTATCATGCCGATTGTCTTAAATATTGTACCGATAAGAAGCGAGCAGAAAAGGCCCTGTGCCATAGCGCCGAGAGCATCAATTCCGTATCTCTTACCAGAAATCTCTATGTCTTTTTTCTTAAGAAATGTTTTTACTTTACCCATATACATCTCTCCTATTTCAAGTTGCGTATATTATATACTATTTAATGTAATAAATAAAGATAATAAAAAGCACTCCTGCTTTCGCAGAAGTGCTTTGCTTGATAAATTGTTATCTCTTTAAGTAATATAAAGACTGTAAGACATCATTTTGAATCATTTCTAACGTTTAATATCTTTATTACACATGTACCTTTTCATAACAGAATTTTAGATATCTCATTTTATCGTTCGATATTTTTAAACATCAAATAAACATCAAACTTATGAATAATCACTGTTCAGCAACCTCATACCAATATATTCTTACTGTGGCACTAGGTTTAAACCAAGTCGTTGAAGAAAAACTATTATTACCAGAGATAGTTATTTCAACAACTTGATTGGCAAGAATATCTTCTTTTGCTTTTTGAAGTAATTCATCATTACTCAATGTTTCATCAGAACTTGAATCAGATTCTTGCTCATCAACTAGATAATTATAATAATGTGTGTAGGCATCTTCATAATTTAATGAAATTGTTTGTACATTATTAAATCCAGCATCAATAAAACTTGATTCAACAACATTCACACTACTACCAATACAATTTTCATGGTCAATAGGAGCTCTAATATTTCCTGCATCTTCGTTCTTGTTTGTGTCAATTATGGATATTATAGTTGTAACAATAATTATTGCCATAAAAAAAGCCATTACTTTGCTCCATGTTTTCCAAAATTGCTTATCGTTTTTTCTTTGTTCTTTAGGACTTATTTTATTTTTCTGTTCAATGTCAAGTTTGTGTTCCTTATAGTTGTAATGGGCTTCAGCAAAATTCTTTGTAGCATTTGAAATGCTATCTTTGATAATAGAATTTCTAGAAATTTCCCTTTTTGTTTTTTCTTCCTCTTTTGTTATTACAACCTTTTCATCTATTGTCTCTCGTTCTGTAACTGCTTCTTCTATACGAGCATCACTTTCTTTTGACGAAGCATTGTATTGAGCAAGCTTTAACTCTTCACTATATAGGATTATTTCTTCAGAACCACAATAAGGACATGTAAGTATTTCTTTTTCATCATCATATTCAATAACGCCATTGCAGTTATCACATATAAGTTTTTTTATTTGCATAGCTCAAATAAACCCCTTTAAGCTGACAATATTAGGAAAGCAACAACACAGATTATGATCCATACAATTGTAAAAACGAATTTGCTTTTACCACTTTCCATTCTTTTAATAACACTTATCCATATTGATATTGGAAAGAATGCGAGATAGATAACAATCTTTACTGCTAAAACTATCAAATTTACAATAAAGTTTACGAGAAAATATTCAGAAAAACTATGAAATGAAAGATATGCTCTTGTATTATCGTCTATATCTGTTCTCTCAACAATTCTATAGCCCATATTACTACTCCTTTAGCCATTACTTAAATCCAGCCACATCGCAGGTCTAACACCATAGATATCATCCACGTTATCATATGATGAAGTAACTGGATTTCCACTTGAAGAAATGTAATGTATCCTTTTAGTTTCTTCAGTATCTAAATACCACCAATATGCATAACTAAAACTTGAGGAATATTTATCACCATTTGAAAATCGTATTGTCCCTCCAGTTTTAGGTCTATGCTTACCCGATCCGCACAAAAGCCCTTGCTCATATGCGTATTCTGTTGCTTGTGCCTCTTTTGGATATTCAGAATAAGGGCTCAAATATTGTCCAAATAGTTCACTCGTAATTAAGAACACTTTATCTACACATACTACTTCCCCAGAATCATTTAAAATCTCCGATTCAGCAATTATTGATTGTTCTGATTCTTTAAATGCATTTTCTAAAAACTCAGTATTTAACCAAGTTCTCAACTCCGAATCGTTCCATGCCACAGCTTCGCCAGAAGAATCATAAGGCTTGCCATCAATAATTTGTTTGCTTATTACTAAAATTTTATTATTTTCAGTATCTTCGGCAAGAACAAACCATTCAATATCATTTGTTACCCATTCATTATTTTCATCACGATAGTCTTTATATCTTCCCAATTTTATAGTTCCCTCTAGATGATAACGACCATCAAGTAAAAATCGAACGTTTGAATCAACATTATCGGTGTTTTGACTTTCTTCAGAAGAATCCAAAAAGCATGAGGTGAGAAAGACCAATGATAATGTCAGTAATGAAATTATAAACAAATTAATTTTCTTCATACATTAATCCCTTGAAGATATTTCATAATAATAATGGGAATGCTCGTAGGTAAAGCATTCCCATATATCTTTTGTTATCTCTTTGAGAACTGAGGTGCACGACGAGCGCCTTTGAGACCTGGTTTCTTTCTTTCCTTCATACGTGGATCACGAGTAAGGAAGCCAGCCTTCTTGAGTTCTGGACGAAGATTCTCGTCATACTGAAGAAGAGCACGTGAAAGACCATGACGGATAGCACCAGCCTGACCTGAAACACCACCACCGTTTACACGGCATACGATGTCGAACTTCTCTGTAAGACCAAGAAGCTCAAGTGGCTGACGAACGATGAGCTTGAGTGTATCAAGACCAAAATAATCGTCAATGTCTCTATCGTTGATTGTAATCTTACCATTACCTGGGTATACGCGTACACGAGCTACTGAGCTCTTTCTACGACCTGTACCGTAAAAATATGGATTTTCGTTATACATTAGTTACGCCCTCCCCTATTAAAATTCGCGTACGACTGGCTTCTGAGCAGCATGTGGATGCTCTGGACCAGCGTATACATGAAGTCTTGTGAGAGCGGTTCTACCAAGTGTTGTAGCTGGGAGCATACCCTTTACAGCCTTAGTAACAACGAACTCTGGCTTTGTTTTCATGAGATCTTTGTACTTAATCTGCTTCATGTTACCGATGTAACCTGTGTGATGATAGTACATCTTATCTTCAAGCTTATTACCTGTAAGAACGATCTTCTCAGCATTGATTACGATAACGTTGTCACCGCAGTCAGCGTGAGGAGCAAATGTTGGCTTATGCTTGCCGCGAAGAAGTGTAGCTGCCTCAGTTGCAAGTGAACCGAGTGTCTTACCCTCTGCGTCAAGAACATACCAATCGCGAGTAATATCGCCTGCTTTTGGCATATATGTTGACATATAAGTCCCTCCATAAATATAAATGATATCTAAAATGCTTGACTATAATAACACTAGGGAGGACTTCCGTCAACAACTTTTTATTGATTTTTTAATTTAAAAAGCGAGAACTCGTGTATTCTCACGAATTCTCGCTTTTTCTCTTATTTTCTCGTTCTTAAATTTTAAGCTTTATGCCACTTTACACCCTGTGGAGTATCCTCAAGGATAATTCCCTGTGCCTTAAGATCATCACGGATTTTATCTGCAAGAGCGAAATCCTTATTCTTTCTGGCGTTGTTGCGCTCCTCGATGAGTTTCTCAACGTCGAGGTCGAGAGTCTTCTCCTGACGATTGTATACAAGGCCGAGTACGCCTGTGAGCTCATCAAACTCCTCTGTAGCATACTCAATTACTTCTGCTGATGGATTCTCCTTGAGAATGATATTGATATCACGTACAAGGTCATATACAGCAGCAAGGGCGTCAGCTGTATTGAGATCATCGTCCATGGCCTCTATGAAAGCCGTACGATGAGCGTCGAGCTTTTTCTTAAGCTCGAAGTCAGCGGCGCCTGTGGCCTCTTCAGCCTTCTCGGCTGCGAAATCAAGTGCGTCGCGGCAAGTATAGAGACGAGCGAGAGCTGCTTTGCACTGCTCAATAATATCAACACTGTAGTTGATTGGGCTCCTGTAATGTGAGGAGATCATGAGATAACGGATTGGCTCGTATCCATACTTCTCAGCGACGTCACGTACTGTGAAGAAGTTACCGAGTGACTTTGACATCTTAACGTTATCTACATTTATATATCCATTATGCATCCAATAGTTTGCAAATGGTACACCATTGCAACACTCAGACTGGGCAATCTCGTTCTCGTGGTGAGGGAAAATAAGGTCCTGTCCACCACAGTGAATATCAATTGTCTCACCGAGGAAACGACGGTTCATAGCAGAGCACTCGATGTGCCAGCCTGGACGGCCATTGCCCCAAGGTGACTCCCAATATGGCTCGCCTGGCTTCGCACCTTTCCAAAGTGCGAAATCCATAGGGTCACGCTTTAGCTCACCGATATTGATACGAGCACCAGCTTCAAGGTCCTCAAGAGGCTGGTGTGAGAGCTTACCGTACTCATCGAATGTCTTAGTTGCGAAATATACATCGCCATTCTCTACTGCGTAGGCATGTCCCTTATCAATGAGGGTGCTTATGATATTGATAATCTCATCAATATTCTCAGTTGCCTTTGGATGAATAGTGGCCTCACGTATGCCAAGGCCCTTGGCATCTGTCCAATATTCCTCAATATATTTCTTGGCAACTGTGAGATAATCTGTGCCCTCTTCGTTGGCTTTCTTGATAATTTTGTCATCAATGTCAGTAAAATTCTGAACGAATGTCACCTTGTTGCCTCTGTACTCAAGATAGCGACGAAGTACATCAAATACACAAAGAGGACGAGCATTACCGATGTGGATATAGTTATAAACTGTAGGTCCACATGCATAGATTTTATACTCGCCAGGAGTAATTGGTTCAAGTTCCTCTTTGCTTCTTGTAAGTGTTGAATAGACTTTCATTTTTTCTTCCTTTATTTAAGTTGCGCTTTGAGCTCTTCTATCTCTGCTCTAAGCGCACTAATTTCATTCTTAACAGGATCTGGTACATGAATCTGGTCGAGGTTGTCGACACGTACGCCATCGCGGCGCACCACCTGTGCTGGAACGCCAACTGCTGTGCAGTTGTCTGGTATCTCCTCGAGCACAACTGCGCCCGATGCTATGTTACAGTTGTCGCCAACCTTAAATGGGCCAAGCACCTTGGCACCGGAACCAATCATAACGTTGTTGCCGATTGTAGGGTGACGCTTACCTTTATCCTTACCAGTACCACCGAGTGTTACGCCCTGATACAGAATGACATCGTCACCTATCTCAGTTGTCTCACCGATTACTATGCCATGACCGTGGTCAATAAAGAAGCGACGACCGATGGTCGCACCAGGATGTATCTCAATACCAGTAGTTCTCGCAGCATATTGTGAGATGGCACGAGCTATAAAATAGAGGTGGCGAGTCTGACAGAAGTGTGCAATTCTGTAAAGCCAGATTGCATGGAGACCAGGATAGAGAAGAAGTACCTCTATCGTGCTGCGAGCAGCAGGGTCGCGCTTCTTAAAGCACTCTATATCCTCTTTGCAATACTCAAGAATTTTCATAATTTCTCCAAATTATTTTGAAAAATCAATAACCTTTGCTCCCTGAATTACATAGACAATTCCGGAGATGGCTGTTGCTGCAGCCATAAGCCAGAAAAGAACAGATGCAATAATTGCAAGTGGGAATGTCTCTGGGAGGAATTTAAATTCAAAGATAAGTGTGAGACCAAGCATTGTAGCTATAGAGGCAACCATCTGAATAGTTGTCTTTACCTTACCCCACATATTTGCAGGGATTACAAGACCGTCTGCTGCAGCAATAAGTCTCATAGAACTTATTGCGAACTCTCTAAAGAGAATGATGAAGATAACCCAGACATTACAATATCCGATGGCCATAAAACCAAGGAGTGCAGATGTTGTGAGCATCTTATCAGCAAGTGGGTCTGCAAGCTTGCCAAAGTTAGTTACAATTCCACGTGCCCTTGCAATCTTTCCATCAAAGAGATCCGTAAGACTTCCGATTATGAAAAGAAGCATAGCAATGGCGTAGTGATATGGGATTGCTTCGATAAGGAACACAGCCAAGAAAATTGGCGTGATTATCATTCTTGTAAGTGTCAATTTGTTGGGTGTATTCATTTTGTCTCACCTATTAAATCATATTCGTTGATATCAGTCACGAGAACTTCAATGAAGTCTCCTGGCTGGAGCGACTTCTCACAGATAAAGTTGACCTTAGCATCAATCTCTGGGGCATCACGGTATGTGCGGCCCTCATAGACATCTGAATATGGGTCATATCCATCGACAATTGTAAGAAGTTTCTCTCCGACAAATTTCTTGTTGTTCTCCAAGACGATACCATACTGGGCATCCATGATAAGTTCACCGCGGTGAACTTTTATGTCATCGTCAACTTGGTCTTCAAATTTCGCTGCCGGTGTACCCTCCTCCGGAGAGTAAGCGAAGCAACCGAGACAATCGAACTTTATATCTTTGATGAACTCTGCGAGTTCTTCAAACTGTTCATCTGTCTCACCTGGGAATCCGGTGATGAGAGTTGTACGGATGCAGACACCCGGGATCTTCTCTCTAATTTTAGCAATAAGCGCTGTGAGCGATTCCCTATCTCCACGGCGATTCATTCTGCGAAGAATATCGCCGTTACAGTGCTGAAGTGGAAGATCGATATATTTGCATATCTTATCTTCACTTGCAATTGTATCGATAAGCTCATCGTTTAGACGATCAGGATAACAATAAAGAATTCTTATCCACTGGAGCTTGTCGATTTTACAGAGCTCGCGAAGGAGCTCAGCGAGTTTCGGCTCGCCATAGAGGTCCTCTCCGTAGCGAGTGGTATCCTGAGCGATAACGATAAGCTCTTTAATACCGCTCTCTGCGAGAGCCCTGGCCTCTTCCACACACTCTTCGATCTTGCGGCTTCTCTGCTTGCCACGGATATCTGGAATTGCACAATACGTGCAATTGTTAGAGCATCCGTCAGCAATTTTAAGATATCCCCAATATTCTGGTGTGGTGAGAAGACGCTGACCACAAAGTGGCAGGTCCTCCTTTTCACCAATTGCAATAACTGGTGTATCAGACTCAAGAGTCTGCTTTAAAATATCGACGATATTGCCATTGTTGCCAAGGCCAACTACGGCATCGACCTCAGGCATATCCTCGAGTATTTCTCCTTTATAACGCTCAGCGAGGCAACCGGTTACGATAATCTTCTTTATCTCGCCTTCCTCTTTGTAGTCGGCCATCTCAAGAATATTATCAATTGCCTCACGCTTCGCGTCATCGATGAAGCCGCAGGTGTTAATTATGACTGCGTCACATCCCGAAATCTCACCGGAGATTTCGTAACCTGCCTCTTCAATTTTCGCAAGCATAAGTTCTGCATCCACCTGGTTCTTAGGACAACCAAGTGAAATCATGCCGACTTTCTGCATAGGCGTTCTCCTTAAAGTTTCGCTCTAATAATCTTTCCAGATACTGTCTTCGGAAGTTCATCCTTGAATTCGACAATACGAGGATATTTATATGGAGCAGTCTTCTGCTTAACATACTGCTGAATTGCAACCTTGAGTTCGTCAGATGGCTCTGTTCCCTTTACAAGGACGATAGATGCCTTAACTACCTGACCACGTACCTCATCAGGAGCTGCGGACACACCGCACTCAAGTACGTAAGGAAGTTCCATGATAACGTTTTCAATCTCAAATGGTCCAATACGATAACCAGATGACTTGATAACGTCATCTGCACGACCGATGTACCAGAAGAATCCGTCCTCATCTTTCCAAGCCATATCACCTGTATGATAGTAGCCGTCATGCCATACTTCTGCGGATTTATCTGGTCCACGATAGTAGCACATAAAGAGTCCGCATGGTGCGCCATCTGCGACGTTAACGCAGATTTCGCCAGGTTCACCTGGCTCTACGTCATTACCGTCGGCATCAAGAAGATGAACATCATAGATTGGAATAGGCTTACCCATTGAACCAACCTTATGAGGTGCACCGACAAGGTTACCAATCATAAGTGTACCCTCTGACTGGCCGAAGCCCTCCATGATGCTGAGACCTGTGAGTTTCTTGAGCTGGTTGAATACCTCAGGGTTAAGTGCCTCACCGGCGATTGTTGCATGCTCAACAGAGCTTAAATCGTACTTTGTGAGGTCCTCTTTTATCATCATTCTATACATCGTAGGTGGTGCGCAGAATGTGGTGATGTGATAATCGGCGAAGAGAGGCAAAATGTCAGATGCATCAAAGCGAGTGAAGTCATAAACGAATGTAGCTGCCTCGCAGAACCACTGACCGTAGAGCTTGCCCCAGAGGGCTTTCGCCCAACCGGTATCAGAAATTGTAAGATGAAGTCCATCAGGGTCAACACAGTGCCAATACTTTGCCGTGATGAAATGTCCAAGAGGATACTTGTGGTTATGAAGTGCCATCTTAGGGTATCCAGATGTACCTGATGTGAAGAACATGAGCATAGGGTCGTCACCCTTAGGTGAGTCCTTGGTGCGCTCATATTCATTGCTATAGAGTTGCCACTCGTCGTCAAATGAGTGCCAGCCGTCACGTGTGCCGTTGACAATAAGTTTAAGTTCAAGTGATGGAGATGTCTTCGCAGCCTCATCTACCTGATCGGCAACATCGCCATCTGCAGTACATATAATTGCTTTGACATCTGCAGCGTTGAATCTGTACTCAAAGTCGTGTACTTTGAGCTGATTCGTCGCTGGAATTGCAATAGCGCCAATCTTATGAAGGGCAAGCATTGCTGGCCAGAATTGATAATGGCGCTTAAGTACAAGCATTACTTTATCATAGCGCTTGATACCAAGAGCTGTGAAATAGTTTGCAGCCTTATTGGAGAGTTCCATCATGTCTTTGAATGTGAAACGTCTCTCAGTTTTATTTACATCGAGGTGAAGCATGGCGAGCTTGTTCGGTTTGGTGCGAGCGAGCTCATCAACAACATCGAAAGCGAAATTAAATTGTTCAGGGTTCTTGAAGTCAACCTTAACTGGTGTACGGTTCTCGTCCTTCTCAACAGATACCCACTTCTTGTATACACGAGTTGTCTGCTCGGCACCAAGACGACGTGGCTGCTCGCCACGCTCAGTTGCTGCTGCGTGAAGTTCTGGAATTGGTTCACCAGATGGGTTAAGTACGATAGCATAGAATTCGCAATCTTGATTCTCAACAGCAATCATTCCGTGAGGTGTCGAAGAATCATAGTAAAGTGAGTCGCCGGCATGGAGAATCTCTACATGCTCGCCAACTTGAACTTTAAGAGCGCCAGATACGACAATATCGAGCTCCTGTCCCTTGTGGGTAGTGAGCTCAATTGGTTTGTTCTGTGCTTCCTCTGTATATGTTGCCTCTACATAAAGTGGCTCAGAAATTCTATTTCTGAAGCTTGCGGCAAGATTGTAATATGTCATGCCGTGAGCTTTTTCAATCTTCTGTCCCTCGCCTTTCTTAGTGAAGACAAGTTTGGCAAGAGTAGGTGATGCACCTTCAATAATATCGGTGACATCGACGCCAAATGACTGAGCACATCTGTAAAGAAATGCAAAGTTTAAGTCACGCTTGCCACTTTCGCAAGCGATATATTCCTCCTCATCAACGCCGGTCTGTTCGGCCATAAATGCTGTTGTGAGGCCCAAGATTTCACGCAACTCACGGATACGTTGCGCTACTTCATTGATCGTCTGATCAAGCCCTGAAATTTCTGCCATTATACTTACCTCTTTTGATAACAAGGTCCCAGGAGACGCCACCACGCCCCTGGGACGAAATAGTATATTAAATTATAACTAATAATTATATAGTGTCAACACTTTATTTTCTAATAAACTCAGTAATAGTACTAATAAGTTTTCCAATGTTGACAGGTTTCGCGAGATGCGCATTCATTCCGACAGAGAGCGCTTTCTGCTTATCCTCTTCGAATGCGTTTGCCGTCATTGCAATGATTGGAATCCTTGCAAGTGGCTCGCATTCAAGTGAACGGATAAGTCGGGTTGCCTCATAACCATCAAGGTTAGGCATCTGAATATCCATAAGAACAAAATCAAAGTCTCCTGGTTGTGAATGCTTGATCTTATCAACCGCTTCGAGTCCATCTCGAACCATCTCAACGATAATGCCCTCATCTTCTAAGATGTCCTTGATAATCTCACGGTTGAGTTCATTATCTTCAGCGACGAGAACGCGTCTGTCACGAAGGTCGACAACAAGTGGCGAAGTGCTATTATCACGAACTTCTTCGCCATCGTTTTCGTCGCGTGTCTTGAAGACATAGTTTATGATTACGGTTGTGCCAACGCCAACCTCACTCTCAATTTCAATTGAGCCGTTCATAAGGTCAACGAGACGCTTAACGATTGACATTCCAAGGCCAGCACCTTCGATACCGCTGATAGTAGATGAGCGCTCACGCTCGAAGCTATCAAAGATATGCTTTAGGAATTCTGGAGTCATACCGATTCCTGTATCTTTGATGCGAAGTTCATAAGCAGCCTCGCCTGGCTTGTTATAATTCTTCTGGCGTACAGTAACATTTACTTTTCCGCCAGGCTTCGTGTATTTAATCGCATTGGATACGACATTAATCATAATCTGGTCGAGGTGAAGAATATCGCCCCAGATATATTCGTCGATTATATTCTCATAATCCACTGTGAGTTCAACATCATTCTCTTTAGCCATACCGCCAGCCATAGTAAGGATGGCATTTCCACAGCCGTGGATAGATGCTGGAACTGGAACAATTTCAACCTTTCCGCTCTCAATTCTTGCCATATCAAGTACATCGTTGATAAGGCTGAGAAGGTGGCCGGATGAAAGTTCAATCTTAGAGAGATAATCTGTTACAAGTTCTTTATCATCAATATGGCGTTGAGCCATTCCCGTGAAGCCCATAATCGCATTCATCGGAGTACGGATGTCATGCGACATGTTGAAGAGGAATGAGGACTTTGCAGCATTTGCTAACTCCGCACGGTTACGTGCTTCCTCAAGGAGTTCTCTCTGTCTAATTTCTTGACGTGTCTCCTCATCGATGTTACGAAGACCGATGATAACATTAAGTGTATCTCTGTAGTCAACGGAACGAACTACCTTAATTTGATAAAGCGATGTGCCGTCTTTGTCCTTAATATGAATATTTGTAAGGAATTCAGGTCTCTTTGAGAGCTCGCGCATTATATGGTTCGTCGACATACAGTCTATATAGCGCTGGCGATCTTCATCAGCGAGCATAACTTCAGCGAAATCTTTAACGCGTTGTGTAAAAAGTCTCTTGTCGCCATATATTTCCTGAACTTCCAATGATAATGCATTCAAACGGAAATCTGTTATCTTACCAGTCGTAAGACTTACAAGCATTACTGACTCATAATCAGTTGTAAGGCCGTCAATGATAGCCTCCTGCTCGAATGATGTCTCAACTTGAAGACGTACATACACATAAATGAGTGATATTGTGATACCTACGCAGAGGAGCGGAGTGCTCGGAATAAGTACCTGAAGTATTCCAAGAGTGATTGGTGCAAATCCGAAAAGTGCAAGTGTTCTATCTCTTGTTTTGTTATGGAGCGATTTTTCTTTACGTGCACTAAGCATGCAACGTATGCAGGCGATTGCGATATAGCCAAATGTGATAATTGGCTGAATAAAATAAAACGTGCCACGGTGGTAATTATTATTCTCATCAATGTAGAACAAACCATCGTGCAGGAAGAATGGTATGACTGACAAAATGACAAGTGCGATAACTGGAATTAAGAATGCAACCCTTACTGCTTTGCTATCGAAAAATCCTGTATCGAGTTTATTCTCCGAATAGTTGAACCATGACAATGCACAGAAACCTGACATAATAAAGTATCCTGCATTTACGAAATAGTTTAGCGTAGTAGTAATATCTGTTCTACCCTCGATGAAAGCATATGCAAAATCAAAAGTAAAGAAAACCATTGCCGTCACAAATACTGTTGTAAGCAATGTGTTTCTGTGTGGATTTCTCGAAGTTGGAAACTTAGAATTCATTATTGCAAGAAGCAATAATATAGCCATACAGAACAAATTAAGGATTGCATAAAGTTGCAATGTTATAGTCATAAATTCGCCCCCATAATCTATAGCAACTGTTCAGCAAGTTTTAGGTCGGATGGATAAGTAATTTTTATGTTAGACTTATCCCCGAGAACAAGATGAACAGGTTCACCCTTTTTCGTAAAAATCATACAACCGTCTGTGAGAACGGCCTTCTCTTCTTCGGTCAGCCCCGCGTATAGCTTTAAGAGTTTCTTTGCATTGAAACTCTGCGGTGTCTGGCCGTGGTAAAGCGTGCTTCGGCTCGGAATCGAACCAATAAATTGACCATTCTCCGACTCGACAATTGTATCGGTCGCTGGTACTACGGTGTCGCTTGCACCGTAGAGTTTCGCCGACTCGATACTCTTCTCGATAATCTCAGGTGTCACGAGCGGTCTCACCGCATCGTGAGTCACGATTATCGTATCATCATCGATTCCAAAATTTTCTTCGATATATTTTATTGCTTTAAGTAAGGAATCATTTCGAGTATTGCCACCAGGGATTACAGATATATTGCAATTTCGTCCAATATATTGTTCTATAATCTCCTCTGTGTATGAGATCCATTCATCAGGAGTAGAGACTGTGATATGAGCAAATTCATCCACCGAAAGATACTTTTCGATAGAGTGAATAATTATTGGTTTATCGCCGAGCATAAGGAACTGCTTCGGCTTATCTACATTTCCCATCCTGGAGCCAGTGCCACCAGCGAGAATCAATGCGAAAACCATCTCTTTCTCCTTTTATAATAAATTAATCTACTTATACTGTATCACAGTATTTTGTACTTTGCAAAATCTTTTGTAATTGACTATAATAGAAAAGAATTAAAATCCGCAAAAGGAGGAAAGATAATGTCAAACGTATATCCAAATATTATCATCCACGGTTTCTTTGGTTGGGGTAACGGAGATTTCCTCAACAAGATTTCACCATATTTCGGTGGTGTAGGCGCAAAGGGTATGGATAGATATCTCACATCTATGGGTTATGAATCTTACGCACCAGCAGTTGGTCCTTGGAGCAGCGCATGGGATCGTTCTTGCGAGCTTTGGGCAATCATCAACGGCGGTACTGTTGACTATGGTAAAGCACATGCCGAGAAGTATGGTCACGCTCGTTTCGGCCGTACATATCCTGGTATCATCAAAGACTGGGGTACACCAGGCCCTCACGAAAAGATTAACATCATCGGCCACTCATTCGGCGGCCCAACAGTAATGGTATTCTCAGATCTTCTTGACCGTGGTTTCGAAGAGGAGCGCGCTTCTACACCTGCAAATGAACTCTCTCCTCTCTTCGCTGGCGGACATGCAAATCTTCTCCACACTGTAACAACTCTTTCTGGTACTAACAACGGTACTACACTTGCAAGTGCTGGTCATGATCTCCATGCTTCTCCACTTGTAAACTACTTACTCTTCGGTGTTATTTCTACAACATTCGGTTCTTCTCGCGTTATGAACGCATGGGATTTCCTCTGCGATCAGTGGGGCATCACAGTTGATGCTAAAGCAAACGATAACTTCCATTTTGTAAAGCCTCTTGCTAAGAAAGAAGCTATAAAGAGAATCAACGCTAATCAGTTCGACAACATAATGGAAGAGATGCGTGTTGAAACCGCTTGTGAGATGAACGATTATCTTGCTATCTCTGATAAGATTTACTATTTTGCACGCCGTGCTTGCCGTTCACATAAGATTGGTTCTACACCATTCCAGGCAATGGATCTCAAATCATTCCCAATCGCTCATATCTCACAGCTTCTCACAGGTTGGTACACATCACCAACACTTAAGAAGCTCGGCATGACCAACGATTGGTATGCATCAGACGGACCTGTTAACACAGTCTGCACAGCAGCTCCTTGGAACAAGCCACAGGAGGACTGGACAGAGGAAACACAGATTGTACCAGGCAAGTGGTACAACATGCCAGTTGAGTATAAGGATCACTTCAGCTGGATGGGATTCCTTGAGGACAAAGAGACTTATAAGAAGTACTTCCTTGACATGGTTAAGGGCTTCGCAGAGCTTCCTCCAGTTAAATAATTTTAGAAGAAAAGCACCGCTCAATGAGCGGGGCTTATTTTATTGCCTATTAAATTTCCATGCAATCTGTGCTTGTGACATCTCAAGATGAGCATCAAATTCAACATCATCAATCGCGGCTTTGAGTAAATCATATTCTTTGTCAATTGATTCAACATGAGGGGTGCCGACGCAGCCGGCGTCAGTGCCGAGGGCAATCATGCCGCCGAGGTACCAGACACGGCCAATCATCTTCATATGTTCAGTCATTATCTTTTTAAGGTTATCTTGATTAATTTTTTTATCGCCAACAAAGGCTGTGGCTGGTGCTACAGTCGGCACCCATACGGTGTCAGATGCAGCAAGGAGTGCAGCGGTGTCCTCATCCATATAGAAGCCATGCTCGATGGAGTCTACTCCAGCGGAAAGTGCACTCCTTATGGCCTCTGCACCGTTCACATGGCACATCACGGAAAGGCCCTTGCCATGGGCATATCCAACCATTGATGCAATCTCATCCGAGGAGAGTGCAGGCACCTCGGTATCGTTGCTAAAATCAACCACACCGGAGACCATAATCTTGATAAAATCAGCACCTTCGTCTATCGCCTCATCGACGAGCGCTTTGTATTCGTCTTGCGTGTCGAAAGTCTTGCCAAGAAAGGCACCATAGAGGCCTTTCTTGCAGATTGGAAAGATACAAGTCCTGTAGTCCATTCCCATCTCTTTCGCTATCGCTTTCGCGCGTTTCGACACGCCAAATTTATCGCCGCCATCACGGATAAATGTGATACCAGCATCCTTATATTCTTGAAGAAGAGCACGGAGCTCTTCATCATTAATTTCTTTGTTAGGTAAGCCAATATGAATATGGCAATCAGCATTATATTTCATAGAATACCCCCGCGTTATTATACATCAACCAACCTTGAAAATAAAGGCCACATAAAGTATAATTAGAGTACAAAATCAAAGGAGAAAACATATGAAAATTCTTTGTACTGGCGGTGCCGGATATATCGGCAGCCATACCTGTGTTGAACTTCTTGAGGCCGGCTATGAAGTAGTCGTACTCGACAACCTCTCCAACTCCTCTGAGGAATCCCTAAATAGAGTTGAGAAAATCACAGGAAAACCAGTTAAATTTTATAAGGCAGACATCCTTGATACTGATGCACTCAACAAAATTTTTGATGCTGAGAACATCGATGCAGTGATTCATTTCGCTGGTCTTAAAGCAGTTGGTGAATCTGTTGAGAAGCCTCTTCTCTACTACGAAAACAACATCGCAGGAACTGTCAATCTCTGCGAAGTTATGAGTGCTCACGGTGTTAAAAATATAATCTTCTCATCATCAGCAACAGTGTATGGCGACCCAGCATTTATCCCTATAACAGAGGATTGCCCGAAGGGTTCACCTACCAATCCTTATGGTTGGTCCAAGTCAATGATTGAGCAGATTCTCATGGATCTTCATACCTCAGACAACGAGTGGAATGTTGTACTTCTCCGTTACTTCAATCCAATCGGAGCCCATGAGAGCGGACTTATAGGCGAAGACCCTCGTGGTATTCCAAATAATCTCGTTCCATATATTGCACAGGTTGCAATCGGTAAGCGCGAAGCCCTCCGTGTGTTCGGCAACGACTATGACACACCGGACGGCACTGGCGTACGCGATTACATCCATGTTGTAGATCTCGCACGTGGCCATGTAAAGGCTCTCGTAAAGCTCGAGCCAGGCACCGGCGTCTCAATCTACAACCTCGGCACCGGCAACGGCTACAGTGTCCTCGATGTTCTTCATGCATATGAGAACGCATGTGGCAAGGCCCTTGCCTATGAGATTGTTCCTCGCCGTGCTGGCGACATTGCCACATGCTATTGCAAGGCAGACAAAGCAAGAGATGAGCTCGGCTGGGTGGCTGAGAAGAACATCTCCGACATGTGCCGTGACTCCTGGAACTGGCAATCTAAAAATCCAAATGGATATGGAGTGAACTAAATGAAAATACTTGTTATAAATGGTCCTAATATGAATATGCTTGGCCTTCGCAATCCTAGAATATATGGCCAAGAAACTTATGAAGATTTAATTGCTCGCATTCAGAGACATTGCACTGGTAAAGGAATTGTTGTTGACTTCTACCAGTCAAATCACGAGGGCGACATTGTTGATAAGATTCAGGATGCAATGAGTAAATACAATGGAATAGTAATCAATCCCGCTGGTTATACTCATACAAGTGTCGCCATCCTCGATGCACTTGAATCAACAGGTATTCCTTCCGTAGAAGTACATATTTCCAACATCAAGGCACGCGAAGAATTTAGACATAGAGACTTGATTGAACCTGCTTGCCTCGCATCAATCGTAGGTCAAGGTACAGACGGTTACATCAAAGCAATCGACGTACTTGAAAGAGAACTTAATACAATCAATAAATAAAAGAAACCCCGCTGGACTCCAGCGGGGTTTTCTATTAGTCATCGAACACGTCTTTGATCTTTTCGAAGACGGTTTTCTTTTTCTCATTCTGTGGATTATATCCAGTAGCATCATTCTTTGGCTTATCGATATATTCATCCTCGAACTGTTTCAGAAGTTCTTTCTGATGATCTGTTACCTTTCTTGGTACATCGACAATTACTGTGACATACTGGTCGCCACGGATAGAAGGATTATTTACATTCTGGATACCACGTTCGCGAAGTCTGAAACGTGTGCCAGGCTGAGTGCCGGCAGGCATATTGTACTTAACCTTACCGTCAAGTGTCGGAACATAGATTTCAGAACCGAGAACCGCCTGAGCATATGTGACTGTAACGTTGGTATAGACATCGTAGCCATCTCTCTCATAGATAGGATGTGGCTTGACATTTGGGATGATAAATACATCACCCTGTGGACCACCGTTTGCACCGAAGTTGCCCTGTCCTCTGAGAGTGAATGCCTGTCCGTTATCAATACCAGCTGGGATATCCACCTCAATCTCAATCTTACGGCGAATCATTCCAGCGCCCTTACAACGAGGGCACGGATCCTTTATCGTCTTGCCACGGCCATGGCAAGTTGGACATTCTTTAGTAGACTGGAAGACGCCAAATGGTGTACGTGATTGAGTAGATACTGTGCCTGAGCCGTGGCATTCTGAGCAAGTCTCAGGCTTCGTGCCATCCTTGCATCCGTCGCCACCGCAGACGTCACATTTTTCAATGCGAGGTATCTCTATTGTCTTATGACATCCCTTAGCTGCCTCTTCGAACGAAAGACTTACGCGGGCTTCGATATTGGAACCGCGGCGTGGCGCATTAGGGTTGCGGGATGAACCGCCACCACCGAATCCGCCGAATCCTCCTCCGAAGATGGAGGAGAAGAGGTCGCCGAGGTCTCCGAAACCGCCAAAGTCGCCGTATCCGCCACCGCCGCCAAATCCTGCATTAGGATCGACGCCCGCGTGGCCGAATCTATCATATCGAGACTTCTTGTCAGGGTCTGACAAAACCTCATATGCCTCGTTGACTTCTTTGAAGTTCTTCTCGGCCTCTGCATCGCCCGGATTTAGATCCGGGTGATACTGCTTCGCCTTTTTTCTATATGCTTTTTTGAGTTCGTCCTCTGACGCTGATTTGTCAACGCCGAGGACCTCATAATAATCTCTTTTATCAGCCATTTTACGGCTCCTCTATTGATTAGTCTACGTCTGTGAACTCTACATCTGCTGCGTCGTCAGCTGGTGCTGCGCCGCCTGTGAACTGGCTTGGATCGAAGCCAGCAGCTGATGGGTCACCCTGTGGTGCATTTGCCTTATAGAGCTTCTCTGAAATCTCATAGAACTTAGACTGGAGTTCTTCCTGACGGTTCTTGATGAGGTTCATATCCTCGCCCTTGAGAGCTTCCTTGAGTGCATCGATCTTCTCTTCAAGATCCTTCTTATCTGCCTCGTCGAACTTGTCGCCTTCGTCCTGAAGAATCTTCTCGCACTGGAATACCATCTGGTCAGCTGCGTTTCTAGCATCTACGTCCTCACGGCGCTGCTTATCCTCAGCGGCGAACTGCTCTGCCTCTTTGACAGCCTTGTCGATGTCTTCCTTAGACATGTTAGAAGAAGCTGTGATAGAGATAGACTGCTCTTTACCTGTGCCAAGATCCTTAGCTGATACGTGAACGATACCGTTGGCATCGATGTCGAATGTAACTTCGATCTGTGGTGTGCCACGACGTGCTGGAAGAATTCCATCGAGGTGGAAGAGACCGAGCTGCTTGTTATCCTTAGCGAACTCACGCTCACCCTGAAGAACGTTTACTTCTACAGATGTCTGGTTATCAGCAGCTGTTGAGAAGATCTGGCTCTTCTTTGTAGGGATTGTTGTATTACGCTCAATAATCTTAGTTGAGATACCACCGAGTGTCTCGATACCGAGTGACAATGGTGTTACATCAAGAAGAAGGAGACCCTTAACGTCGCCACCAAGTACGCCGCCCTGAAGAGCAGCACCCATAGCTACGCACTCATCTGGGTTGATACCCTTGAATGGCTCTTTGCCGATGAACTTCTCTACTGCTTCCTGAACTGCTGGAATTCTTGAGGAACCACCAACCATGAGAACCTTGTCAATCTCAGAAGTCTTAAGACCTGAGTCTGACATTGCCTGACGTACAGGACCCATTGTGCTCTCAACGAGATCAGCTGTGAGCTCGTTGAACTTAGCGCGTGTAAGTGTCATCTCGAGGTGCTTTGGACCATTTGCATCTGCTGTGATGAACGGAAGAGAGATGTTAGAAGTTGTAACGCCTGAGAGCTCAATCTTAGCCTTCTCAGCAGCTTCCTTAAGACGCTGCATAGCCATCTTGTCGCCCTTTAAGTCTACGCCCTCTGCCTTCTTGAACTCGTCAGCGAGCCAATCAATAACTCTCTGGTCGAAGTCGTCACCACCGAGGCGGTTGTTACCAGCTGTTGCAAGAACTTCCTGAACGCCGTCGCCCATCTCAATGATAGATACATCGAATGTACCACCGCCGAGGTCATATACCATAACCTTCTGGTCGTTGTCCTTATCAATACCGTAAGCAAGAGCTGCTGCTGTTGGCTCGTTGATAATTCTCTTTACTTCAAGACCAGCGATCTTACCAGCATCCTTAGTTGCCTGACGCTGTGAATCTGTGAAGTATGCAGGAACTGTGATAACTGCTTCTGTTACTGTATCACCAAGATATGCTTCAGCATCGCTCTTAAGCTTCTGAAGAATCATTGCTGAAATTTCCTGTGGTGTGAACTTCTTGTCGTCAATTTTTACTTTGAAATCTGTACCCATCTGACGTTTGATTGAAGAAACTGTCTTGTCTGGGTTAGTGATAGCCTGGCGCTTTGCTACCTGGCCTACCATACGCTCGCCGTCTTTGCCGAAAGCAACAACTGATGGAGTTGTTCTTGCGCCTTCTGCGTTTGCTATAACTACAGGCTCTCCGCCTTCAATAACTGCTACACATGAGTTAGTTGTACCGAGGTCAATACCTACTATTTTTGCCATAATTTTATCCTCCAAATAAATGAATTAATTACTTAGTTTGCTACTTTGACCATTGCAGGTCTTAGGACTTTATCGCCTATTTTATATCCCTTTTGGAAAACGTCTGTTATAACGTTTGCCGGAAGGTTGTCATCGTCCACATGCATCACTGCATTGTGGAAGTTAGGATCAAATTGATCACCAGGCTCACCGAAGGTCTCAACTCCAAATTTCTGGAACACATCTTTGAATTGTGTGTATGTCATTTCGACGCCCTTCTTGTAATCTTCGAACGCTGCGTCCTCTACAGACAGAGCGCGGTCGAAGTTGTCGAGCACTGGGAGGAACTCCTCGAAAACCGTAGCTTTCGCATTTGTGAACGATTCCTCTTTTTCTTTAGCTGTACGTTTTCTGAAATTGTCGTACTCAGCGGCGAGTCTTAAGTAAGCCTCTTTCTGAGCTTCGAGTTCAGCTTTAAGATCATCAATCTCTGAAGTCTCTGTCTCCTCAACAATTTCTTCTTCTATAGCTTTATTATCTTTCTTCGCCAATGGAACTTTCCTCCTCATAAACATCAGACAAAACCTTACTGATTATGTCTGTGAGATATTTTATGCTTGGGACAAGCTTGGAGTAATTCATTCGTGTCGGGCCGATAATTCCTATCGCACCAGTCGCATTATTTCCGATTCTATATCTAGAAATAATCACACTTGAATTTTCCAATTCCTTGTAACGGTTCTCTGACCCTATCCTGATTTCGATATCATTATCAGAACCTGAGGATGAAACCAGCATACCGAGCGGCTCACTTCTGTGGAGGAAGCTTAAAAGCTGAGAAGCGTTGTCATCATACTCCTTATATCCAAGAAGATTGGACTGGCCTTCAAGTTTAACTTCCGACACACCAGCGGCCTCGCAGAGGTCTGCTATTGTTACAAGTAGCGGAGACATTGAAAGAGCTTTCGCACCGAGGCTTGCAACAAGTGTCTGAATGAACACTGTTGTCACGTCCGAGAGCGGCATTCCGAAGAAGTTATTCTTTACAACATCTTGGAAGGTCTCCTCGAGATCAAGAGTAATTGGGACATCAGTTCTACAAGCTTTGCTTTTCAGTATTCCTGTGGAAGTTAGGAGCACTATCATTGCCATCTTGGAACTGATTGGCACCATCTCAATATTCTTGATGTAAGCATTCTCATCAGCCGGTGTGGTTGAGATTGCTGCGAAGTTGGTAAATCCTACAAGCGCCTCCCCGGCCTTCTCAATGAGAAGTTCCGGATCACCTGAGCGATAATCAACTCCCGCCTCAATTCTTCTGCGGTCCTGATCCTCAAGTTCGGAAAGTTGCATAAGATTGTCAACATAATAGCGATAGCCGCTTTGAGTTGGGATACGACCAGCAGATGTATGTGGCTGGCTGATGAAGCCGAGAGCCGTAAGCTCTGCCATCTCATTTCGAATGGTTGCTGATGAAACATCAATACCCATTCTCTGGAGCAACACCTTAGAGCCTACTGGTTCACCAGTCTCTATGTACTGCTCAACAATTGCTGCAAGTATCTGTTGTCTTCGTGGTGGTAGCACTCGTGTGTTCCTCCTTGTGTAAAATTTTAGCACTCTATATTTCCGAGTGCTAATTGCATATATAATGTAACACCCGAAAATCCCTTTGTCAATAGAAAAAGGCAAAAAATTAGCACTCTTTTTCTGGAGTGCTAATTTCACTATATTCGCTTTACGAAAACGAGTTCCTCGCCGGCGACTGCTATGAGATCGGCAGAGTGGAGCTCGTATGCCTTGCCAGGCTCGAGCGACTCTCCGTTGAGCGTGGTGCCGGCGGTTGAATTTAAGTCAGCAATATAATATTTACCTTTCTGCACAGTGATGCTTGCATGTTCCCCTTCCATATTTAAGTTATTCGGAAAACATATGCTAGCCTTCCTATCATCGGAACCGATTATATCTGGACCGAAAAGAAGTGGGTACTCATCTCCAGTGCTTCTTACCGTAATCATATTTACTCCCTCTGGAAGTGGCTCGTCATCGAAGCCGAAGATATCGTCGTCGGCCTTCGGTGCGAGTTCTATCTTTATTCTATGGAAAAGCTTCGGCTTTTCTTTTTTCTTTTTCGGAGGAGTCTCTTCTTTCTCAGTCTCTATCCCCTGGATCTCCTTTATGGCTCTCGCCCGCTCATCATCATTTTCATATCCAGCGAGCGCAAGAGAAATAGTTCTAAATTCTTCAAATGTATCTGTATAAATTTTAGACATATCTGTCGGGATACAGCAAAGCATTAGCGACTTGTCCGCCTTGTCAACGAAGGCAAGTCGCATACTGAGTATTACTTCACTGCGCGGAATCATATGATTCTCCGCGCTATCAATAATATTATTGTATTGATTTATTAAAGATAGGGTGTCGTCCACTGAATGTACTTCATTTCTAAGATAATCGGCAAGTGGTATAAGTTTCGATACGGCGAAGAGCAATTCGTCGCCGTCACGACCGAGCACAACAAGGCCAGGTATCCTATTGCTGTGCTGCATTTTTATGACAAATTCATCCACTCTCTCATATTCTTCTATCTTATATTTTATTACATTACTATTTATCTCGCTTATCATTCTCCCTGTCCTCCATTGCCAATTTAAGATCCTTCAAGGCCCGCTCGGTCGCCTTCTTGACGGCGTCCTTGCTCTCGCCAAGTTGCTCCGCCATCTGCTCGTATGTCGCATCATAACCGTAATGCCATACAGTGAATACGGCATTACGATACGGCATACTCGAGAGGGCGGAGTCAAGTATCTCTTGGTTCTCAAGAGATACATAGTTTTCCTCTATATCATTGTCAGCCACATCACATAGGGCCTTCCTCTCCTGTTCCCGCGCCCGTATCATATGCATGGATATAAATCTGTTGGTGCGGAACAGGAAGGCCCTTATCGCCGCCTCGTCATCGAACCGTGCGCCAGAGTTCAGCTTATCGTAGAAAAGCATGAACGTCTCCTGCGCGCAATCCTCGGCGAGCCCTCTATCGCCCAAGCGATAATTGGCGTCCAAGACAAGTGATCCCCAATACCGTTTGAACAATTCCTCCATAAACTCACCTATGACTTAGAGTTTTAGAACCAATAGTAGAACAATTATTTACAAAAATCTCCCTTTTAGTTCAAGTGGTCAAAAATAATACATAAGTGGTAATCTATCTCATTTTGCGTGGCAAAGAACTTGCATATTTTGTGTTTTTATATTTTGATTTTGTTTACCTTTCTACCGGAGGTGACACAAGGAGGAAATATTTTTGCTAAACATTCACATATTATCCAGTAATCAAATCACTGAAAATGGACTTAGAAGTATCGCAGCAAAATATAGTTCACAGAAGATTGTAGAGGTCAATCTCTACTCATACCACAGCATCAAAAAGCTTTTGAAAATAGAAAATATGAATGGTATACTGTTTATCGACGATTGCTTTGAAGATAGAAGCGTCACAGACACTGCGGCGCTACTTCGAGAGCATGGAATTGACCTACCCATGGTGCTTATATCTAATGATGTAAAAGATGCCTATGAGGGATATAAACCAGGTGCATTTCGAGTTCTAAAGCCGCCTATCGCCGATAAGGATGTCTATGAAGTCATAGACAGTATACGCAATGTCCAGGTATCTAAGAAGACAATCGTTATAGCAACTGGAAGACGTAGACTCCACTACCGTACCAACGAGATTCTATATGTGACTTCTTCCAACAGGGAGACCCATATCGTTACGAAAGATCATGTGGATGTCACCACCCTTCCACTTTTCCAAGTCTACAATCAACTGCCTGAGGATTTCTTCATACAGTGCCACAAGTCATGTATCGTCAACCTTATCAATATAAGATCCATTTCGGTTGGCACCAATACAATAATTCTTACAAATGGCGAAGAGATTCCAATCAGCAGAAGACGTAAAAATGACTTTTCAGAAGCTAGGGAAAAATTTATCGAGGACTATACCTGCGTATATTCCGCATAACTTATGAAAGAAGACGTGCTATGAATTACGATGAAGCTCTAAATTACATAGAGAGTCGTGCAGTATTTGGCTCAAGGCCTGGGTTCGAGCGTATCAACGCTTTGCTTGATGCTCTCGATCATCCGGAGAAGGGACTCAAATATGTTCACGTTGCAGGTACTAATGGAAAGGGTTCCGTATGTACCGAGACCGCGAGCATATTATCATCGGCCGGCTATAAGACCGGACTATTTACGTCACCATATGTTTCAGACTTTAGAGAGAGAATTCAGCTTGACGGAGAATATATCGAGAAATCTGCCCTTGCAAGAATCACAGCAGAGGTAAAGAAAATCGTCGATAAACTCGACGAAGAAGATAATTCACCAACTGAATTTGAAGTTATCACTGCTATCGCATTTCTCTTCTTTAAGAGAGAAAACTGCGACATCGTTGTACTTGAGGTAGGTCTTGGCGGACTTCTTGATTCCACCAATGTAATAGATACACCTCTTATCTCTGCAATAGTTTCATTATCTTTCGACCACATGGGAGTGCTCGGCGACACAATAGAAGAAATTGCCGCGCAGAAGGCTGGAATAATCAAAGATGGCGGAGTTACAATCTCCGCTCCTCATCAGATAGAGAGTGCACTCAAAGTGCTACGTGATACTGCGACAGAGAAGAGCAACGAGTTCATCGTTGCAGATCCGAGCGGTATTGAGGTCCGCTCCGAGGGCATCGACGGACAGAAGGTCCGTTTCGACGGCATGAACGTCTTACTCCCTCTCCTCGGTCCTCACCAAGTAGACAATCTATCAGTTACACTTGCAATAATCGATGCACTGAGAGCACAGGGCTTCTCTATTCCAAAGTCAGCTGTCGGAGCGGGACTCGAAGCAGTTACAATTCCTGCAAGAGTTGAAGTGTTAAACAAAGAACCACTCGTCATACTTGACGGTGGTCATAACGAAGATGGAGCCCACGCGCTTGCTAAGACATTGTCATCCTACGTGAATAAGCCGATAACTCTCGTCATCGGAGTCATGGCTGACAAGGAAGTCGACGCGGTACTAGGTCACCTTGCACCTCTTGCGAAGCGCGTAGTTACGACAACTCCGTCCAATCCTCGCGCTATGGATGCAGATGAACTCGCAAAGCAAATTGCTCCAATTTGCAGCAATGTCACCGCCTGCAGTGACCCGTGTAAAGCATTTGACCTTGCCATCTCCGGCATTTCGCCTGATGAAGCCCTTGTTGTATGTGGCTCGCTTTACCTCGCCGGTGACGTCAGAGCCCATATGTTAAGCGCTTTGTCATAGTTGACATAGCAGAGTCATAGTGATAAAATTCAATTATCTTCAGGGCGGGGTGTAAATCCCCACCGGCGGTAAAGTCCGCGAGCCAATGGCTGAACTGGTGAGATTCCAGTACCGACAGTTAAAGTCTGGATGGAAGAAGAGATATACGTCTTTTAGCCCTGCGATTTTTCGCAGGGCTCTTTTATTTTTAAGGAGAATTAATATGGCAAAGAGCAATCAAAATGTTAGAAGGATGACATCTATCGCCATCATGGCTGCAGTAGCTATGGTGCTTCAGTTCATCGAGTTTTCAATCCCTTGGGTTCCAGAATTCTTAAAGTTCGACATATCCGATATTCCTGAACTCATAATCACATTCGCATACGGCCCATTGTCAGGCGCCGCCGTATGCCTTATCAAGAACTTAATCCATTTGCCTCTTTCTTCTTCAATGTTCATAGGCGAACTTTCCAACTTCATTTTGGGTTGTGCATTTGTTGTCCCTGCAGGAATTATTTACAAGCATAATAAGACCAAGAAAGGCGCGCTCCTCGCTTCTCTCGTCGGAGCCCTAGTTATGTCTATTATCTGCATTCCGCTTAATTACTTCATAATCTATCCGCTCTATAGCAAAGTGCTTGTTCCACTTGATGTAATTCTCCAAATGTACCAAGTTATTATCCCTACAATAGACAACTTATGGCAAGGCATTCTCATCTTCAATTTGCCTTTCACATTCATAAAGGGAATCATAGATGCGGCGATCACATTCATAATCTACAAACGAATCTCACCAATTCTAAAGAAATAAAATTAAGGGCTTGGAAATTCCAAGCCCTTTTCTTATGCCCTATTTATATGAATTACCACTATCTCTGTAGGATTTCCTAAACGTGGTATCGGAGCTCCTGTATTAGAGATTCCAGTACCTACAATCAGTCTATCATCATAAAGTCCCTTAGTGTATTTCGGGAAAAGTCCCTGGCCAGGGGCCAGGATTCCACGGCCCAGCACCCTTATCTGGCCACCGTGTGCATGTGCCGAAATAACAAGGTCTATCTCCGGATGTTCATCTTTTAGATATTCTTTATAATGCTCAGGATGGTGATCGAGAAGAATCTTGAATGCATCCAGTTCTTCGAAATCACGGAGCCATGTATATATGCTCTTCGGTCGCTGTCCTCCGACAACAATCTCACATTTATCATCAATGAATGTAAACGAGTTGTCGAGGACGACCTTAGCGCCCGCTCTTAGAATATCATTTTCGAAAATCACAGGGAATTTTATCTCGTGATTACCATATGCGAAATAGGTCGGCGCTATAGCACTGCACTCGCTTATAAACGGAAGTGCGAAATCGCACTTACGTCTATGTCTATCAACTAAATCACCAATTATAAAAATAGCATCTGGTAAGACGAAGCGTGTGAGTGATAGTGCCTCCTTCGCCTCTTCTTTCCTGTTATGCATATCACTGAGCATAACGAAGGTGTAATCTCTACTGACCTTGTCAGTTTTTATCGTATATTCTGTATGCTCCATACTATCACCTTAAAGTTTCAAGATAATGCCAAGTACCGCTGCAACAAGAATGTAAACAAGCGGATGAACTTTCTCGAGTTTGGGTATTTGCATAGCGCCGAGAAACGCAAGGAAAATCACAAGGGATGACACGTCAAATGTACCACCTGGGAATACAGCATTTTTAAACACTGTAAAGCAAGCTGCGGCAATAAGTCCAAGCCCTGCCGCACGCAGTGCAGCGAACACTTTCTGTACCTTATCGTTTTCTTTATATTTCTGCCAGAATCTGTAGATAATTAAAATGCAGAGGAAGGATGGCAGGACAAGCGAAAGTGTCGCAACAAGTCCACCGAGGATTCCATTTGTTATGAAGCCCGCATAAGTGGCAACATTGACTCCAATAGGTCCCGGAGTTGACTCCGCAACGGCAATCATATTGGACAATTCATCAAGTGTGTACCAATCTGGATGCTTCTCGGAAATTTGTGTGAGAAATGGTATGGTTGCGAGTCCGCCGCCTATTGAGAACAGCCCTGTTTTAAAGAATTCTAGGCACATAAGGAGGAGATTATTCATTCTCTGCCACCTCCTTATTTCTTGTATCAACAAGGAAACCGAAAAGAGCCGCAATAAGAACTACGAACACCGGTGAAACATGTAGGAAGGATGTGGCAGCAAATGCTACAGCAAGTATTCCTATCTGCAACGCCGATTTGATCTTGTTCTTCTTCACCATCTTAATGACGGCGGTTATCATAAGTGCTGCGACTGCAGAGCGCACTGCTATGAATGCGGAGATGACATATTGATTATCCGCAAATGATGTGAAGAAAAGAGCGATGAGAGAAATTATAATAAGGCTCGGTGTAATTACGCCAAGCGTTGCGAAAAGAGCGCCGAAAAAGCCTTTGACTTTTCGGCCTATAAAGGTTGCCGTATTTACGGCAATAACGCCTGGCGTGCATTGGCTAAGCGTATATATATCAAGCATTTCCTCGTCTGTAGCCCAGTCGTTTTTCTCAACGGCTTCGCGCTGCATAAGAGGAAGCATTGCATAGCCACCGCCTATTGTAAAAAGGCCTATCTTAAAAAAGGCCACGAAAAGTTTAATTAAGTCTTTCAAAATGATTACCTTCCAAGTAAATAGTCAACTGATACATTGAGAGTATTAGCGATTGCAAGGAGTTCGAAATCGTTGATGCCTCTGTGCTGTCCCTCTATTTTAGACAGCCCAGAGCTCGTCATTTCGATACCTTGAATCGCAAGTGACTCAATCATTTCAACCTGCTTTATTCCTCTCTCTTTTCTGATGGCTTCAATTCTTGCCCCAGAAATATTTTTATCGCCTCTTATTTGTTCACGAATTCTCATAGATTTCTCCCTATATATATTTCTAATTTAGAAAAATTATAATACCTTGCATAAAAATAAGCAATAGTTTATAATGCATATATCTTTTACCCAAGAAAAGGGGTTATTGCAATGAGCAAAATTTACGATAGTGAAATAAACCTCACATTACTCACAGATTTCTATGAACTCACCATGGCAAATGGTTACTTTAAGAACGGATTTAAAGATGTCATCGGATACTTTGATATGTTCTATAGAACCATCCCAGACAATGGTGGTTTCGTAATCATGTGCGGTGTAGAACAGGTTGTGGACTATCTCAATAAACTCAAATTCACTGACGAAGATATCGCATATCTTCGCACACGTGGATTCTGTGAGGAATTCCTCGACTACTTGAAGAACTTCAAGTTCTCATGTGATGTATGGGCTATCCCTGAGGGTACACCTGTATTCCCATATGAGCCAATCATCAAGGTACGCGGTCCTATGATACAGGCACAGTTCCTCGAGACAATGATTCTTCTCACAGTCAATCATCAGAGTCTTATCGCCACTAAGGCTAACCGTGTTGTACGCGCAGCTGACGGTCGTGCCGTAATGGAATTCGGATCACGTCGTGCACAGTCAGCACAGGGTGCTATCCTCGGTGCACGCGCAGCATATATCGGTGGCTGCATCGGTACAGCTTGTACCCTTGATGGCCGTGACTTCGGTATCCCTGCCCTCGGCACAATGGCTCACAGCTGGGTACAACTCTTCGATTCTGAATACGAAGCATTCAAAGCTTACGCCGAAGAATATCCTGACTCATGTACTCTCCTTGTAGATACCTACAACGTACTAAAGTCCGGTATTCCTAACGCTATCAAAGTATTTAACGAAGTACTTGTACCAAACGGTCATAGACCAGCTGGTATCCGTATCGACAGTGGTGATATCACATATCTCTCTAAGAAAGCAAGACAGATGCTCGACGAGGCTGGATTCCCAGACTGTAAGATCTGCGCATCCAACTCACTCGACGAATATATCATCCGTGACATGCTTCTCCAGGGGGCAAAAGTTGATTCTTTCGGAGTTGGTGAGCGTCTTATCACATCATCATCTCATCCGGTTCTCGACGGTGTTTATAAACTTGTAGCAATCGAGGAGCCAGACGGAACAATTACACCGAAGATTAAGATATCCGAAAACGTTGCCAAAATCACAACACCTTGCAACAAAGAGGTATATCGTTTCTACGATAAAGAAACAGGCAAAGCCGAAGCAGATGTTCTTACAATCGCTGGTGAAGTGATTGACGATAACAAGCCATATCTTCTCTTCGACCCTAACTACACATGGAAGCAGAAGACAATTGAAAACTATATTGCGAAGCCACTTCTTGTAAAGATTTTCGAGAACGGCAAATGTCTCTACGAGCCAAAGACAGCTACTGAGACTCAGCAGTATTGCAAGGAACAGCTCGCTACTCTCTGGGATGAGTGTATCCGTTTCGAGCACCCGCACCAGTATTGGGTTGACCTCTCAAAGGCACTCTATGAAGAAAAATATCGCCTTCTCAAGGAGCACAGCACAAAGTGATGTATGATACAGTCATCTGGGACCTTGACGGTACCCTACTTGATACATTGATTGATCTTCAGAATGCTGTGAACTACGCTATGCGCATGCTAGGATATCCCGAGCGTCCGCTCGATGATATCAGAGTGTTCGTGGGCAATGGCGTAAAGAAACTCGTGGAGCTCGCCATTCCAAATGGTGCAGATAATCCAGACTATGACAAATCATACGACCTCTTCTGTGAATATTATAAAGATCACAATCTTGACAACACAAGACCTTATGACGGAGTCGTAGATGTCATAAACGAACTTCATAGCAGAGGTATAAAACAAGCGATTGTTTCAAATAAAGTCGACGACGCTGTAAAGAAACTTAACGATGAGTTCTTCGGCGTTGATTTCGCAATCGGTGTCACGGACTACAAAATAAGGAAGCCCGCTCCCGATATGGTATGGCAAGCGTGCAACACCCTCGGTGCGGACAGAAGTAGAACAGTCTATATCGGCGATTCGGAAGTTGATCTCAAGACAGCGAGTAATGCAGGTCTCCCTTGCATCTCTGTCCTATGGGGCTTTCGCAGTAAAGAGGACCTCGCGCCCTTCGCCCCTAAGACTTTGGTCGAAACGCCAAGTGACATATTAAAATTTTTCTAAAAAAATAAACTCCCAGTGTCATCACTGGGAGTTTTATTTTATTTTACTGCCCCGCGAAGGGCATCGACCTTGTCGAGTTTCTCGAAAGAAACATCGAGGTCCTCACGGCCCATATGACCGAGAGCTGCAAGGTTCTTATAGATTGGCTGTCTAAGATTCAATTGATCAATGATTGCTGCAGGACGAAGGTCGAATACCTTGTTTACTGCAATTACAATACTCTCAACTGGAACTGTCTCAGTGCCAAATGTCTCAACCATAATTGATACAGGATGAGCAACACCTATTGCATATGAGAGCTGAATCTCACATTTTCTTGCAAGACCTGCTGCGACGATATTCTTCGCAACCCATCTTGCTGCATATGTTGCACTTCTATCGACCTTCGTAGGATCCTTGCCGGAGAATGCTCCGCCACCGTGGCGAGCATATCCGCCATAAGTATCGACAATGATCTTACGGCCTGTGAGGCCTGAGTCGCCAGCAGGTCCACCGATTACGAAACGACCTGTTGGATTGATATAGTACTTTGTATTGTCATCAATGAATTTGTCTGGAACAACTTCATTTACGACATACTTAATGATATCTGCACGAATCTGCTCAAGTTCCACGTCCTCATCATGCTGTGTAGATACAACGATTGCATCTACACGTACAGGGATATTGTTCTCATCATACTCAACTGTAACCTGAGTCTTACCATCTGGGCGAAGATAAGAGAGTGTGCCATTCTCACGAACTTCCTGAAGTTTCTTTGCGAGCTTGTGAGCAAGTGATATTGGAAGTGGCATATATTCAGGTGTCTCATCACATGCGAAACCGAACATAATGCCCTGGTCGCCTGCACCGTTGAGATTGTAGTCATCCTCTTCGCCACCTTTGAGCTCAAGTGACTTATCTACACCCATAGCGATATCAGATGACTGCTTATCAATATTAATAATCATATTGCAATTATCGCCATTAAAGAGAAGTGCGTCATCGTTGTAGCCAATCTCTTTAATTGTCTCGCGAGCGATTTTTTCTATATCTACATCAGCAGATGTTGTAATCTCACCCATAATCATAACCTGATTAGTTGTAGCCGTGGTCTCACATGCTACGCGTGAGTTTTTATCCTGTGCTAGCATTGCATCAAGTATTGCATCGCTTATCTGATCACATACTTTATCTGGATGTCCTTTTGTTACAGATTCCGAAGTAAAAAGGTAATGCATATAAATCCTCCTAAAATAAAAGCCCTTCGGCCATGCCGAAGGGCTTTAAAAACCTTATCTTTCGGCATAAACCGCAGGATTTAGCACCTTAGCAAAAGCCAGGTTGCTGGGCGCCAAGGGCCTGTTCCCGATACGCCTCTCTTGATAAGAAATATTCTTTTTAACGTAGATTATTTTATAATCATTTAGCCTCAATGTCAAGGAATTTTGCTCGGCCATAAAGACATGTAATCTTCTTTATTTCATCGGCAAGTTTTCTTGTCAAAAGATTGCCATCAAGTCTCCACTCCCAGTTACCTCCAAGTGTTCCTGGTGTGTTAATTCTGCAATTTGTCGGAAGTTCCAACCAATCCCAAAGTCCTGCGACAAACAGGTCGGCATTTGACGCCTCTCCCACTCTAATTATAGCCATTGGAAGTTCTTTGTCTGTCTTGACATTTAGGTATTCTCTTGCAAATTTCAAGTCTGCTTTATCAGCTGTTTTTATCCATCCGACCAATGTATCATTGTCGTGAGTGCCGGCATAGCATACGCAATTTTTATCGTAGTTATAAGGAAGATAGTCAGAAGGTTCCTTAGAATCAAATGCGAATTCCAATACCTTCATTCCAGGGAATGTGGAATCTTTAAGAAGAGTTCGGACATCATCCGTTAAGATGCCGAGGTCCTCTGCTATAAAGTCAATATTCCAGAACCAGTTCTTTAGAACTGATACAAAATTCATTCCAGGTCCCGGAATCCACTCGCCATTCTTTGCAGTCTTCTCGCCATAAGGTACTGCCCAATATGACTCGAATCCGCGGAAATGGTCAATACGAATTACATCATAGAGCTTACTTGCGCCCTCGATGCGCCTGATCCACCAGCCGTATCCGTCTGACTTCATATAGTCCCAATCGTAGAGTGGATTGCCCCAGAGCTGTCCGTCCTCGGAGAAGTAGTCAGGTGGTACACCCGCCACTGCCTTCGGACAGTTCTTCTCATCAAGCTGAAATTCGCGTGGATCAGACCACACATCTGCCGAGTCAAGGGCGACATAAATTGGAATATCCCCAATTATGCCGATACCTTTACTTTTGGCATAGAGACGAAGTGCATCCCACTGCTTATAGAAAAGGAATTGAATATATTGATAGAAGAGAATTTCTTCTTCGAGCTCATTTTTATATCTTTCCACTGCATCTGGCCTGTGAAGACGAATGTCTTCATCATCCCAATCACACCAGGACTTCATATCGTTATGCTCTTTTACTGCCATATAAAGAGCATACTCTGAAAGCCAACGCTGATTATCATTATAGAATGCAATAAAATCAGGATCGTCCTGTCCTTTTGAATTCTTTACTGCAAGTCTTAAAATATTAAATCTATTGTTGTAGATTTTTTCATAGTCAACTTTACTGTCATCAGAACCCCAGTCAATTCCTTGAAGGTCTGATTTCTTAAGGAGACCATCTTCTATCAACATATCAAGGTCGATAAAATATGGATTTCCAGCAAAAGTTGAAAAGCTCTGATACGGGGAATCGCCGTAACTTGTCGGGCCAACCGGCAATATCTGCCACCAACTTTGGCCCGCACTATAAAGGAAATCGACAAAGCTGTAAGCAGCTTTGCCGAGTGTTCCTATTCCGTATTCAGATGGTAACGATGCGATTGGCATCAAAATTCCAGAACTACGTTTAATCATAAATTCACCGAAATTACATACGTCTGCCCATTTCTTCCTGGTCAGTAGCGTAAAGCATAGCATTCTTTCTAGTGATTTTACCAGATGTGTAAAGATCATAGAGACAATCATCCATTGTCTGCATGCCCTTCTTCTTACCAGACTGCATTGCAGATGGAATCTGATAGTTCTTACCCTCACGGATAAGGTTACGGATAGCTGAATCTGCAAGCATTACCTCGAATGCTGCAACTCGTCCGTTACCATCCATTGTAGGGATAAGTCTCTGAGAAACAACAGCTTCAAGTACCATTGAAAGCTGTACACGAATCTGATCCTGCTGATCAGTTGGGAATACGTCGATTACACGGTCGATTGTCTCTGCGCATCCAATTGTATGAAGTGTGGAGAATACCAAGTGTCCTGTCTCGGCAGCTGTTACTGCTGTAGAGATAGTCTCAAGGTCACGCATCTCACCTACAAGGATAACATCAGGGTCCTCACGAAGTGCAGCACGAAGAGCTGCAGCATAAGAACGTGTATCTACGCCGATTTCCCTCTGGTTAACGATTGATTTGTTATGTCTATGAAGGTACTCGATAGGGTCCTCCAAAGTGATGATATGGTCATTGAGGTTATCATTAATAAGGCCAAGGAGTGATGCAAGAGTTGTAGACTTACCAGAACCTGTAGGACCTGTTACGAGAACAAGACCAGACTTGAGCTGATAAAGATCGATAACTGACTCAGGAACACCGAGATCACGAGGATCAGGAATCTTAGAACCTACAAGACGGAATACTGCAGCTGTTGTACCACGCTGACGGAATACATTAACACGGTAACGTCCCATTCCAGCGAGACCGAATGAAAAGTCGATTTCACCACGCTCTGCAAATGCACGCTTCTGGAATTCGCCCATGATGCCCTTTACGAGAGCCTCTACATCCTCAGCCATAAGACGTGGCTGGTTAGGAATCTGAACCATAGAACCGTGTACACGCATAAGTGGCGGAACACCTACAGTAATATGTACATCAGAAGCCTTATTTTCTTCTGCAACCTTAAGTAATTCTGCTAGTGTCATAAGTTGATAACCTCCAGATACCACAAATTAGATAATTACACCTTATATTATCATAATAATATATAATATGCAATTAAATTATAGTACTTTTGCAAGGAATGACTGAAGTCTCTCAGACTTCGGATTGTTGAATATCTCGTCAGGTGTTCCCTCTTCGCCGATGACGCCGTCATCCATGAAGATTACTCTGTCGCCAACTTCACGTGCGAAGCCCATCTCATGAGTTACAACTACCATTGTCATACCCTCGTTTGCGAGGTTCTTCATAACGTCGAGAACTTCTCCTACCATCTCAGGGTCAAGTGCGGATGTCGGCTCGTCGAAGAGCATAACATCTGGCTCCATCGCAAGCGCACGCACGATTGCTACACGCTGCTTCTGTCCGCCTGAGAGCTGAGCCGGATAGGACTCCGCTCTGTCCTCAAGGCCTACGGTCTTGAGAAGTTCTATAGCTTTGGCCTCAGCGTCAGCCTGTGACTTTCCAAGCAGTTTCATTGGAGCAATTGTCATATTGCGGAGTACTGTCATATGAGGGAAAAGATTGAAATGCTGGAATACCATTCCCATCTTCTGTCTATGAATATTGATATCAACTGAAGGATCAGCAATATCTACTCCGTCGAAATAAATGTCTCCACCTGTTGGATCTTCAAGACAGTTAAGGCAACGAAGGAAAGTTGACTTACCCGAGCCAGATGCTCCAATAATAACTACCACTTCGCCCTTATGAATATCGAGGTTGATTCCTTTGAGGACCTCATGGGCACCAAAGGATTTCTTAAGCCCATCAACCTTGAGCAAAATCTCAGTATCAGTGTTCACTCTTCCTCAACCTCTTTTCCAACATATTCAAAAGTTTAGTAAGTACAAGTACAATTACGAGATAGATAAGAGCAAGGCTTATATATGGTACCAAAGCCTGATATGTAAGACTCTGGACGTTCTGTGCCTGCTTTGTAACATCACGAAGTGCAATTACGGATACAAGTGATGTATCTTTAAGAAGTGTAATCATCTCGTTGCCGAGAGCTGGAAGAATATTTTTAATTGCTTGAGGAATTACTATATACCACATTGTCTGGATATAGTTGAATCCAAGGCTTCTACCTGCCTCCGTCTGGCCCTTATCGATTGACATAAGACCAGAACGTATAATCTCTGCAACATAGGCACCAGAGTTAATTCCGAGAGTCAAAATACCGCAAAGTATACTTTGAGTTTCTGTCTTAGGAACAATGATTACGAAGCCCATGATAAGGAGCTGAACCATCATAGGTGTGCCGCGGATAACAGTAAGATAGATATTGGTGAGTGTATTGAAAAATCTTAATATTACTGGTGGTTTAGTTGCCGTATAACTGCTGTAGAGTGTACGAATTACAGCAAGAATAAGGCCTATTATGATACCAATTATGAGCGCGCCAATTGTAACAATGAACGTGATTTTAAGGCCCTTAGTAAAGAGTTGCCATCTGTCATCGCAGATAAATGTCTGCCAGATCTGGAAGAATAATCTTTGAAGTCCTTCTGACGAACCTTTAATCCAATCAGGCGCAGTTTGTATCCATTTATCAAATGTAACAAAGTTCATAAAATACCGCCTTTATAACGCAAAACAAGGGGCAGCATATGCTGCTCCTTATTTTATAATCAATGAATTAATTAGCCAATGTATTTAGCAAGGATCTTGTCGATTGTGCCATCAGCCTGGAGCTCTGCAAGAGCTGTGTTGATCTTCTCAAGAAGTTCTTCGTTGCCCTTTGCAACTGCGATAGCGTAATCTTCCTCTGTGTAAGCTGTCTCAAGGATCTTAAGGCCTTCATTAGCTGCTACGAAATTCTTAGCTGGCTCATTATCGATTACTACGCAATCAACCTGGCCATTCTTAAGAGCCTCAACTGCGAGAGAACCGTTTGTGAACTGCTTAACGTTTTCCTGACCGAAGTCATCTGTGCAATAGATATCACCAGTTGTATCAGCCTGAACACCGATCATCTTACCCTTAAGGTCATCAGCTGTCTTAATGTCGCTGCCTTCTGGAACGATGATTGACTGTACGCCCTTAGCATATGATGTAGAGAAGTTAACGCTCTCAAGACGCTCGTCTGTAACTGTCATACCAGCAAGTACTACGTCGATTGAACCACCAGAAACGGCTGCGATAAGTGAACCGAATTCCATGTCTTTAATCTCAAGGTTCATGTTGAGCTTGTCAGCAATTGCCTTAGCGATTTCAGGATCGATACCTACGATAGTACCATCAGCTTCTGTGAACTCGTATGGTGGGAAAGCTGCTGCTGTACCCATAACGAGTGTTTCTTTTGCCTCTGCATCATCTGCAGCTGGTGCCTTAGTGCATGCTGCAAATGCAAAGATCATTGCGAGTGCGAGAACTACTGCTAAAAACTTTTTCATAATAATAACCTCCAGTTATTGTTTACAAATTTTGAGATAAGAAAATGCACACAGTGGAATGTGTGATTTCCCTCTGTGTGCATAAGTATACAACACCATTTATAAGAATGCAAGCATTTTTTGCATAAAAATTCAAAAATTTTCAAATTTATGCAAATTTAATGAATAAAATGCATTTTTTATTCTTCAAATTGGCTATTATACAGCTTCGCATAGAAGCCGCCGGCCGCAAGGAGCTCATTATGTGTTCCCTGCTCGACAATGTCGCCATGGTCGAGGCAGAGGATGAGATCCGCATTGCGTATAGTCGAAAGGCGGTGAGCTATGATGAAGCTCGTTCTGCCCTTCATAAGATTATCCATAGCATCCTGAATCATTGTCTCTGTTCTTGTGTCGACGGAACTTGTCGCTTCATCAAGAATCATAACTTTAGAATCAGCAATAATTGCACGTGCTATAGTGAGAAGTTGCTTCTGGCCGGCAGAAATGTTGCTCGCTTCCTCATTGATTTCCATCTCATATCCGCCAGGGAGCGTGCGGATGAAGTGGTCAACTTGCGCAGCCTTCGCTGCAGCGTATACCTCTTCATCGGTAGCATTAAGGCGACCATAACGGATGTTCTCTTTGATACTGGCTTGATAGAGCCATGTATCCTGGAGAACCATTCCGAACTCCGTACGGAGGTCGGATCTATCAAATTCATTGATATTATGTCCGTCAAGATAGATTCCGCCTTCCGTAATGTCATGGAAGCGCATAAGAAGTTTTACAAGGGTTGTCTTACCTGCACCTGTCGGACCGACAATTGCAACTTTCTGTCCGGCCTTAACATTTGCAGAGAAGTCCTTAATAATGATTCTATCTGTATCTTCATATTTGAATTTGACGTGGTCAAATACTATGTCGCCCTTGATATCAAGGTCAGCGATTTTAATCTTAATCTCTCCGTCATCTATCTCAGCTTCAGAGATGAACTCATTTACGCGCTCGAATGCGGCAATGAGCATCTGGAACTGGTTAGATATCTGAGCAACCTCAGAGATTGGTTGTGTGAAATTCTTGGAATATGTGATAAATGCCTGGATACCACCGATTGTCATTGTGCCTCTTGTTGTCATGATAGCACCGACAATACATACAGCAACATATCCGAGATTTCCAATGAATGTCATGAACGGCTGCATAAGACCAGAGAGGAAGTTTGCCTTCCAACCCGCATTATAGAGCGCGTCATTCTCCTTGTTGAAATCTTCAATGGCCTCATCTTCGCCATTGAAAGCTTTTACAACAAGGTGACCACTGAAGTTCTCCTCTACTTTACCATTTACAGAACCAAGAAAATTTTGCTGGTTCTTGAAATGTTTCTGAGACAGCTTCATTATAAAGGCCATAACTCCACCGGAGAGCGGAAGTGTTACAAGAACTACAAGAGTAAGTTTCCAACTGATTGACATCATCATTACGAATACACCGATAAGTGTAATCGCTGAGCTTATTGCTCTTGATATAGTCGTATTGAGGTTCTGGTTGATTGTATCTACATCATTGGTGATACGTGAGAGAACGTCGCCATAACTTACTTTATTATAGTATGCAACAGGAAGATTATTTATCTTCTTCATAATGCGTGTGCGCAAATCATAAGATACATCGGCGCATACGCCAGCGATAATAAAGCCCTGGAGATATTGGAAGATACCTGAGCCGGCATAAAGGCCGAGGCAGATAAGAAGTATCTTTCCAATTCTCTTAAAATCAATCGTGCCTGTGCCGGCAAGCATGAGCTTGACGCCGTCGGCGAGGGTATCCGTTGCCATTGAGAGTACCTTCGGATTGATTACAGATAATATCGTTGCGGCAATTACAAATATAATTACGAATATGAGCTTTCCTTTAAAAGGTTTAAGGAAGGATATGAAAGCTTTAAGTGTGCCCTTGGTATCCTTGGCCTTTTCGCCCATTACGATTCCGCGACGACCGCCCATCTTAGGTGGTCGGCTTTGCTTTTCAATAGAAGAGGCTTGACTCATGCTAACTCCTCCTTTGAAAGCTGGCTCTCGCAGATATCGCGATATGCAGCGCAATTTTCTAGGAGTTCATCATGGGTACCTTGTCCTACAATTTTACCCTCATCAAGAACTACTATATTATCAGCGTTCATAATAGTTGACACACGCTGAGCAACGATGAGAATCGTTGCGGTTATATTTTCAGAGAGCGCATGGCGAAGCGCAGAGTCTGTCTTAAAGTCAAGTGCTGAGAAGCTGTCGTCGAAGATATAGATAGGAGCACCTTTCGCAACCGCTCTCGCAACTGACAGTCTCTGCTTCTGTCCGCCGGACACATTTGCTGCGCCCTGCGCAATTGGAGAGTTAACACCCTCTGCTTTCGCGTCGACAATATCCTTTGCCTGAGCAATCCTCAAGGCAAAGTCGACGTCGGCATCTGGGTTCGCATATTTAATGTTTGTATCAATTGTACCTGAGAAAAGGAAAGGTTTCTGTGGTACATATCCGATGGCATCACGAAGACTTTCAAGTGTAACATCACGGATATCGTGGCCATCGATTAAGATCTCACCCTCTGTAACATCATAGAAACGAGGAATAAGATTTATAAGTGTTGTCTTACCGGAACCGGTCGCACCGATGAATGCGGTGGTCTTACCTGGCTCCGCTTTGAATGAGATATTTTCGAGAGCATTCTCAGAATCATCTGCATATGAGAATGATACATTGCGAAACTCAACTTCACCGACTACGTCGCGAAGTTCCTCTGCCCCCTCTTTATCTTTAATTGAAATCTCCGTCTCAAGAACTTCTCTAATACGATTTGCAGATACCTCTGCTCTCGGAAGAATAATAAAGATTGCAGATACGAAGATGAATGAGATCATGACATGAACTGCGTACTGAAGGAATGCGAGCATGTCACCTATTGCGAGACTTGATGTTCCGACGAGTTTCGCGCCGAACCAAATTATTGCGACCTGTGTAAATGTCATGATTACCATGACACCAGGGAGCATAAACGAGAGTGCTCGCTGAACGAAACGAGTCGTGAATGTGAGATTCTTGTTGGCTGTATCAAATCTCTCCTCCTCGTATCCCTCATTTGAGAATGCACGTATAACGAGCATTCCAGAGAGGTCCTCACGTGATACGAGATTAAGCCTATCTACAAGCGATTGCATGATTTTGAACTTCGGAAGTGCAACAATAAGAAGCACAATGAGAAGGCCAATAATTACAATGATTGCAACTACGATTACCCATGCAAGCGAGTGGCTCTTAGAGAGTGCCATTACAATCGAGCCAACGCCCATGAGCGGTGCGAAGAGCATCATTCTAAGACCCATTGTTACGAAGTTCTGAATCTGCTGAACATCGTTGGTGTTTCTTGTAATAAGACTGGCAGTTGAGAACTGATCAATCTCACTGCTTGCGAAATCATTTACTTTTTTAAAGAGGTCACGTCGCATTGTGCGTGACACTCCAGCAGCAATTCTTGTTGCAAGGAAACTTACTCCTATACTGCAAAATACAGATAGAAGCGAAACCCCGAGCATTTTAAGCCCGAGGTTATAAATTACTGACATCTGGTCCTCTGGTTCGATTCCCTGAAGTAGTATTCCCTTATCTACAATATCACTCATAAGGTTCGGGAGCGTAAGCTCTGTGAAAACCTGTCCGACTAAGAAAGTGACCGAGATGATAATTGGGAATATATAAGGTTTTAGGTACTTAAATATTATCCTCAATTTTCTATCCTTCTTTAATATTTATAGATCCTAGGTACTCGCTTATTGATGCCGCAAATTATCTCATAATTAATTGTACCAGCGAGAGTTGCGACTTCATCAGTGGTGATTTCATTATCGCCCTGCTTACCAATCAGAACGACCTCGTCGCCCTGCTTGACATTTGGAACGTCTGTGACATCAACCATAAACTGGTCCATACATACGCGACCAATTATCGGTGCACGGCAACCATTAATAAGGACATATCCATTATTAGATAAAGCACGTGGATATCCATCGCCATATCCCACTGGGATTGTGGCGATTTTAGTTGTCTTATCTGTAACATAGGTAGAACCATAACTTACAGTAAATCCTGGGCCTACCTCTTTTACATAAGCTACATGTGATATAAGTTCAAGCGCTGGCTTCACACCGATTGATTTATCTACATCATTGCTTGGATAGAGACCATAGATTATGATACCAGCGCGTACCATGTTGTCATAGCTCTTATTCATGCCGAGTACTCCTGCGGAGTTGCAGATATGTCTTATTGGGAAATGACATCCCTCTGCCTCGAGTTCGTCCACGAACTTCTCGAAGAGGACTGCTTGAGCCTCAGCTGCGGACTTGTCCGGCTCGTCAGCTGTTGCGAAATGTGAGCATATTCCCTCAACCTCAATATTAGGAAGTTTAAATATCTGCTTGATTTCCTCCTTGGAGGCCTCAGATGGGATAAATCCAATTCGTCCCATACCTGTATCAAGCTTGATATGAATCTTAGCTGTCTTTCCACGTTTCATTGCATAATCCGCAATCATACGTGCACTCTCAACTGAGAATACAGTTGATGTGACATTGTAATCAATTACATCCTGAAGGTCATTTGGAAAAACATAACCAAGAATAAGAATAGGGTTCCTGATACCGGATGCGCGGAGTTCGCGTGCCTCATCGATAGTCGCAACGGCGAAGGCGTAAACGCCTATCTCGTTGAGAACATGAGCCATTGCGACCGCACCATGACCGTAGCCGTCTGTCTTAACGACAGCCAGCACCTTTACGTCTGGTCCGATCTTATCCTTTATCTTCTGAATGTTATCAGAGATAACGGCGAGGTCAACTCCTACATATACTCTTGATGGATTCATTAAATCACCTCTTAAAACTATATTATTATAATACAATTAAAATAGGATGTAAACCGATTGGGCAGGAATAAAAAAGACGAGCTCTGTTGAGCTCGTCCTTTAATTACTGTTCTTCGACAGCGTAAACTGAAACCTTCTTGCGATCTTTTCCAAGACGCTCGAACTTTACGCGACCGTCGATTTTAGCGAAGAGTGTGTCATCTGAACCCTTACCTACGTTGTTACCTGGGTGGATGTGTGTTCCTCTCTGCTTAACAAGGATGTTTCCTGCAAGTACGTACTGACCATCAGCACGCTTAACGCCAAGGCGCTTTGCTTCTGAGTCACGACCATTTCTGGTAGAACCCATACCTTTCTTATGTGCCATTAGAACTTACACTCCCTTCATTATTCGGCTTTTTCAGCCTTAGTTGTCTTCTTTGCTGGAGCTTTCTTCTCAGCAGCTGGCTTCTTTGCAGCAGCTGGTTTCTTCTCAGCAGCAGCCTTAGGAGCAGCAGCCTTCTTTGCTGGTGCCTTCTTCTCTGCAGCTGGCTTTGCCTCAGCTTTATCTTCCTTAGCAGCAGCTGGTTTCTTCTCAGCCTTCTCAGAAATCTTTACGATCTCAAGCTTTGTATATGGCTGACGATGGCCCATCTTGCGCTTTTCGTTCTTCTTTGGCTTGTATGTGAATACAACAACCTTCTTACCCTTGCCGTTCTTGATGGCCTTAGCTTCAACTGTTGCGCCCTTGATATAAGGATCGCCAACCTTGATGCCCTTGTCTGTGCCAACAGCAAGTACCTTGTCAAGTGATACCTTAGCGCCGTCTTTAACGTCGAGCTTTTCAACGTAGATTACGTCGCCTTCAGCAACCTTGTACTGTTTTCCGCCTGTTTCTACAACTGCGTACATGTCTTTCATTCCTTCTTTTTTAGGTCTCGCTACGATGGGCGAAATTGCTTTACTTATGGGCTTTTCTGAGCCCGCCCAGAATATGCGGCAACGTGTATTATAACACGCGTAATAAAAGGAGTCAAGAAATTTCTCGACTCCTCTTTAGAACATTTTTATATATTATAGTCTGCCAAGTGCTTTGCGTTTTCTCTTTCTAGTCTTCTTGCTGAGGAACTGCCACTTGTAGAGTTTCTTACCAAGTTTCTTTGCCTTCTTGTTTCTCTTCTTGAATTTTTTCTTCTTTGCTGCCTTCTTTGCAGCTTTTTCGGCTTTAAGAGCTTCAGCCTTCTTGTATGCCTTGAGTTCTTTCTTGGTCATATCATCGAGCATTTCCTGAAGTTCTTCTTCGCGCTTTTTAGCTTTCGCTTTCTTGCTCATATGTCTCATCCTCCTTCAAGGAATCCTTTTTCTTAACTAGTCCGATAATTAATAATACCAAACAAACAACTGCAAGTGCAATAGAAAGCACTTGAGAAATTCTAAAACTTGTGTTCGCAATATAGAGACTGTCTGTGCGAAGACCTTCGACGAGTCCCCTCTCAAGACCATAAAGAACACCGTATGAGAGGAAAATTTGGCCACGGAAATGTCTCCAGTTTCTAAACATAAAATAGAGAACAATAAATCCGGCTATACACCATAGGGACTCGTAAAGGAAGGTCGGATGCACGTATTCATATGGTGAAACGAGGAGGCCGTGGGCCTCGAAAAAATCCTGATTGTCTGCGATATAATCGATTGTCTTACTACTCATCATACCCCATGGGAGGTTCGTATTGGTTCCGAACGCCTCCTGGTTAGTAAAATTACCCCATCTACCGACACCTTGACCGATAAAGAAGCCGACCACTGCGAGGTCGAAGACGTCGAGTACATGAAGCTTCTTTACCTTGCAGACAATCAGCGCAACAAGCAATGCGCCAATTATTCCACCGTAAATTGCAAGGCCGCCCTCATTTATTGCAAGTATATGATTCGGGTACTGCAGATAATAATCCAAATTGAAAAGTACATAGTATGTACGTGCACCGACGATGCCGCCGATAGTGCCGAAAATGATTGCATCGTAGAGTGCATCTACATCAATTTTAGCTCTCTTCGCGAGTCGTGTGCAGAAAAGTAGTGCAAGGATATATCCTATTGCAATAAATACGCCATACCATTTGACTTCAAAATCAATCTTGCCAATTGAAAAATCCACAAGTGTTGACGGTATGGAGAATCCGCGGGATAACGCCTTAAAATATACAACCGTATAGTCGCTCAATTTATTCGCCTCTATTCCTTAGGTAAAATCACTGAAAGTGAAGAATTATTTACATCGAACATCTCATGGATGAGTTTATTGGCATCATCTACTGTAATGTTCTTGAAAATTTCAAGTTCATCGAAAAGTCTATATCCATCAAAATATGATGAGAGCAAATCATTAGCAAGACCATCAACATCGTTGAATTTCATTACGCTTCTTCCGAAATGCGCGCGGCGGATAGTCTCGAAGTTCTCTTCGTCGATGCCCTCGCGCATTATACGACCGAGTTCAATCCTTATTGCCTCAGCCACATAGTTCGGATCCCGACTTTCGCCACTGAGTATCATCATCTGATAACCAGGTCCGAAAAACGTCTCACTAGAGTAATTATCATTTATATAGCCATCGTCAAGAAGACCGTTCATGAACTCGGTCGTCTCGCCGAAGCAGGCATCAAGCACAATATTGATGAGTAAGTAATTTTTCAGATACTCCTTACCGCTCTGTGGACCAAGCTTGCCTTTGAATCCGAGGGCAAAATGTGGTTGAGCCACAGAAAGTTTTTCCTCAATATAAGGCTTATTTATCTCATATTTCTCATTGAAATCTTGACGCTTTACCGGTACAAGTGGTTTCTCGATAATCTGCTCATCTACGACTTTTATAACCTCTTCTACCGTAGTATTACCTACGCAGCAAAGAACCATATTTGAAAGGTTGTAGTACTTATTGTAACAGTCGTAGAGCATATCTGCTGTAATCTCTGCAATGGAGTCAACCGTGCCGGCGATATCGATACGAACAGGGTGAGTATTATACGCTGCACGGAGAAGATTGAAGATAACCTCCCAGGATGGTTCATCCTGGTACATCTCAATCTCTTGACCGATAATTCCCTGCTCCTTTTTCACAGTCTCCTCTGTGAAATAAGGGTGCTGTACGAAGTCGAGCAAGATTGCGAGATTCTCTTTGAAATTATCACCACATGAGAAGAGATAGCATGTCTTATCAAATGATGTATATGCGTTGGCACTCGCGCCAGTTACGGCAAAGCGCTGAAAAGCGTCAAGCTCTTCGGACTCGAAGAGCTTATGCTCTAAGAAATGCGCTGTGCCGTTCGGAATATCAACAGCATCAATAGAGCCATAATTTGTTCCGAAAACCGCATAAGTACTGCCGTATCCCTCTTTAGGATACACGAAAATCTTAAGACCTGACTTATGGTCTATCTCATAATACTCATCATCTAGGAGGTCGTTTCTGATTACTTTATAATCCATTATTCCGCCTCCTTTTCATTACCTTTGAGAAGATAAATTGTATCGAGTGTAACCGCTTTTGCAGCCTCGATTACCTCCTCTTTAGTAACCTTAGAAATCATCTCAGCGAGCATCGGTGGAGTGATGACTTCATCGTCTGACTCGTGATTGAAAAGCCAAATGTCAATTGTCTCTGGCGTATCCATAACCGTCTTGTATGAATCTTTAAGTGAGCGAAGAGAATTCAACATATCCTCATCTGTGATATTGCCATCTGCAATATCACTAAGTTGATTCTTTATCTCCTCAATTGCAATCTCTGCCTTCTCATCCTCAATTCCGCTCTGAACGAAGATTATTCCCTTTATTCCAAGGAATCTAGCTGAGCAATAATAGCAAAGACTCATCTTTTCACGTACATTCATAAAGAGTCTTGAGTGTGGACCACCACCGAAGATGTCAGTCATCATACGAATCTTAGCAAAATCGGCATCTGGATCCTTCATACCAGTTCTAAATCCAAGAACAAGCTTGCCTTGTTTTACAGGCATCTCTTCTGTTACTCTCTTCACTTCTTCTGCCTCGCAGATTAGGGATGTGAAGAGCATATATGGCTCACGAGCCACATTATCAAGATATTGTGAGAAGAGCTCTGCAATCTTATTGTTGTCGATGTTTCCAACAGAAGAAATTTGAATTCTGCCTTTCCTTATCATGTCCTGGTATGCCTCATATACGGAGGCCGGTGTCAGAGCCATCATGCCCTCGACTGTACCATTATCATTTATACCAAAAGGCTCATTTTCGCACATTATCTCTGTGCATCTATCAAGTGCATAGTTGCGTTTGTTGTTGATTGCCGCATTGATGCGCTCGATAGCGAGGCGTCTCTCCTTCTCAAGTTCGTCAGGATTGAAGGCACCATTTACAAGATTAGGCCTAAATATCATGTCGAAAAGGAGTTTCGCCGAATCGAGCGCGATATCTTCGCCGTCAAAAGCAAATTTGTTATCGATAAATTCAACAGACATACGGATGACAAAATTGTCACCGTGCTTTCCCTTGCTACATACAATACCCGCTCCATAAAGCGATGCAAGTTTCTTGTTGAGTTCAATATATGTCCTATATTCCTCATTCGATCTTGTGAGGAGATATGGGACTATCGCATTAGCGGACATCGTCTCAGTGATAAGTGGCACTGCAATCGAAACGGTGATTATATTTGTAGTAAATCTATCCGTCTCATATCCACAGAGACGGACCGCTTCGGCAATTTCTATTGTCTCAAAGGTGTTTTTCATTGAAATACACTCCGTTTTATAAAATACTAGTAAATTTTATCATAACTATCACTTTTTATAAAGGCATAAAAATGTTATAATTCTCAACGAGGTGTTATAGATGAATTCAGAATCAGCAAATCTTAATCCATTTAACGAAGCCACATTGTATCCTGATAACACTAAAGTTACAGGACACGGAATGGTAAAGAAATATGATATTCGCGTTGGCAAGAACGGCAACAAATATGTTGATATCGTTCTCGCCGACAAATCAGGCGAAGTAAACGCCAAATTTTTCAACTATCTCGATGGTACATCCGAGATTTTCGCATCAGGAGATCTCGTAGGTTACTCGGGAATGGTACGCCGTTTCAATGGCGCATTCCAAGTAACTCTCGACGATGTATGGAGAGCTCCTGCCACAGTTAAGGCAGAGGACTTTGTAAAGTCCGCTGACTATCCTTCAGAGGATATGTTTGCCAAGATTATTACAATCGTTGGCTCATTTAAAGATGAGGACTTAAAGAAATTGACCCTCGCAATATATGAGAAGTACCAGGAAAAGCTTATGTACTATCCTGCCGCTGTCAAAATGCATCACGCTATGCGTGGCGGACTTCTTTTCCACACACTCTCAATTATGACACTTGCAGATAAAGTATGTTCAGTATATCCACAGGTTGATCGTGACCTTCTTCTCACAGGTGCTGCCCTTCATGACATCGGCAAAATTTCTGAGATGGGTTCCAATGAGATGGGTGTTGCCTCAGAGTATACAGTTGATGGCAACCTTGTAGGCCACCTTGTTCGTGGTGCAATGATAGTGAGATTCACTGGCACGAAACTAGGCCTTGATGATGAGAAGCTCCGTCTTGTAGAACATATGCTTCTCTCCCACCACGGCAATCCTGAGTTCGGCGCTGCAGTGCGTCCTATGTTCCTCGAGGCATCGCTCCTACACGAACTCGACGAGATGGATGCTCGTGTATACGAGTTCTCAGAACTCGAAGCAGGCCTTGACGCTGGCACTTTCAGCGCCCGTCAATGGGGTCTCGACGACATAAAGGTCTATAACCCAGGTCGCAAAGACGACCTAAGACCTCGAGCAAATCTTATGGATGAAGGATAAGAAATGGACGATTTTAGTAATGCATACGTGGATTTCGGTCCAGATGCAGATTGGACCGAAATTAAAATAAGCATAGCATCCGACGACCTTGACAGGGCGTCGGATATTGCTAATATGACCGTACCTTACGGTATCTATATTGAGGATTATCGCACTTTAGAGGAGGAATCCTGGGATATTGCCCACATCGATCTTATCGATGAGGAACTCCTCGCTAAAGATAAAAACATCGGAATTATCCATATCTATATAGAGCCCGATGTGAATCCGGCGGAGGCGCTTGCATTCTTGTCAGAGCGTTTCTCTGCTGAAGGCATCAAGTATGAAACGGAAACACTGCTCTGCAAGAATGAGGATTGGCAGAACAATTGGAAGAAGAACTATCACCCAATCCCAATCGGCAACCGCCTCCTCATATGCCCATCCTGGGAAGATAAAGATGAGATTGCCAAAGATTATCCAGGCAGAGAGATTCTAATGCTTGAGCCGGGCCTCGCTTTCGGTACAGGTACCCATGAGACCACCCACCTCTGCCTTGAAACTTTGGAAGAGAAGCTCTGTGGTGGCGAGTCCGTCCTCGACCTCGGCTGTGGCTCTGGAATTTTGGCTCTCTCGAGCCTTCTCCTCGGAGCGAAAAACGCCGTAGGTGTGGACATTGACGAGCTCGCAACCAAGACTGCAGTCGAGAATGGCAAGGTGAACGCCTTTACAGAGCCGCGTTATACCATACTTTGTGGCGATTTAACAGACAAAGTAAATGGCAAATTCGACGTAGTTGTAGCAAATATCGTAGCAGACATAATAATTCTATTCTGCCAAAATGCCCGTCAATTTATGAAACCAGGCGGCATCTTCATCGTCAGCGGTATCATAGATACCAGAGAGGCTGACGTCACCGCCGCCTTCGATAAATATGGCTTCCAAATTGAAGAGCGACATCAGGATAAGAACTGGCTATGTTTCGTTCTTAAATAAAACAAGCTCCCCGGAAATTCCGAGGAGCTTTTTCTTTTATAATTCATTCCAAAGTTCTACGCCTTTTCGATCCAGCCATTTCTGAATGAGTCCAGCAAGAACAATAAAGAATACAAATACATATATCATGAAATCAGTTGGAGTTTCTATAACATTGATTAGAACTTTAACATATAGAACGCCTAGTCCAATAATAACAGCATAGCTTCCAAATATGATTATCATAACTGGCGCGCTCTGCTTTACTGGAACCGTCTCATCCTTCCAAGTGAGATTTGGCATAAGGAGGTTGAGTGCCAAGCCGGCATTTGCATTAAATATTGAATATGCTATTCCAATGAGAAGGATTAACGACAAGTTTTCAACGCTCATTTTAAAGACATAACCAAATGCAAGTCCCATTATTACTAATGCCGGTATAGAAATTGCAAGATGCAGTCTTCTCTTTTGACGCAATATCTCAGTAGGCTCAATTGGAAGCGACTTCAGTATCCAGATATTCTGTCCCTCAAGTGAAATTGATGGTGTAGAAACATCTATCATACTTCCGATAAACAGAATCATCGCAGCGCATACAAGTGGAATATACCAACTAATATCAACATTTGGCATCACTGATACCATTTTTTCAATATATCCTCTTATGGCATCTGCTTTTATTACCATTACAATCGCCACAAGTGGAGAAACCATTGCACCAATACCAGCATTCATCAGATATATTGCACTCTTGGTAAAGCGTTTCCACTCCTTCATAAGAAGTGCCTTATCAAGGCTTCTTGCCTTAATAGACTTCTCGGCAACATATTCTATCTTCTTAGTGCCCCTATTGGTTGTCATGAGTTTTACATAATTTGATGAAAGCACCAAGAATACAATAGCAAATATAGCAATTACTATAAGTGTCCAGATAAGGAATGATGGGATATCACCAATAAATGCTTCACCGAACTTGTGGAAAATCAATGCTTTTCCTTCGAGCTTTTGCGCAAAGATTGTGCCATTTCCTGCAATTGTCTCGATGTTTGCCATAAGTTTGAAATATCCCCAGTAATATAGAGCAAGTAAGCCCATTGTTACAATTACTGTGATATATGTCTTGCCAGCAAAGCGTGCAGACAAAATAGCAATGAAATATCCTATTACACAAACAAGTGAAGTCGTAGCAATATTAATTACAAAAAACTGTAATAGTGAACACAGAACACTTGCTACTGACTGAGGCACATGAGTGTAATAATAAATAAGTGTCGGAATATAGAAAAGTGCTGAGAAAATACAGCCCAAGAGATAAGTTGTTGTAAGTCTCGCAGTTAAGATTTTCTTTGGATCTAGTGGTAGCGATAATAACGCCTCATTATCCTTGGCCTTATATAGAGTAGCATAGGTACTAAACACACTACCAAATATACCTACACAGATAGCAACAAGACCCATCAGTGCAAAATAGAACCAATCAAGGCCTATTTCGAAAAATACTGAGCCAAAGAGGTCGCATAGACCAAAGCCGGCAGCACCAAGGCTTAGAAATACTACAGCCCAAAGCAAAATGAAAGTAATCTGCTTACCCTTCGACTGGCGTTTGCCCGTCTTGCGGTCTCTTATATAGAAGTAAGCAATCTCTTGAAGCTGCTTCTTAATAAGTAATTTCGTCATACGTTTTCACCTGCTGTCTCATCAACAAGCTCGAGGAATACTTCCTCAAGTGACTCATCGCCACGTACTTCATCCATAGTTCCACACTTGATAAGTTTACCATCCTTGATAATGGCAATCTTGTCACAGAGTTTTTCAGCAACATCAAGTACGTGTGTCGAGAAGAATATTGCGCCGCCAGCATCGCATATATCGCGCATATATTCTTTTACAATATGAGCAGCCTTAGGATCAAGTCCTACAAAAGGCTCGTCCATAATCATATATTTTGGCTCATGAATGAGGGCAGATATAATAGCAAGTTTCTGCTTCATACCATGTGAATATGCTGAAATCATCTCAGCGAGATCGCCCTCAATTTCAAATGCGGATGCATATTTATGGATACGCTCCTCACGAACCTCTTTTGGTACACCAAAAACATCTGCTATAAAGTTTAGATATTGTATACCTGACATATAGTCATAGAGGTCTGGATTATCAGGAATATAAGCAAAAATCTTCTTGCAAGCAATTGGCTTCTCTTTGATTGACATATCATCAATCAAAATTTCACCTTCATCGAACTTTAAAATTCCAACAAGAGACTTTAAAGTCGTTGTTTTGCCTGCACCGTTGTGGCCAATGAAACCAAATATCTCACCTGCTTCAATCGTAAGGCTTAGGTCATCTACAGCTTTCTTATCACCATATATTTTGGTTAAATTTTTAATTTCAATCATTTTCTTCACCTATTACAAGTTCAATTGGTGCATCTATGTCCTGGCCGACATACTTTCCGTCCTTTTTACGTTGCTTGACGCATTCCGTGAGGAGATATTCAATCTGACCGTTCACGGAGCGAAAATCATCCTCAGCCCATGCGGCAAGCGCATTATAGAGCTTCGGCGATAAGCGCAAAGGAACTTGCTTTTTATCCTCAGTCATTTTCGTCACCTATTAGTAAAGACTGCCAGAATTTACTACAGGCTGAGCGTCTTTATTTCCGCAAAGAACAACAAGAAGGTTAGAAACCATTGCCGCTTTGCGCTCGTCATCAAGTTTAACTGTACCGTTGCTGTCGAGTCTTTCAAGTGCCATTTCAACCATGCCTACAGCGCCATCAACGATCATCTTACGGGCATCAACGATAGCAGATGCCTGCTGGCGCTGGAGCATTACTGCAGCAATTTCAGGTGCATATGCAAGATATGTGATACGAGCTTCTACAATCTCAATACCTGCATCAGATACCTTGGACTGAATCTCTTCCTTAATTCTGTTTGCAACTACATCTGATGATCCACGAAGAGAACCCTCATCTGCAATACCGTCACCAGTTGTATCAACACCAGGTGCTACATCATAAGGATAGATGCGTACTACATTACGAAGTGCGGAATCGCACTGAAGTGAGAGATACTCTTTATAGTTATCAACATTAAATACTGCCTTTGCAGTATCTGTTACTTTCCACATAACAGCGATGCCGATTTCAACTGGATTACCGAGGCAATCGTTGATTTTCTGTCTGCTGTTATTGAGTGTCATAATCTTAAGTGAAATCTTCTTAGTTGGTCTATTTACAGGCACAGTACCTGTTGCAGCCGCAACCATTGCCTCAGCTGATTTAGCAGAATCTACATCACCGCTCTGATTGAGCTTTGTATCAGCTGCTGGGTTAAATGCACCACAGAATGGATTTACGAAATAAAATCCCTCTTCTTTAAGACTGCCCTTGTACTTTCCGAAAAGTGTAAGTACAACTGCCTCTTGTGGCTTGAGCACTTTAAGGCCAAGGAAAAGAATCCAGCCAAATGCGAGATAAAGAATAGCAATAAGCATTATAATACCGTTTTCAACTATTCCACCTCCGATAAGAGCAAGCGCCGCGACAACATATCCGAGAATAATAAGCACAAGTGCAAGCATACCATTTTTCTTATTTGTATAAATTTTTTCTTCCATAAAAGTTTCCTCCCTTTTATCTGATATCAAAATGATATCACAAAAATATTAAAATTGCAACACATAAAAAAGACTCCCGACAAATCGGGAGTCTTTATAAATTACATCTTATTATTTCGCTTTAGTTGCTATTTCATCTGTAACTTTCTTTGCGAAATCATCGAAGCTCATCGGTGTAGTCTCGCCGTCGCGGTTACGAACTGCGACAAGACCCGCCTCAGATTCCTGAGGACCGAGAACGAGCATATAAGGAGCACGGTCAAGTTGCTGTGCCTCACGGATCTTATATCCTACCTTCTCATTTCTGTCGTCGAGTTCTACGCGAACACCGAGTGCCTTAAGCTTGTTATAAACTTCTGTTGAGTAATCAATAGTCTTCTCAGATACAGGAATAACCTTTACCTGAACTGGTGCAAGCCATACTGGGAAACGACCCTTGGTCTCCTCAATGAGGTAGGCCATGAAGCGGTCGAGTGAACCAAGGATTGCACGGTGAAGAACTACTGGTGTCTTCTCTGTGCCGTCTGCATCAACATATTTGAGGTCGAATTTTGCTGGCAAGCAGAAATCGAGCTGACATGTTGAAAGAGTATATTCAGCACCAACTGCTGGTTTAACATTTACATCAAGCTTTGGTCCATAGAATGCAGCCTCACCTATCTCCTCAGTGAAATCAATATTGAGGTCACGAAGTACCTGGCGAAGAGCATCTTCTGCCTTGTTCCACATCTCGTCATCTGGATGATACTTCTTTGTATCAGCAGGATCACGGAGTGACAATACGCAGCGATAATCTGTGATGCCGAAATCTTTATATACATCGAAGATAAGGTCAACTACAGCTGATACCTCGCCCTTAATCTGTTCCGGTGTAACGAAGAGATGGGCGTCATTTTGGCAGAAGTGACGGCCACGCTCGATACCCTTAAGAGTGCCTGATGCCTCGAAGCGGAAATCATGTGCAATCTCGCCGATACGAAGTGGAAGATCACGATATGAATGTGGCTTGTTAGCATAGATCATCATATGATGTGGGCAGTTCATAGGACGGAGAACGAACTGTTCGCCCTCAACTTCCATTGCTGGGAACATGTTCTCTTTATAGTGATCCCAGTGACCAGATGTCTTATAGAGATCAACTGTACCTACGCAAGGAGTCATAACATGCTGATAGCCGAGGTTACGCTCTTTAGCCTTGATATAATTCTCAAGTTCCTGCCATACTGTATAGCCTTTGTTCAGGAACATTGGAAGTCCACGGCCTACAAGATTGTCTGTCATAAAGAGACCCATCTCTTTACCAATCTTGCGGTGGTCACGCTGCTCTGCCTCTGCGAGTTCCTTTAAGTATGCATCAAGCTCTTCCTGTGTTGCGAAAGCTGTGCCATATATACGGGTAAGCATCTTATTATTACTGTCTGCCTTCCAATAAGCACCGGACTGGCCAGTGATTTTGAAAGCTTTGAGGGCCTTGGTATAAGTGATATGAGGACCTACGCACATGTCAACATAGTCTCCCTGTGAGAAGAATGTGATACGTGCATCAGCATCGAGGTCGCCAATATGCTCTACCTTGTAAGACTCTTTACGCTCCTCCATGTGCTTGATTGCCTCAGCACGTGGAAGCTCATAGGTCTTAAAAGGAAGGTTCTCCTTGACGATTTTTCTCATCTCGTCCTCTATCTTCTGGAGATCTTCATCAGCGAGTTTAGCATCGCCGAGATCTACATCATAATAGAAGCCCTTCTCTGTTGCAGGACCATAAGCGAAGTCTGCCTGTGGGTAGAGGCGCTTAATTGCCTGAGCCATGATATGTGCAGCACTGTGTCTTAAGACGTGAGTTTTCTCCTCCTCAGGACACTCTGCAACTGTACCGTCGTTGTAAATAATCTTCATGTTTCTTCCCCGTTTATAAGTAATAATAGAATAACAGAAGAATTATAAATCTTATATATAATTATGTCAATTTTTTCTTAGTGTTATATAGAGTGTAGAAATACTAAACACAAGGGACAATAGTGCGATTGCAATCGGAACTATGTCAACATCCTCGCCCGTCTGGGCGATTTTGTCCTCTACGAGTTCGGCGACACCGAGTACCTTTCGCTCCACTTTCTGCGGCACCATCTCATTGACTATCACATTGTCGTTGCCTACTACGGCGACAAATTCACTCTCCGTTTCCGGAAGTTCCTTGAAATCAATAAGATACTTATTCTCATCAAGGATGAAGCCCTCGGCCGTGCCGAGCTCTTTGATGTAATATGAGTAACCGAACGGCAGGTCTATGGTGCTCTGGCAATTGCCGTCATCGTCCGGCGTGATAGTCTCGAGCAGAGTGTCTGCCGGAAGGTTCAGAATCTGCTCGCCTGTGAACACGCCGAACGACACGTGCTTATAATATGCCGACATGGCCTCGCCGGTCGTGTTACTCATTGATTTTTTGAAATTAATGACACACCGCTGGCGCTCGTCACCGAGGGTGACAACTTGGTTGGAGAGTAAATCAACTACTGTTTCATCATCACTTAGCACATAGCCAAGCGGTGCTTTGGCCTCTTTAAGATAGTACTTTCCATCAGGTAAATAATCCGTATATACTGGACCATTCTTATCTGTGACTATTGTCGAGACAACAGCATCTTTCTCATATTTAAGTGTACCATCACCAGTCTTAATATCCTCTGCGGCGCAGACATTTACAGTGCAGTCACTGAGATACTGTTCCTCGTATATCGGCTTATTGTTCTCATCGAATCCAGTGAGCACCTCACCTTTCTTATAGACACCGATTTTATGATAATCATAGCTGCTGACGGACAGCACCTTGCTCGAATCGACCTGGGCCTGACCGAGTATGGTGGTCTGGCCCGCAGTTGTCGATGAGAGAATGAGTTGCCCCTGCGCCTTTATTGTAACCGGCTTTTTCGATAGATTAAGTTTCACATTGCTGACAGGCTCATTTGCTGTAAGTGTCAACTTATTCCCAGATACAGAAACGCTGACGCCACTGCCTGCAGTCACGTCCCACTTTGAGAGAACCTCATTTGAGTCAGTCAAAGTTGTGGTAAACTTCCCGCTCTTCTCATCATAGAGAAGGTTTATCTTAGATGGAAAATTCGGTGCTGTATCATGCGAATAAATCTTGCTGATTATATTGTTATACGCCGTCTTTCCTCCGCTATGATCCTTGACTATGTTATAGAAATAGTTGGCAGCGACATCGTAGGTATGCTTCTCGCCCTCTATATCCGTATATTTATAGGTCACAGCTTTTCGCTGGTTAGTCTTAGTCGACGAACGTACTCCAGTCTGGAATTCCCAGAGAATCGCCTGAGTTGCCATATAAGAATCCGCGGCGGAGCCACCGTTGTTGGACCCAGGGAAACCGTAGAGAAGCGCAAGCTGAATGCCACGCTTCTGCTCAGCGGTGAGCGAGGTCCACGCCGTATCCTTCGTCTTACTCGGCGTGGCGCCCGCGCGCGTGTAATCCTCGTTGGCCTCGACGCCGAAGTTGACGCAATATACCCATATAATATTGCCGTCATCGTCGTGCCTCGGCGAGCCCGTCGGGGAATTGTTCGTTGTAACGAATCTCATCTTGGAATAAGTTCTATTACCCTTCGGTGTGATTCTCGTATATGTATCATCAGTTTTAGTCTTCGAATAACTGCTTGCACCGGCGGTGCAATAATACTCGAAGCTGACGATTACCGCCTCGCCAGCAGAGACATCTGCGTTGTCCTTAGCGAGCGCAGGTACCACCGTCAGCGAGATTATTAAAATAGATAAAAATAACGCCATAAGGCGTTTTATTCTACTCATATTCTATCCTCCATAAAAACAGGGTGGCGACATGTTAATTGATATTGCGTGATGGATTGGCTATCGTTAACTTTTTTGAATGTTTTTGGGGATCGCATTCAATATGTGCCACCCTGTTCTTTGCTAATCTGCGAACTCGATGGTGTTCGCTGTTATTCTGAAGTGATGGCGAACATTGCCATCCTTATCCTGATATTTCTCGTTGGAGAAAGTGCCTTGTACGAGAATCTTATTGCCCTTCTTCATATACTTCTCGGCAAATTCTGCGCACTTGTCCCAGCAAGCTACATCGAAGAACTCAGCGTTGTCCTTGTCTCTGTCGCTGTTAGCGAGAGTGAAATTCGCAACCTTGGCATTCTTCTCACCGACTTCTTTAATCTCAGGGTCAGCGGTCAAGCGACCAGTCATCATAATTACTTTCATAAACTACCTCCGTTTAAAGCATCGAAAATGCTCTTTTAAATACAATGCCGAAACGTAAGGTAAAAGGGACAACTTAGGTATAAAAAGCTGATAAATCGGCCTAAACGGCATAAAAAAACACCCACCAAATCGGTGGGTGTGATTTTATAATTTACATAAGTTCGCAGATTGAATTTGCAAATGCGACAGGGTCTTCGATTGGCATACCCTCAATAAGAAGTGCCTGATTGTAAAGAAGTTCTGTGTATGTCTTTACTTTGTCCTTGTCCTTCTTATAGAGTTTGGTTATTGTCTCGAAAATCTTGTGATCTGTGTTGATTTCAAGTACCTTCTGCGCCTTGATTCTATTGGTTTCATCTGGCTGAGCAGCAAGTGCCTTCTCCATCTCAAGTGAGATGCCGCCCTCAGTTGAGAGACATACAGGATAGGACTTAAGTCTTCCAGATGCCTTGACAGATGTTACTCTGTCGCCGAGAGTCTCAAGCATGAAGTCGAAGAGTTCCTTGTTATCCTCCTGCTTCTTCTTTGTCTCCTCCTTGTCCTCGTCTGTGTCGAGACCGAGGTCGTCGTCGGAGATGGAGCGGAATTCCTTCTCGTCATATGCCTGCATAATCTTGATGGCAAATTCATCAACTTCCTCTGTGAGGTAGAGAACTTCATAACCCGCATCAAGTACACGCTCTGCCTGTGGCAATTTAGAGATCTGCGAAGCGCTCTCGCCACATGCATAGTAGATGTATTTCTGATCTTCCTTCATACGGGATACATACTCTTCAATGCTTGTGTATTTATCCTCGAATGATGAATAGAAGATGAGCAAATCTTTGAGAAGGTCTGTATTCATGCCGAAGCTTGAATAAATGCCAAATTTAATCTGCATACCGAACTGTTTCCAGAATTCAATATACTTATCTCTGTCATTGCGAAGCATGGAAAGAAGTTCAGACTTGATCTTCTTTTCAAGATGCTTCGCTATAACTTGTACCTGGCGGTCCTGCTGAAGCATCTCTCTCGAAATATTGAGAGAGAGGTCCGCTGAATCAACTACGCCACGTACAAAGCTGAAGTAATCTGGGAGAAGGTCCTTGCAGGTCTCCATAATAAGGACACCTGATGCGTAAAGACGAAGTCCCTTCTCGAAGTCTTTACTGTAATAATTGAGTGGTGCTTTGCCCGGAACGAAGAGGAGTGCATTATAAGTTGCAGCGCCCTCTGTAGATGAATGAATTACGCGGATTGGGTCGATATAATCAAAGAATGTATCTTTATAGAACTGATTATATTCTTCCTCTGTCACCTCCGACTTATTCTTCTTCCAGATAGGTGACATTGTGTTGAGTGTGTCATCCTTATAGATGATTGGATAACGGATATAATCTGAATAGCGCTTTACGAGGCTACGGATCTCGTACTCCTCGAGGAAGCGGCTGTACTTCTCATCATCTGTATCCTCTTTAAGTGTAATGGTGATAGTTGTACCGTTACCATCACGTTCAGCATCGGATATTGTATATCCATCGGCTCCGGTTGATACCCATTTATGAGCACCGGCTTCTCCGTATGCGAGGCTGACAACTTCCACCTTGTCAGCAACCATAAATGCTGAATAGAAACCTACGCCGAACTGGCCGATAATATCAATATCCTCTGCCGCTTTTTCGTCGTCGATTTCCTGATTCTTGAAAATTCCAGAACCGCTCTTACAAATTGTACCGAGGTTCTGCTCGAGTTCTTCTTTATTCATTCCGATACCGTTATCGGAGATAGTGAGAGTTTTCTTTTCCTCATCGGCCTCAATAAGGATTTTAAAATCTGATCTTGCAAGTCCGCTTATGTTATCTGTAAGTGACTTGTAATAGAGCTTATCCATTGCATCAGACGCATTGGAGATGAGCTCACGAAGGAATATTTCCTTATTCGTATAAATAGAATTAATCATGAGGTCGAGGAGTCTTTTAGACTCTGCCTTAAATTGCTTTTTAGCCATATTAAAACACCTCTAAACTAAAATTAGCACTCTGTGCCTCCGAGTGCTAATTCATAATACTACTCATTCATAGAATTGTCAAGCGTTGACAAGCAATATAGCCGAATTTTATAATAGATACGAGGTGTATATATGAAAAGATTTATTGCAATCCTAATGATTTTCACCGTCATCCTCTCCCTTTCCGCTTGCAAGAAAGACAAGACTAAAGAGGAGCCGACGGTTCCAGAGATAGAATCCACAACAGAAAAAGAGAGTGAGAGCACTACGAAAGAGAACTTAAGCTATGACGAAACCACTTGGTATGAACTTCAGGACGGAGTCCTCATCGTATGTCTCGAGGCCAATGCCACAACGGGATATACATGGTCATATAGTATAGATAATGAGAGCATCCTTGAATGTCAGGGTGCCAAATATCTTGAGAACGACCATCCAGACGGAATGGTCGGTGTAGGCGGCTTTTACAAGGGCACATTCGCTGGCGTATCCGACGGAAAAGCCACCGTATCTTTCGCATATGCGCGCAGTTGGGAAGAGGATGAGCCCCCTTGCAGAACCTGTGACATAACCGTACAAGTTGAGAACGGAAGAATAGTTGAAATCACAAATTACACAGATATAACAGTTAGATCATCAATATATTAAAACAAAAAAGCGAGTGTCAGAACGACACTCGCTTTTCTTATGGCACGCTGCGGGGGACTCGAACCCTCGACCTACTGGTTCGTAGCCAGTCACTCTATCCAACTGAGCTAGCAGCGCATATGCGGTTTTGACCGCTCAAATATACTAACACACCTATTTATAAAATGCAACAAGCAATTTTACGAAAATCCTCTTCTAAAAGTGGCTTCTGATTTATATTTCTTAAAATTGCTGCTGGGTGGAAAGTCGCCATGATTTTACGACCGTTTACATCATAAATCTCGCCATGATTTTTCGTCACTTTGAAATCTTTTCCAAGGAAGTAACTCGCAGATACCCTGCCGAGACAGACGATAATTTTAGGATTTATAATCTCAATTTGTTTCATTAAGAAATCGATGCACTGTTCCTTCTCATAAGGTTTCGGATCACGGTTCTCAGGCGGTCTACATTTGACCATATTGGCGATATACACATTTGTCTCGCGACTGAGGCCAACGGAGACCATAACCTCATCAAGGAGCTTGCCGGAACGGCCCACGAATGGCCTTCCCTGCATGTCTTCGTTGGCGCCGGGGCCCTCCCCGATTATAAGCACATCGGCATCGGATACACCTTCACCGAAAACAAGATTGCCTCTTGTCTCGTAGAGCGGGCATTTCTTGCAACCTTCACATTCTTTTTTCAGTTCTAAAAGTGTCATCCGATTCACCCCTTTTGTTGTAGGTACATATTAATATATAAGTTTGCATAAATCAATAAAAGATAGTAGAATAACACTATATTTATATATGAGGTGCAACATTATGCAAATTTTACTTGAAACATCAGCAAGACATGTACATGTTACACGTGAGGTACTTGATATCCTTTTCGGTGAAGGTTACGAACTCACTAACAAGAAGGACCTCTCCCAGCCGGGACAGTTCGCGTGTGAAGAGAGAATCGCAGTTGTAGGTCCAAAGAGCCAGTTCCCAAGAGTTTCTATTCTTGGACCAATTCGCCCATATACTCAGGTTGAAATCTCCGCATCCGATGCCATTGCAATCGGCGTCAAAGCACCTGTTCGCATGTCAGGTGACCTTGCGGGCTCCGGCGCTTGCAAGCTCATCGGCCCATGTGGTGAAGTTGATCTCGAGGAAGGCGTTATCGTTGCGAAGAGACATCTTCACGCCCTTCCAGAAGAAGCTGAGGAACTCGGCGTTAAAGATGGCGACATCATCAAAATCCGCGTTCAGTCAGAAGATCGTTCTCTCATCTTCGACGACGTAATTGCGCGTGTTACACCAACATCAGGTCTTGCAATTCATATTGATACAGACGAAGCAAATGCATGTGGTTCAGTACCAGGCATGATGGTAGAAATAGTAAAATGATAGATAATTCATATACCAAAGAATTCACCGCTCTCGTAATACACTGTGAAAAGAGCGGTGATTTTTTCAAAGTTGAACTTGATAACACCGCCTTCTACCCAGAGGGTGGCGGACAAGGTGCTGATAAAGGCACATTAAATGGAATAGAAGTTTTCGACGTTCAAAGTGAGAACGGACATGTATATCACTATGTCCGTGAAGCACTCTCGGGTGAAGTATCCGGCATAATCGATTGGGATACGCGCTTCGACCGTATGCAGAACCATACAGGTGAGCATATCTTGTCTGGCGTCATCCATACGAAGTACGGATATGACAATATCGGTTTCCACCTCGGTGACACCGATGTCACCTGCGATTATAACGGTACGCTCACCTGGGAAGACGTAAAAGCAGTCGAAGCGCAGGCCAACGCCTATGTATTCGACAACCGCTCTGTCACAATCTCCTTCCCAGAAGATCTGAGCAAAGTTGAATATCGTTCGAAGCTTGATCTCACAGAAAATGTCCGCATTGTCACAATTGACGGCGTTGACTGCTGTGCCTGCTGCGCACCACATGTAAGCAGCACGGCCCAGGTCGGTCTCATCAAAGTAATAAATATCGAGAAATCTCATGGTGGTACTCGCCTCCACTTCCGTTGCGGAAGAAGAGCTCTCCTCGACTATGATGAGAAACAGATGCAGTGCCTTAAAATTGGAGAACTACTCTCCGCTCGTCAGTATGAACTTGCCGAGTGCGTTGAGAATCTCCAAATTGCCAATAAGAACCTCGAGTTTTCACTCGGAAGGCTCTCGGAAAAAGTGGCGCTCGCGAAGCTTGAATCAGTCGAGCATCAAGATGGCAATCTCGTAATGCTAATTGAGAATGCCGACAGTGATGCTCTCCTCGCTCTCGCCAATGGCGGTCGCGAGAAAACCGACGGAATCTTCGTAGCACTAACGAATTCTCCTGACGGATATAGATATATAATCTCCTCAAATAGCGTAGATTTACGGGAGAAATCCAAGGAGATCAACGCGGCACTTGACGGCCGTGGTGGCGGCAGACCTGAAATGATTCAGGGTGCCTTCAAAGCAGATTTTGATACAATAAAATCGTATTTCGAGAAATAAAAATAGACTCTGTAAAGCAATATAACTTTACAGAGTCTATTTTTTATATCAATTAAGTTCGGAAAGGACCGTGCCACCAGACGCCAAAGATGCCGCAACATCAACGATTCTCTGGTTTTTAGAGCCTCTGAATCTAAGGTCTAATGACTTCTCTTCCTCTCTAAACTTACCATCTACAAGAAGGCTAAGTTCTTTTAGAAGATCCATCCAGCAATTCTGATCGTTTGCACCGTCACGGAGTTCCTCATATGTCCAGCCGGAGAACGCCATAACGTCCACGCCATTCTTCTTGAGTTCTTTCGCAAGAACTGCTAATGCCTTGGCCTGGGTAAACGGTTCCCCACCTGAGAGTGTAACTCCCGTTACAAGCTTATCACTAAGAACTGCTTTAACAATATTTTCGACGGTCGTCTGGTAGCCGCCCTCAAACGGCCACGTTTGAGGATTTTGGCATCCCTTGCAACGATGCGGGCATCCTTGCGCGAACACCACAAAGCGCCAACCAGGACCATCGACAATTGATTCACGGATAACTCCAGCCAGGTGAAGTTTAGTTTCACCTGGCTGGTCCGGATCAATAATTTGAGTGTCTATTGGAAACTCTAGCATTATACCTGCTCGAACTCTCCTGCGCCAGTACCAATTGAGTGCTTAACTCTATCATTTACCTCAGCATATTTTGCATCGTTAAAACGATCAAGTGTACCTACAAGGTAACCAGTGATTCTTCTGATTCTCTCGAACTTTACGCCTTCGCCTACCATTTTGTTATCCATAAAATAATCTTCTTTCTATATGTCAAAATTTTATTAAACTGCTTCAGCATCTACTGGATGAGCAACCTTGTCTGCTTCTTCAAGTGGGTTCTCATCACAGGAGCATGTGTTATGGGAGTAGCCCTTAATCTTCATAAGAACTTCTTCGGATACAGCTTCACCATCATGGCGTCCGCAACGTGGACATGTATCTCCTATAATTCCAGTATATCCACATACAGGGTCACGGTCAACAGGGTGGTTAATTGAAGCATAACCCATGTTGCTCTCCTTCATGCAACGAATAACTGATTCAAATGCATCAAGGTTGTCGAGTGGGTTACCATCCATCTCAATGTATGAGATGTGACCACCGTTGGTGATTGCGTGATAAGGTGCCTCAATCTTGATCTTCTCAAATGCTGAGATTGGGAAATATACAGGAACGTGGAATGAGTTGGTGTAATAAGCTCTATCTGTAACACCTGGGATTACGCCATAGCGCTCGCGGTCCATACGAACGAAACGTCCTGAAAGACCCTCTGCAGGTGTAGCGATAAGTGAGTAGTTAAGGCCTGTCTCCTTAGCCTTAGCGTCTGTACGCTGACGCATATGGCTAATGATTTCAAGACCGAGGTTACGAGCCTCTTGAGTCTCACCGTGGTGAGAACCGATAAGAGCTTTAAGTGCCTCTGCAAGTCCGATGAAACCAACTGTAAGAGTACCATGCTTTAATACTTCCATGAGCTCATCGTCTGGCTTTAATTTATCAGAATCAAGCCAGAGTCCCTGTCCCATAAGGAACGGATAGTTGTAAACCTTACGGTGACCCTGAATAAGGAATCTGTCATAGAGCTGATCAAATACGAGATCAATCTTTCTATCGAGATCCTCGAAGAATGTATCAATATTTCCATTTGCCTTAATAGCAATTCTTGGAAGGTTGATTGATGTGAATGAGAGGTTACCACGTCCGCAAGTAACCTCACGGCTTGGGTCGTATACATTGCTCTTAACACGTGTACGGCAACCCATGTATGCAACCTTAGAGTTGTAATCGTTTACATCATAACCAGGTGCATTGAATGTTGAATCTGCGAAGCAGAAGTTAGGGAACAAACGCTTAGCAGATACTCTCATTGCAAGCTTGAAGAGGTCATAGTTTGGATCCTCTGGCTTGTAGTTAACGCCATCCTTAACACGGAAAATTGATACTGGGAAGATTGCTGTTTCACCATTACCAAGACCAGCGTCTGTTGAGAGAAGGAAGTTCTTTGTAACCATTCTTGCCTCTGGTGATGGATCATCACCGAGAGAGATTGATGAGAATGGAACCTGAGCACCTGCACGTGAGTGCATTGTGTTAAGGTTGTGTACGAAAGCTTCCATTGCCTGGAATGTCTGCTTATCTGTCTCTTTTACAGCCTTCTTAAGTGCAAAGTTCTGTGCCTTCTTAACTTTTTCAGTTGCAATGCCGTACTTGTTGATAAGGAGATATGCCTCATGTGCCTGATAGTCATTATCATTTGCAAGTACTGGGCTTACGCCGTAGGTATTTTCGATTTCAGCACAGAGATTCTTTGTTGGCTCTGTTGCATCTTCGAACTCGCAGAGAAGCTCAAGGCCCTTACTTAAGTTAGAGATGTAGAACTTTCTATATGTCTTCTTTACACCAGGAGCAAGGAAAGTATCGAAAGCAGGGATACTCTGACCACCGTGTTGGTCGTTCTGGTTTGACTGAATTGCGATTGCAGAAAGAGCAGCATAAGATGAAATGTCGTTTGGCTCACGAAGGAAACCATGACCTGTTGAGAAACCGCCTTTGAAGAGCTTGCTAATGTCGATCTGGCAGCATGTTGTTGTAAGTGTCAAGAAGTCGAGGTCGTGAATATGGATATCACCCTCAACATGTGCCTTAGAATGCTCTGGCTTAAGAACGTAGAGCTCATTGAACTGCTTTGCGCCCTCTGAACCATACTTGAGCATTGTTCCCATTGATGTATCGCCATCGATGTTAGCATTCTCACGTTTAATATCATTTTCTTTAGCGTCTTTAAATGTAAGACCTTCATAAGTCTTCATAAGACGAGTGTTCATCTCACGTACACGTGAACGCTCAGAACGGTAAAGAATGAACTTCTTTGCTGTTCTTGCATGACCACTTTCAATTAAAACTTTTTCTACTGAATCCTGGATTTCCTCGACTGTTGGACGAGTATTTCCAGTTGATTCAATGTAAGCAACAACCTTCTGAGCGAGCTCTAAAGACTCGTCATAGTTGCTTCCTCCTGTTGCTTCTGCAGCTTTGAAGATAGCCTGTGCTATCTTGTCGATCGAGAACGGTACTGCTCTGCCGTCTCTCTTGATAATGGTTTCAATCATCGTATGTCCTCCAAAAAATATAAAAAACACAATATATTGTGTTTCCGTTGTCAGTGTATATCATTATATGGCACTTTTACCCCAATGTCAACATTGCTTTTTATATAAAATAAAAATATTTTTTTGGATACTTTTCAAAGCCATTTCGCGGTTGATTTTTAATATATAAATGGTATATAATAATTTAACTGTGTAAGTATATTTTTACTTAATTGATATATATTATATCTTCGGAGTGATTGATATGAAGAATTTAAAGTTTAAGAATCTTTCCCCTACGCCACTACTTCTTGTGTTGGCAATATTTGTATTTGTAACTGTACCTCTTCGCGTATTCCAGCTTGGAAACTGCATAGACCCTCTTACAGGTTTCTGGTCAGTTCGCGATTTCACAGTTTTATCCATCTACATAATTGGAATAGTATTTGCTCTCGTAGCATTCATACTCTCATTCTTCAGTGAAATTATGGCGAAGCCTGTTTTCACAGAAGAAAAGGATATTCCACTCGGCATATTCAGTGTTCTTTTCGTAATCGGAATGATATTCTCAACAATCACATCAGTTACATCACTCCTTGATACACTTTCAACAGGACTTATTTCCAAAGCATCTAATGTTTTCGGATATCTTATCTCATCAGGCGTACTTGCGCTCGGTTTCGAGTCGCTCTTCGGAATTCTTTCCGCAATCTATTTCTGTTTCGTAACAATTTCATATTTTAGCGGAAAGAACAAGTACGAGAAGAGCCGACTCCTCGCGCTATCGCCTGCACTTTGGGCAATGGTTAGAATCATTGCACATTTCATTGATCCAGTAAACTTCAAGAATGTATCACAGCTTTTCTTGCAGCTTATAATGCTTGCATTTGCCAGCATTTTCTTCCTTTCATTTGCAAGAATCGCATCCGACATCAACGGTGAGCACAGCATGTGGATTTTCTGGTTCTCAGGTACATGTGCCGCTTTCTTTGGCTTTGTAACCGCACTCGCTCCACTCATTCTCATCATCACAGGCAAGGGAAGTCTCATTCCTTCAGCTTATCCATTTAACCTTGCCGATCTTACAATGGCAATCTTTATCACATCATTCCTATTCACAGTTACTCCGCTTACAAGCGAAGTAGACGAGGACAACTAGTATGCTAGATAAGTTACAGGTTCTCCTGGACTCCGGCCGTGTTCCTCACGCCCTCGTCATAGACGGAGGCACATATGAGGACAGGCTAAGCGAGGCACGCGCGCTCGCGTCGCAGCTTGTCGGAGAAAAGGACAAGGTAATGGCTGACATCCACCCGGATGTAGTCATCGTATTACCTGAAGAAAAGAAAAAGACTATATCCGTCGACATCATAAGAAAGATGCGCGACGATGCATATATTATCCCAAATGAAAATGAGCGTAAGATCTACATAATCGCTAAGGCTGAACTTATGCAGGACTACGCCCAGAATGCTCTTCTCAAGATTCTCGAAGAGCCACCTCGTTATGCAACATTTATCCTACTGTGCAACACTCATTCTGTGCTTCTTGGCACAGTTCTCTCACGTGTTGCACTCTTTTCCCTCTCAGATGACGACAATTTAGAGGCATCTGAGGATTTCGGCGAGTGCCAGGAGCTCGCTCGCAAAATCGCGAATGCAGTAGCGAAGAGGAATAAATTCGAAGTTCTCGCCGCTACAGCGTGCTTTGACAAGAACTTCGACAACTTGCCTCTGACGCTCGACTGCCTGCAAGGCATCATTCGTGATGCACTCGCATTACAGAACGATGGGCCTACCATCACAGATTCAATTTCAGAAGCAACCGCTTTGTCGAAATCACTCAGCAGTGATGAACTTTTCAAGATTCAGGATGGAATCATTGAAATTGGCAAAGCAATCAACATATATTCCAACAAGAACTTAACGCTCACACGTCTAGTTTCGAAACTAACAGGAGGTCAAAATGACTGAAGTAGTTGGTATTAGATTTAAAGAGGTCGGCAAGATCTACTGCTTTGACCCTAAGGGCACAAAGCTCGAGCCGGGACAGCAGGTTATCGTCGAGACCGCCCGTGGCGTTGAATGTGGCACAGTTTCCACAGGCAACGAGATGGTGGAAGACGATAAGATTGTCGCTCCGCTCAAACCGATTCTTAGAGTTGCGACAGATGAAGACTTAAAACAACTCGAAAAGAATAAGAAAAAAGAAGAAGACGCTTTCAAAATCTGCGAAGAAAAGATTGCAAAGCACGGTCTCGATATGAAGCTCACAGAAGTTGAGTATACATTCGATGGCAGCAAGATTCTTTTCTACTTCACCGCAGATGGTCGTGTTGACTTCCGTGAACTTGTAAAAGACCTCGCATCAGTATTTAAAACTCGTATCGAGCTCCGCCAAATTGGTGTTCGTGACGAGGCAAAGATGCTCGGCGGACTCGGCATCTGTGGCAGACCATTCTGCTGCCACGACTACATGGGTGAGTTCCAACCAGTATCAATTAAAATGGCTAAAGAACAGGGACTTTCACTTAACCCTGTTAAAATATCAGGCACATGTGGCCGTCTGATGTGCTGCTTAAAATACGAGCAAGAAGCATACGAGCATCTTGCTAAAGTGACGCCTAAAGCAGGCGCACTCGTAAGCACAGCAGACGGAAAAGGAACCGTTACGGAATCCAACCTTATCTCCGGCATCGTCAAGGTAAGGCTTGACCGTAACCCAGACGCTGCGCCTGTGTCTTATAACCGCAAGCAGATTAAGATACTTCGCGACGTTAAGACAACTGTATCTAAAGAGGAGCGCGACGCGCTTCGTGCAATTGAGGAATAAAGAAAGGATTGATATAAAGTGGCAGAAGAAATTTTACTTACCTCTGACGGTCTTAAAGAAATTCAGGATGAACTCGAAGACCTCAAGACCAATGGCCGTAAGGACATTGCAGAAAAAATCAAAGTAGCTCTCTCATTCGGAGACTTATCAGAGAACTCTGAGTATGACGAAGCTAAATCTGAGCAGGGCAAGCTCGAATCTCGTATCAACGAGCTCGAAGCTATCCTTCAGAACTATAAACTTATCGACGAAGATGAACTCTCAGCCGATATAGTAAACCGTGCATCTAAGGTTACTATCCGTGACCTTGAAACTAAAGAAGAAGAGACATATCAGATCGTAGGTCCTCAGCAGGCTAACCCAATGAAGGGCCGTATCTCTGATGAATCTCCAGTTGGTAAAGCTCTCCTTGGCAAGAAAAAGGGCGCAACTATCACAGCTGACACACCAGTTGGCCCACGTAAATACAAGATTATTGACATCGAACTCAAGAAATAAATTTTAGGAGAAATAAAATGCCAGCAAATCAGAATCCAGCAGAGGAGCACGAGCTCACTGCTGAAGAAACCAATGAGCAAAGACAGATTAGAATAGATAAGCTCAAGACTTTGCAGGAAGCCGGAAATGATCCTTTCCAAGTTATGACTGCAGAGCAGACTCATCATACCATTGAGGCCAAAGCAATCTATGAGGAGCATGAGAAAAAGATTCTCGGCGACAGACCGGCACCAAATGTTGACGGTCTCGACGAGCAGGCTGCTCGCGAAGTAATCAATGCTGATTACAACGAGAGACGTGAGATTCTCGATGCCGACCCTATTAACATTGCAATCGCAGGTAGAATGCTCTTCAAGCGTGTAATGGGTAAAGCTTCATTCTGTAATATTCAGGACAAGAACGGCAACATTCAGGTATATGTTTCCCGTGATGCTATTGGTGAAGAGCCATATGCAGCATTCAAGAAGTCCGATATTGGAGATATCTTTGAAGTCAAAGGTTACCTCTTCCGCACTAAGACAGGAGAAATCTCTGTTCATGCAAATAGTGTAAAGCTTCTTTCAAAGTCACTTCTCCCTCTCCCAGAGAAATTCCATGGTCTTAAAGACGCTGACACACGCTATCGTCAGCGCTATGTAGACCTCATCGTAAATCCAGAGGTTAAAGATACATTCATCAAGCGTTCTAAGATCATTTCATCCGTTCGCAAGACACTTGATGATGTTGGATATGTTGAAGTTGAGACACCTGTTCTTAATACAATCGCAGGTGGCGCAACAGCTCGTCCTTTCGTAACACATCACAACTCTCTTGATCTCGATATGTATATGCGTATCGCAACAGAGCTTCCGCTCAAGCGTCTCATCGTTGGTGGAATGGAGAGAGTATATGAGATTGGCCGTATCTTCAGAAACGAAGGTATGGATACAAAGCACAACCCAGAATTCACATCAATCGAATTCTATGAGGCATATACAGACTACAACGGAATGATGGACAGAACTGAAGCCATCATCCGTAACGCAGCCATGGCTGCAAATGGTACATATAAAGTAACTTTCAAGGGCGTAGACATCGACCTTGAAAAGCCATTTGCACGCATGACAATGGCTGACGCAGTTAAGAAATATACAGGTATCGACTTTGAGGAGTTCGCATGCGACAACGAGAAGGCTATCGCCCTCGCTAAAGAAAAAGGTATCGAACTCGAAAAAGGTAAAGAGACCTGGGGTGACATACTTGTAAACTTCTATGATGAATATGTTGAGGAGAACCTTGAGCAGCCTACATTCATCATGGATTACCCTGTTGAAGTATCACCACTCACGAAGCGTAAACCAAGCAAGCCTTATCTCACCGAGCGTTTCGAGCTCTTCATTCTCGGCACCGAATACGGCAACGCCTATTCAGAGCTCAATGACCCGCTCGATCAGATGGAGCGTTTCAAACATCAGCTCATGCTTCGCGACTGCGGTGACGAAGAGGCCAACATGCTTGATGACGACTTCGTTCGTGCTCTTGAGTATGGTATGCCACCAACAGGTGGTTGTGGTATCGGCATTGATCGTCTCGTCATGCTTCTAACAGGCAACGAGTCCATCCGTGACGTTATCCTCTTCCCAACGATGAAACCAATAGAATAAAATAGACGGCAAAATGATATGTACCCCGTTTACTGGACAACCAGTAAGCGGGGTACATATCATTTGCCGAAGGGCTTTCTTTATTTCGTTTCTACTTGATTTATAAGGTCGTCAAAGTTGCGCTCTAGTGAATCAAAGAATTGCTCAATGAGTGCTTTATCCTTGGCGTTTCCACGCTCACACATTGCGAGTGTTAATTCACCGTTTAGTGATGTCGCAGACATTAGGGCAAATGGTTTATACTTAACGGCGCCTGTCATAAAACCATCGATAGGAGCATTGCCACAGAGTGAGAGCTTTTCAGGATCAAGTGCTCCGATGTTACTCATCGAGAGTAGAGGATTAGAGTAGCCAATCTTGATTACGTTCTCGGATGCAATGTATGGCATTATGTTGTATGCGAGTTTAAGGAGTGGGAGACCATAGAGTCCCATAAAACGGTCGTCCTTATTTTTGCGAGCTGAGATTTTTGCAAACTCAACACTTTCCTTGATGTCACGCGCCTTGCCAGGCGTTGAGCATGGCATGTAAGCGGTGTGGTTGGTATAACCAACGTCATCAAGGTTGCTTATATATCGTCTAAGGTCAATAGCGCATGATACAACAACTTCTTCATCAGGTTTAAAACCTGCTATCTCGTACATAGAGTAGAGGAAAGTGCCAACTAGGATATCGTTTACAGTTGCATCAAGCGCCTTGCCAGCAGCGCGTAATTTGGTAAATTTATCGGCACTGATTTTTCGCTTAACTATAAAGGACTTATCGTCCTTTTCATCATCAGTAAATGGGAAGCCATGTGTGTCCTTGTTGGAAACATTTTTGTAAAGTTTCTTGGCTGCATGCTTCTCTTGAGGAGAGAGGTCTGTGTATACTTCTTCGAAAGAACGTGAGCCCTGTCTAACGTTTGAAATTGGGCTCTTTTTGTTTTCAACGAGTTCAGTATATGACTCGCAGAAAGAGGCGAGGAAGGACTTGAGATCACCGCCGTCCATACACATATGGTTTTCAACAATGCAAAGAGTGGACTTTCCATCTTTGTTGATGACAGCAAATTGAATTTGGAGTTTGCTCTCAGGAGGAAGGTATTGCATAATGAAGTCTTCTACTGCTAAATCAAGGTCATCAGGATCGTCAATAACAGTGAGGATTTCCTCTATAGTGTAGTCGTTTTCAGCCCAGTATGGGTTGCTTGCATTGAATATGAAACTTGAATGAAGGACAGGAATCTTTTCAACAAAGCATATGATAACCTTTTTCAAAGCTTCAATATCAATTAGGTAATCATAGGTAAATACAACGTGTACCATACGGTCGTTGTAGTCACGGAACATGTAATGCATCTTGTCCCAGAGTTCAGCATCGTGCTTTGTGAGTTTAGCCATTAATATCACCCTCCTTGTTTGCATATCTCTCAAGGCGGAGCTTTTCGGCACGAGCTCGAAGACCATACTTGTGATAGGTGTCAATAGCTAGGGCAAGCAGCGAGATTGCTATGCCTATAAAGATGATAAGCCAACCGACATGCCATCCGATTAGGCCTGTAAGACCAAGTGTTACATAGATGAATATGCAGGTGATAGGCGCACCGAGATAGGTGTGGAAGATTGCATGCTTTTCATGCGCAAGGCGTGGCACAAAGGTGTCAAAGAAACTGACAATAGAGAGTGTGGATGTAAGTACAATCCAACTGATGTGCGTGTCGCCGTGGGTTTGGATCTCAATAATGAGCCAAACGAAGAGCGCAATTAAAATGAGCGCCAAATAGAGCGCGTAGGAGAACTTTAAGGTGCGCTCTCCTCTGTAATGCAATGTCCTTGGCATTACGAGCAAGAAATCCGCATATAGCACAATGGAACCCACAATTATAAGCCATGAGAGGTCCCAATGATGGGTGGTGAACGATACTGCAAAATATGTTATTCCTACGAAGATGAAATATACAACTGAGAGGAGAATTTTAATTTTGAAGAGACGCTTTTCGATATTGTCTTCTAAAGTTTGCTTTTTCTCTTCTATAAATTCGTTTCTTACGTTGCTGTTCTCACTGATGATGAGGTCAAAGATAACCTGGGCATCAGAGAGACCACGTTTTCTTAAAACAACCTCTCGATCACGCATAGCGCTCTTGCGCTTTGCTTTAAATTTTGCAAGGTCCTCTTCATAGGTAGGGTCATTAAAATCAGAAAGCTCTGAATCAATATATTCGGTGTAATCTTTCATTGACTTGCCTCCTATGCATAGTTGTAACTATTTGAAATATTTTACTGCTGATTCGAACATGCGAATATCGTAGTTGCCAGGAACGTTCTTATAAAGTCCATTGCCAACACGTTCGCTGTGTCCCATTTTGCCGAAGACACGACCATCAGGTGAAGTTATACCTTCGATAGCAAATGCAGAATCGTTAGGAGTGAAGTGAACATCGTTGCTGACGTTGCCAGATAGGTCAACATACTGTGTTGCAATCTGTCCGTTTTCAGCAAGCTTTCTAATCATTTCTTCACTTGCAATAAATCTACCTTCACCATGAGAAATTGGAACATTGATAATATCGCCAACTTCTACAAGAGAAAGCCATGGAGATTTGTTAGAGCAAATTCTTGTTCTAACAATTCTTGATTGGTGATGAGCGATTGTATTGTATGTAAGAGTTGGGTAATCCTCATTTGGCTCTGTAATCTTGCCAAATGGAACAAGTCCCAATTTAACGAGTGCCTGGAAACCGTTACAAATACCGCACATAAGTCCATCACGATTCTCTAAGAGATCAGTAATACCCTCTTTGATCTCAGGGTTACGCATGAATGCAGTAATGAACTTCGCACTTCCGTCTGGTTCGTCGCCACCTGAGAATCCACCAGGTAAGAATACCATCTGTGATGTAGAAAGTGATTTTGAGAAACGCTCAACGCTTTCTTTTATGCCATCAGCGCTTCTGTTGTTGATTACAAGAATCTCTGGTTCTGCTCCGGCATCACGTACTGCCTTCGCAGAATCGAACTCACAGTTCGTACCTGGGAATACAGGAATCAAAACCTTAGGCTTCGCTGTCTTAATAGCTGGAGCACATCTTTCCTGTGCAACATATGAGAAAGCATCATGACGTGTGTCAGAGTTCTCTATATTGCAAGAATAAACGCCCTCGAGCTTGTTCTCATAAAGTGAAAGAAGCTTATCAAGAGAAAGTGCTTCGTTCTTATAGCAAATATTCTGTTCTGCTGTTATCTCACCGATTACTTCATAATCCTCAGGGTCAGAAACCTCGAGTAAGAATGAAGCGTATGAATATCCGAAAATGTCTTGGATAGTAAGGTTATCATTAAACTTAAATCCTAATGAGTTGCCGAAAGCCATCTTCATAACTGCTTCAGCAATGCCACCCATTCCTGGAGTGTAGCAAGAAACTGCTTTGCCTGATTTCAAGAGCTCTGCTGTCAAAGACATATTCTTCATAAGGGAATCTGTCTTCGGCAAACCGTTTTCATCATAATCAGTTTTAATAAGGATGAGTTTGTTGCCTGCTTTCTTAAACTCAGGTGATACTATCCTATCAGTTTTAGAAGTTGTAACTGCGAAAGAAACAAGTGTAGGTGGAACATCGATATCCTCAAATGTACCACTCATCGAGTCTTTACCACCGATTGCTCCTATTCCAAGATCCATCTGTGCACGGAAAGCACCGAGCAAAGCGGATACTGGCTGGCTCCAGCGCTTGCCGTCCTTTCCTGGATGCTTAAAGTACTCTTGGAATGTCAGATATACATCTTTGAAATCAGCGCCTGTAGCGATGAGCTTACAAACTGATTCAACCACTGCGAAGTATGCGCCATGATATGGGCTTTGCTCGGTTATAAATGGGTTGTAACCGAAAGCCATCAAAGAGCAATTGCTTGTATGCTGCTTTTCAACGCTAACTTTCTGAACCATTGCCTGAATAGGTGTGAGCTGGTTCTTACCGCCGAACGGCATAAGTACCGTTCCGGCGCCAATGGTCGAGTCAAATCTTTCGGAAAGTCCGCGCTTAGAGCATGTGTTTAAATCGGTTGCGGTTTTAGTCATATTATCTGTAAATGAACCGTCAACCGACTTTGTGATCTCTGCCGGATTTTCCGCAATTATAGAGATGTGCTTTTCAGCACCATTTGAATTCAAGAATTCACGGCTTACATCAACAATTGTTTTGCCGTTCCATTCCATTACAAGACGTGGCTCCTCAGTTACAACAGCAACTGGTGTAGCGGAAAGATTTTCGCTGTTTGCAATAGAAAGAAATGCGTCAACATTTTCCTTCTCAACAACAACTGCCATTCTCTCCTGGCTTTCACTTATTGCAAGCTCTGTGCCATCAAGTCCGTCATATTTCTTAGGGACAAGGTCAAGATTGATATGTAATCCATCAGCGAGCTCACCGATAGCAACTGAGACACCGCCTGCGCCGAAATCATTGCAGCGCTTAATCATACGGCAAGCGTCATAGTTTCTAAAGAGACGCTGAAGTTTTCTCTCTTCAGGTGCATTACCCTTCTGTACCTCTGCACCACAGGTCTCGAGTGACTGTGCTGTATGAGATTTAGATGAGCCGGTTGCACCGCCGCAACCATCGCGGCCAGTAGCACCACCGAGCAATATAACCACATCGCCAGGTGCAGGTACTTCACGGCGAACATTCTTCTCTGGAGCTGCCGCAATAACAGCACCAATTTCCATTCGCTTTGCAGCATAGCCTGGGTGATAAATTTCGTCAACAATACCGGTAGCAAGACCTATCTGATTACCGTATGAAGAATATCCTGCAGCGGCAGTAGTAACAATTTTTCTCTGTGGAAGCTTGCCAGGTATAGTTTCCTCAATTGGTTTAGTTGGGTCGGCAGCTCCCGTTACACGCATAGCACCGTATACATAAGAACGGCCTGAAAGTGGATCACGGATAGCACCGCCGATACATGTTGCGGCGCCACCAAACGGCTCAATCTCTGTAGGGTGATTGTGTGTCTCATTTTTAAAGAGTAAAAGCCACGGCTCAGTTACACCGTCAACCTCTACGTCTATCTTTACAGTGCAGGCATTGATCTCTTCACTCTCGTCAAGCTTGTCGAGCTTACCCTCTTCTTTGAGTGCCTTTACAGCAAGAGTTGCAATATCCATGAGGCAGATTGGTTTAGTTCTGCCAAGCTTTGCACGAGTAGCAATATAATCGTTATATGTGTCCTGCAAAAGTTTATCTTCGAACTTTACGTCGTCAATAACTGTTAAGAATGTTGTATGACGACAATGGTCAGACCAATACGTATCTATCATACGGATTTCTGTGATTGTTGGATCACGGTGCTCTGACATGAAGTAATGCTGACAGAAAGCAATATCATCGAGGTCCATAGCAAGACCGTAATTTGTAACAAACTCAGAAAGTTGGTCTTTTGTAAGATTTATAAATCCGTCAAGTGTCTTAACCGTTGTAGGTATTTCATACTTTGCAGCGAGTGTTTCTGGCAATTCAAAGCCAGTCTCTCTTGCTTCAACAGGGTTAATAACATACTTCTTGACTTTTTCGAGTTCTTCATCCGAAATGTTTCCGGAAAGAAGATATATCTTCGCTGTGCGGATAATTGGACGCTCGCACTGTGCACTAAGCTGAATGCACTGTGCAGCAGAATCCGCACGCTGGTCGAATTGTCCTGGAAGATATTCAACTGCAAAAGCAATTTTATCATCACATGAAAGGGTATCGTAAACTATATCAAGTTGAGGCTCTGAGAAAACCGTTAAGATTGAGTTCTTAAATAGTTCCTCTGTAATGTTCTCGGCATCATATCGATTGATGATTCGTAAATCATCAATTCCTTTGATTCCGAGAAGTGAAACCAATTCATTTTTTAATGCTTTTGCTTCATGAGCAAGTTCTGGCTTTTTTTCAACAAAAATTCTATATACCACTTACTTTTGTTCCCCTCTCAAAGCTTTTGCGCCGATATCTTTTCTGAAATAGGCATTATTGAAGCTTACCTTCTCTACCTTTTCATAAGCAGATTTGATTGCGTTTTCAAGGCTGTCGCCAATAGCTGTAACGCCTAATACTCTACCGCCTGATGTAAGTAATTTGCCGCTCTCAAGTTTAGCACCAGCAACGAATACGGAATCCTTTACCTCATCAGAAATAGAAATTTCAAAGCCCTTATCATAAGACTGTGGATAACCGTTTGATGCCATGATTACGCAGCAAGCGGAAGCATCCTTGAATTTTACTTCTGTATCAGAAAGTTTCTCATCGGAAACCGCCTTCATTACTGTATACAAATCGCTCTCAAGAAGAGGTAATACTACCTGAGTCTCCGGATCACCGAAACGGCAATTATACTCGATTACCTTAGGGCCGTTCTTTGTAAGCATCAAGCCGAAATACAAGCATCCCTTAAAAGTTCTACCCTCGGTGTTCATAGCATTTATAGTTGGGAGGAAAATAGTTTCCATGCACTCTTTTGCTACGTCTTCTGTATAGAAAGGGTTAGGAGCTATTGTTCCCATACCGCCGGTATTAAGTCCCTTATCACCGTCACCGATTCTCTTATGGTCCATAGAGGAAACCATAGGTTTAACTGTTTTACCGTCGCAGAAAGCCAAAACAGAAACCTCAGGTCCTTCTAAGAATTCTTCGACAACAATCTTGTCGCCGCTCTTACCGAACTTCTTATCCATCATAATTTCGGTGATGGCATTCTCTGCCTCTTCCCTTGTGAAGGCGATTATAACGCCTTTGCCGAGAGCAAGACCATCAGCTTTGATAACTGTAGGTATAGGAGCGGTCTTAATATAATCAAATGCTGCCTTTGCATTATCAAATACCTGATATTCAGCTGTTGGAATACCGTATTTCTTCATCAAGTTCTTAGAGAATACTTTACTTCCCTCAATTATAGCCGCATTTGCACGAGGTCCAAAGCATGGTATTCCAACTTCCTCTAAACGATCAACAAGACCTAAAACGAGTGGGTCGTCAGGTGCTACAACAGCAAAATCAATGCTATTCTGCTGCGCGAAGTTTACAACTTCATCAAGTTCGCACGCACCGATATCGACGCACTCTGCATCGTCGGCCATGCCGCCGTTGCCAGGAAGTGCATATATCTTTTCTATATCCTTATTCTCTTTTAACTTCTTTATGATGGCGTGCTCACGACCGCCACCGCCTACTACCATTATTTTCATATTTAATACCTCATTAATGGTGGAATAATCTCATACCAGTAAATGACATTGTCATGTCATATCCATCAGCACGCTCAATAACAAGATCGTCACGAATAGAACCGCCTGGTTCTGCTACATAAGAGACACCGCTCTTTTTCGCTCTGTCGATATTATCGCTAAATGGGAAGAATGCATCTGAGCCCAATGAAACACCAGTAATGGTATCAAGGTAAGCTCTCTGCTCTGCATCAGTAAAGTATGAAGGCTGCTCTGTGAAATACTTCTGCCAATTACCATCGGCACAGACATCTTCTTCATTCTTATTGATATAGGCATCGATAACATTGTCGCGGTCAGGTCTACCAATTGTTGGCAAGAATGGAAGGTTCAGTACCTTATCACTCTGACGCAAGAACCATGTATCTGCCTTGCTACCTGCAAGGCGTGTGCAATGGATTCTTGACTGCTGACCCGCTCCAACACCGATTGCCTGTCCATCATATGCGAAGCATACAGAATTGGACTGAGTATATTTAAGTGTTATCAAGGAAATAATCAAATCACGAACAGCGCTTTCAGGGATATCCTTGTTCTTTGTAACGATATTGGAAAGCAATTCCTTATCAATTTTGAAATTGTTTCTTCCCTGCTCAAAAGTGATACCGAAAACCTGCTTGTGCTCTATTTCCTGTGGCACATAATTTGCATCGATTTTAACGATATTATAATTTCCTTTACGCTTTGATTTAAGAATTTCAAGAGCTTCTGGTTCATATCCTGGGGCAATAATTCCATCTGATACCTCACGCTGAATCATCAAAGCGGTTGTAACATCACATACATCCGAAAGTGCTACCCAGTCACCGAATGAGCACATACGGTCTGTACCTCTTGCTCTTGCATAAGCACAAGCAAGTGGAGAATCATCAAGTCCCTCAATATCATCAACGAAACAAGCTTTTTTAAGTTTCTCAGAGAGCTTAATACCTACTGCAGCAGAAGTTGGGCTTACATGCTTAAATGATGCAACAGCTGGAAGTCCCAATGCTTCCTTTAACTCTTTTACTAACTGCCAAGAGTTAAAGGCATCAAGAAAATTGATGTATCCCGGTCTGCCGGAAAGAATTTCAATCGGAAGTTCACTACCGTCATTCATAAATATTTTGGCTGGTTTCTGATTAGGGTTACAACCATATTTCAATTCAAATTCTTTCATTTTGTTTCTCCTTATTTATTCTTGTTGATTATGATTTCAACTGGCTTACTGCCATCAAGAGGAATCTGGCGTACGAAGAGTGAAACCTTATTATCTTCGTTAAGATTGGTCCATACCATATCAGCCAATTCTTCTGCTGTATTTGGAAGTGCAACTTCCTCTGGCTCACCCTCAAATGAAGGAATTGGATCTCCATCTGTCTTATAGGTGTGAATGAAATGGCCTATGCCGTCAACCGGTGCATAGCTAAATGCGAAACGGTTGCATCCGCCATCGGCAGTTTTGTTTGCACTCTTAAGTATGGAAAGTTTATATGTAAATGAATTGCTCTGGAAGCAATAATTTAAAATTCCGGAAACACGTGGAGTAAAGTTCGGTGCGTCCGGCTCAAATTCTCTAGTATTAAGAGCTCTCTCAAAAGAAAGGCCGTCCTTATTTCCATCCTCTTTTATCTGATTGTAAATTGTATCGGTCTGATCACCATTGGTAACAATATCAATTGATGGGAGCTGTAAATAAGGATTATAAATAATCAAGCTTGGGTCAGAGAGTTTGCTTTCGTCGAAAGCTTTGGTGCGCATGCCACCTTCAAAGCTTTCGAAAATACGGTTACGACTGTTAACGCTTCTTCCCATTATGAAATATGCGAAGAGAGCGCTTTTACCATCTGCCGATTTGCCGATTACGATTCCTCTGCCAGGATATGTATTATTTGCCAATAATTCTTTCAAATCAAATTTTGCCATCTATATCAGCCTTTCATTAAATACTCATTACATACTTTTTCTGTTGCCGCAGGAAGAATTATCCATTCAGCCTGCTCCATTACACGTTTTTGCAAGGACTCAGGAGTATCATCTTCCAATATCTCAACAGCTTTCTGCATGATAATTTCTCCGCCATCAGGAATTTCATTGACGAAATGAACTGTTGCACCTGTTACTTTAACGCCCTTTGCCAAAGCCGCCTCATGCACCCTTAATCCATAAAATCCCTCACCACAGAAAGATGGGATAAGTGACGGATGAATATTGATAATGCGATGATCATATTTACTAGCAAACTTCTCACTTAAGATGCACATAAAACCGGCAAGCACGATCACATCGATCTGATTTTCTTCAAGAACGGAGATAATCTTTTCCTCCATTGCCTCCATGCTGCCCATCTCTTTTTTAGTTACAACGCAAGAAGAGATGTTGTTATCCTTCGCACGTGTAAGAGCATAGGCGTTTGGATTATTGGATATTACAAGCGTTATTTCTCCGCTTTTAATAATTCCGCTTTTCTGGGCATCTATAAGGGCTTGAAGATTAGTGCCGCCTCCAGATACAAGAACCGCAATATTTACTTTATCGCGCATTTTCTATTCCTCCAATTATGGCGTCTTAGTTTAATACGACTTTCTCGTCACTGCGAACAATTTCGCCTATTACATAAGCATCTTCGCCGTTTGCTTTCAAAATAGATATAGCTTCATCTACATCATTTTTAGATACTACAATGCTCATTCCAACACCCATATTGAAGGTGTTAAACATATCATGTTCTGAAATATTTCCAGTCTTCGCTATCAAATCGAAAATAGGTAATACACGTACATCAGATTTATTTATAACAGCACCAAATCCATCAGGAATGCTTCTTGGTATATTCTCATAGAAACCGCCACCGGTAATATGAGAGATACCTTTAACCTTAACTTTTTCAAGCAAAGCGAGAACTGGCTTTACATAAATCTTAGTTGGAGTAAGGAGTGTTTCTCCAAGTGATTTTCCACCAAGTTCTGTCAATGGCTTTTTAATGTCGGCGTTCTCTATATCGAACACCTTTCTAACAAGAGAAAAGCCATTTGAATGAACGCCTGAAGATGGAAGCGCAATAATCACATCACCCTCAGACATAGTTTTATTGTCGATAATATTTTCAAGATCAACGATACCTGTGCAATATCCGGCAAGGTCGTATTCGTTTTCAGGATAGAAGCCTGGCATCTCAGCAGTTTCACCGCCGATAAGTGCTGCACCGGACTGAACGCAACCGTCACATACGCCCTTGACGATATCAGCTATTCTTTCCGGAACATTCTTTCCGCAAGCAATATAGTCAAGGAAGTAGAGCGGCTTTGCGCCACAACAAATAACATCGTTGACACACATAGCAACACAGTCGATGCCGACTGTGTCGTGCTTGTCCATAAGGAATGCTATCTTCAGTTTTGTTCCTACACCATCTGTTCCGCTGACAAGCGCCGGCTTTTTCATACCGTTAACATCAAGTGCGAACAAACCGCCAAAGCCGCCCACATCAGAGCAAACGCCAGGTGTGACGGTTGCGGCAATATGTTTTTTCATAAGTTCTACCGCACGGTATCCGGCGGTAATATCAACTCCTGCATCGGCATACGCCTTCGAGCTTGAATTTTCTATCATAGTTTATTCCTTTCCGTCCCAGCAATAGGTGCAAAGTTCACACTTATCTATTCCTATTGCTTTTTGCAGTCCCTCAACCGTTTGGAATTCAAGGGAGGCAAGGTGAAGTTTTTCGCAGATTTTTTCTCTGAGTTTTCTTCCTCTTTCAGTATCGCTGGAACTATATTCGTCAAGATAGTTCATGCCATCTTCGCCCTCTAGTTCCATAATGATGTTGCGAGTTAAAAGTTCCATATTTCCTGTTGAACGAGAGAAGTTCAAGAACTTGCATCCATACATAATCGGCGGGCATGCCGAACGCATGTGAACTTCTTTCGCACCGCATTCGTAAAGAAAATCAACAGTTTCGCGAAGCTGTGTTCCGCGAACGATGGAGTCATCAACAAAGAGTAATTTCTTACCGTTTATTAATTCGCTTACAGGAATTTGTTTCATTTTCGCAATACGATTGCGTTCCTTTTGGCTTGTAGGAGTAAAGCTTCTTGGCCATGTAGGAGTGTATTTAATAAACGGTCTTGCAAATGGAATATGACTCTGGTTGGCATATCCGATTGCGTGAGGTGTGCCGGAATCTGGGACACCTGCAACATAATCCGCATCAGGCATACAACCATTCTTCATATCATTCTCTGCCATAATCATACCGTTGCGGCAACGCATTGCCTCAACGTTTACGCCTGCATAAGTAGAAGATGGGAATCCAAAATACGACCAAAGGAAAGCACATATTTTTTGTTTCTCTCTACCCTCTGAAAGAACAGTTATTTTTTCAGCTGTTATTTCAACAATCTCAGCAGGTTTCAAATCATATTCAGTGGTATATCCAAGCTTTTGGTAAGCAAAATCCTCAAATCCAACGCAATATCCATCTTCACACTTTCCGATATGTACTGGCAATCTACCATCATAATCTCTTGCGGCGATTATCTTTCCATCATCAGTGAGTATGATAATAAGCGCTGTTCCGTCAATCTTTTCCTGTGCATATTTGATACCATCGACAATATTGTCTTTGCAATTTATATATGCAGCAACAATTTCTGTAGAGTTAACTACACCACGGCTTGCCGCATTAAGCTGACCGCTGCGTGATTCCAAGTATTCATCAACCAAAGCATCCTTGTTGTTGATAAATCCAGTTGTGACAATAGCGAAACTGCCAAAAGATGAACGGACAATCAGTGGCTGCGGATCGGTATCGTTAATACAACCGATCGCAGCAGTGCCCTGCATCTCTTCTAATATTCCTTCAAATTGTGCGCGGAATGGAGAATTGGAAATATTGTGAATTTTCCTCTGTATTCCTATTTCTTTGCTATATGCAGCAAGTCCAGCACTTTTGGTGCCCAGATGTGAATGATAATCTGTTCCGAAGAACACATCACTCATAACATCTCTATTACATACTGCACCTAAAAATCCACCCATAATGCTAATCCTTTCGGTTTGATTTTAATTAATTAAGCAAAAAAGAGTTTTGAAAGAGTCATTGGGTCAATATATTCGCCGTCTTTATAAACACGCATGTTACCAGAAGCGATTTCATCAATAAGCATAACGCTGCCGTCTTTGTCATAACCGAACTCGAACTTGATGTCATAAAGTACAAGACCTTTTGCACTTAAATCATCAGCAACGATTTTAGTGATCTGCTGTGTCTGAACCTTAATTGCGTCGTACTGCTCTTCAGTCATAACGCCGAGCACTGCAAGGCCATCTTTAGTAACAAGTGGATCTCCCTTTTCATCATTCTTAAATGTCATCTCAACATAAGATGGCAAATCGCTTCCCTCTGGGATGTACTCACCATAGCGACGGATGAAGCTACCAACTGCCTTGTTACGGCAGATTACTTCAAGGCCCTGGCCAAATACCTTCGCAGGAAGAACTTCCATAGTTGTATCATCAAGATTAGCGCTAACAAAATGAGTCTTTATTCCAGCAGCATTGATTTTCTCAAAGAAGTAAATTGACATACGTAAATTAACATCACCAACACCATCGATAGTAAGACCTACTGAATTCTCGCCTGGATCGAACACGCCGTCTTTACCGGTGCAATCATCCTTGAACTTCAGCAAATAATTACCGTTATCAAGTGCAAATACGTCCTTTGTTTTTCCTGTGTAAACCTTTTCCATTTTTAATTACTCCTTTGAATTATAGATTAGATGCGATTTCAGCATCTTTTTTAATGACATTTTCATAATTTTTCTGGCGCTGCTCGATAAGCTTGCTACGAAGCTCGTCATCATTAACCGCCAAAATTTGAATTGCAAGTAATGCGGCATTAGCTCCTCCATTGATTGCAACCGTGGCAACAGGTATGCCTGATGGCATCTGTACGGTTGACAAAAGAGCATCCATGCCGTCAAGTGTATTTGATTTGCAAGGTATTCCAATTACTGGCAGAACTGTCTGCGCTGCAATAGCCCCCGCAAGGTGGGCTGCCATTCCAGCAGCCGCAATAAGTACTCCGAATCCGTTATCCGCAGCAGAGCGTGCGAACTCTGTAGCTTCGACAGGAGTACGGTGTGCCGAAAAGATATGGACTTCGTACTCAACTCCAAACTCTTTGAGTGTATCAATTGTTTTTTGAAGTATTGGAAGGTCGCTGTCGCTTCCCATTACGATTCCTACTTTTTTCATTTTTTACTTCCTTTCTTCATCATGCGATAAAAACAAAACAAGGCACAGTTAGATAGTGTTCTCTAACTGCGCCCAGACGGTCGGCATAAACCCGATTTTCCTGCTCCCTTGCAGTTCTCTGCAAAATTCCGTCAGTCACAAGAAAACCTTATAACAATGATATTATTATAATAATATTTTATAGTAATATTATATGTTTGTCAAACAATCATTGACGATTATTTTTCATTTTTTTAAGTGCTTAAGAAAGTCCCCAAATCCTTGAAATATGAACGCCAAAATGTTAAAATTATTAATATACTAATTAATTTAGTGAGGTAGTATTATGAAGAGCTTTTTACTTAGCAATCTCTCTAGCCTATTGTGGGTAATCACAGCAATTCACTTAAGCTTCATGGTCATTCTTCTTAAGAAGTTCAAAGACAGCAAGTACAAAATCTTCCTACTCGCAGCAGTTATTACCTTTGGCCTTTTCTATGATGCACTGTTTATCGCACTTGGTGCATTCATTAAAGGCGGCTCCGTATTCAAGGGCTTATCACAACTTAGATTCGTATTCCATGGTGCATTTATCCCGCTTCTCTTCCCTATCTGCGCAGAGGCACTCGGCGCAAAGGACAAGCAGAAGAAGATTGTATGGGGCATCACAGCATTCTTTATCGCCTTTGGCCTTGCAGAGAGCCTCTGCACAGTCCTTGACGGCGAGACAGTAGCGAATGTATTCCGCTACAAAGCCGGCGAGCTCACACCAAAATGGGCAACAATCGGTTCACTCGCACTTTCAATTGGTTCTGACATCCCTCTTATGGTATGTGGACTTATCGCATTAAAGAAGAAGAAAAATCCTTTCCTCTTCCTTTCAGGTTTCTTTATGTTCGCTATCTCCGCTGCTGGCGCATCTGCCGGAGAGCTTATGTTCTTCACAAGCATGTTCGGAGAGGTACTCATGATTCTCTTCATGATTCTCTATGGCGACAAAGACTTAAAACTTGAGAAACAATAAAAATAAAATGCTCGCTACTAAAGTAGCGATCTTTTTATTTTATTGAATAAGTGCAGTGACTCTATTAGTATATTCACCGTCTTTGATATACTCCCACTTCATTGCACCGACAATATGTTGAAGAATAGTAACTGCAAGTTCATCCTCAGCTTCAAGCGGATTGAATTCATCTCCTGTATAACGTACTGTGAGATGAATATGATTCGCTTTTTCATCATAATCGTAAGTGATGTTGAGTTTGAAATCATTATCCGTATCAATATGTTCAAGAATGATTCTCTTGCCAAGTTCCTCAAAAGCGACATGCATTGCATTTGACTGCTTTTGATTGATTCTCTGGCGACCGATATACCTATCAATTCTTGTGTAGATGCCGATAAAGTCAAAGTCAACTGTATCAATCTGAATATTAAGAAGATGAAGTTGCTTAATAAACTTACGAGTGTTAGGTCTCTTAGGATCAGTGAATATCTGATTCGCTGTTCCTTCCTCATATACAGTGTGCTCGTCAAAGTATACAATTCTGTTAGAAATCTCTCTTGCGAATCTCGTCTCACTGATTACAAGAACCATTGTGGCACCTGTCTTCGCAATATCACGAATTACTTGATGTATCTCCTTCTTCATCGTTGGATCGAGATTATTGGTCGGCTCATCAAGGAAGATGATTTCAGGATCCATAGCTGCCGTTCTTGCGATAGCAGCACGTTGTTTCTCACCAGCAGTGAGTTCATCTGGGTATGCGAAGCGTTTGCCCATAAGGCCAACTTTATGCAACCATTGCACTGCGTAATCATATGCCTCCTGCTTAGATTTTCCGAGAAGATCCATCTGTGGAAGCATAACGTTCTCTATTACCGTACGTTCCTCAAAGAGGTTGTAATCCTGGAATACCATTCCTATTTTCTTGCGGTAATCAATGAGGTCGGCTCTGTTCTTGCCAATCTCTTTTCCTTTATAAAGAACTTTACCGCTATCTGGAGTGTCAAGGAGAAGCATTGTCCTAAGGAGAGTTGTCTTACCCTGACCAGATGGGCCAATGATTGATACTACATCTCCTGTTTCGATTTTGATATTAACATCACTTAATGCTGCTACTTTTCCGAAGCTTAAACTTACATTTTGAAGTTCGATCATTTGGTATCAACCCCCTTCAAAATGATTTCTGGGGTCCTTCTTCTAACCGCGAAGAACTTTCCTACAAGTTTTACAATGCTGATTAAAACCCAGATAAGAATTAAGTAAATAATGGCTGTAGCTGCGAGTGGGAAAAGTGCCTCATATGAGCGAGTACGAATAAGGTCACTGACACGAGTGAGGTCTGCTACAGCGATATAACCTACGACTGAGGTTGACTGAACAAGATTGATAAATTCTTCCCTGTATGTATTGGTAGCTCTTCTATGAGCCTGTGGCAATACATAGCGGAAGAACGCCTGCATTTCGGTGTAACCGAGGCTGACGGCGGCATCCGCTTGGCCCTCGCCCATCGCCTCTAAGGCATCGCTTAAGACAGTGCCTTGCGATATCGCGAATTCAATGGTAAATGCGATTATCGCAACCATGATTCCACTGACATCGATTGAGCCGAATACTACATAATAAAGAATCATAAGGAGAATAACAATAGGTATTCTCTTGACCAATGTGACAAGAGAAACCGCAAGTTTGGCCTCATAAGTCTTTCTCTTATTTATATGATATGAAAGCGTGAAGAATATAATTCCAAGTGCTGTACCTATAACACAAGATGCGACAGAAATAAGAATTGTAATTCCTATTCCCTCTAAAAACATTTTCCATCTACTTTCACGGATAAATGTTTTCTCAAAACTGAGCATAAGTTGCTCTAGCGCGCCTCCAGTTTTTTCTGCCTCACCAGATTTGATAAGTGCCACTGCTCCACCTACATATTCAGGAGATGCGAAATAGAATTTCTCCTCTCTCTCCTCGGTGTATGAGATAAAGCCAATTGCCATATCAGATTTCTTATTTTCGACATTGCTTATCATTGCATCTGCACTTACATATTCTATGTCGAGACCATAACCGTTCTTTCGACAGAAATTATAAATGAGTTCAATTTCAAAACCTGTGACTTTATTATTTTTAATATAAATGAATGGCACCGAGTCCTCATTGGCAGAAACTTTAATAACGCCGTTATGATCATCAAGATTGTCTAAAAGGTCAGAATCAAAAGTTCTAGCTTCCGCCCCTGATTTTATCCACTTTCGTTGAAGTGTTTCGAGTTTACCATTTGATGATATTTCAGAAATGAAAACATTAAATTTACAGGAAAGGTTATATCCTTTTTCTGTTTTCGAAAAAATAGGGCCATAGGACTCCTTATCAAGAAATCCATCTAATATAGCTATATTATCGTTCTCTTCACATAAAACTTTTGCCGTCGGATCATCCGCAAAGAATACATCAATTTTTCCTGCCTCAAGTGCAGATAAAAGTTCAGCATAAGAATTAAGTATAGTGACATTGGAAGTTGGAAATTCTGTATAGGCGATATCTTCAAACATTGTTCCTTGTAATATACCTATATTTCTTCCCTTTATATCTTTTACTGACTTAATTGTTACTTCGCTATTTGCTTTATTACAACCTACAAAAGTTGAAAGAAGCACTAGAACTAATAGTATCAGTGATATGAATCTATATGCTTTTTTATTGCTATTTGATTTGCTCAAGGTCATAAGGGGTCTCCTGATATACGAAATAATTAAGCCAGTTTGAATAGAGAAGATTTGCTGATGAGCGCCAAGTAACAGGTGGCTTCTGCGTTACCTTGTCGCCAGGGAAATAATTAACTGGCATATGGATTGGCTTTCCAGCGTCAAGATCTCTCATGTACTCGTTATAAAGTGTGTCTGCATCATATTCTGAGTGTCCAGTTATAAATATCTGTCTACCCTTCTTAGATGATACACAATATACCCCAGCTTCCTTTGAAGAAGCGAGAATCTTAAGTTCTTGATGTGCTTCGACATCCTCTGTTTTAATTGTTGTATGACGTGACTGAGGTACCATGAATGTATCGTCAAAGCCACGGAAAAGCATTGAGCCTTTCTTTACAACCTTATGTGGATAGATACCGAAGAGTTTCTCAGGGAGGTCATATTTTTTTATACCGTAGTGGTAATAGAGACCCGCCTGAGCACCCCAGCAGATATGGAAGGTGGACCAGACGTGAGTCTTGCTCCACTCCATGATCTCGCAGAGCTCAGGCCAATAATCAACTTCTTCAAAAGGAAGATGTTCTATTGGTGCACCCGTGATTATCATTCCATCGAAGTTCTGATCTTTTACCTCATCGAAGGTCTTATAAAATGCGAGCATATGATCTTCGCTCGTATTCTTTGTCTCATGTGTTGAGACCTTGATGAGTTCAAGTTCCACCTGAAGAGGTGTATTTCCGAGGAGACGACAGAGCTGCGTCTCTGTCTCAACCTTCTTTGGCATGAGGTTGAGAAGAAGGATTTTAAGCGGACGTATGTCCTGCTTACCCGCTCTAGTCTCCGTCATTGTGAAGATATTCTCAGAATTAAGAACCTTCTTTGCAGGTAGATTAGTTGGTATTTTAATTGGCATTCTTGTCCCTCTTTTCGTTCAAGAATTGTACAATTTCTTCCATTTTAGTTTCAGTAAGTTTATATCTCTTATCGAATATATACATTCCAACGAAGAGAAGAAGCATTGGAATGAATGTTATGGAAGCGCGTAGTCCGTATCTCGCAGTATTGGAGATTACAAAATCGACTGCCGCTTCCGTTTTATCTTTATTGATATTGAATACAGAAAGGCAAATTGATGCATTAAGAGCAGCGATGCCAGATGCAAGCTTAACAACAAAGGTCTGCATCGAGCATACTACGCTCTCCTCTCTTGTTCCGTTCTTGTACTCGCCATAGTCAACAGAGTTGGCAAGGAATACAGTTACAAGAACCATAAGTATTCCATTGGATAGGAAGCAAAATGCTCCTGGAATACAGAATATAAGCGGAAGGTTCTTTGTAAGGAACATCAAAAGGAGAAGACCTACATACCCGATAAGCCCGAATCCAAAACCTATACGAAATACAGTTATCGGACTGAAGAACTTTCTAAGGATTGGGAAAAGTATCGTCATCGCGAAAATTTGCGATGCACCACCAACTATCGTAAAAATGGTGTAATAGTGATACCAATTCGGTCCAGCCACATCATACTTATAGAAGTAAATTCCGAGGTTGGCCGTTGTATAGAAAGATGTGTTGATGATTGCCATTGTAACTGCGACCACAAGTGCTTGATCATTCTTTACAAATGATTTAAACATCTCTTTAAGTGGTACAGTATCCATGTCTACAGTAGATTCTTCTTCAACTCCGAATACTGTAACCATTACTGTCACAGTAAATGCAATTGCAGTAACAAGAGCAAATCTCTTGAAACCAAGAATCTCATCGCCGTGGCCGAGTGCCATAACAGCCACCATTGTGACAACAGACACAAGCGCGGCGCCGACAGATGCGGTAGTACGGGCAATCTGTGTGATTCTCTCCCTATCGCGTCCTGGGTCAGTAAATGACGGAATCATAGCCCAGAATGGTATGTCCATCATCGTATAAGTTACGCCCCAGAGAATATAAAATATGGACGCATATGCGACAAGACCGCCACCGCTAAGTGATGGAGGTGCTGCGAAAAGGACATAAAGAACCACAGCATTAGTAATCGTGCCTATGAAGAGCCAAGGTCTAAATTTACCGAACCTAGTTCTGGTCCTGTCGGCGATTACTCCCATGATTGGATCATTAAATGCATCGAAGATACGGGCTACCATAAGTATGGTGCCCATTGCGATTGCATTTACCCCGAGGAGGTCCTGGAAGTAATAAAGAACATAAGTCGCCGACAGCATATAGGCAAGATCCTTGCCAAATGCGCCAATGCCGTAACATATCTCTTCTTTTTTAGAAAGTGAATTTGCCATTAGATATTCCTCAATGCCTGCTCCAAATCTTCAATAAGGTCATCTGCATTTTCTATGCCACATGAATAACGGATAAGGTCGCCCGGTACGCCGGCAGCGATAAGTTCTTCGTCATTCATCTGTCTGTGTGTTGTGGATGCCGGGTGGAGACAACATGTGCGTGCGTCAGCTACATGTGTCTCAATTGATGCAACTTTGAGGTTCGCCATGAACTTCTCTGCTGCAGGCTTACCGCCCTTGATGCCAAATGATACAACACCACATGTGCCGTTTGGCATGTACTTCTTAGCACGCTCATAATACTTGTTGCCAGGAAGACCTGCATAGTTTACCCATGTTACATTAGGGTTCTTCTCAAGTGCCTCTGCGACTTTGAGTGCATTCTCGCAATGGCGAGCAACACGTACAGGAAGACTCTCAAGACCAAGATTTAAAATATATGCGTTAAGTGGTGACTGTACTGTGCCAAGGTCACGAATGAGCTGTGCATTGGCTTTGGCGATATAAGCTCCGCCGAGGCCAAATTTTTCTGTGTAAATTACACCGTGATAGCTCTCGTCTGGAGTTGTAAGTCCAGGGAACTTATCAGGATATTTTGTCCAATCAAAATTACCAGAATCTACGATACAACCACCGAGTGTTGCACCATGGCCATCCATATATTTGGTTGTTGAATGAGTGATAATGTCAGCGCCAAATTTGAATGGATTGCAATTGATTGGTGTTGCAAATGTATTATCTACGATAAGAGGCACGCCGTGAGCATGAGCTGCATTTGCGAACTTTTCAATATCGAGCACTGTAAGTGCTGGGTTCGCAATTGTCTCACCAAATACGAACTTCGTATTCTCCTGGAATGCAGCGTTAAGCTCTTCCTCGCTACAATCAGGATCTACAAATGTGCATGAGAGACCCATTCTCTTCATTGTTGTTGAGAGAATGTTATATGTTCCACCATAGATAGTTGAACTTGCAACTACATGGTCACCACAACCTGCAATATTAAAGAATGCGAGGAAGTTGGCTGCCATTCCAGATCCTGTAAGAAGTGCGGCCGTGCCGCCCTCAAGCTCGGCAATCTTAGCTGCGACCATGTCGCAGGTTGGGTTGCCGCAGCGTGAATAGAAATAGCCATCGGACTCAAGGTCGAAGAGTTTAGCCATCTCATCAGCACTGTCATATTTGAATGTTGTACTTTGAATAATTGGAATCTGTCGTGGATCACCATTACCTGGGATATATCCACCCTGAATACAAATTGTTTCTTTCTTTGCCATAGTATCGCCTCTTATTTCCATGAACTGTTGAGGTCAACAGTTCTGTTAAATATCACTTTAGCATCTGCACCATCAAGTACAGAATTCTTATCTACTGTGTAGTAGCCTTTGCGCATGAACTGGAATGTGTCACCGACTTTAAGTCCATCAACAAGTGACTTATCGACAACAGAATCTGGAAGAATTTCAAGTGAATTTGGATTGAGATATTCCTTAAGTTCCTGTGAATCATCAGATGGGTTCTCAACATTGAAAAGTCTGTCATAGAGACGAACCTCAACACTAGCCGCATTGTCTGCTGATACCCAGTGAATTGTTCCACGAACCTTTCTTCCATCAGGTGTCTCGCCACCCTTAGACTCTGGGTCATATGTGCAATGGAGACAAGTTACGCTTCCATTTTCATCCTGCTCATAAGAGTTACATGTTATATAATAAGCACTCTTTAGTCTTACCTCATTGCCAGGATAAAGTCTGAAATATTTCTTCGCTGGCTCAATCATAAAGTCATCTGCCTCTACGAAGAGTTCTTTAGAGAAGGTAACCTTAGTTGTTCCAAGTTCTGGCTTGTCAGGATGAACTGGTGTCTCGATAATCTCTGTCTGTCCATCTGGATAATTATCAATTACAACCTTGAGTGGACGAAGTACCGCCATGGCGCGTGCAGCTGATGCGTTCAAATTGTCGCGAACGCAGGCCTCGAGAAGGCCAAAGTCAACTACTGAATATGCCTTGGAGACACCGATGCGTTCGCAGAAATCACGAATCGCAGCAGCTGGGAAGCCACGGCGTCTCATACCGCTGATTGTTACCATACGTGGGTCATCCCAACCATCAACATATCCACCGTTTACAAGATAGAGTGAGCGTCTCTTAGAAGTTACGCAATAGTTGAGATTAAGACGAGCGAACTCAATCTGACGTGGTCTCTGATGGCCGAGCACCTCGGCAACATCACACTCGTCAAGAACCCAGTCATAGAGTGGACGGTGGTTCTCAAATTCAAGTGAGCAGAGTGAATGTGTAACTCCCTCTTTCGCATCCTCAAGAGGATGAGCGAAATCATACATTGGATATACACACCACTTGTCGCCCTGTCTGTAATGTGAGAGATGAGCAATTCTGTAAATTACAGGGTCTCTCATATTGATATTAGGCGAAGTCATATCAATCTTCGCACGAAGGACATGAGAACCGTCAGGGAACTCGCCCTTGGTCATTCTATCGAAGAGGTCGAGGTTCTCCTCAACGCTTCTATCTCTATATGGGCTGTTCTTGCCTGGCTCTGTTAAAGTACCTCTGTACTCCTTAATCTCATCTGGAGAGAGATCGCAGACAAATGCCTTGCCCTTCTTTATGAGGCGGATTGCGCACTCATACATGAAGTCAAAATAGTCAGATGCATAGAGTGTCTCCGGGAGTTCCGCTCCAACGAGCCACTCTATATCCTCGCGGATAGATTCCGCATATTCAACATCCTCTTTACCAGGATTGGTATCGTCAAGACGGAGGTTGAATTTGCCATCATATTTATTCTTGGTTGCCCAGTTAATGCAAATAGCCTTAGCATGACCTATATGAAGATATCCGTTTGGCTCAGGTGGGAAACGGGTCTGAACGTAAGTGTAGACTCCGTTCTCTAAATCCTCATCTATAAAATCATGAATAAAGTTGCTGCTAATTTCTTCTGCCATTATTATTTCTCCCAAGCTGCGATTGCAGCGTCTATTCTCTTCATTACTTCTTCCTCACCAAGAATCTGCATTATACTGCAGAGATCTGGTGTGTTAGTACGAGAAGTCATTGCGACACGGATGATTGTTGAGACATCACCAACATGTCCTTTATATGCATCAGGGTTCGCTTTGTACTCTTTTACATTCGGAGTGAAACCGAGTGGTTCACAGAGAGTTTTAATTTTCTCAAACCATTCATCCTTCTGATCATTTACTGACCAGATGTCTTTATACGCTTTGAGAACAGCGACGGCATCCGCCTTACTAATGTTCTCTGGAAGTGTGTCAAAGTTCGGCTGATAGTTATAGAAATATGCTACATACTCCGGTACATCGGACCACTTAGCAATATCTTTACGAGGCTTTGGATTCTCACGATCAATATTGAGAATAGCTCTTGCCTTCTCCTTGTCAGCATTGAGAAGAGCGAAGAATTCTTTGTCATACTCCTCTGCCCACTTGAGTGTTCTCTCAAGAACCCAATCGGCATTCTTGACGCAGATAACATTCTTCGATACATCATTCATCTTAACGAGATCGAAGAGTGCACCTGATACACTCATCTTCTTCAAGTTGAATGGGAAATCTTCGAGAGTCGCATCCTTATTGGCACGGCGCCAATCTTCGAAGTTGGAGTTAGCCAAAGTGTAGAGATATTCAAGTACTGACTCCTTTGGATAACCCTGCTCGCTGTAGAACTCCACAGCCGCCTCTGGATCCTTACGCTTTGAAAGCTTACGCTTATTGCCCTCATCAAGTTTCATAATTGGAGCAATGTGTGCGTACTTTGGAACTTTAAATCCACAGGACTTAAAGAGTTGAATATGAGTTGGTACTGATGAGATCCACTCATCACCACGAACAACATGTGTTGTTCTCATAAAATGATCATCACAACAATGAGCAAAATGATATGTTGGAATTCCGTCTGTCTTAAGAAGAACCACATCGACAATATTTTCAGGCATCTCAATCTTGCCCTTAATCATATCATCGAAAATAATCTTACCATCCTCGCGACCCGGACTGCGGAGACGGAGTACGTAAGGCACACCTGCCTTTACCTTCTCCTCTATCTCCTCGAAGCTTAGGTCGCGACACTTGGCATACTTTCCATAGTATCCTTTGAGGACTCCCTCTGCTTCCTGTGCATCGCGGATTGCTTGTACTTCATCCGCCGTACAGAAGCAAGGATATGCGAGACCTTGAAGCACGAGCTGTTTTGCAACGCAGTGATAAATATCTGCACGAAGGCTCTGTGTATATGGTCCATAGGCACCTGCCTCTGTACCGAAACCAGTTACGCCTTCAGTAACATCTATTCCAAAATCAGCGAGACCTTTTACAATACCGGATACTCCATCCTCAACCTCACGCTTCTTATCTGTGTCCTCAATTCTAAGATAGAATTGACCACCAGATACATCAGCAGTAAGTTTCGAGATGAGACCCGAGAAGAGTCCACCTATGTGGAGATATCCAGTCGGAGAAGGTGCAAATCTTGTGACACGTGCACCCTCTGGAAGATCTCTCTCCTTATAAAGTTCTTCATAATACTCTAGAGTCTTGTCCACATCAGGGAAAAGAAGCTCTGCAAGTTTATTGAAATCCATATTTTGCTCCTAAAAAAATACATAGTTGTACATATTAATAATTAATTATATAAAATAATACCTTAATTGTAAACAAAAAAGCACCCAGGAATCTCTTCCTGGGTGCAAATTTTTAATTAGTCTTTGTAAGATGCTGCGTCTGCTGCAACCTTATCTGCTGGAAGTCTCTTTTCAAATACGTGATCATACTTACGAGCCCAAGCCTTAACGCCCTCAAGGCTATATGTCTTAGGCATCTGATAAGAAATGAAGTAGTACTGGAGAACATCAGCAACAACTGGAGCTGCCTTTTTGAGAAGTCCAGGGTTCTTAACAAGTGCTACGCCACGCTTTGGAAGGTTAGGATCGAAGTTCAAGAATTTCCAAATTGATGTGTGGTTAGCTGTGATTGTCATCTCATGCCATGTGAGAAGTCCCTCATCGATAGCATAGCGAATCTCTTCCTGTGTAACTCTTGTAAGGAGAAGCTTTGCAAGAGCAAGAGGAGCGATATGACGACCCATCTTGTTATAGTATTCAACCTGATACTTATAAAGTGTCTCAGCTGAATATGTCTCTGTCTTATCACCAGCGATAACTTCAGCAAGAATCTTAGAATTCTTAATAGCATTACCGATACCAGAACCGATGATTGGAACTGTCATGAATGCTGAGTCACCAAGAGCTGCATATCCGTTAGCAACCATGATAGAGATTGGCTGACGTACAGGAATAAGTGTGAAGTAACCACCACGGCTCTGCTTTGTACCAAGCTGTGGATTGTCCTTTCTATAACGCTCAGCAAGTTCGAGAGCCTCTGCCTCTGTGAACTTATCCATATGACCAACAAGAAGGTCAGAGTGTGACTCTGTCTCTGTTGCCTCAGATGCGATCCAAGCGATACCTACAGACTCCTTGTCTGGGAAAAGAATTACCTTGTAAAGGTCATCTACTTTACTGATGTCCACTGGAAGATCATAGAATGCACGATATACATAGAATTTCTCGCCCCATTTTGGATGCTTCTGAATTCCAAGGTAATCAGGGAGGTTAACACGTACTGGTGATTCACAACCGCAGCAGTCGATAACCATATCACCGAGGATGTCGCCCTTGCTTGTTTTGATACCAATTACTCTGTCCTTATCCATGATAGGACCTGTAATGTCAGTATCATAAACAATCTTTGCACCCTTAGACTCTGCAAAGTTTACGAGCATGTCGTAAATGTCTGAACGCTCCATCTTGATTTCCATCTCTTCTGGATCATTAGGAACGCGCTGACGAATCTTAGATGATTCCTTAGTGCCTGGGCCCCAGAAAGTCATATCAACTTTCCACTCAAACTTATCCTCTGAAGGACGTGGGCAACCTACGAGATCAAGTGCCTTTGGATCAAAAATATCTGTCCAGTCGTAACCGAGCTGGCCCTTCTTGCCGCGCTCATAAATAGTTACGTCGAAGCCTTTCTCTGCGAGGAGGGCTGCACATGTGAGTCCACCGTGACCCGCACCGGCAACGATAATCTTCTTTCCCATTAATATCACCTCATATAATAAATTACTCTTTTATTTTAACAATTATCACTTTACTAATCAATCTTAATTATAACGCTGACGCTATTGGTAAATACGCCATCATCCATAGACATATGGTCCATTTTCTCAATATGCGATTCAAGTACTTCAAGCGCCAATAGGTTTGTAGTATCTCTTGGGTCAAATCTGGATCCATTGTAAAGTATATTCATCATAGCACTGCCATCTTCGCTGCACTCAATTACCGCTCTCATCATAGCGTCATCAGGAAGTTTCGGAAGAATAATAACCTTGCAAAGCTCCTCAAATGCACCTATGACATGTGTGGTTACTTTTCTACTCAGCATACTCATATAACAGTATTCTTCAATTGTAGAAACAGTGCCAAGGAAGTCAAATTTATTACTATCGATACTGAGTTCAAGAACCTTAAGGTGCTTGATAAAGCGTCTTGTTTTCTCTCTCTTTGGATTATCAAAGATGTCCTCTGGCGTACCGTCTTCATAGATGCCGCCTTCGTCCATGTAGAAGACCCTGTTAGCTATCTCGCGCGCGAACTTCATCTCGTGAGTTACGACAATCATCGTAACTCCCGAACGTGCGAGATCTCGGATAACGGCTTGTACCTCGCCGACCATGGTCGGGTCGAGGGCCGAAGTCGGCTCGTCAAGGAGAATAACCTTAGGATTCATCGCAAGGGCGCGAACAATGGCAATACGTTGCTTCTGGCCTCCGGAGAGCTCGTCCGGATAGGACAGAGCCTTATCCATAAGGCCTACCATGTGAAGCAACTCAAGCGCCTTGTCGCGCGCTTCTTCCTTTGAAACTCCAAGGAGATCAATTTGCGGATTCATAATATTTTCGATAACGGTGAGGTGTCCGAATAAGTTAAAGTTCTGGAATACCATTCCCATTTTTCTACGAACAAGATTAATATCGCAGTCCTTAGCTGTGATGACCTCGCCGTCGAAAATAATATCTCCAGACGTTGGTGGATCAAGCATATTGATAGCACGAAGCAATGTAGATTTACCTGTACCAGAAGGTCCGATTACAGAAATAACATCGCCTTCGTTAATCACCACATTGACATCTTTCAAAGGAGTGACATCTGGGAACTTTTTACATACATGTCTAAGTTCAATCATTCTTGTCAACCCCCTTCAAAAGATTTGATACATTGCGCTTTTTCGGGTCGACTTTTATCTCAATAAGCCCTACTATTCTTGTAAGTATTCCTGCAAGAATGAAATAGATTATTGCAGTAACTATAAGTGGGAAAAACGCCTCGTAAGTACGAGATCTTACGATATCACCCATTTTAGTGAGATCCTGTACGGCGATATATCCTACAACTGCTGTACCCTTTATAAGTGATACAACTTCGGACTTAAAGCCTGGCAAGAAAATCTGTGCTGCCTGTGGCAAAATCATTTTAAAGAATGTCGCAGTCGGTGAATATCCAAGGGCCAAAGCAGCCTCTTCCTGCCCCTTGTCTATGGCTGCGACACTCGTGTCGAGCATAGCTCTGACACTCGTCGCAAACGTCAACGTGAATCCGACGATTGCAACTCCTGTACCAGACAGTCCCGACTTCGCAAATATGATATAGAAAAGTATCATAAGAAGCACAACTGTCGGCATTCCTTGAAGAAGCCAAGAGAAGAAATCAAATACGCTGTTAAGATACTTTATTCCCTTTCTAGAAGCCATATATACGGCAAATCCAAGAACTGTACCGAAGATTATAGAAAGTACAGTAATGAGCATTGTAGAGCCAATTCCGCGAACAAAGAGTTTCCATCTATTCTCACGGAAGAATGTCTTATCAATGCTATCGCCGATATCTGCAAATAGGCCGTTACTGGTTGATTCCAAAGTCGTTGCCTTCTTTACAACGATACAAGGGCCTGCACTATAGTTCGGTTTAGAGAAGAGTACGCTCTCAGCGCGTTCTTCGGTAATTGTAATACATGAACCACCGAAGTCCGCTTTACCAGCAGCAACAGATGAGATAAGACTTCTAAAATCATAGTCTGTGACGCTCATTTTATAGCCGTTTTCTTTACAGAAAAGATAGGCAACATGAACGTCATATCCCACATTCTTACCATCAAGAATGTATGACATTGGTGCTCCAATTGTAGATGATGTTGCGAATTCCAAAGTGCCTCTTTCACCAGTAAGTGAATTGAGGTCTATTGCCTCTGCCTTAGCCTCTTCGTCTCCGCCAAGCCATAATCTCTTTATTTCCTCCAAAGTGCCGTCCTCAGTTTTCTCTGTAAGGAAAGCATTTATCTCAGCACATAACTTCTCGGATTTATCATCATCTTTCTTAAGGATATATGCATAGTCCTCTTCGCGAAGAAGAGTTGGCATAATTGCTTGGTTCTCGAAATCATTGCACATTACAGCAGCTGTCTGCTGGTCCATTGAATAGGCATCAATTTTGCCATTCTCAAGAGCAAGGGCAAGATCTACCATTGCAGAGAATTCTACAACCTGAACATTCTTAATTGCTTCTGGAACAAGCTGGCTTGAAATAGTTCCCGTTACAACTCCTATTTTCTTTCCTTCAAGTTCGTCGAATGTATTGTAAGTAAGTGTTGCATCAGTTCCGAGGTCCTCAGTTCTAATTACAATTGATGCTCCCGACTTATATTGGCTATCTGAGAAAAGAACGCTTTCTTTTCTCTCCTCAGTGATTGAAATTGCAGAGGATGCGAAATCATATGTGCCTTTGATAACTCCTGGGATAAGTGAATCAAATTTCATATCCGAAATTTCAATTCCATAACCCTGTGATTTACAGAAAAGTATTGCAAGTTCTACTTCATAGCCGACAATTTGACCGTCCTTCATATATCCGAACGGTGGATTGAGCGTATCCATTGCATAATGAATCACTCTACCTTTTGTATTATCGAGTTCATCTGGTGTGACACTAAGTGTCTCATTTTCTCCCTCAATCCACTTATCTTGAAGTTTCTTGAGTTCACCGCTCTCTTTAAGAGATGCAAGGAATGCATTGTATTCCTGACAAAGCGCCTGACCATTCTCAGTATTCGCGAAGATTGCCCCAATCTCTTGAACATAAAGTTCACCTGGGAGGAAAGTACAATCTGCATTTGCTTCACGAATAAGATATTTGAAGCATGGTGTGTCACCAACAAACGCATCAATCTTATAGGTGTCAAGCGCCTTCAGCATATCGGCGTAACTTGAATAGTACTTCAAATCAGCTGTAGGTGCGAGTTCCAATATCAATTGATCGTGAATAGTTCCCTGGCATATAGCGACCTTCTTTCCGCCGAGGTCGCTAGCAGAGGAAATATTCAACCCCTTAGCTTTGCCACTCTTCTCATTGTTGCATCCGCAAAATGCGAGCATCATAAATATCAAAGCCATTATGATGCAGAGTAGCTTCGCTCCTTTCTTGTAAAACATGCAAATACCCCTAAATATAAATTAATTAAAATCATTATATCACAATTACATTATAAATACATATAAAAGAAAAGGCAGTCCACATTGTGGACTGCCCATTGTGCGTAAATTAAATTACTTAAGTGTAACCTTAGCGCCAACTTCTTCGAGCTTAGCCTTAGCAGCTTCTGCATCGTCCTTGCCCATAGCTTCCTTAATTACCTTAGGAGCGCCATCAACAAGAGCCTTTGCCTCAGCAAGACCGAGACCTGTGATCTCACGAACTGCCTTGATTACCTTAATCTTCTCAGCGCCTACTTCTGTAAGCTCTACATCGAACTCTGACTTCTCGTCAGCTGCAGCTGCGCCTGCACCTGCTGCTGGACCAGCTACTGCTACTGCAGCTGCTGCTGATACGCCGAATTCCTCTTCTACTGCATGTACGAGCTCTGAAAGCTCAAGAACTGACATTGTTTTGATCTCTTCAAGGAGAGCTGTTACTTTATCTGAAGCCATTTTATTTTCCTCCAAAATTATAAATTTAAAATTACTAAATTATTCTGCAGCTGGAGCTGCCTCACCGTTCTTATCAACAACTGCCTGAATAACACGGGCAAATGATGCGATAGGAGCATTGAATGCGTTGCAAACTGTTGCAAGAAGAACATCCTTTGATGGAAGTGTAGCAAGACTGTTGATTGTATCAAGATCTACTACTGCACCATCCATGTAACCACTCTTGATGTTAAATCCATCATGAGAATCAGAGAATTTCTTACAAATTCTTGCTGGAGCTACTGGATCTTCATTACTGATTGCGATAGCTGTTGTTCCGTTAAGAACTTCATCGAGACCTGAAAGACCAGCCTCTTCAGCTGCTCTCTTGAGTATAGAGTTCTTAATAACCTTATACTCTACGTTCTCTGCACGAAGGTCTGCACGAAGCTTTGTGTCATCAGCAACAGATACTCCGCTGTATTCAACGAGTACGCCTGCACATGATCCGCTGAGTTTAGCAGCAAGATCAACTACGGCCTGTTTCTTAAGTTCAAGTACGCTTGCGCTTGGCAAAATATTCACCTCCTATGAATATTAAAAAGCCCTTCCTCACATGACGAGGAAGGGCATTACAAACATAAATGTTCAAATACGTCATTCCTCGGCAGGTAAGGCAATGCCTGTTACGTCTTTCGACACCTGCTGTCTTAGGTTGGACAGCACGAATATACTATCATAGGGTAAACCCTATGTCAAGTACAAATTACTTCTCTGCTGGAGCTACTAAATACTTGTTAGCAGCGAATTTAACACCAGGGCCCATTGTTGATGCTACTGAGCATGACTTAATGTACTGACCCTTAAGTGCTGCTGGCTTAGCCTTAACGATAGCTTCCATAAGAGCATCAAGGTTCTCTGCAAGCTTATCAGCACCAAATGATGCCTTACCGATTGGGCAGTGGATGATATTAGTCTTATCAAGACGATACTCAATCTTACCTGCCTTAGCCTCTGTAACTGCCTTACCAACATCTGGTGTTACTGTACCAGCCTTTGGTGATGGCATAAGACCACGAGGACCAAGAACCTTACCAAGACGACCAACGAGACCCATGCAGTCAGGAGCTGCAATTGCAACGTCGAAGTCAAGGAAGTTTTCATTCTGGATACGAGCTACGAGGTCATCAGCACCAACTACGTCAGCACCTGCTGCCTCAGCTGCTTTTGCCTGGTCACCCTTAGCAAAAACTGCTACGCGTACATCTTTACCAGTTCCGTTAGGAAGAATTACTGCACCACGTACCTGCTGATCAGCGTGACGTGAGTCAACACCAAGACGGATATGAGCTTCAATTGTCTCATCGAACTTAGCTGTTGCTGTCTTTACTGCAAGGTCAAGTGCATCTTTTGGATCATATACTATAGTTCTGTCAACGAGCTTTGCTGCGTCAACATATTTCTTACCATGTTTCATTTTCACTTACCTCCCAAGATTAATCAACAACAGTGATACCCATTGAGCGAGCTGTTCCGGCGATCATTGATGTAGCTGATTCGATTGAAGCAGCATTGAGGTCAGCCATCTTCTGCTCTGCAATTTTCTGGCACTGTTCTCTAGTGATTGTTGCAACTTTGTTCTTGTTTGGTTCACCAGAAGCCTTCTGAATACCGCAAGCCTTCTTAATAAGAACAGCTGCAGGAGGAGTCTTTGTGATGAATGTGAAACTGTTGTCTGCGTAAACTGTGATAACAACTGGGATAATAAGACCCATGTCGTTCTTTGTGCGCTCATTAAAATCCTTTGTGAAAGCCATGATGTTAACACCATACTGACCAAGTGCAGGACCTACAGGAGGTGCTGGTGTTGCCTGTCCGGCTGGGATTTGAAGTTTAATAAAACCTTTGATTTTCTGAGCCATTTTTTTCACTCCTTAATATATTGTGGTAATTGGCGGAATACGCGAGGTATTCCTCCCACTGAAGACAAACGTCTTCGTAAAAAAGTGCAAAGCACTAATTACCAAATTAAAAATTAGTTTTCTACGGCAAGTTCTACCTGGTTGAGTTCGAAATCAACTGGTGTCTCTCTACCGAACATTGAGATCTTGACACGAACATAGTTCTTTTCGATATCAAGTTCTTCAACTATACCTGAGAATTCTGCAAGAGGTCCATCAATGATATTGACGAAATCGCCAATGTTGTAATTAACCTCTACAATCTTCTTCTCAACTCCAAGAGCGGCAACCTCTGCCTCTGTGAGAGGAACCGGTTTGCTCTCTGGGCCAACGAAACCTGTAACACCACGAGTGTTACGGATTACATACCAAGCATCGTCAGACATTGTAAGTTCATCTTTAACTTCAAGTACTGCAAGCTTTACAAGTACATAACCTGGGAAAATCTTGCGCTCAACTTCTTTTGATTCGCCGTTTTCCTTTATCTCAGTTACGATCTCAGTTGGAACTTTAACCTCAAGAATCTGGTCCTGCATATTTCTATTAGCAACGACCTTCTCGATGTTGTCTTTTACCTTGTTCTCATAACCTGAATATGTGTGTATTACATACCACTTAGAAATTCCTGCCATTTAGAACTCCTCCATTACAAAAGCGTGGTGAGATTCTGAAGTGCTATCATTGCTGCGTCTGCAGCACCAGCACTAGCATAAACTAGTTCTACAAGCTGACGGAATAAAAGGTCACAAATCCAAACGCCGGCACCGATAATTACAGTTACAAGGAGTACAACGCCTGTATCCTTGATTGTGTTGGACCATGAGCTCCAAACGATCTTCTTGCTCTCAGACTTAACGTCCTTGAAGAACTGCTTGATCTTTCCGAATACTTTACCTGCACCGGATTTTTCCTGTGCTTTAGTATCCTTGCTCTTCTTGTCCTTAGCCTTTGCGTCACTATTCTTTGTTTCCTTAGCTTTAGTATCAGCGGCCTTAGTTTCCTTAACTTCTTCCTTGACCTCTTCTACTTCTGCCTCCGCAGTTTCAACTTCTTCTTTAGTCTCTACTGCCTTTGCTTTAGTCTGTTCAGGTTTTGAAGCTTTATTGGTCTTTTTCTTCTTTTTGTTTGCCATAAAGCCTTTCCTCCTTACTTAGTCTCTCTGTGAAGAGTGTGCTTCTTGCAGAATCTGCAATACTTGTTCATCTCAAGCCTGTCAGGTGTGTTCTTCTTGTTTTTCATTGTGTTGTAGTTTCTCTGATTGCACTCTGTGCAGGCGAGTGTTACTCTAACTCTCATAACGGCACCTCCATATAACCGGATTAAAATTTGCCCTCATCGTAGGGAGGGCGCTTGCCTCCCTCTTTTTGCTTGGATGGCCCCTTTTTGCTCAAAAATGGGCACAAAAAAAGAACCCTCCATTAAGAGGTATAAGAAGTTTACCACAACCCCACCCTATCGTCAAGCATTTTTCATCCAATTTTTCTTTATTTTACAAGCTTTTTTGTATCATTGTGCACATAAAAAATGAGTGCCCCAACATATTGTGGAGCACTCAATATAAGTATTATTAAAAATAATAATATAGACTACTTGTCGAGACCATCAATATATGACTGATAATCAACATAATGAATCTTTCCTGGTTCTTCTTCATCAATTGAAATATCTATCTGCTGTTTCTTTACTGTAGATCTCTGTCTCTCCTTGGATCTATCCTCTGGAGGGGTGTTTTTTTCTGCCTTTTTAGCTGCTCTCTTTGAAAGCTTCTTTGAAGGCTTTTCCTCTGGTTCCATACTCGAAGATATGTCTACGAACTCATCATAATCATCAATAATACCTTCGTTATAGCCATCTAAATCGCCAAAATCATCATAGTCGTCATAATTATCATAATCATTATCATCAGGACCATCTCCGTTGCCCTTCTTGAAAGCGATAAGGCCAATAAGGAATCCAATAAGAATTGATACGAAAGCAACTACTGCTATAACTATAGGAGTTGCAAGTGATGGCTTCTCATCCTCTGCAACAACTTCTTCTGTTACTGGCTCTGTAGTAGTCTCTTCATTTGTTTTAATAAGGCTTGCTGGAAGACCGAGTGTATCTGCACCACCGAATCTATCCATACGAACTACATAAACTTTATAAGTTGCAGTTGCTCCATCATCAGCTGATACATTAAGTACTAACTCATTTACACCGATTGTAAGTGATATTGCCTTTAAGTCCTCTACTGTCTGATGCTTTTTATTAGCACGTTTACCTACAAGGTCAATCTGATATGTCTCACAAGGAACATATACTACATACTCATATACTGCAGGTTGGAACTCAGGTGATAACTGACCTTCGGATGGTACGATATCAGCGAGTTGTGCAGAGGTTGATTCTTCATCCCCCGTTTCCTGACCAGCAGTTGCAGACTTACGCTCTACTGAAATCTGATATGTCTTAGTCTTGCCACTTGGAGCAGTAACTGTAACCTTGATTGTGTTATAGCCAACTGAAAGCTTATTGCCGCTGATGCTTACCTTGGCATCAGCATCCATTGCAGAAGCTTTTACATTAAGTGTAGTTACGTTATTCTCAACGTTCTCAAGTGTATAAGAAGTCCTATCTTTTGAGAAAGAAGGAGATAACTGATAGCCCGATACCTCAAGTGCTTCAAGTCTGCACTCGTCCGACTGCTTATCTCCAATTTTAATTGTGCAAGAAGCAGCACCACTAAATGAATTAGATGCATCTTTTGCGCAATCACCAGATACAGAAACTTTAGTGCTTGATCCAACAGTAGCATTGTCTTTTACTGTGAATGTAGCTTCGAAAATTCTGCCGCTCTCTTTGTCTGCTTCACTATTAGCATAAGCGACGATCTTAGTACCTGATACTGTTGCGGTAAGATGTGCACATTTGCTCTTCATGCTATCGAGTTTCAATACGTTTGAATCATAACTAAGGCTAAGCTCAACGCCCTGTACTTTAGTAGGAACTCTGTATGTAACAACAACCTTACTACCTGGGCTTACAGTTGATTTGTCAGCAGTAAGTGTAGAACTTTCTGCTGATGCAGAGATTGGTACAATGAGCATCATAATCATTGCTACCGTTGCAAGAATTGAAACAATTTTTTTCATGTTTTGTTCTCCTTATCCTAAAAGAATATCTCTTACTGATAATAAGTCTGTGATGGAAACCTTTCCATCTCCATTGACATCTGCAGCCAATTTCTTAACATCTGTCAATTTTTCTGCGCCAAGAAGAATGTCGCGAACTGAAAGCAAATCTGTGATTCCCACCTTGCCATCGCCAACTCCATTCTTAAGTTGAATGTCGCCGCGAACTGCAAGTGTATATGTTGCAACTTTTTTGCTTCCATCAAGGATTGCAACCGTATATCCAGTTGCAAGTTTTTCGGAAGTTCCGAGCTCTTTGCTGCCATTGTATACCTTGACAAACGCGCTCTCGTTTATTCCCGATAAGAACTTAGATACAGTCGTTCCTTCAACAATCTTACTGATTATCTTAGTGGAAGAATTAACCGTATAAGTCTTGGATGTAATAGCCGTTGGAACGGTAGGAGCCTGCTCATTTTCGACTGTTACATTTATATAATCCATACTGCCGGTGGCGGTGTAGGCGAGCACCACTGTTGTGCCTGCCTTCTTTGCTACCGCCTTACCGGTCTTCGAATCGATCGAGACTATCGTCTCATCTATCGATTCGAATCTTACAGTATTAGAAACGCTTGTAGACAACGTATATCCGAAGGTCCTCGTAGCGCCAAGTTTCATCGTTACAGTTGTCTTAACATCGGCATTTTCATACATCGTCCAGCCAATCTTTCCACTGCTGTACTGTACTTTATACCAGAACGGTTTCTGTACTTGTGACCAGTTAACGCCACGTGATGTATTACCGGTTGTATCTCTCATTCCAACCGTGCGCTGCCTATCAAGGATTGTCATCTTTGCGCCCTTAGAAAGGGTCGTAATTGTTGCAGCGGACGGTGAATTTTCTTCTCGAATAGTGAAACTACTAAGTGTTCCAGTTATTGAATTACTTGAATCGTTGAGTTTCAAAGATGTCATCTTAAATGTCGGCATATTGTTATATACCGGAATCACGAAATTCATCTCAACACTATCAATAATTCCTGCATCTTTATATCCCTTAAACATCGTAGATGCTGAGGATGCAGGGTCTACCAAATTGGTCATATATTGATGTGAATACATCGGATATGAGCCATCTGGATTGACATTGAACTTCGTGAGATATGAGTTATATTGGCCCTTGCCAGTATAGTTCTTTGCTATAAATTCAATGCCACCTTTAATTGACTTATATCGCGTATTCCAACCCTTGTCATACGCATATTTAAGCCCCTTATATACGGCTCCACTTCCTGAGGTTGCCCCTATATTGAAGTAGTTGTAATATCCAGCTGGGTACTTCGTGCCGTTATACGTAAAAGACTTGCCCGAAACTGCCGTTCCGGACCCACTCGTACCCACCTCTTGATATATCTTCGATACGATGTAATACGGGTTCAAATTGTTCGTCTTACATAGGGTGACAATGTCCTCTGCGTAAGTTACATTGGTGCTTGGGTCTGTCGCGTCAAGGAGCTTCACTTCGCTGCTCTTTTCCATCGAAGTGATGAGGCTCTTGACCGTTTTTATAAGATTAGCATCCGTAATTCCTGTTGGATAACGAAGATCAAGGAACTGGAACATTTCTCTATCATATAGAAGGAAATTTCTTGGGTCCATGAAGTACGAAATCGCAAGATCAGACGCCTCAGCATATTTGCCATCTGTGAAAATATATCCATCGTTTCTCTTAGACAGAAGCAATGTATATGCGGAATCTGCAGCCAGCAGTGAGTATCCCTCCCTGCTCTCCTGCGCTACCGCTGTATCAAAATCAGCACCAACTTTAAGTGGGGTAAATGTCCACTTCGGATGCTCTGAATGAAGCACTTCAAGTTTCTCCGCATAATCTTCTGGGAAACCTGCTTTCTTCAGCGTTTCAATATATGCGGTATCCACTGTTCTGGCACTTGCACTCACAAGTCCAAGAGGTAAAGCGACAAGGATTACAAGTAAAATAGATACAATGATTCTTATATATCTTTTCAAATCGCTTTCACCTCCGAACATATTAATCCACTATAAATAGAATATACATATCTTATTATATACATTATATAGTAGTTTGTAAAGCCGTCTACTTGTCAAAAGGCATAAAAAAAGAGAGTAGCAATAGCTACTCTCTTTTGCACCTTCAAAACTGAACAAAGAACATTAAGGGCAAATACACAAGCAATTCCTGTGTCCAATAGACAAGCCCTCGACCTATTAGTACAGCCTAGCTGAACATGTCACCATGCTTACACATGCTGCCTATCAACCTTGTA
>JAZQQZ010000034.1:0-29889 GCA_045629305.1 Acutalibacteraceae bacterium | reverse complement strand
AATGTTCCGGATACAATTCCGATGCATTTTGATGCATCGGGTGCAGTGTCGGATTACGGCAAGAAAGGCGATATTTGGCTGATAGTTGGTATAGATATAGTTATGGTTTTATCGGTTGATGTTATTTCTTGGTTCCCATCTTTGTGGAATATGCCAGTGAAGACACCAAAGAACTATATGATTTCAAAGTACATGATTGAAGGTCTATCTTTGATTATGTCATTGTTCTTCTCGGCTATGATTATAATGATAGTTCGTGGTAGTAATCTAACTATGTCTTTGCTATTAGTTTTTACTGTTGTTATTGTTTTGGTATCGGTGGTACCAATTTTATTTATGGATAAAAAATAATGGGGGAAATTTAGATGGATAAACAGTATGAAGTATTGTTCACACCTTGGAAAATAGGTAATCTTGAAATTAAGAATAGGTTCGTTATGCCTCCAATGGAGGGCACGAACATTATCAAGTGGGAGAAAGATACCTGCTTTAATAAAGATGTCTGGGACTTCTATGAGGAGCGATCTAAGGCAGGCGTTGGCTTGTTCGTAGGCGGACTTGTTCCAGTTGTATCTATGGTTGGACCTATGTGGCTCTACGACCACCCAGAGGTTTTCAAACCTGTTGGTCCTCTTATGGATATGATTCATAAGAACGGTTCTAAGTTCTTCTGCCAGATCACCGCTGGTCCTGGTCGTGAGACACCGTTCCCATCACTTCTTTATCCATTTATGAATAATAAAGTACTTGAGACACTCACTAAGCCTTTTATGCACCTTGATTGGTGGAACGTAGGTCCTGATGAGGGTACTCCAACATTCTGGGGACCTGAGAAACTCAAGGTTCGTCAGCTTACTACTGATAGAATTCAGCAGATTGTATATGCAATTGGTCGAGTATCTAAGATGCTTAAAGATCAGGGCGTAGACGGTATAGAGATCCACGCAGTTCATGAGGGATATCTCCTTGACCAGTTTGCTCTTAAATATACTAACCATAGAACAGATGAATACGGTGGTTCTCTTGAAAACCGTCTTCGTTTCGCTTGCGAAATCGTACGCGAAATTAAGAAACAGTGCGGCGAAGATTATCCTGTATCTGTTCGTTATAGTGTAGAAAGTAAGACAAAGGGCTTCAATGAAGGCGTACTCCCAGAGGAGACAGACTATGTTGAAGTTGGTCGTGACTTCGAAGAGTCAAAGCAGGCTATCAAGATTCTTGAAGAGGCCGGATATGATATGTTCAACTGTGATAACGGAACATATGATGCTTGGTACTGGGCTCATCCTCCAGTATATGCACCACTCAATATCAACCTCTCTTACGTAGAAGCAATTAAGCCTTATACAACTAAGCCAGTTGTATGTGCTGGTAGAATGCAAGCTGACGCTGCTGCTGCATCTATCGCAGCAGGCAAGCTTGATGCCATGGCAGTAGGTCGTCAGATTCTCTGCGATGGTGAATATGTAAAGAAAATCGCAGAGGATAGAATGGACGACATACGCCCATGCATCTCTTGCCACGCAGCTTGCCTCCCATGGGGCTGGAAGAACGGCAACGGTTGTGACATCGACCCAATCAGTGTTCATCCAGGTCGTTGCGCTCTTAATCCACGTACATTCCGTGAAAAGAAATATGCAGTCGTTCCAGCTAAGAAACCAAAGCATATCGCAGTTATTGGCGGCGGCATTGGTGGTATGGAGTTCGCTCTCCGTGCCGCAGAGCGTGGCCATACCATAGATCTTTACGAGAAATCATCTCGCCTCGGAGGCGTATTTAATGCCGCCGCAGCTCCTGATTTTAAGGAGAAGGATAAGGAACTTCTCAAGTTCTATGAACGTCAAATCGCAGCATCAAATGTAAATATTCATATGAATACTGAAATTACATCTATCGATTCTCTCGACTGTGATGAGGTTGTAATCGCAACAGGTGCGAAGCCTCGTACAATTCGCGTACCAGGCGGTGATAAAGCAATTACAGCAACTGATTACCTTCTTCGTAATGCTACAGTCGGCGATACAGTTGCAATAATCGGCGGTGGTCTTACTGGCTGCGAAATTGCACTTGAGCTCGCACGCCTCGGCAAGCATCCAATCATCGTTGAACAGATGGAATATCTCATCAAAGCGAAATATGTAAACGCTGCTAACACTAATATGCTTCGCGACTATATCAAGTACTACAATATGCCTGTATATCTCGAGTCCTCTGTAACTGAGATAGGCGATGGATATATCACGGTTAAATCAAAGTCCGGTAGTACTGAAAAAGTCGCTTGCGATAGCGTTATCACATCAATCGGCTATATTCCTGGCACGCCGCTTGCCTCGGGCTCTTCCGGCAAGGTCCATGTCATCGGTGATGCCAACACGGTTGGCAACCTTATGACCGTAATCCTTGCCGCAAACGACCTTGCAATCAAACTTTAAACTAAATTTTAAAGCCTGGGATTTTTTCCCAGGCTTTATTGTATTCTGTATATATAAGGTATATAATTCTTTGGAGATTAACTTGTTGAGGTGAGATTATGTCTCGTGATAAAAAGGTAGTTATTTCTGCTTTAATAAAGTTCTTAATATTTGGTTTCTCCTTTGCGGGAATGGGAGCATGCTTATTTGGGTCTGGATTTATGGGAGGACCTAATATCTTATTTAAGTATTTCACTTTCCAGAGTAATGTGTGGATAGCACTGTTTGGACTTATTGCTGGCATTTCGCAGCTTCGAAATGTAAAGAGCGGAGTGTATGAATTCTCACGTGCGACATATATTATTCAGTATGTTTTCACAGTTTCAATTACACTCACAGGAATTGTATTCTGTTTCGTTTTACTTCCAACTGCTATTAAGGATCCAGCGCTTCGTTCAGTTATGCTGGACTGGCCGCAGATATTCATGCATGTAATCGTACCGATTCTATCGGTAATAGATTTCCTTGCATGGACAAGGCCAGTGAACTTTAGATTCAAGGCATTTGATTTCCTATATACTTTGATTCCACCAATTTATTATTGGGGATTCTCAGCGATTGGATATTTCCAGAATTGGGATTTCGGAGGAACAAACTATCCTTATTTCTTCTTGAATTATGGCTCGCCAGCAGGCTTTGTTGGATTCTCAAGAGAGATGCCATATTTTATGGGAACTCTCTGGTGGATAATTGCAATAGGTATATTTGTATCACTTGTTGCAAGGATATATCATCAATTGCTTACTAAGTTTATGGATAGCAAGAGAGATAAATTGATTTAAATGAAAATAGCAGGAGCTTGTTGCTCCTGCTATTTTATTTTATTCTATTCTATTTTATTCTGTTTCTGTTTCTTCTTTATTTTGTTGTTTTCTTTTCTTGAGAATTGATATTGAGATAAGTGCTCCGAGGGATAGTGCGGATATGATGATACCTGCTGTGAGGCCTCGTGGGAAGTACTTTAGGGTGATGGTGTGGGTACCTTCAGCGAGGTCGAAAGCGAGGAGGGCGTCGGCGAGAGCGTAGGTCTCGACTTTGTTGCCGTCAACGTAGACTGACCAAGAGTCGTCGTAGTTGATGGAGGTGTAGAATACGCCATCCTCCGTGGCTGTTATTGTACCTTCAATTTTGGTATCAGTTTGCTTTGTGATTTCGAATGGTTGCTTGCTGAGGATTTCATATCCCTCTTCGAAGATCTCTTGGTTAAGACCTGCAATATAGACCTCAACGTCATAGTCGTTGTAGTCATCTTTGATGTTGACGGTGAGGTAGAGAGTCTCACCTGGCTCGTGGTAACCGAGCTCATAGATATATGGCTCATCTTCAACAGTTGCTGATTTGAAGAATGAATCATCATCGCTGAACATCTCAATTATATCGACAGCATTGCTGTCTACATAAACGAAGATGTCTTCTTTGGAGTTCGGTGTGTAGGCGATTGTGAATGAGCCTGCCTCTTCAGAGAATTCCTTATTTACATTGTATGTGTGGGAGTCATAGATGTCGCCAAAATCATATACGTTGTTATATTCATATCCAAGGATTGTTACATCGTCGTATACGCCTTCAAGACCTGTTGCTCTGTACCAATAGTCAGCTTGTACATCAAATGGGCTGCTGAGGTCGTGACACCAATTGTTGATATCGGAGCTTGTCATGTAGGCAAGTGGGAGGTAGTAGTTGTTCTCGTATGCTGTGAAAGTGTTCTTGCTTGTTACCTCTGTCCAATACTCCGGTGCAATGTCGATTGCCTCACTGTTGTTGATGAGATACTTGAGTGAGAACATTGCATTGTAAATCGGTGTCTGTGGATTGTACGTGTAACTGTTGATATAGTTGGACTTCATACCGAGGTCCTTCTGGAGGTTGGATGTGCGCTCATATGCCATTGATGTGAAACATGAGAGACCGTTGTATCCATACCAGGAAGGATTCATAAGTGTACGAAGATCTGAGAACTCAAGACGATAGTTGTCGTTGCCTTCTTTTTCATCAAGTGCTTCTTTAATTTCAACGTAATCTGTATAGTCTGAAGCGTAGTCTGTCTTCGGCTGATCGATGTCGTAGTGGTCGGTGTTGGCAACTGCGACCTCTGCGAACATGAAGCAGGCGAGGAGGGCTGAAACCGCTTTTCTTGGGAAACGCTTGTCGGTATAAAAACGAAGGCCGATTGTATAAAGAACAACACATGCGATACTTATAATTGAGGTGCTTGGAAGCACTTTCGTTGAGCCGATTTCTTCGACTACTGCAATGAAAATTACAAGTATAATTCCGACTGTTAAAATGTCCTTATTGCTAATCTTATCAATCTCTTTAAGTGCCTTAACTGCGAGGGTTACGAGCACGAAACAGTATACGAAAGAGAAACGATAAGGGAGGTCATTTGGCGAGTGGAAACCGTGCCAAATGAAGTGAAGAACATTGACGTTCATAGAGAGATAAAGTACGCCAAGGAGAAGAATTCTTGAGATCTTTTCTTTGAGTTTTATCTCTGGATTGTAGAAGTAAAGAAGGGCAAGAATCAGAGTTAAAATTCCGCAGTAGACGTTCGGTAGAACGTCGTCACCGCTGCTTCTAATTGTCGGCTCAAGGCTTGCGAGGTGGTTGCCAAGGAAGTCGAAAAATGAGAAGAAAGTGGAGAGTTCAACTGGGAAATCATCTGATGTTGCCGAGCAAGTCTTGAGGCAGAAATATACAGGAATCAGCGTGAAGGCCATGAGGCCTGCTGCGAGTATTGAATAGAGAATAAATCTGCCTGCAGATTTGAAAATTTGCTTACTCATTGGATGCTTGCCAATGAAATATGCGATGGCATAGAGTACGCAGAATATGCATACCATGTATGCCATGTAATACGTGGCGAGCATCAGAAGTGCAAGTGAAATTACATAAGTTTTAGGGCTCTTTCCATCGATTAGTCGTTCAAGACCGAGGATGATTATTGGAAGGAGTACCATTCCATCGAGCCACATAAAGTTCCAATAGTATGCTACAAAATATGCTGAAAAAGCATAGAGAAGACCGAAGCCTGAGGTTGCAAAATTATTGAATTTGAATTCGTCAGATTCCTTGAGATAATAGGAAAAACTGGCCGCCGAGAGAGCAGCCTTAATTGAGATTATGAACATAATCGCCTCGGTCGTATTCTTGTGACCGAAGAGCAATACAAAGAATGAAATTGGGCTTGAAAGATAGTTCAGGAAGTTTCCAACGAAACTGCCGCCGCCACCTGACTGCCATGAGTAGAGTAGACTGCCACCTGAGGTTATGCGATCATAGAGTTCTGCAAGAAGTGGACCGTATTGGTGATACATGTCCATACGGAGTATGGTGTTGTCACCAAAAGGTATCATGTCATAGCAGAAAGCTATGAGGATCATAATCACGAGGGAAGCAGCGAAAGAAATTAGGACATATTCCCATTCTCTAAGCTTTGCTTTCACAATTTTGCACCTCATTTTGAATATATGTAGGTAGTATAGCATATTTTATATTATTTATAAATATATTGTTTAATCTTATGTAGTAGTGTATAATTTAAGAGATTTGGAGGTAGCAAAATGAAATATATCAATTCTTATACAGGACCAGTTATTTCTGATGACGTTATTGCTACTATTGCAATTAATGCCGCGAAAGACGTAGAAGGCGTTATAGAAATCGGATATAAGCCAAAGGATGCTAAATCCTATTGTCCTTTCAGTGATTCTGAAAACCTCAAGCATGTTAAGGTTACACGTTTCGATAACGATGTAAAACTTCACATGTATATCATTCTTGACAGCGTTTCTAAAATCCAGGATGTTACCACTAAGGTACAACAAGCTGTTAAATCTGCAGTCCAGGGAATGACTGGACAGATTGTTACTAAGGTAGACGTTACAGTCTCCGGTATTTCAATCACCAACGAACCTAAAGAAGTTTAAACGACAGACAGCCCTCTAGGACAATTGTCGTAGAGGGTTTTTATTTGGAGGATTTCTATGACTAGAAGTCAGGAGAGAGAGCAAGCATTTATCTTGCTCTTCGAGAAAGGATTCAATCCAGAACTTTCGCTGGAAGATCTTCGTGAACTTTCTCTCGAATCTGAATTTATTGCAGATTCAGAGTTCACAGTGAAGCTCGCTTCTCTTGCAATAGAGAACGTAGGAGAGATTGATTCCAAAATAAATGAATTTGCTAAGGGCTGGACCACATCACGTATCACTAAGGTCTCACTCGCAATTCTTCGAATCGCTGTCTGCGAGATGCTCTACTTAGACGATATCCCAGTTTCAGTTTCAATCAATGAGGCAGTGGAACTTGCAAAGCAATATGCATCAGCAGAGGATAGCAAGTTTATAAATGGCGTACTTGGAAGCATAGAAAAAAGTCTATGAGTTACTTTCTTGGAATAGACACGAGCAACTATACCACGTCAGTTGCTATCTATGATGACGAGGAGAAAAAGGTAATACATAGAAAGAAGTTGCTGCCGGTGAAACCAGGCGAGCGCGGCATCCGCCAGTCGGACGCTGTCTTCCATCACACTCAGCAGATTGCTGAACTGATGGATGACCTTCTTTCAACACCATATGAGATTTCAGCAGTAGCTGTCTCCGACAGGCCACGCTGGGTGCCGGGCTCATACATGCCTTGCTTCACAGTTGGCTCATCTGTTGGACTTTCAGTTGCGAAGGCACTGAATGTGCCACTCTACAGAGTGTCACATCAGGAGGGACATATTGTTGCGGCTCTGTATTCCGCATCGGCAATGTCACTTATCGGTAAAGAATTCATTGCCTTTCATGTCTCAGGCGGAACTACAGAGGCGGTTCTCGTTTCACCGGATGATCGCTCACCTGTCGCTTGCACCTTGCTTGCGTCCTCATCGGACCTTAAAGCCGGACAGGCGATCGACAGGGTAGGCGTAATGCTCGGCATGCAGTTCCCTTGCGGGCCTGCGTTGGAGCAATGCGCCTTAGGATCTTCAGGTTCTTTGGGTTCTTCTAAGATTCGAGTACCCGTTGTCGATGGCAATCCTAGCCTCTCCGGCGTTGAGAATCAGTGTAAGCTTATGATAGAGAAAGGTGCTCTTGCTGCTGATGTTGCAGCATATTGCTTGCAGTTTGTAGGTAGTGCACTGTCATCGATGGTGTCGTATGTATCATCGCTGTACCCATCACTTCCAATCGTATTCTCAGGTGGCGTGATGTCCAATGCTTATTTGCAGAGCGTTCTTCAGTCACCAAATTCATATTTTGCAACCCCAGAATTTTCTGCTGATAATGCGGCAGGAGTAGCAATACTCGCAGAGGTGAATTATTCAAATGATTGATGCTTCTCCAGAGGTTTATACCGTTGCTGGACTTAACAACTACATAAAGACAATGATGGATAACGATGTAGCTTTGTCAGCACTGTTCCTCACTGGAGAGATCTCGAATTTCAAGGCACATTCATCAGGTCATATGTACATGACAATCAAAGATGATAAATCTGCAATCCGTGCAGTTATGTTCCGTGGCAATGCCATGAAACTTAAATTCATGCCAGAGGACGGAATGAAAGTCATCCTTTTCGGAAGTGTCTCTGTTTATGAGAGAGATGGCTCATATCAGTTCTATATAACTAACATGCAGCCGGACGGCGTGGGTTCTTTGAGTGTCGCTTTCGATCAACTCAAAGAGAAATTAAATAGGGAGGGGCTTTTCTCTGAAAGTCATAAAAAGCCACTACCGAAATATCCACGCAAGGTTGGCGTTGTAACGTCGCCGACGGGCGCAGCGTTCCAAGATATTTGTAATGTGCTTGGAAGGCGCTGGCCGATGTGCGACATAATCATAAGCCCTGCACTTGTACAGGGCACAGAAGCTCCAGCTTCTATTGTATCGGCACTTGGCCTTATTGACGCCTACGGCGTAGACGTGATTATCGTCGCACGCGGAGGCGGCTCAATCGAGGACCTCTGGTGCTTCAATGACGAGAGTGTTGCAAGGGCAATATATGCTTGCAAGACTCCTGTCATTTCAGGTGTAGGTCACGAGACGGATTATACAATCACCGATTTCGTCGCCGACCTGCGTGCTCCGACTCCTTCTGCTGCGGCCGAGGTTGCAGTGCCAGACAGGATGGCGGAACTCGACCGCATCGCTAAGATGAAGTTCTCACAGGGACCAATCAGTCTTATCAATGAGCGCAGGATGACTTTGGATAAATTGTCCGATAGTCTTGTGTCATCGATGGAAGGAAAGCTTACGATGTCACGTAATCGTTTGGCGCTTCTTTCCGGTAAACTTGATGCTTACTCACCACTTAAAGTTCTCTCACGTGGTTACTCTATTGTTGAGAGTCATGGCGGAATAATTGATTCTGTTTCTTCTGTATCTTCAGGTGATGAGTTATCTATAACAGTGGCAGATGGCAAAATCAGTGCCACAGTGAACTAAGGAGAAAATTATGGCTGACTTAAGTTATGAGCAGGCAATGGCCAAACTCGAAGAGATAGTTGCAAAACTCGAAGATGGCTCAATCGGCCTTGATGAGTCCCTTGCACTTTTCGAAGAGGGAACGAAACTTGCAGCATTTTGCAATGAGTCTCTCTCTAAAGCAGAACAAAAAATTGTAACACTAGGTGGGGAAAACGCAGATGAATGAGTCTTCAGAAAAGCATTTCTTATCTAATTTAAATCTTATTAATGAGACACTATCCGAGTATCTTTCAATAATCAACTCGGATTATCAAATCGTCGCTGATGCGATGAGATATAGTGTAGAGAATGGTGGCAAGAGGATTAGACCTATGCTCGTTCTTGAATTTTGTTCAATGTGTGGCGGCAATATCATCGATGCACTTCCTTTCGCATGTGCACTTGAGATGATTCACACCTATTCACTTATCCATGATGACCTCCCTGCAATGGATAATGACGACTATCGTCGTGGCAAGGAGTCATGTCATAAAAAGTTCGGTGAGGCATACGCAATTCTTGCTGGAGATGCGCTCCTTACTTATGCATTTAAAGTCGCAGCAGATGGCGGTGCCAATCCTGCAATGACTGTGAAATGCTTAAAGGCACTAGCTGACTATGCCGGCATCCATGGAATGGTTGGCGGACAGACAATGGATATTCAAAATGAGAATTCCACTGATATAGGTCTCGATATTGTGGAGACCACTCATAAACTTAAGACAGGCGCACTTATTCGCTGTGCATGTGAGATGGGTTGCGCTTGTGGCCTTGCTTCTAAAGAACAGTACTTGGCCGCTCGAAACTATGCTGAAAATCTCGGTCTTGCTTTCCAAATTGAGGATGATATTCTCGATGTAATCGGAGATTCTTCAGTACTTGGCAAGAGCGTTGGCAAGGATGCCGACAGCGGCAAGGTTACATATGTCACCTTGCTTGGCATTGATGGTGCTAAGGCACTTGCTGCTGAATATACAGACAAGGCACTTCGTGCACTTGAGATCTTTGACACTCATGCGGACTACCTTGTTGAATTTACTAAAAACATGTTAGAGAGAAAATATTGATGGACTTTAAGTATCTGAATAGGATTAATTCTCCTTCGGACATTAAAAACTTAACATATCCAGAACTTGATAAGTTGGCAGAGGAGATACGTTCTCTTATCGTATCTACAGTTATGGAGAACGGCGGACACCTCGCTTCTAACCTTGGCGCAGTTGAGCTTACGATTGCGATGCATAAGGTGTTCGATTCACCGAAAGATCAGTTTGTATGGGATGTAGGTCATCAGGTCTATACCCATAAGCTTCTAACTGGTCGCTATTCGCAGTTCTCTTCAATTCGTAAGAACGGCGGACTCTCAGGTTTTCCGAATCCTATGGAGAGCGAGCATGACGTGTTCGCTGCGGGACATAGCGGAACATCTATTTCTTCCGCCTATGGTCTTTCAGTTGCGAAGACTATGTCCGGCGATTCATCCTATACAATCGCTGTAATTGGTGACGGCTCGTGCACAGGTGGACTTGTATACGAGGCACTCAATAATGCGGGTGACAATAATACCCATCTCATTGTTGTATTAAACGACAACGAGATGTCTATCTCATCACCTGTAGGTGCGCTCGCACGTTACCTCACAGTTATCCGTACCAATCCTACATATTTCCGTTTTAAGGATAATGTTAAGGATGTACTTGATGTACTTCCTTGTGGTGATGCAATCATCTCATTTGTAAGTAAGAAAAAGAAACTCCTAAAGAATAGACTCTATCAGAGTAATTTCTTCGAGGACTTGGGCTTCGAATATATGGGACCACTTGATGGTCATGACATAAAAGAACTTACACTTGCTCTCACTGCTGCACGTGAAGTGGATAAGCCAGTTCTTATTCATATCAATACAGTGAAGGGCAAGGGATATGCTCCAGCAGAGGAGAATCCTGCAGAGTATCACGGTGTATCCGCCGGATGTAAATCTTCAGGAAAGTGCTACTCTTCTGTATTCGGTGATGAACTTGTATCTTTGGCTTCGGCTAATAATGATATCTGCGCCATCACCGCTGCGATGTCACTTGGCACAGGACTTTACAAGTTTTCTAAACGTTTCCCAGATAGATTCTTCGATGTGGGTATAGCAGAGGAACACGCCGTGACATTCGCTGGCGGACTCGCTGCAGGTGGCAAGATTCCAGTCTTCGCAGTCTATTCAACTTTCCTGCAGAGAGCGTACGATGAAATCGTACATGATGTCGCAATGCAGAATAAGAAAGTTATTCTCGGCGTTGACAGAGCTGGATTCGTAGGAGAGGATGGCCGAAGCCATAATGGTCTTCTTGATATCGCGTTCCTTCGCTCTATACCAACTGCATCAATCTATTGTCCTGCATCATATGCAGAACTTTCAGACTACTTGAAACTTGCAGTGTCATCACTTGATGGTGTAATTGCAATTAGATATCCACGCGGTGGCGAGGGATATCTCCCAGCAGATTATGCTGTATCTTCTGCATCGTATTCTATCTTTGGCTCTAATGATGCGCCGGTTACTATCGTAACTTTCGGCGACCTTTTCTCAGAGGCAATCAAAGTATATGAGGAGATGCCGGAGAAAGTTAGAGTTATTAAACTTGGCAGAATATGGCCAATCGATGAAGAGGCAGTGAATGCTGCAATGTCTTCATCTACAGTTCTCTTCTATGAGGAGGGAATTAAGAGCGGTGGCGTAGGCGAAGCCTTCGGCACAATGCTCCTTTCTAAGAAGTATAACGGCGAATATAAACACATCGCCGTTGATAACACATTCGTACATCACGCATCTGTTGCAGAACTCAAAGATGAGTTCGGTATGTCAGCAGAGAAGATGAAAGAGGAAGTTATAAGGAGAGTTTGACTTGAGCGACAAGAAGAGGCTTGATGTCTGCGTCTATGAACTTGGACATACTGACAGTCGTGAAAAAGCGCGCGCTTTGATTATGGCCGGACAGGTATATGTAAACGGCCAGAAAGAACTCAAAAGCGGCGCGCAGATAAAGCCAACTGATGCCATTGAGGTGCGTGGCAGTAAGATGCCTTATGTAAGCCGTGGCGGATATAAGCTTGAGAAAGCTATGCAAGTATTCCCGCTGACACTCGATGGAAAGATCTGTATGGATATCGGCGCATCAACCGGTGGCTTCACCGATTGTATGCTCCAAAATGGCGCGTCTTTAGTCTATTCAATCGATGTCGGCTACGGTCAGCTCGCTTGGAAACTTCGCTCAGACTCGAGAGTCGTAAATCTCGAGAGAACGAATTTCCGTAATGTGACCTCCGCCGAGGTACCGGATGCAATTGACTTCGCATCCGTTGATGTATCTTTTATCTCACTTAAAATCATTCTTCCGGTAATGAGAACTTTACTGAAAGATGGCGGTGAGGCAGTCTGCCTCATCAAGCCACAGTTCGAGGCGGGCAAGGAAAAAGTGGGAAAGAAGGGCGTTGTAAGAGAACTCTCTACACACGCCGAAGTGCTTGAGACTATCACATCATTTGCTGTGGAGTCCGGCTTTACACTTAAAGGTCTTGATTTCTCTCCAATCAAAGGGCCGGAGGGAAATATCGAATATCTTATGTTCATAGAAAAATCGGAGAATCCGGAGAACTTACTTGATTTCTCAGCTTTAGAACTTGCTGAGAAATCTCACGAGGTGCTTAACGCAAAGGAGGTGCAGGAATGAAAATAGCATTGCTTCCCAATCTCACAAGAGTGAAAGCGAAAGATGTAACGCTTGAAATTATCAAATGGCTTAATGAATATGGTGCAGAGATTGCTTGCAATATTGATGCTTTCTCACCTGTACCATGCAAGACACTCTCAGAACTTATGGAGTGGTGTGATGTCGCAATCTCTGTAGGCGGAGATGGTTCGATGCTTTCAGTTGCAAAGCACACAGTGGATTTCGGTAAACCAGTTCTCTGTATTAATGCGGGTAGACTCGCATTTATGGCTGGTCTTGAAAGCAATGAGCTTGAGCTTCTTGGAAAGCTCATCGACGGTGACTATGACATCGACCGCCGTATGCTCCTCGACGTCTCTGTACAGAGAGACGGCAAAGAGGTGACAAGCGGTCGCTGCATCAACGACGCTGTTCTCGCACGTAGTGCTCAGCTCAAGCTCACAGATATAAACGTCGACTGCGATGGCAAACGCATCAACTCATATAGAGCCGATGGTATCATTGTCGCAACACCGACGGGCTCATCGGGTTATTCACTGTCCGCAGGCGGACCGGTTATCAACCCATCTATGGAGGCAATCGTTGTAACACCGATTTGTGCACAGTCACTTGTCGCAAGATCGATTGTATTCAGTGCTTCCAATGAGATTGAACTTTATCCATCATCAGGTGAGGAACTCCTTCTTTCGCTTGATGGCGAAGAATCATTTGCGATTCTTCCAAATGATAAGATAGTTATCAGGAAATCTAACAAATTTGCAGATTTCATTCGTATTAAGAATGAGGCATTTTTCGAAGTCCTCAACAACAAGCTTGCGGGAATGTAGGGGTGACGTATGAATATTAGAAAACAGAGACAGAAGGCAATACTCGAACTCATAACAGAACAGCAGATTTCAACTCAGGAGGACCTTATCAAGGGACTCCTCGGTAAAGGTTTTGATGCAACTCAGGCTACTGTTTCCCGTGATATCAAGGAACTTGGCCTTGTAAAGCGACCAGTAAAGGGTGGAAAATCTGCCTATACAGCAGGTGAAACTAAGGCGAATAAAATTGCTTCAAAGTATAATTCGATTTTTAAAGAGTCAGTTATTGCAGCTGATTATGCTATGAATACATGTGTAATCAAGACACATGTTGGCATGGCCAACGCTGCATGTGCCGCTCTCGATGCACTTATGCATGAGGAAATTGTCGGCACACTTGCAGGCGATGATACAATCTTCGCACTCTGTAGAACAGAGGTTGCAGCGAAGACAATTTGCGAGAAAGTACGCAGTTTATTAGGAGAATAAAATGCTCGAAAATCTAAGGATTGAAAACATAGCGATAATTGAGTCTGCTACCATTGATTTCGGTAACGGTCTCAACGTTATGAGCGGTGAGACTGGTGCTGGTAAATCCATCATCATTGATTCTCTCTCAGCAGTCCTTGGTGAGCGTACATCTAAAGAACTTATTAGGACCGGTGCTGAAAAGGCACAGGTTGTCGCAATGTTCTCCGGTATTCCAGAATATGTACTCGATATGGTCCGTGAGATGGATGTCCCTGTGACCGATGACACACTTCTCATCAGTAGGACAATCAGCCTCGACGGCAGAAATGTATGTAAAATCAATGGAGCATCTGTCACAGTGACGATGCTCAAGACCGTCGGTCGTGAACTCATATCCATTCACGGCCAGCATGATAGTCAGAATCTCCTAAACCCTGAGTGCCACTACAAGTATCTTGATGCCCTCGGAGAGCTTGATGATATCTATAATGACTATCTGACGAAATATAACGCATATACGGAACTCTATCGTAAGTTCAAAGTGCTCTCATCAAATGAGGAGGAGAAGGCGAAGAGAATCGACTTCCTAAATCATGAGATAAATGAGATTGAGAGCGCCGGCATCCGCGTCGGCGAGTACAACGAACTCTGCGATAAGAGGGAACTTTATAGAAACAGCGAGAAAGTGATCGGTGGCCTCGAGGACGCCCTTCGCGCTCTCAATGATGGTGATGATACCACCGGTATCATCAATGCACTCTTCGACGTCTCTCGCGACCTCAAGACGTCAGCCAAGCACTATGACAAAGCCGATGCTCTCGCATCGTCTGTGCTTGATCTGACATATCAACTTGAAGAGAAGAAAAACGAGATTGAGAACATGGTCGACGAGTGCGCTTTCAATCCAGCTGAACTCGCTGAGATCGAAGACAGAATCAGTTTTCTTTTCACATTAAAAGAGAAATATGGTGAGTCAGAAGAGGACATTCTCGAATATCTTGAGAATGCGAAATCGGAACTTGCAACACTCATGGATATGAATATCTCGAAGGATGAGATAGTTGCGAAACTTACAGAGGATAAAGAGATTCTTCTGAGGGCCGCTGATAAACTCTCTTCTGCGAGAAAGCATGCAGCATCTGAGTTCGAAGTTCATGTAAAGCATGAACTTACATTCCTCGATATGCCGAATGTGGAGATATCCACATCTTTCGAGCCATGTAAACTGAACCCTACAGGTTCTGATGTTATTGAATTCCTCATCTCGCCGAACCCTGGCGAGGCACTTAAGCCTCTTGCCAAGATTGCGTCCGGCGGTGAACTTTCGAGAATTATGCTCGCAATACAGAATGTGCTCTCGGCACGTGGTAATGTGGGCACTATGATTTTCGATGAGATAGATACTGGCGTATCAGGTAGCGCCGCTGAGAAGATTGCACAGTCATTGTCGCGCGTCTCAGCGAAGCATCAGATACTTTGCATCACGCATAGCGCCCAGGTAGCGTCCTATGCGGATTCGCACTTCCTAATTACCAAGGAAGTACAGAATGAAAAAACTTATACACGTGTGACACCACTTGATAGAAGTGGTAGAATTAATGAAGTCGCGAGAATTCTCGGCGGCGTAAATGTTACGAATTTACAGCTTATGAGCGCTGAAGAGATGCTCAATAACGCTAAGAGATAAAGGAGAAGTCAAATGACAATTTATGACGAGCTGGTTGCCCGTGGCCTTATTGCCCAGGTGACCGACGAAGAAGAAATCAAGAATATGATCAACGCTGGTAAGGCGAAGTTCTATATCGGCTTTGACTGCACAGCAGACAGCCTCACAGCTGGTCATTTCATGGCACTTACACTTATGAAGCGCCTTCAGCAGGCAGGTAATACACCTGTTGCTCTTATCGGTGGCGGTACAACTATGATCGGTGACCCATCAGGAAGAACCGATATGAGAAAGATGCTCACCAAAGATGACATCAACCACAATGCTGAATGCTTTAAGCGTCAGATGGAGAGATTCATCGAATTCGGCGAAGGCAAAGCAATTATGGTAAACAACGCCGATTGGCTTTTGAATCTTAACTATGTAGAACTCCTTCGTGATGTAGGACCTTGCTTCTCTGTTAACAATATGCTTCGTGCAGAATGTTACAAGCAGAGAATGGAGAAGGGTCTTTCATTCCTAGAGTACAACTATATGATTATACAATCATATGACTTCTATTATCTCTTCCAGAACTATGGCTGTAATATGCAGTTCGGTGGCGACGACCAATGGTCTAACATGCTCGGCGGCACAGAACTTATAAGAAAGAAACTCGGCAAAGATGCCCATGCTATGACAATTACACTCCTTACTGACTCACAGGGTAAGAAGATGGGCAAGACAGCTGGTAACGCTGTATGGCTTGATCCTAATAAGACATCACCATATGATTTCTATCAGTATTGGAGAAACGTAGGCGACAGTGATGTAATGAAGTGCATCCGTATGCTTACATTCCTTCCACTTGAGCAGATCGATGAGATGGACAAATGGGAGGGCGGAGAGCTCAACCAGGCAAAAGAAATCCTCGCATATGAACTCACTAAGATGGTTCACGGCGAGGAGGAAGCTGAAAAAGCACAGGCTACGGCACGTGCTTTGTTCAGCGGTGCAGGCGACCTCGACAATATGCCTGAGACGAAGCTCGACGCGGCTGACTTCACAGATGGTAAGATTGGTATTCTTACCATCATGGTAAAAGCAGGTCTCGCTCAGTCGAACGGCGAAGCACGTCGCCTTGTACAACAAGGCGGCATCTCCGTCGACGACGCGAAGGTCTCCGACCCTCAGGCATCTTTCACCGATGCCGCCATTAAAGATGGCATTGTAATCAAAAAGGGAAAGAAAGTTTTCCATAAGATTACACTTTAGTTTGCTCATATTTTAAAAATAGAATATATTTGTGGAGGTTTTTCAAAATGAAGAAGTATGTTTGTCCTGTATGTGGATATGTTTACGAAGGAGATACCCCACCTGAGAAGTGCCCAACATGCGGCGTACCAGGCGAGAAGTTTGTTGAGCAGACAGATGATGCAAAACTTGCTGCTGAGCACGAGTATGGTATCTATGCTAAGACAGTTAAGAACAATCCTGATATTTCAGAAGAGGATAAGAAGTACATCTTTGATCAGCTTATGGCTAATTTCAAGGGCGAGTGCTCTGAGGTAGGTATGTATCTCTGCATGGCTCGTATCGCTCACAGAGAAGGTTATCCAGAAATCGGTCTCTATTGGGAAAAGGCTGCCTATGAAGAGGCAGAGCATGCTGCTAAGTTCGCAGAACTCCTCGGTGAGGACCTTGAGCCTAACATGAAGGCTACAACTAAGGACAACCTCGCTTGGAGAGTTGATTGTGAGTTCGGTGCTACACAGGGTAAGTTCGATCTTGCTCTTTGCGCTAAGAAGAACAATCTTGATGCTATCCATGACACAGTTCATGAAATGGCACGCGACGAGGCTCGTCACGGCAAAGCTCTCAAGGGCTATCTTGACAGATACTTCAAGTAAGCAAAAAGAAAAGCGGTTAGGGGAAACCCTAACCGCTTATTTTATAAGTTTTACTTTAAGTCTCTGATGTAGGTGATGTTCTTCTCATTTACCATTGAGTAATTGTTCTTAGCACCGTTCATCTTGTTGGAAATTTCGTTGTCTACAGCGAACATAGCAGAGCACTCAGGGCAGATAGCGAAGACGTCAACGTTTACTGTGAGAATAGGAACGTTGAGTACTCCAAGACCGTTAGTTGCCTTGAGAAGATTCATATATACATGCTTACCACACTTAGGGCAAATGATGTCCTCTGTGTTACCGAATTCTTTGATGTTATCTGCTGCAATTTTCATTTTAAGGACTCCTTAAAAATATATTGTTTTCATTTTATATTTTATTTAAGTTTATGTCAACAAATCTATTGAAAAATGGGGTCGCGCGTGTGTATAATAAGTTAATTATTATTACATATAAAAGAGGCGTATAAAATGTTGGCAGCTAAAATTTGCGCCCTCGTAATTTTCGTCGTAATGTTCGGCTGTATAATTACTGAGGTTGTCGAGAGACAGGTAACTACTCTCGTCGCTGGCGCAACTACTATGGTTGTAGTATTCGGAATCTGCATGAGATCGTGGGAAGCAGTTATCCGTACACTCAACATTAAAACTCTCGGTACTCTCGGATTCTGGTATGGCGGAGGAGAGGAGTCGACAGGTATTAACTGGGCGACAATTATATTTATCGCAGGAATGACAGTTATGGTTGAGGGCATGGGTTACTCTGGATTTTTTGAGTGGCTTTGCCTTAAACTTGCAAAACTTGTAAAGTACAAGACAGTTCCAATTCTAGTCGTATTTATGGTTATGTCTTCAGTGCTTGCGATGTTTATTGACAGTATCACTGTAATTATGTTCCTTGCAGCAGTAACTATTACACTTGCAAAGACACTGAAATTTGATCCGGTGCCTATTGTACTTGCAGAGATATTTTGCGCGAACCTAGGTGGCTCGGCAACAATGTGCGGTGATCCACCAAACATTATTATCGGTACGGAACTTGGATTTTCATTCTTTGATTTCTTATCCAACACAGGCTTTATCGCAGGTGCTTGTCTTCTTGTTATGATAGTATATTTCTATCTTGTAATGAGAAAGCCACTTCTTGAATCAGAGAAGAATAGACCAGCTGGTATCGTATATCCTAATCCAGCAGATTGTATTAAGAACAAGAAGGCCTTTATCGCTTCAATAATTGTATTTGCAATTATCGTTTCACTTCTTGTAACTCACTCAATGACAGAACTTTCTGTTGCGACGATAGGAGTTGTAGCGACACTTCTCACAATTATATCTATTACATTGTCTTTTGGTGTAAAAGATGTTGTAGAGATATTTAAAAAGGTGGACTACAAGACACTTCTGTTCTTCATAGGACTTTTCGTTGTAGTATCTGGTCTCGAAGAGACTGGATGTCTCGAAGTTGTAGCAAACTTCATCGGTAAAATCTGTGGTGGCAATGTAATTCTTATGATAGCAATCATCCTTTGGATGTCAGCAATTCTTTCAGCATTTGTTGATAATATTCCATTCGCCGCAACTATGGTGCCAGTTATAGAGGCAATGGCTGCGACAACCGGTGTACCAATTGAGACACTCGCTTGGACACTTGCCCTTGGCACCGACATCGGTGGTAGTGCGACACCAATTGGCGCTTCCGCCAATGTAGTCGGCACATCCCTCGTTGCCAAGGCCGGTCATCCGGTAGGATGGGGCAGATATTGCAAGTATAATGCTCCGGCAACAATCATTGTAATGGGCATGTGCACATTACTTCTTATACTTAAATTCGCATAATTTGAAAGGAGACGCATTATGGCAGACAATAAGCAACTTATTATCACGATGAGCCGTGAATATGGCTCACTTGGACATCTTATAGCAGATAAACTTGGCGAAGAACTCGGCATGCCTGTTCTTGATCGCGCCTTCTTCTTTAAGATGGCAGAGAACCACGGTGTAGATCCAGCTTTTATTCATGCTTATGATGAAAAAAGAAGAAATCTTTTCACAACTCGTACAAGACGTGGTCACAGCAACTCTATGGAAGATATTGTTGCTGATATGATTGCATCATATATTCGCGAACTTGCTGAATCAGGTGAGTCATTTATTATCGTAGGTCGTTGCGCGCAGTGGGTGCTTCGCGATTATGATAATCTTATTCGCGTATTCGTCGCTGCAGATTTCGATACTAAGGTAGAGAGAATCATGGAGCACGAGAATGTAGGTAAGGAAGAGGCAGAGAAAATTGTTCTAAAGAACGATAAAAAACGTGCTAAATATTTCGAATATTACACGGGCCTTACTTGGAAAGATGCTGACAATTATGACATCATGATTGATTCAGCTAAAATTGGGGTAGATGGTTCTGCTAAAATCATTCGCGATTTTGTAGACGTTTGGACAGCAGCAGATAAATAACAGAGAGGAAGTGCATAGATGGAAAATAGACCTATCATCGAACTGAAAGATATTTCAGTTTCCTTTGGTAATGAGCCAGTACTTAAGAATTTAAATCTTACAATTAAAGACGGTGAGTTCGTCACTTTGCTGGGACCTTCTGGTTGCGGCAAGACAACTACACTTAGAATAATTGCAGGTTTTCAAGAGCCCGACAATGGACAACTTATCTTCGACGGTAAGGATATGATAGGTGTGCCTGCCCATGAGAGGCAAGTTAATACTATTTTTCAGCGTTACGCACTTTTCCCGCATCTTAACGTATATGATAATATTGCTTTCGGTCTTCGTGTAAAGAAAATCCCAGAGACCGAAATTAAAGCAAAAGTTTCTTCGATGCTTACACTCGTTGACCTTGAGGGATTCGAGAGAAGGCATATAGATTCACTTTCAGGTGGACAACAGCAGCGCGTAGCTATCGCACGCGCACTTGCAGTTGATCCACGTGTACTTCTTTTGGATGAGCCTCTTGGAGCTCTTGACCTTAAGCTCCGCAAGGACATGCAGGTCGAGCTCAAGAAAATCCAAAAGAGTCTTGGCATCACATTTATCTATGTAACCCATGATCAGGAGGAGGCACTCTCAATGTCTGACACCATCGTGGTTATGGACCACGGTGAGATTCAGCACATTGGTACTCCGACTGATATCTATAACGAGCCAGCCAACGCTTTCGTTGCCGATTTCATCGGCGAGTCCAACATCCTCGACGGCGTTATGAAGAAGGACTTCAAGATTGAGTTCTCCGGTCATGTATTCGACTGTGTTGATAAGGGCTTTAAGGAAGATGAACTCGTGGATGTTGTAATCCGTCCGGAGGATGTTGATATCACCTCCGTCGACAAGGGTATGATTTCGGGCACAGTTACAGGCGTAACATTCAAGGGTGTCCATTACGAAATCATCGTCGACGTCGGCGGATTCAAATGGATGATTCAGACAACCGATTTCGCAGAGGTTGGTGATGAGATAGGCCTCATCATCAAGCCGGATGAAATCCATGTTATGAAGAAATCTAAGTACTCCGGAAAATACGGAGATTATTCAAGCTTCTCTGATGAGATGGACCATATCAGTGATACGGATGTCATCCTCGTTGACACCGATGAGGGAGAAGACGATGAATAATAAGACATACAACGGAATATCTGCACCGTACGCTTTATGGTGCGTGGTATTCATATTGGCCCCGCTTGCCATCGTTGCATATTATGCTTTGACAGATGCAAACGGTGACTTCACTTGGGCCAATATATCTGGGCTTTCAATCTATACAGATACAATTTTGCGTTCTATCTATTTCGGTATCATCGCAACAGCTATCTGTCTCTTGATTGCTTATCCGCTCGCGTATTTCATATCGCGAACGAAGCCGACGACCCAGAAGATTCTCATTATGCTTGTTATGGTTCCGATGTGGATGAACTTCCTTCTTAGAACCTATGCGATAATGGTAATCTTCACGCCTCTCGGCTGGATCAATACCTCGGGCGCGGTTATCTTCGGTATGGTATATGACTATCTACCGTTTATGATTATCCCGCTCTACACTTCAATGACGAAGCTTGATAGGAGACTCATTGAAGCGGCGCGCGACCTCGGAGCCAACGGCTTCCAGACACTTCGTGACGTAATGATTCCGCTCACTCGTTCTGGCATAGTATCAGGTATCACAATGGTATTCGTACCATCTGTATCAACCTTCTACATAAGCCAGAAACTCGGTGGCGGTAAATACACATTGATTGGCGACGTTATCGAGATGCAGTTTATGACTGCATATAACTATAACCTCGGCGCCGCTATCTCTCTTCTCCTCATGGTATTTATTCTTATCTGCCTTGCAGTGATGAATAAATTTGGAGATAAGGATGAGGGAGGTGTAGTAGCATGAGAAAGAACTCAACTGCATCACGCCTCTATATGATTCTCATCTTTATAATTCTCTATGCACCAATCGCTGTTCTTGTTATATTCTCTTTTAACTCCTCGAACAGCACGAGTGTGCTTGAGGGATTTTCTCTGCATTGGTACAAGGAACTTTTCAATGATATTGCAACCATCACGGCACTAAAGAATACATTGATTCTTGCAATCACATCATCAATCATTTCAACAATTCTTGGTACCATTGCATCAACTGGACTTTTCTATTCGAAGACTCGCTTCTATAAAAAGTCAGTTATGACTGTTACTAATATCCCGATGATGAATCCGGATATTGTAACAGGTATCTCAATGATGCTTCTCTTCGTTTTCTTCGGAACGATTCTTAAGATTTCAGGTGTACTTGGATTTGGTACGATGCTTATAGCACATATCACTTTCCAATTACCTTACGTAATTCTTAATATCCTTCCAAGATTCCGTTCAATGGATAAGCATCTTACCGAGGCTGCTCGTGATCTTGGCTGTACGCCAACATCGGCTTTCTTCAAGGTTACACTTCCATATCTCAAGTCTGAGATACTCGCAGCCTTCATCATGGCCTTCACGCTTTCACTTGACGACTTCGTAATTTCTTATTTCGTATCTGGCCCAGAATTCCAGACACTTCCAATTAGAATTTACTCGATGACAAAGAAGCGTGTAACACCTGATATGTATGCACTTTCAGCTATAATCTTCGTCACAGTGCTTTTACTTCTTATCTTGACTAATGTCGCACAGGACGAAGAACTGCGCGAGAAGCGCCGTATAAAGCGTGAGAGACGCCGTGCCGTAGCGAATGCCGGCAACACGTCAGCACGCGTAGTGGGCGCTGTTCTCGCTGTTCTCATAATCATTTCCACATTTGCAATCCCTGCATTTGCGGCTGAGGACACAGTCTACTACCTTGATGATTACAAGATTGATGTAGACTATTATGCGAATAACCCTTATCGAGGCACAGTGCTTAATGTCTATAACTGGGGTGAATATATCTCCGACGGTGCGGAGGATACACTCGATGTAAATAGATATTTTGAGGAACTCACCGGTATCAAAGTCAACTATACGAACTTCGATTCCTGCGAGGATATGTATGCCAAGATAAAGTCTGGCGGTGCCAACTATGACGTTATCACACCGTCAGATTACATGATCGAGAGAATGAGGGAAGAGGGTCTTCTTGTAAAACTCGATTACAATAATATTCCGAATTACAAATATATTATTGATGACTTCAAGGGCGTATATTATGACCCCAATGAGGAATATACAGTTCCATATAATGTAGGTTATGTTGGCATAGTTTATAACACGAAACTTGTGGATTATGTTCCTACAAGCTGGGCCGCTCTCTGGGATGAAAACCTCAGTGGCCAGATTCTTATGTTCAACAATCCACGCGATGGCTTTGCTATTGCGCAATCTCTGCTCGGTCAGGATTATAATATGACTGATGAGGCAGAGTGGCGCCTTGCATACAACAAGCTTCTCGAGCAGAAGAGTGTTGTCCGCTCATATGTAATGGATGAGGTTTTCAACATTATGGAGAGCGGCTCCGCTGCTATCGCACCTTATTACATCGGTGACATTGTCACGATGATGGACAACAATCCGGATCTTGCTGTCGCATATCCGAAGGAGGGTGCCAATATCTTTATTGACGCTATGTGTATTCCGACAACTTGTCAGAATAAGGGCGCAGCAGAACTCTACATTAACTTCATGGAGGAGCCAGAGGTGGCTCTTGCCAATGCAGAGTATATCTGCTACGCAACTCCTAATGAAATAGTTAGAAATCTTGATGAGTATTCTCTTCGTGGAGATGAGATCATCTATCCAGATGCAAGTCTTACGAAGAATTACCAATATTTCCACAACCTTCCAAATGAGACCTTGACGCTTATGAGCAATTTCTGGTCTGATCTTAAGGTTGATGGCAATAACAATATTTCAACATACATTGGCCTTGCAGTCTTCGCCGTTCTTGTAATTGTATATGCAATTTACAGAACGATAAAGAAAAAACGCCGCGAAAAGTATTATGATTAATTATTATTAATTATTTATAATTTATTGTTGACAAGGCAATATGCCTTTGTTATAATTCTTAATGTTGCGTGAGGGGAAGACCCCGCGCGTGGCATGCGAGAGTGGCGGAATCGGCAGACGCGCACGTTTGAGGGGCGTGTGGGGCGACTCGTACGGGTTCAAGTCCCGTCTCTCGCACCAGAAAAGGTCAACTCGTATGAGTTGGCCTTTTTTTTGAAAAAAGAAAGTTTTGGTGGATTTTATGACAGGAGAGCAAAATATCATTTATGAGAACCTTGGTGTAAATGCTAAGGATCATCTTACAGTTGCAGGAGTTGATGTAACAGGTCTTGCAACTCAATACGGAACACCACTCATGATCTTCGATGAGAATCGTATTCGTGAGAGATGCAGAACTTATAAGAATGCTATTGAGAAACATTTCTCAGAGGATTCTATGGTTCTCTATGCAGGTAAGGCGTTCTGCTGCAAAGAGATGTACCGTATTGTATCAAGTGAGGGAATAGGCGCTGACGTTGTATCAGCAGGTGAGCTTTATACTGCTTACCACGCAAAATTCCCAATGGAGAAGACATTCTTCCACGGCAACAATAAGACTATTGAAGATGTACGCTTCGCTATCGACTGCGGCATCGGCTACTTCGTAGTTGATAACCGCGAGGAGCTCGACTCTATCCAAGAGATAGCATCAGAGCGTGGTATTGTTCAGAAAATTCTCCTTCGTGCAACTCCTGGTATTGATCCACATACCCATGCCAAGATTTCAACAGGAAAGGTTGACTCCAAGTTCGGCGTTGCTGTTGAAACTGGCCAGATAGAAGAACTTACAGAATATGTAATGACTCTCGAGAATATCGAGCTCGTCGGTTATCACTGCCATATCGGCTCTCAGATCTTCGAAGTCAAGCCTTTCTGCGATGCCGCAGATATAATGCTTCAGTTCGTAATTGATATGAAGAAAGAGTTCGGTGTTGAGACTAAACTCTTAAACCTCGGCGGTGGCCTCGGAGTTCGTTATGTTAAAGATGAGCCAGAGATCGATTACGATGCCTGCCTCTATGAAATCTCAGAGCACGTTAAGAAACGTTGCAGAGAGATGGGAATAGAGATGCCACGCATCGTTATGGAACCAGGCAGAAGTCTTGTTGCAGACACTGCTGTTACAGTGTATAAGGTTGGTAGCGTTAAGACTATCAACGGTTATAAGTCATATGTCTCAATTGACGGTGGTATGACAGATAACCCACGTTATGCACTCTATGGCTCACAGTACACTGTATATCTCGCAAATAGAATGAGAGATGAACAGGACTTCAAATGTACTGTAGCAGGTCGCTGCTGTGAATCTGGCGACCTTATTCAGGAGGATATTTATCTTCCTAAACCAATAAGAGGAGACATCTTAGGCGTAGCTTGTACCGGTGCCTATAACTATTCAATGGCATCTAACTACAACCGTGTTACAAGACCAGCTGTAGTATCAGTTCGCGATGGTAAGTCTAAGCTTATCATCGAACGTGAAACGGTAGAGTACATGACATCTCTTGATAAATAAAATTAGAGCCAGTTCATTTTAGAACTGGCTCTTTTATTTTTAATAATATAGTTATATAATATATGTGTATAATTATATTTAGGTGACAAAAATGGATTTTTTAGACAACAATGAATTAACTCTAAGCCAAGCGCTTGAAGTTCTCACAAACGACTTCGTTTATATTGATTGTGTTGAGATTAAGGAGAATAAACTCCTTGATCATTCGACTGTATTTAGAAATGGCGAAAAGCTTCAAATACCTCATTGGGAAGATTCATGCTCATTTTCCCAAAAATTAGATCTCATCAAAGACTATGTAGTATATGAACCGGACAGAGAGAATTTTTATGCAGAAACAAGACGAGAGGTTATTCTCGAACAGCTCTCTAAAGATCCAATGTATTATGTAGATTTTAGAGTTAGACTGTCAGATGGCATTCATTATGCGCAGCTAAAATTTAGTGGCATTAAAGATGCCTATGGTGAACTTAATAAATTCGTTGTTGCTTTTATAAATACTGACAAGCAGATGGAAGAGCAGGATAATCTTGAGAGAACACTTTTTGAACAGAAAGCAGCTCTCGAGGCAATGGATGCTATCCATATGGCTCTTGGCTCTGGTGATTGGAGCTTGGATTTTGACGAACAAGGTAATCTTACAACTTCTAATTGGAGCGACCGCTTCCGCGATTTGCTTGGTTATTCTAGCCTTGAGTTGCCTAATACTTTTAAAGCATGGACAAATCTTATTCACCTGGAAGATAAGAAAGATGTACTTGATCATTTTTGGGATGTTGTAAACGACTTCTCTGGTGAGAAAACATACAATGTAGAATACCGAATGCTTACAAAGAATAACGGTTTCCGTTGGTATCGTGCAACAGGTCGTATGATTCGTCGTGCCGATGGTACACCACATACTTTTATAGGTGTATTCCTTGATGTTGATGAACTCAAAAGACACGAGAGCGAAAGTAAAGCGATTCTTGAAAGCAAAGAATCCATTATCTCCGCACTTTCAAATGAATATTTAACAGTATTCCATGTTTCTCCTGAGTCAAATGATGTTGAAATTACAAAGATGGATGGTTTCATTACAACTCAGATTGATTCAGGCGTTAAAGAACTTCCTTATGACAAAATGATTAGCGCATACGGTTTTGCACGCGTTTATCCAGAAGATAGGGACAAATTCTTTGAAACTGTATCAGCAAATAATCTTATAACTGTGTTAAAACAGCAAAAAGAATTTGATTTTACATTTAGAGTACTCGATGATGATAAGGTTACAACTCATTTCTTCCTTGGCCACTTAGTTCGTGAGTCAAAAGAGGGAGAAGAGATTAAATTTATTGCGGGATTTAAAAATATTGACTCACTTGTTCTTGAAAGAGAAAAGCAAAATGAGGCACTTGCTAATGCACTTGAAGCTGCACAGCATGCTAACCGCGCAAAGACAGTATTCCTAAACAATATGTCACATGACATAAGAACTCCTATGAATGCAATCATTGGCTATACAGGAATGGCTGCATCACATATTGATAATCAAGAACTTCTTCGTGATTATCTAACAAAGATTAACAATGCATCAAATCATTTGTTATCTCTTATCAACGATGTTCTAGACATGTCTAGAATCGAATCCGGTAAAGTTACAATTGATGAGAAGCCTGAGAGCCTTGCAGAAGTTCTTCATAATCTTCATGACATCGTAAACTCAAATATCAAGGCTAAGAATCTTGAGTTCTTCCTCGATGCTACAGATGTTCATGATGAGAGAGTATATTGCGATAAACTCAGACTTAATCAAGTTCTTCTTAATATTCTCTCTAACTCAATTAAATATACAAAAGCAGGTGGAACTGTATCTCTTCGCTTGACTGAAAAGTCAACTGAAAATGGTTATGGTAACTATGAATTTATTATTAAAGATAATGGTATCGGAATGTCAGAGGAATACCTAAAAACCATTTTTGATCCTTTCACAAGAGAGAAATCATCCACAGTATCCGGTATTCAAGGTACTGGACTTGGCATGGCTATCACAAAGAACATTGTTGATATGTTCGGCGGTGAAATTAAAGTTGAAAGTGAACTTGATAAGGGCACCACAGTAACAATAAACTTTAAGTTTAAAATTGATAATGCTGATGCTGTAAAAGATTATACTATCAAGAAACTTTTAGGCGCTCGTTCACTTGTCGTTGATGATGACGTAGATGCATGCATTAGCGTTTCAAGAATGCTTAAAGATGTCGGTATGCGCTCAGACTGGTGCTCTTCTGGTAAAGAGGCAATCCTGCGAGCTGAGGATGCATATAGAGACGGCGATCAGTTTAGAGTTTATATCATTGACTGGCTCATGCCAGATATCAACGGTATTGAAACAACTCGTCGTATTAGAAGCATTGTAGGTCCAGATGCACCAATTATTATTCTTTCATCATATGATTGGTCCGATATTGAGGATGAGGCACGTGAGGCTGGCGTTACAGGATTTGTATCTAAGCCACTCTTCTTATCTGACCTTCAGAGAGTACTCTCCAGACTTTGTGATGAAGAATTTCCAGAAACTAAACACTTTAAGAAAGCCTATAATTTTGAGGGTAAGAAGCTTCTTCTTGTTGAAGATAATGAATTTAATAGAGAAATAGCTAGAGACATACTTGAAGAAGATGGTTTTGTAATAGATGAGGCAGACGACGGTACTGTTGCTGTTAAGATGATGTTAGATAGTGAACCAGGACAATATGATGCAATTCTTATGGACATTCAGATGCCTATAATGAATGGTTATGATGCAACTCGTCAAATCCGTGCTCTTGAAAATTCTTATTGCGCAAATATTCCTATTATTGCGATGACAGCTAATGCATTTGACGAGGACCGTCAAATGGCACTTGAAGCTGGAATGAACGAGCATTTGGCAAAACCAATTGACATTATCAAACTTAAAGAGACACTTGCGAAGTATCTCTTATAATAAAGTTTAGAGGCAAGAAAAATGGGAATTAAAGAATCAGTATGGAAAAAAATGCTAAAAGCATTTTTGGTAATGCTTTTGGTGCTTGTACTTGTAATTGTTGGATATTTCGCTTATGTGTTCATCGATTACTATCGTATCGATGACAATCAGAAACTTGATATTAAAGACAACGTCAGCGAAGTCTGCGCAGTAGGTAAGGAATATAAGATTATTTCTTATAACGTTGGCTTCGGTGCATATACTCCTGACTTTGGCTTCTTTATGGACGGCGGTACAGAGAGCCGTGCGGCAAGCGCCGACTCAGTTAAAGAGGATTTACAGAAGATTACTGACTTCCTTCAGGGCGAAGATCCTGATTTTGCATTGATTGAAGAGGTCGATATCGACTCTACACGTGCATGGCACGTAAATGAGAAGGAGATACTCGAGAATGCAATGACTGGTTATGATTCACTTATTGGTGTGAACTATGACAGCCCATATCTCTTCTATCCATTTTTAGAGCCACACGGAAAGTCTTTAGCAGGCATTATGACTTTCTCAAAGTTCAATATCACAAGTTCTATTAGAAGACAGCTTCCTATAGAAGAATCTCTTATGAAACTTGTCGATCTTGATAGATGTTATACAGTATCACGTATTCCTACAGATGATGGTAAGGAACTTGTTCTCTATACATTCCATCTTTCAGCGTACACATCAGATGGTACAATCTGCACAGAGCAACTCAAGATGCTCATAAATGATATGGAAGAGGAATATAAGAAGGGCAATTATTGCATCGCCGGTGGTGACTTCAATAAGGATATCCTAGGTGATGAGGAAGAGACCTCAGCCGACATTTTTGGCGTAGATGGTTCCGAATACACATGGGCTCAGGTTATTCCATCAGAGATGTTCGAGAATACACCTATTAGCAAAATTGTTCCTTTCGATGAAGAGAATATGGTGCCTTCTTGCAGAAATGCAGACGGCCCTTATACAGACGAACAGTTTGTAGTAACAGTTGATGGCTTCCTTACATCACCTAATGTTACAGTACTCACAGCAAATGTATACGATACTGGATTCCAGTATTCTGATCATAACCCAGTTTATATGAACTTTGTTCTTGGAGGACCAGATTATGAATCTTAACTACTATCCACGCGTATTACCTTATACTGTACTTAATTTCTATCCACAGTTTCTTGGATTTAATATGAACCGTTTCTTAAACGGTCCTGGAGTTGCAGGTCATTTCTTCTCAACTCTCACTGATAATGTATTTATGAATCTTGTATTCGGTGTACAGCACAGTGAAGAGGTGAAGTCTTTCGATTGGCTCGCTGACGAGAGAAAGAAAGGCTATAAGATTGAATATTCAATCTATAGCAAAGAGGAGATAATGAAGCAACCATATAAGGC
>JAZQQZ010000033.1:0-15401 GCA_045629305.1 Acutalibacteraceae bacterium | reverse complement strand
AAGCAGAAAATGGCAATAAATGTTTATGCTACTATTCTATTGGCAATTTCATAAACTGGTCATCTGGTCGTGGCATAAACATTGCAAATCGTATGGTTGGCGGTATGGCATACGTTGGACTTGACGCAGATATGCAGAGTGATGCTGATAACAGTGAACTTTCTGACGTTGAAATAATAAAGGAATATGGTGTATATCCTGTTGTTTCTCATGTGGAGCATACAAAGGGAAGGATTACGACATATTTTTTGCAGGATTATACAGAAGAATTGGCATCGCTTAATGCCATAAAGGAACAGGACGATTCGTTTGATCTAAATTACTGTAAGGAACTTTCTAGAGATGTTTTTGGAGATAATGTAATAGACATTAATTTAGAAGATGAATAGACCGATTAAATAATGATAATTTGTCCAAAACACGACTGAGAAATTAGGTTATTGTATGTAATAATTTCTAAATCTAAAAAAAGATGAAAAAAAAACAAAATTTTCGTTGACATCTTAATGCGTATTTGGTAAGATTACATTCGCGTCAGCCGAGAGGGTGATGTGGCAACATTGAAAACTGAATAGTTTTTAGTTGATGGAGAGGTAACGAAGAGGTCATAACGAGGCGGACTTGAAAACCGTTTGTCCGCAAGGGCACGTGGGTTCGAATCCCACCGTCTCCGCCACAAAATAAGAAGGTAGTAGATTTCTCTACTACCTTCTTTTAATTTATGGGGTATATTCAATTATTTCAATCTCTTCGTAGTCGTTGCCGGATTTGGCCTTTGGAAGAACTACAAACGTAAGGAATTCTACTATTACGATTCCTGCGATGATAAATGCCGTGTAACCTCCATCGCTGAAATCAGATGAGATGTGTCTTGCGAGAATTCCGATGTATGCCCACATCACGGCTCCTGCCGGGACCCAGCGTTTCATCTTTACTGCTGTGAGTGATGAAATTGCTGCACCAACTAGAATGACGAAGATGAGCCAGAAGTTCTCAGAGAGACCGAAACGCTTCCAGTCAATGGCAGTGAGCCATACTGTGATGTTGGCAATGGTTGCTGCGATAATCCAACCGAAGTAGATGTCGAAACCCACACCGATTGTTGTACGCGGTGTTATACCGTGTCTCTTCGTGAGTTCAAGTTGACTTTCAACAACAAGGAGTGAGAATAGAAGAAATACAATGCTTATAACGGAGAGACCGATTCTCTCGCTGTGCCATGCGAAGATCCATAAGATATTGAATGCACACGAGATGATGAACCAAGGACCAATATCTTTAGTCACGCGGTCGCTGAGCTTACCTGTGTCGAGAAATCCCCATTGGTAGAGGACGAATAGCAGCATGAAGAAGTAGATAACTCCCCAGATGATGAAAGTGAAGCCCGCCGGCGTGAAGAGGTTCTCATATTTTAGGGATACCGCGCCAGTTGCATTTCCGAAGAGTGGGAGTGCATTTGCTAAAATGTTGATCGTAATCATAGCAATAAACGCTATCGTGTTAAATATTTTTAAGGTTTTATTCATAAGTAAATCCTTCTTTCATAAATAAGTATTTTGAAATTGATGGAATGGCGTCTTCTAGGTATTATTTTCTTAAAGCAGGAGCATCTGCTTTTGACGTCATTGTATCGAGTAAAATACTGTAGCACAATTGTGCTATCTACAAATTTTTTGTATTTTAGAGGACGTCTTATGGATAATGAAATTCTTGGAAGAACGATGAAAGCTATGTATAAACTCAGCGGCAAAACGATAAACCAACTCGCCGACGAGACAGATCTTTCAATCGACACAATTAATAATCTTTTTTATGCGCGGCTTTTAAAGCCGAGCTTCGACGGCATTTGCACGCTCGTCGATGCGATGGGATTCACAGTTTCAGAGCTCATGAGCTTTATGGAACAGGTCCCAGAATTCCCAAATGACGCTGATTATGTTGAGCGTTTAGTAAATTATAAAACATCACGTGACCCTATCATTTTGGATGATATGTCCTCCTTTCGTGATTGCGTAAAATATATTATAGTGTTAAAATAATATAATACTATTATGACTAAATAGGGGGACCTAATATGCTTAAAGATGGAAAACTCTGGATAGCTAATTCTTTCGAAGGAAAGGAACTCTATATATTGCCAAAAATGGCTAATCGTCATGGACTTATTGCCGGCGCAACTGGTACTGGTAAAACTGTCACACTCAAGGTGATGGCAGAGTCGTTCTCTGATGCAGGAGTGCCTGTATTCTTCGCCGATGTAAAGGGCGACCTCTCAGGTATGATCACAGCAGGCGAGGGCATGGCGGATAGAGCTCGCGAGAAATTTGGCATTGAGGATTTCCCACAGAAATCATATCCTACAAGATTTTGGGATATTTTCGGTGAGAACGGCCATCCTGTAAGAGTAACAGTCTCTGATATGGGTCCTACTATTCTCTCTCGTCTCCTTGGACTTACAGATGTCCAGGAGGGAGTACTCAATATTGTATTTAAGGTTGCAGATGATCAAGGTCTCCTTCTGCTCGACATGAAGGACCTTCGCGCAATGCTTAAATTTGTTGACGATAATAAAGATGAGTATGCCACAATGTATGGTAATGTTGCGACTGCATCCGTAGGCGCAATCCAGCGCGCTCTCCTTCAGTTCGAGCAGGAGGGTGGCGAATGCGTATTTGGTGAGCCAATGCTTGATATAAAGGATTGGATGAGAACTGATATTGATGGAAGAGGATTTATCAATATTCTCGCATCACAGAAACTTATCGGAAGTCCTACGGTTTATTCTGCATTCCTTCTTTGGATGCTCAACGAACTCTTTGAGCAACTCCCCGAGGTTGGCGATCTTGATAAGCCACGCATGGTATTCTTCTTCGATGAGGCACACCTTCTCTTCGCAGATGCACCGAAGGCCCTTATCAATAAGATTGTTCAGGTAGTAAAACTCATTCGTTCTAAGGGTGTTGGTGTATACTTCATCTCACAGTCACCATCAGATATTCCTGATGAAGTACTCGCACAGCTTCAGAACCGTGTGCAGCACGGACTGCGCGCATATACTCCGGCAGAACAGAAGGCCGTTCGTGCCGCTGCAGAGGCATTCCGTGCCAACCCAGCATTCAGTTCAGAGGATGCACTTATGGAGATTGGTGTGGGCGAAGCCCTCGTATCTTTCCTCGATGAAACCGGCGCACCGGTTGTAGTTGAGAAGGCAAAGATACTTCCTCCACAGAGCCTTATGGGCGCTGCGGATCCAAGTGCTGTTAAGACAGCAATTGTCTCATCAGAGTTCGAACTCAAGTATCGCGAGACAATAGATAGGGAATCCGCTTATGAGGTTATAATGGCCGCTTCCTTGAAACTTGCAGAGGAGAAAGAAGCAGAGGCCGCTGCAGCAGAGGAGGCGAAAGCCACTGCTGCTGAGGAGCGCAAGGCTGCGCTTGAAGCTAAGGCTGCAGAGAAGGCCGCTGCCAAAGAGGCTAAGGAAGCCGAAAAAGAGGCAGCAAAGAAAAAGAAAGTACTAGAGCGTGCAGCTACAAATGCGGCATCTTCAGTTGCTCGTTCTATTTCTACAAATATGATTAATACAGTTGCAGGTGGCAATGTGAAGTCTGCGGATAAAATTGCAAAGCAGGCTGCAAGCACTGCATTGTCATCAGTTATGCGCTCTGGCGCCACGGCAGTAGTACGTGGCCTCCTCGGCACTAAGAAATAATAAGGGGAATATAGATGGGCTGGAGTTTTATATTATTCTCAGCTGTCCTCGGCGTTGGCCTTGCGATGGATGCTTTTTCTGTATCCCTCGCAAACGGTCTTAAAGAACCGACGATGAGCGGGGCAAAGATATGCCTCGTCGGCGGCGCGTACGCCGTATTCCAAGCATTGATGCCAATGCTTGGTTGGGTATGTGTCCATACAGTGCTTGAGAAATTTAAATCATTTGAAAAGTTTATTCCATGGATTGCACTATTGCTCCTTCTCTACATAGGCGGAGAGATGTTGGTTGATGGTATAAAGGCCAGAAAATCAAATGAAGAAGTAGTGCAGGAAAAATTGACAATGAAAGCGCTTCTTGTTCAGGCTGTTGCCACATCAATTGATGCGTTGTCGGTTGGTTTTACAATTGCAACATATACGGTGAGCAAAGCGCTTGTTTGTAACTTGATCATTGCAATTGTCACATTTGTTATCTCCGTCCTCGGTGTTCTAATCGGTAAAAAGGTTGGAACGAAACTGGGATGGAAAGCGGATATACTCGGTGGAGTTATCCTTATAGGTATTGGTATTGAGATTTGGGTAACAGGTGTTTTCTTCTAATATTTTTATAGAGGTATTATGATATGACAGAAATGAGCACACTCTTCGGCATTATCACTTTTACAGTGGCCGATAAATTAGTTCTCCCTATAGCAGCCGTGCTTTTTGCAATAGGACTGGTTCTTCTCATCTTCGGTGGCGACTGGTTCGTTGATGGTGCGGTTGGCATAGCTAAGAAATTTGGAATTCCAGATCTTCTTATTGGCGCAACAGTTGTATCAATCGGTACAACACTTCCAGAAGTTATGGTATCAGCCAGCGCTGCGGCTGTGGGACAATCAGCGACTGCATATGGCAATGCCATAGGTTCAATAATCTGTAACACTGCACTTATCAGTGCTATCACACTTACATTTGCCCCTGGTGTTACAGATAAGAAGAGCATGAAAATCCCAACAGCGTTCTTCTTTGCTGCTGCTGTATTTTACTCGGCGGTTGCGATTTTTACAGGAACATTTTCAAGAACTGTAGGCATTATTCTTCTTACAGTATTCGCAGTTTATATTGGACTTCAGGTTAAATCCGCACTTTCCTCCCACAGTAATAATGAACCATCAGTTGATGAAGTTGAAAGTGATGAGGCCACAGTTGGAAAAAATATTTTCTTTCTTGTTCTCGGCGCAATCACAATTGCAGTTGGTGCAAATTTGCTTGTAGATAACTGTACGATTCTCGCAGAGAGAATCGGCGTTCCAGAATCAGTAATAGCACTTACACTCGTTGCTCTTGGAACTTCGCTTCCAGAACTTGTTACAGCAATTACATCACTTAGAAAAGGCCACGGTGCTCTTTCTCTTGGAAATATTATCGGTGCTAACCTTTTCAACTTCGTTTTCGTATCCGGATTGGCAGTTACAATTAACCCGTTTGATCTTCCAGCAGCGAAGCAAATTGCTGGAATGAATGCAAGTGTTGTTGTAGATTTGCCTGTAATGTTCGCTGTAATGCTTATTATGACACTTCCGGGACTTATCAAAGGTAAACTCTATAGATGGCAGGGAATTTCTCTTCTTTGCATCTATGCAGCATATTGCGTATTCCAGTTCGTTGGCTAAATAATATTAGGAGGATAATATCCGATGGCAGATAGAACAAAGTATGCACTTAAAGAAGCTCTCTATGAGGTAATTAAAGAGAAACCACTTAGTAAAGTTACAATTTCAGATATCACGGACAAATGTGGCGTTAGCCGTATGACTTTCTATTATCATTTTAAGGATATAGAGGGACTTATTGCTTGGGTCTGCAAAGTGAATTCTGAAGAACTTTTGCTTAACAATAAAGACATAGTTGAATGGCAGGATGCCTATCGTGAAATCCTTGAGGCAAGCCATAGGGATAAAGCATTTGTTATGAATGTCTATAACTGTGTATCGCGTGAGCAAATTAGAACTTATATGATGTCTGTAATGGATGTTATAAGTCTAAGACTTTTTCAACTTGAAACTAGAAATCTTGATATATCGATAGAAGATGGTGAATTCATCACTCGCTTCTCGGACCAGGCTCTTGCCGGTCTTTTTATGGACTGGCTTGAGGGAGGAATGCACAAGGCGGATATAGATGAAGTTGTAAATAATGTCTATAAGATTTTGACACCAGCAATTCCGGTAATATTAAATAATTTTGCAAAATAAAATAAAAACTCCCGACCGATGGTCGGGAGTTTTTATTTATTTCTTTAAGAACTTATCTACAAGTCCGTGGACACTGTGAATATCTTTTTCGTCTCCAGTGTCGCAAGCTTTATCGATAGCATATTTGAAATGACTTTTAATAATGACTCTTCTAACTGAATTGATAGATGACTCAACAGCTGCAAGTTGAATAAGTACATCATCTGCATCGCGGTTGTCTTCAACCATTCTCTTAACACTCTCAAGGTGGCCAATCACACGGGAGATACGATTAAGAATAATCTTTTTCTGTTCCTCTGAATGATTGACTGGATGACGGACTTCCTGTGGCTCATCTTCAACTTTCTCATCTGTCTCACCGAGCATTGCTCTAATGCAGTTCGGCGTGTCAAGATCTTTGGTTCCCATACCGTAGCCAATCTTTTCCATTGTGATTGTAGGTATAGGACCGTACTTTGTTGCAAAGTATTTGATAAGCGCAGCACCTGTTGGTGTGCAGAGTTCACATTGCGTATCTCCACTGTAAAATGGAATGTCGCGGAGCAACAATGCTGTTGCAGGTGCAGGAACCGGAAGGATTCCGTGAGCACATTTGATTTTGCCTGAGCCAGTGTTAATTGGTGAGGCCATAATGAGTGATGGATCAATCTTATAGATTAGCCAGCATACGGTTACGATATCTGCAACAGCATCAATTGTTCCAACCTCATGGAAGTGAACCTCTGATGGTGCTGCGCCGTGTACCATACCTTCGGCTTCAGCTATAAGCTTATATACATTGATTGCATCATCTCTAACTTTATCAGGAATATCAAGTGAGTCAATTATGTCTGTAATGTCTTCAAGGGTGCTATGGTGATGGTGATGATGGACCATTGCTTTCTCATCGGAGAGAGGGGTGCTTTCGTCGACAACTTCAGCCGCTTCCTCTTCTTCACCATTTACAACAACTTTGAAGTGAGTGCCAGAGACGCCAAGCTTCGCAGATGGCTCTGCACTCACTGTAACGCCCTTTATGCCGGCACTGTTCAGTTCCTTTAGGAAATTCTCTCTGTCGTCTATAAGCTCATATAGAGCGGCTGAGAGCATGTCGCCGGCAGCACCGCTACCGCAGTCGAAATAAAGTGTTTTCAAAACTTCAAGTCCTTATAAATTATTTGTCTGCGTTCTCTTTAAGAAGATCACGAATTTCTGTAAGAAGGTCTGCTTCTGTTGGAGCAGCTGGCTCTTCAACAACAACTTCTTCTACAATCTCTTCGCCCTTAGCATTCTTTTTCTTAACGAGCTGAACTGACTTCTTTGAAGCCTCTGAAAGCCTGTTGACAGCACGAATCATAAGGAAAAGGATGAGTGCCATAATGAGGAAATTCAAAATAGCAGAGATGAATGTACCGTAGTCAAATGCTACGCCTTTAACTGTGAACTGGCCACCTACGAGGATGAGGTTACCAGCTTCGTCCTTTTCGGCACCACCAGTGATGAGTGCGATGAGTGGAGTGATGAAACTTGAGAGAAGTGCGTTAACGATGTTCTGGAAAGCAGCACCGATGATAACGCCGACAGCAAGATCCATTACGTTGCCACGAGCGATAAATTCTTTGAATTCAGCAATAAAGCCTTTCTTTTCTTCCATGATTAAATCTCCTTAAAAATAGAATATGCAAACTAATTACTTGTGAATTAGATTGTTGCAGATGTTTCTTTTGCAATTGTATCAATTGTATTTTGATTAATTTCACGAACAAAGAATGTGATCTTCTGTTCGCGATGGCCATAGATGATGGATAATTCAACTATTCCATTCTCTGTATCTTTTGCTTTGAAGCAATGCGTTGCTGTTGCAGGTCCATTAGCAAAGAACTGGACGAGTTCATCGACGTATGTGAGTCTGCGGAACGCAGCCTGTTCTTCCTCTGCAATGACACCGTTTTTTACAATTGTAACAACATCGTTATATGCCACTTTTTCTTGGCTAAAGATATCTGGTTCAAATCTGAGACCACCGATAATATCTACCTCTCCAGTCTTGCAATCAACTGAATATGCATAGTCGAACATTGCAAGGGAGTAGCTTAAACGATGAGCATATTCGTTAAGATTCTTTTCTGCTTCTTTAATGTCTCCAATTGGGCGCTTAAAGATATAGACAGTAGCATCTTGACCATATGCCTCCGGAGCAGATACAAGGAGAACTTCTTTCCAAGAGTAGTGAGTGCTCTCTGGAGAATCTTTTTCTTCTATTGTAAGCTTGAACTCACTGGTGCTGTTGTCAGCATAGAAGTTACGAAGTCCTTCAAGTGAGAATATAGATGAAAGTGTAATCTGATCCTCTTCCTTGAGTGTTGTTTTCGAAACATTCTCCCAGTGGAGACTATATTTACCCTCTGATACGGAGGCCTTTCTTGTGTTTCCGTTTGAAGGATAAATTGCATCTGAGTAAACATCTTTTTCAAGATTTACAACTGTGATGCGTTCGTAGATATTAGCAAATGCAACGTCTGTAATATAGTGACGTGTATTTGATGCGTTCTCAGCAACCTTCTCTGCAGTTACATCTTCGACAGTTACAAGAAGTTTATCTACACCAGACTGGAATGAGAACTTAGCTCGATATACATTGTAGCGAGTAACCTTTCTTGAAGGCTTCGCACGAACTTCGATCTCAAGAGGGGTGATTGTGTTGGTCGCAAAATACTTGCGTAAATAATCAATATTTGCAAGCTCTGCAATCTTCTTTTGATCATCAGGGTGAAGGAGATATGTAGTGATGAATCCGACAAGTTTGTCGTATTCATGTACATCCTTAACTGCAGATAACATATTGGAGTGAGTCTCAAGAACATCAATTTGTCCATCCTCGAGATCAAGCTCGAATACGATACCGTTGAGGTTAGAATATGCAGCAGCGAAACGGGTTTTAACTGCTGTAAGATTCTGCTCAGTCTCTTTATAGTCATCGATGATGTTGAAGTAGCCGAAGAAAATTTGGCTGTCTGTACGACCACCTGATGCTTTGATGATATGGAGCTTCATCCAAGAGTAGGAACCATCCTTACGCATGTGTCTATACTCGAGATCAAGCTCGGAATTCTGCTTGAAGTGATTGGAGAGATACATAGGATTGAGAAGTTTCTTAGCCTCATCAAGTTCCTTTGGATGAACATATTTTGGAATGAGATCCTCATACAAATCTGTATAGAAACCACGCTCTGGGATTGTATCAAAGTCTTCGGTTTCTTTGCCTGGGTAATACATATGGTAAATATTACCACCGGCATTGATTTCGAGAATACCTGCATAAGTTCTACGGAGAGAACTATCAACGCTGTTGGAGAGAGGCATGTCGAGAGGAACAATCTCAAATTTATCGAAGTCGTATTCAAGCTCGTCGTCTTTGTCAACTTCCTCATTGTTAAGTCGCTCCTCGAACTCAGTGAGTGGGAGAGGCTTTGAGTAGATATAACCTTGAATAAGTGTACAACCGATGAGCTTCAAGAACTCTACAACATCAAGAGTTTCAACGCCTTCGGCTACAGTCTTGATGTTGAGTGAACGTGCCATGGCAACAACAGAACGGATGATAGATCTATCACGGCTGGTGTTGTCACTCTCACGGAAGAAGAGCTTATCAAGTTTCAATGTATCAACAGGGAGGTCCTTCAAGATGTTAAGTGAGGAATAACCTGAACCGAAGTCATCCATTGAACATGTGAAGCCATGTGCATGGAAGTCACGGATAACGTCTTTGAAGAGTTCCTCGTTGTCGAAGAAGATACCCTCCGTAAACTCAAGTTCGATGAGTTTGTCAGGAATATCGTATTTATCTTTAATGTTGATATAGGATTCACGGAATCCTGGCATTGTAAATTCAACAGGGGAGATGTTGAGTGAGATAGGAACAACAGGGAGTCCTTCGTTAAGTCTCATTCTCTGGAAACGAGCGATAACTTCCATAACGTAGAGGTCTACATCGTGGACAAATCTGTTCTGTTCAAATAGAGGAATGAACTTAATAGGTGGGACGATACCTTTCTCTGGATCTACCCAACGGATAAGTGCTTCGCCCGCTGCCAGCAAGCCGTTGCTTGTTCTGTACTTAGGCTGAACATATACACGGAATTCGCCGTCCTTAAGTGCTTGATGCATTTTGGACTCAATATTCTTTTTCTCAATCTGCTCGTTATGGATAGAGATATCATATACAGCTACGCCTGTGTCAAGGTGCTCGATTGAGTACAGAGCAACGAGGCAGCGGTCGTAAAGTGCATTGATTGAGAAATCATCAGCGATATCCTCAGGGAGGATTTCATAGATACCGATTTGAACCTCAAGTCTAATATGTGACTTAGCAAGAGGCTGGATTGTACTGATACGGTCCTGCAACTTGTAGAGGAACATATTCTCATCGGTCTTACTTAAATCATGTGTTGAAAGGATGGCAAACTTATCACCAGATACACGGGCAAAGAGCTCGTCATCATCAAGTAATTCATCAATATCATTTGTAATAGCGATAAGGATTTCATCGCCGACATCATAACCAAATGCGTCGTTGATATAACGGAATCCAATCATATCACAGCAACTGATGTAATACTTCTTCTCAGGATGCTTGAGGAGGAGTTCCTCTGCATCCTCTTTAAACTTCGCAAAGTTAGGGAATCCTGTAAGAGGATCTGTATAAGCAACATCCTTGATTTTGTTGGATGTCAAGGACATTGATTTATAGTAACGATATGCGATAAGTACAATTGCAAAGAAGAAGAGGAGTGATGCAAGAGTCATAAAGAGAAGCAGGTCGCCTGTCTGAAGGAAGAGCGACTGCGATGGAAGGACTCTTGCGATATAGAGATTATCGCAATTCTCAACTGGTCCAAGCGCGATAATGAATTTGGCCGCATCTGTTGTGAAGAAATCAGCAGATGTGCTTGTAACATTGCCGTCGCTTGGGATAACGCCATCATAATGGTGTTCGAGAAGGAAGTCGTAGAGGTTCTCACATTGATAGAGGTCAGATGTTTCATCTGCTGTATTCATAATGATGCTGCCAGATGCATCAAAAAGAATATTTACACTGCCTTCGTCATAAGTCTCGTTTGAGTATGAATCCCAAAGTACATTTACGTAATCATAAGTTCCAATGAGATAGCCTTTAACTTTGTTGCCTTCCTTAACTTGACGGAAGAAGTGAACATAGTTTGGATTGCCACTTGCCTGTGCAGGAGTTATGAAAAGTGGGGATGTCTTTGCAACATCGTCGAAGTTGGCAAAGCTATTAATTTTGTCATCTTTTCCATCAGATGTTACATAAGTACCATCCTTAAATATGAAAGTAAGTGCAACACAGTCCGAAGGGACGTTAGATTTTAAGTAATACTTTATGTAATTCTTATCAAAATTATTGGCATCTCTAAGTTCTGTTGCGAACAAATTCATTTGGTTTGAGTTGTTCTGAACTGTCATAGACAAGCTGTTGCCTGCATTTGAAGTTGCAGTAATTACACTGTCTGTTGCTGCCATCTTCAACTTATCATACGTATAGGTCAAAATAAAAATATACGCAAAGATGAAGACAACGATGAGCAAAACAGTCAGTGCGACTGTTCTGTTAAGCTTTAGCTTTTTTAGTTGATCTGGCATAACGTGATACCTCCACGCAAAAATACATAGTAATTATATCAATTATAATTATAAAAGTACACATAAATTTGCTAAAATATATAAATTCCTTTTAAAATTAATTATTTTTTTATATATTATTTACAAATATAAATTGACACATAAGCTCTATAAATGTTAAAATTTGTTGTATATGTTTTATACTCTAGGGGGTATTATTTTGGGAAAACATAGTGGTCGCCTTTTTAATTTCGATGATGAAATTAAAGAGATGCGAGTGAAATCAATTTTGATGCTGGTCATCTTTGTAACAATTGGCACAGCGATTGCGATAGCCGCAGCTGTGATAAATGCAAAGAGGGCTGAGCCAGGTCTTGCAAAGACCTGCAATTTCATAGTTGTAATTTTGTCATATTTGCTTATTACACTTTTCGCAACTCTCTTTATTTTCGAGAGATATGAAAATAGGATAAGTAAGTTCGCTGACACTGATAAACTTACGAGTGGTATCAACTACGAGAAGTTCCTTCGCGATGCACAAAATAGGCTTACTAAAGGCTCTAGTTTGTATGCTGTCTTCTATGCCGATATTCTTGATTTCAAATACATCAATGATACATTTGGCTATGATGTGGGTGATAGACTTCTCATGTTTATCTCTCAGAAGATTCGTGAAAAAGTGAAACAAATTGATGGCCTTTTTGCTCGTGTTTCAGCTGATAACTATGTAATACTTGTCCCATATCAAGATAAGAATGAGTTCGCAGAAGAAATATACTCCCTAATTGATGATATTTGTTGGTTCGAAGATCTCCAGAAGCATAATTATAAGCCTGAAATATATGTAGGTATCTACTGTACAGGCACTGATCCAAATGAACTTACGATAAGCGAAATGATAGATCGTGCAATCATGGCACAGAGATCTGTAAAGGGTAGCTCAGAGTATCACATCGCTTTCTATACAGAGGAAATTCGTGAGCGCGTAATCGCCGAGAAAGAGCTCGAGCGACGCATGGAATCCGCTCTCGCCAACGGCGAGTTTACGCCATATTTTCAGCCGAAATATTGCGTAGACACAGGCGAGATTGTCGGCGCTGAAGCGCTCGTACGTTGGATAAGTCCTGAAACAGGATTTATGTCACCTGGTAAGTTCATTCCGTTGTTCGAACAGAACGGTTTCGTAATCAATCTCGACCAGTATATTTTTGAAACTGTATGTAAGGATATTAGAGAATGGCTTGATGCAGGAATTAAAGTTGTTCCAGTATCTGTTAACGTTTCAAGACTTCAGTTCTATAAACTGGATTTCGTTAAGCGCTATGCTAAGATAAAAGAAAAATATAGTATTCCTGATGGGCTTCTTGAACTTGAGTTCACCGAGAGTATCGTATTTGAGAACCTTGAAATCTTAAAGAAGATTGTATTGAGCCTTAAGAAGGCTGGATTTAGTTGTTCCGTCGATGACTTTGGTTCTGGTTATTCATCACTTAACGTTTTGAAAAACCTTCCGATGGATACATTGAAACTCGATAAACTCTTCTTCGATGACAGTGAAAACTTGTCAAGAGATAAGGCGCTTATCTCCAGCGTAATCAATATGGCTCGTGCACTTGATATGAAGACAGTTGCCGAGGGTATTGAAAACTGGGCTCAGGTTGCATTCCTTAAAGAGATTGGATGCGATATCATCCAGGGTTATGTATATTCGGAGCCTATCCCACATGCTAGATTTACTACACTCCTTGAGGGCAATCGTCGAAAGGATATTCCGATAGAAATCACAACGGCAAATGGTTCGACTTTGCTTTCAGAGGCTGCGGCTAACTCAAGATACGAGGCAGTCCTCGGTATTCTTGATGGCATGCTTGTTGAGACAGATTTCAACACCGGAGAATTTATATTCGTCGGTGTCTCATCTAACAGCAAGACCGCCGCAGCGTGCAAGAAGGCACTTGAAGGTTCTGGAGTTCAGGACTATGATCAAGCCCTTCAAATGTGTGTAGAACACTTTGTACATCCAGATGATGCTAAGATCGTAAAAGATCGTTGTTCCTCAGTTTCTATTATGTCTGTCTTCTATCAGAAGGAGCCTAAGGTCATCACTGAGTGTAGACTCATGATGAAGACTTCTGGTAAGTATGAATGGGCTAAGATTACTATTGTAAGAGTATCTCCGAACTCAGATACAGACTTTAGAGCATTTGTATATGTAGAACCTAGAAGACCTCTTCCAAATGAGAGAAAGCAGTATGCAGAAGAAACTGTAGCTTCAGTTCTCAATGATGCAGTTCAAGGTATCTGCTCACTTGTATACGAGATTAACTTGGAGAATCGCACATTCACACAGCTTTATTGTGATACAGATAGAATAGGCGATCAGCCTACAGAAGGCGACACATCATGGCTTATGGAATGCTATATTCCTAAGACGGTTGATAAAGAAGATGTTGATAGATTCCTTAAAGAAATAAGCCCAGAGCATATAGAATCAGAAATCTATAGGGGTGGAAAGAATAAGGTTAATATTCAAGGCAAAGTTAAATTCAAAGGCAAATCTCCAATGTACGTAGATGTTATTATTGCAAGAAAAGATATGGCAATAGACAATAACAAATACGTGGTATTCATGCAGGTTCAAGAAATTGAATAAAGGCAATAAAATAGCCCCGCTCATTCGAGCGGGGCTTATTTTATTATGTTGGACGATTAGATAAGTCCACCAACCTGTGCAATAAGTGCAGCGAATACTGTAGAAATAACAGTCATAAGCTTGATAAGGATGTTGATAGATGGACCTGATGTATCTTTGAATGGGTCACCAACTGTATCACCAACAACTGCTGCGTGATGAGTTTCAGAACCCTTACCGCCGTATACGCCACTTTCAACATACTTCTTAGCGTTATCCCAAGCACCACCAGCGTTTGACATGAAGATTGCCATCAAAACGCCTGAAACGAGAGAACCAGCGAGCATGCCGCCGAGAGCCTCTGGGCCAAGGATGAAGCCTATTGCAAGTGGAGCAAGTACTGCGATTACGCCAGGAACGATCATTTCCTTAAGGGCAGCCTGTGTTGAAATAGCAACGCAAGTCTTGTAGTCAGGCTTTGCTTTGCCTTCAAGGATACCAGGAATCTCATGGAACTGACGACGAACTTCTTCGATCATCTTGTTTGCTGCCTTACCAACTGAGTCCATAGTAAATGCAGAGAAGAGGAATGGAAGCATACCACCGATGAAGAGACCGATAACAACCATAGCGTCTGTTACGTCGATAGCGAGAGCCTTTCCTGTTGTTGCTGCAATAGACTCTGTATATGTTGAGAAAAGAGCAAGTGCTGTAAGAGCTGCAGAACCAATAGCGAAGCCCTTACCAACAGCTGCTGTTGTGTTACCAACTGAGTCGAGTTTGTCTGTGATCTCACGAACTGATTCATCAAGACCAGACATCTCTGCGATACCACCAGCGTTATCTGCGATTGGGCCATAAGCGTCAACTGCAACTGTGATACCTGTTGTTGAAAGCATACCTACTGCTGCAAGAGCGATACCATAAAGACCAGCGAACTTGAAAGCGAGGAGAATGCCAACAGCGATAAGAACGATTGGAATAGCTGTTGAAAGCATACCAACTGAAATACCGGAGATGATTGTTGTTGCAGGACCAGTCTGTGACTGATTAGCAATCTTCTTAACTGAACCGTAAGAATCTGATGTGTACATCTCTGTAATTGTACCGATGAGAAGGCCTACGATAAGACCGGCAACGATAGCAATGAATGCGCCGAAACCAGTGAAGCACATCTTTGTAAGAACGAATGCTGCAAT
>JAZQQZ010000032.1:0-31086 GCA_045629305.1 Acutalibacteraceae bacterium | reverse complement strand
TCGCTTTCGAAGAGCCAGTAGTAGAGGAAGCTCCAGTTGAGCCAATCGCTTTCGAAGAGCCAGTAGTAGAGGAAGCACCAGTTGAGCCAATCGCTTTCGCTGAGCCAGTAGTAGAGGAAGTTCCAGTTGAGCCAATCGCTTTCGCTGAGCCAGTAGTAGAGGAAGCTCCAGTTGAGCCAATCGCTTTCGAAGAGCCAGCAGTAGAAGATGCTCCAGTAGAGCCAATCGCTTTCGCTGAACCAGCAGAGGAAGCTCCAGTTGATGATGGTTATGTACTTCCAACAGCAGAGCCAATTAGCGAAGATTTTTCAGCAGAGCCAGTACTTGCTGATGCTCCTATAGAAGAGGCTCCAGAGATGGAGATCAACCCACTTGAGCAGGGCTTCTCAGTATCAATGACAGATGATGCATCTGAGGCAACAGAGGACTCACTTGGCCTTCCAACAGCAGAGGATGCTTTCGCAGGCTCTGAGTATGTTGAAGAAATAATCGAGCCAGAAGTTATTGAAGAAGCTCCAGTAGAAGAAATCCCAGTAGAAGAAATCCCAGCTGAAGAGCCAGTTATTGAAGAAGAGGCTCCAGTAGAGGAAGAGGCTCCAGTTGAAGAGCCAGCTCCAGTTGAAGCACCTGCAGAGGATAAAGGTAAGGAACTTGTAATCGGTACAACAGTAGTATCTGACAAGCCATCTAACGCTAACATCCAGGCAGTTGTAGATAAGTTTGATGTAAATGCAGACAATCTTGTATCTCTTGCAGCAGAAGGAAACATGCCGATGGTATTTGAATTCCTTTATAGTGATATGCGTTCAGATGCAACACTTATGTCAGTATATTTCATCGGTCCTGATGGACAAGCAACACTTCCTCCAGAGGAAGACAAAGAAAACGTTCTCGCTTTTGGTAGAAACTTTATTACAGGTAATGAAGCTCTCAGAGGCTTCCTTGCATAAGTAAGAAGTAAATAAATATCCCCGCTAGAATTATCTAGCGGGGATTTTATTATGCCTTATGCAAGATTTGTCGCATCTGAGAAGCGTCTGCCTTTATTCTTTACAGGCTCAAGGGTGTTGTCATAAACAGCATAGCAAAGAGGAGGTATGCCTCCCTCGTGCCATACGGTCTGATTTCTACCTGACTCTTTGGCAATATAGAGATTCTTATCAACAAGTCTGATAAGCTCATCTGTGGACATTCCAGGCTTATACATTGCAACTCCGCAACTTACAGTTACGGCCTTTTCAATGTCAGCTGAAAGCTGTGTTCCTTCAACGGCAAGTCTTATCTGTTCGGCACGGCGGAAAGCCGGGGTGTCATCTGCTGTAGGAAGTACGCAGATGAACTCCTCACCGCCGTAGCGTGTGATTACATCAACGGAACGAAGTGTTGATTTCATGATGACTACAAGGCTCTTGATACAGTCATCTCCAGCGAGATGACCATAGGTATCATTGATGCCTTTGAAGTGATCTATATCGAACATGAGTACTGAGAATGTCTTCATCTCACCATTCTTAACTTGCTTGATGCAGTTGTCGATATAGGACATAAGATAGCGACGATTATATGCGCCTGAAAGAGGATCCTTAGTCGATGCGTCCTCAATTTGAATGAGGAGTTCTTTAGCCTTCTTCTGATTGTCATCAAGAAGAGATGTAAGTTTTCTAAGGAAGATTCCGATTGAAAGTCCCACAAGAATTGAGGACATTGCAATATCGATATATGTTCTACCTTGAATCGTGAGATCGGTATATGAAATTGCATACGATGGATCCAAATAGTCTACAAGGAATGTAAGCATTGCAAATACACCTTGTATTCCAAGCATGATAACCATAAGCAGGTTATCGAAAAGCAATATGGTTGCAACGCCTGCGAGTATACCAATTAGTGGAGCACCGCATTTGATTCCTCCGCCTAAGAAGTAGAGGACAGGGAGTGAGAGGTCTCCAAGGAAGAAACAGAAGAACATGTAAAGTATCTTATGATAATTTACAAACTTCGGGTTCCTACTGATGAGCCAAAGTGCAAGAAGAGCAAGGATTATAACAACATATGCAACGATGCAATAAATGCTCTTTTGTAATAATACGGAGACTACACCGAGTGTAATCATACAGAATAGGGACATTGAAAGCAAAGTGTCGAACGACTCTTTCTTTAGAGCAGGATCTTTAATTCCTCGTCCCTTTAGAAATGATTGGAAGTCGAATCTCATTTTACATCACTTCCTTTCACTATTCTGTTGCGGCCAGATTCCTTGGCTTTATAGAGTGCCTTGTCGGCGAGAGCGACGAGCTTCTCTTCATCGAGTGAAGCACGCAGAGTTGCGACGCCACCACTTATTGTGACTGGCTCGTTTTCTGGGAGTTCTGGTGAAAGGTAAGATCTCTCTATACATATTCGAATCTCTTCGGCACGCTCAAATGCGTCTGCCTCTGTAGAGCCTGGAAGGATGAGGAGGAATTCCTCACCGCCGTAGCGAGCTACCAGCTCATCTTTCCGGCATGATTTCTTAACAACAGCGGCAATTGATTTGAGTATGCTATCTCCGAGAGGATGACCATAGGTGTCATTGAGACTCTTGAAATGGTCAATATCGAACATAACTACAGAAAGTGGCGTCTTAGCTTCATGCGATGATTTTACAAGATCGGTTAAGCAAGAATACATATGGCGCCTATTATAAACGGCTGTGAGAGGATCGATTATCGATTGGCTCTCAACTTCCTTTATGGACTCGTTTACAAGCTTACTCTCCTGAATATACATCTGGAAAATAATCTTTGCTAGAATACCAGCAGCAAGACATACCATAAGTACATTTGAAGATACGGCTTGGAATTGGAAGTTTCTGTAGCCATCCTCCTCAAGAAATGCAGGTACCATTCTGTTAATTTCGTCTCCTCGATACCACGAGAAATAATAAACGAAAATGTACCATCCCGATTCAAGAACCGCAAGGATAATTCCAGGGATTCCTGTTGTGAGGAAGAATGTAAGCGCTATACCAAATGCAAAATATGCTGGAATACCACAGTATATATTTCCACCTGTGATATATAGAGCTGGGAAAATTATGAAATTTACAAGGCACAGAGAGAAGTAGATAATGACTGTCTGTGCTTTTTTAGCGGCAATACCAAGAGCCGCTAAAATAGGGAATAAAAATGTCATTACGGTTGATACGAGTATCGCTTCTTTTGAAGAATTAAGCATGATACAGGCGAGAATTCCCGCAATGCCAACAAGGAATCCGCAGGTGAAGGTGATGTTGAAAAACCTTTGCCTTATCGGAAGATGTCGGCCATATGCAACCCCAAGAAATTTCTTAAAACGTTTTTGCATACATTAGTTCTCCGCTTCGTCCTTTAACATACAACATTTCTTATATTTCTTTCCTGAACCACATGGGCAAGGATCGTTAGGGCCAACTTTAGTGCCCTTCTTTACAACTGGCTTTTTAACGCCTTCGTTGTCGCTGGCGCTTGATGTACCAGTTACTTTAGCAACTTGCTTACGCTTGATTACTTCGTTCTTCTGGATATGAACTGTGAAGAGCTGACGAACTGTATTCTCACGGATTGTAGTTGTCATCTCATCGAAGATATCAAAGCTTTCAAGTTTGAACATTACAACAGGGTCCTTCTGTGCATAAGCACGGAGACCGATACCTGTCTTGAGTTCTTCCATGGCGTCGATATGATCCATCCAGTTGGCATCGACGTTACGAAGAAGAATCATTCTCTCGAGATCACGCATGATTTCAGGAGTGAACTTCTCTTCACGCTTTGCATAGATTTCATGACCATGCTCGATGAGGTAGTCAATCATCTCGTTTGTAGACATATCGTCAATTGAATCCTCTGATTTTAAGATCCAACCATAGAAGTATTCACGAAGACCTGCAAGGTTCCAAGATTCCTTGGCACCCATTGGACAATAGAGATTTACGGCACTTGTAACTGTCTCGTCGTACATGCCGAGGATCTTCTCGCGAAGATCAGCCTCATCAAGAACCTGATCACGCTGTGTATAGATAATCTCACGCTGCTTATTCATAACGTCATCGTACTGGAGTACGTGCTTACGGATAGCATAGTTCTGAGATTCAAGTTTCTTCTGAGCGCTCTCAACTGTGTTGGAGAGGATACGAACTTCGATTGGAAGATCCTCGTCAACATTGAGTGTCTCCATAACGCGTGTCATACGGTCACCGCCGAAGAGACGGATGAGGTCGTCTTCCATTGAGAGGAAGAACTGGCTTTCGCCAGGGTCGCCCTGACGACCTGAACGGCCGCGGAGCTGATTGTCGATTCGGCGTGCCTCATGGCGCTCTGTGCCGACGATGTAAAGACCGCCTGCCTCGCAGACTTTCTGTGCCTCGTCTTTGATTGACTCTCTGTATTTAGCTTCGAGCTCGGCAAAGAGCTGACGTGCTTTGAGGATTTCCTCATCATCAGTTGTAGCAAATCCAGTTGCCTCAGCGATTACTGCCTCGTCGTAACCCTTCTTGCGAAGCTCTGCTTTAGCAAGGAACTCTGGGTTACCGCCGAGCATAATATCAGTACCACGTCCGGCCATGTTGGTTGCGATTGTAACAGCACCAAATTTGCCGGCCTGTGCTATGATTTCTGCCTCACGCTCGTGGTTCTTAGCATTGAGTACTTCATGCTTGATGCCACGCTTCTTGAGCATCTTAGAGAGACGCTCTGATTTTTCGATATTGATAGTACCAACGAGGACTGGCTGTCCTTTCTCGTGGCACTCTACGATACGATCGATAACGGCATTGAACTTAGCGTTCTCTGTCTTGTAGATAACATCTGGGTTATCGATACGAATCATTGGCTTGTTAGTTGGAACCTCAACTGGGAACAAACCATAGATCTCTGAGAACTCGTCTGCCTCTGTCATAGCTGTACCTGTCATACCAGCGAGCTTGTCATAGAGACGGAAGTAGTTCTGGAATGTGATTGTTGCAAGAGTCTTGGACTCTCTCTGAACGTTTACGCCTTCCTTGGCTTCAATTGCCTGGTGGAGGCCTTCGTTGTAACGACGGCCAAGCATGATACGACCTGTGAACTCATCAACGATAAGAACTTCACCGTCTTTTACAACATAGTCGATATCGCGGTGCATAACGCCATGTGCTTTGATTGCCTGGTCGATATGATGAACGATTGTCTGGTTCTCATCATCCATGAGGTTGTCGAGATGGAAGAAAGCTTCGGCTTTCTCAACACCGCTTTGTGCGAGTGTAGCAGTCTTAGCCTTTTCGTCTACGATGTAGTCACCGTCACCGGCATCCTCGTATTCAGCCTTTTCGTCGGCCTCTTTAATCTTAGTCATTGTAAGAGTCTTTACGAAGTTGTCTGCCATCTTGTAAAGCTCTGTTGACTCTGTGCCCATACCAGAGATGATAAGTGGTGTACGAGCCTCATCGATAAGGATTGAGTCGACCTCATCGACGATTGCATAGTATGGAGTACGCATAACTTTTTCGTTCTTGTACTGAACCATGTTGTCACGGAGGTAGTCGAAACCGAATTCGTTATTGGTACCATATGTGATATCTGAATTGTAAGCCTTGCGACGAGCTTCGTTGTCAAGACCGTTTACTATAAGACCAACTGAGAGACCTAGGAATCTATAGATCTTGCCCATCCATTCGGAGTCGCGGCGAGCAAGATAATCATTTACTGTTACGATGTGAACACCCTTGCCAGCAAGAGCGTTAAGATATGCAGGGAGGGTAGCAACAAGTGTCTTACCTTCACCTGTCTTCATCTCAGAGATACCACCGTTATGGAGGATGATACCACCGAGGATCTGTACTGGATAGTGGCGCATGCCGAGTACACGGTCAGATGCCTCTACGCAGGCAGCGAATGCCTCCGGCAAAATATCGTCGAGAGTCTCACCATTTGCAAGTCTTTCTTTGAGGGCTGGTGTGACTGCCTTGAGCTCCTCATCAGACATTGCACGATACTCGTCTTCAAGTGCGAGTACCTTGTCTTTGATAGGGTTCATCTTCTTAATTTGTTTAGATGAATAATCCCCGAATACTGATTTGAAAATTCCCATAGGTTCTCCTTTAAGTAATAATTAATAATAAATTATATTAAAGATAATAATACATTATTAGTATAACACCGAGCAAGGTTAAAATCACTATGAATTTTTATGCAATTTCTTTGCATAAAATGGTTGACTTTATGCAATAAAGTGTATATAATATGCATGCTTTATTTATTTCAAAACGTTAGAAGAGGTATAGTTATGGCAATCGATAAGTCAAAAATTAAGAAGGTAGTTCTCGCTTATTCAGGAGGACTCGACACATCAATTATTATCCCTTGGCTTAAGGAAAACTATAATAACTGCGAGATTATTGCAGTTTCTGGTAACTGTGGTCAGGGTGATGAACTCGACGGTCTCGAGGAGAAGGCTTTGAAGACAGGCGCTTCAAAGCTCTATATCGAAGATCTTACCGACGAGCTCTGTGACGATTTCATCGTCCCAACTCTTAAAATTGGTGCAGATTATGAAGGATATCTTCTTGGTACATCTTTCGCAAGACCACTTATTGCGAAGAGACTCGTTGAGATCGCTAAGGCAGAGGGTGCAGATGCAATCTGCCATGGCTGCACAGGTAAGGGAAACGACCAGGTTCGTTTCGAAATAGCTATCAAAGTTTTCGCTCCTGATATGCCAATCATCGCTCCATGGAGAGAGTGGAGTATCAAGTCAAGAGAAGAAGAAATTGAATATGCAGAGGCCCATAATGTACCTCTTAAGATAAATAGAGAAACAAATTATTCTAAAGATAAGAACATTTGGCATTTAAGCCATGAAGGTCTTGATCTTGAGGATCCTGCTAATATGCCTACATATGAGAAGGAAGGCTTCCTCGAGCTTGGTGTTTCACCAATTCAGGCACCAGATGCTCCAACATATGTATCTATCGACTTCGAAAAGGGCAAGCCAGTTGCAGTTGATGGCGTAAAGATGAGCGTTAAGGACATCATCTTAAAGCTCAACGAAATCGGCGGTGCAAATGGTATTGGCATTTTCGACGTAGTTGAAAATAGAATGGTAGGAATGAAGAGCCGTGGTGTATATGAGACTCCGGGCGGCACAATTCTTTACAAGGCACTTGATGTACTCAAGACAATCTGTCTTGATAAGTACACAGCACACGAACTCAAGAGACTCGCTATCACATTTGGTGAGACAGTATACAACGGTCAGTGGTATTCACCACTTAGAGAATCAATCTCTGCTTTCGCTGACAAGGCAACAGAGACTTGCACAGGTACTGTAAAATTCAAGCTCTATAAGGGCAATATTATCAACGCAGGTGTTACATCACCATATTCACTTTACAACCCTGATTTTGCTACATTCGATGAGGATGAAGTATATAATCAGAAGGATTCTACTGGATTCATCAACCTCTATGGTCTCCCATTCAAAGTAATGGCTATGATGAATAAAGAGAACAATAAGTAGGGATAGATATGAAACTTTGGACAGGTAGATTCGAGAAGGAAATTGCCAAAGAGACCAATGATTTCAACTCTAGCATTTCCTTCGATAAAAGAATGTATAAAGAGGACATCACGGGCAGCATGGCCCATGCCACAATGCTTGCGGCACAGGGCATAATTAGCAAAGAAGACCGTGATGCCATCTTAAAGGGACTTGAGGAAATCCTCCTCGATATCGAGAGCGGCAAGCTCGTGATAGACGAGGATGCAGAGGATATCCATACATTTATTGAAGGTGAACTAACATCGAGAATAGGGGACGCCGGCAAGCGCCTCCATACATCCAGATCAAGAAACGATCAGGTTGCGCTCGACATAAGACTCACTCTTAGAAATGAAGTTGAGAAGCTTGTCCCACAGCTCGAAGAGCTCATCAAGGTTCTCTGCGATAAGGCAGAGAAATATAGCGACACAGTAATGCCAGGTTATACGCATATGCAGCGTGCGCAACCTATCGTTTTCGGCCATCACTTGCTCGCCTATGCCGAGATGTTCCTTCGTGATATTGATAGATTAAATGATGCTAAAGCTCGTATGAATTACTGCCCACTCGGCAGTGGCGCGCTTGCTGGCACCACGTATAACATCGACCGTGAGATGACAGCAAAGACACTCGGATTCGACGGTGTCTGCATGAATTCACTCGACGGTGTGTCTGATAGAGATTTCTGTATAGAACTCGCCTCAGCGCTCAGTCTTGTTATGGTTCATCTCTCACGTTTCTCAGAGGAAATTATTCTCTGGTGTTCTTGGGAGTTTAAGTTCATTGAACTCGATGATGCTTTCTCAACTGGTTCATCAATCATGCCTCAGAAGAAGAATCCGGACATTGCGGAACTTGTCCGCGGCAAGTCCGGCAGAGTCTTCGGCGACCTCACAACTCTTCTCACAGTTATGAAGGGAATTCCACTTGCATACAATAAAGATATGCAGGAGGACAAGGAGGCAATCTTCGATGCTTTCGACACAGTTAACATGTGTCTCTCAGCATTTATCCCGATGATTGATACAATGACAGTTCTTTCGGACAACATGAGAAATGCCGCAGCGAAGGGCTTTATCAATGCTACAGATTGCGCTGATTTCCTTGTAGGAAAGGGACTTCCATTTCGTGATGCATATAAAGCGACAGGCGAACTTGTTGCACTTTGCATCAAGACAAACCAGACTCTTGAGACTCTTCCAATTGATGAGTACAAGAAAATATGCGATCTCTTTGATGAGGGAGTATATGAGGCAATCAGCCTCGAGAAGTGCGTAAATGACCGCACATGTCTCGGCGCTCCAGCTCCAGAAAATGTTAAGAAAAGAGCAGCTGAGATCAAAGCGAAATTTTAAGAAGGCTTCTTCTTGAAATAAATAAAGTGTCTTATGACAAGAAAAGACCAGGCATTCGCCTGGTCTTTTTTTATGTATCTTTACTTGATATGTGGGAAAGATGCCTCATAGTCGAGTACCCAGTTATGTACCTTGGACTCGCTGTATCTCATTGGAACTTTCGCTGCAACGATAAATGCATGGATTGCCTGCTTTAGAACTCCGCCGAGCTCTTTAAGAAGTGATGGCTTTGTAAGGAGTCTTGCGATTGAGATAGGGAGCTGGGATACGATATTCCAGATACCCTTTATCGGAGACATTCCTCTGAATGCCATACCTGAAATAGACTCAATAATCTTCGGTGTTGCAACTTTGTAAATTACCCATGTTACAAGGTCTGGATCGAGGTTCAGTACCCAACGTTTTACAACGTCGATGAGAGCGAAAAGAGCGCCTCTCTTGTGGTAGTACTTTACCTGATATGGCCAGAGGTTCTTGGCGCTCATCTCGCGTCCCTTGTTGGCAATGATTGCCTCTGCGAGATATACGCCTGCATCCATAGATGCTTCGATACCGGAACCCATGATTGGGATTGTCATGAATGCGCTGTCACCTACAAGTGCATAGCCGTCAGCAACGAGCTTTGAGAGTGAGTAACGTGTGCCGATCTTAATAAATCTGCCAGGCACTACAACCTCGTCTGTGAGCTGGTCGGCGTGCATCTTAAAGATGTCTTTCTTCATAACTTCCATCTCTTCTTTGGTCATTCCATAGAGACGGCCGATAAGCATATCCATAGTATTTTCTGGACTTAAGTTACACCAAGAAAGACCTGCGCCGCCCATGTGCTTTAAGTACATGCAAGCTCTGTAATCAGGATATTCTGGTGGAACATAATTTGGATTTCTCTTGAAGAATTCACGATATCCGAGCATGAGATCATCATCTGCCTCATGAGCCTGGATATCCCATTTTGCAGGGGCCTGTGGACGGAGAACTGAATCGATACCGAGGGCATCGATTACGAGATCTGCCTTCACTTCCTTGCCACCTTCGAGTTCGATGCCGACAATCTTGTCGCCATCGAGAAGAAGACCTTTTACTGCTTTCTCATAATGAATTTTGCAACCTGCATCAGTTGCGAGCTTCGCAAAATGCTGTGAGAGAATGCGGCGGTCAACAGAGATTTCAACACCTGGTGCTGTGCCTGGGAACATGAGCTTTCTGTCATTTCCAGGAACTACCCAATACCAGTTATTCTTCTGTGAATAGCCCTCTTTCGGAGGCATAGGAATTCCACATCTGTCGAATACAGCAGACTTTACATCATCTGTCCAAGGATGTGATACTTCGCCCTCTTTGGCCTTCTCGTAGATATCTACGTCGAAGCCTGCTCTGGCGAGATATATTGCGGCAACCATGCCGCCCTGGCCCATACCGGCCACGATAATCTTATTGTACTTTGACATATTTACGCCCCCATTATTTATTGCACTGATGTGCGAAGTAGAAGCAGGAGAACATACCGTGCTTCAGAGATGGTTTCATTGCGATACAGAACTGGCTCTGTGCGCCAGGCATATTGAATTTCTTAAGTGCCTTGTCTGGTGTCAATTTATCTACCCAGTCAGCATAATCTTTGATGAATGAGATATTGTTGTTGAAAGGAACGTGAGAGCCACGAATTTTCTTGTAGCCGTCCTTCTTTACATCATTGTAATACTTGCGAGCAGTATTCGCATAGTCGTGGAGATTGCAGTCAGGATTGGTCCACATCCAAGTGCCCATATTGCAGGCATCACCCATAAAGATAAACTGGTTTTCCTTGTCGAGAAGGGTGATAGAACCAGGTGTATGGCCTGGGAAATTCTTTACGATGAGTGTACGACCACCGAGGTCAATCTTCTCGCCGTCTTTAAGTGCTTCATACTTTGTATGGCCTTTAGATGGCTTTAAGAATTTGTCGATTACAGGGGTAAGCGCTCTAAATGCTGCGCCCTTCCTAAAGATGCCTTTGCTTATATCATCAACGAGTTTGAAATAAGGATCCTTCTTCGTAAATGTTGGCATATCGTCTTTGCCGATATAGATCTTATCAAACTTGTGATTTCCATTTGAATGATCAGGATGGAAGTGAGAATTTACAACGATGAGTTCCTTATTTGTCATAGAAGAAACGAATTTCTTGATGTTGAAAATATCCATTCCTGTATCGAGAAGAAGGGCTTTCTTCTCGCCTTCAATGAGGAAAGATGAGACCATCATTTCGTTGATTTCTTTGGCGATGTTTCCGACGTTGTTAACTCTGTAAATTGTCATATTATTCTCCCTCGTTTTTTAAATCTCTTGGGTCTGGAAGGTCGATGATTGTTGGCTCGTGGCCGACGGCCTTCACATATTTTAGAAGGTCGTCGCGTGACAACTTAATTGTTGCTCTCGACCTTCCAGGGTGTCCACAGATGTATTCATCTGTGAGTAAATCTTTATCAATTACGAGGCGAACCTTGCCATCTTTGTCGAAGACAAGTTCAAGTGCAGAGACGGAGCCTGGAATGGTATGGAGGAACTCCTCCATATGCTCTGCACCTGCAAAAGATAGGCGAGAGCAGCCAAGTGGCTCTGTGATGAATTTAGTCTTGAATGGTTTGTCGCCAGGCATCATGAGGAGATAGAACTCCGTCTGCTGGCGATTTGTAAGAAAGAGATTCTTACAAATTCTTGCCCCGATTACTTCCTCGATGAGAAGGCAATCTTCCATTGTGTCGGCATGGGAATGCGACACTCTGGAATATGCGATTTTGAGCTCTTCGAGCTTGTCGTAGATCGCATTTTCTTCCCAAAGAAGTTCGCCTTCTGGGCGGGCGTTATAGACCTGTCTGTCAATTTCCATAACTTCTCCTTTTAGAATGAAAGCCAAGGCGAGAAGTCGGCCTTGGCTTCTTAGTGGTGGAGATGGCGGTAATCGAAACCGCGTCCGAAACCTCATTCACATAAATTTCTACGAGTGTATTCTACCTATTAAGATTCCCCCAAATATGCGCCGATAAACGGGCTCATATCGTCGGTAGCTCTAAGTCATGACGGGAGCCGTAGCGCTCTCCCGTTCACGTTCACCGCTGTCGACGCCCTATCTCAAGCCGCGGTACTCAAGAGAAGGACGGGCTGATTAAGCAGCCTGTAAAACTGGTTTTTCGTCAGTTATTTTTAAAGTGCAGAGTTTTATAGTGGTCCCTACACCACTACTCGCTTATCATGCTTCAAAGACCCCGTCGAAATCCTTTCATCCCCACGTTCCGGGGACCCCGTTTTGGGGCGCTATTGGTTACGCTCTTTAAGAGCGCGACGAGCTTCGAGGTCAGCGTCGCGTTTTGCGACGGTGGCACGCTTGTCGTAGGTGTGCTTACCTTTGCAGAGGCCGACTTGAACTTTAAGGCGGCCACGGTTGAAGTAAGCGCTGAGAGGAATGAGAGTGACACCCTCTTGCTGCACCTCGGCGAAGAGCTTGGCGATCTCTTTCTTATGCATGAGAAGACGGCGCCTGCGCATCGGGTCACGGTTGAAAATATTGCCGTGATCATAAGGGGCAATATGCATACCGTTTACCCAGAGCTCGCCGTCATCGACAGAGATCCAAGCATCTTTAAGATTTATCTTTCCTTGACGGACTGATTTGACCTCAGTACCGAAAAGTTCAATGCCTGCCTCGTGACTTTCAAGAACAAAGTATTCGTGGTAGGCCTTTTTATTGGTGGCAACGGTTGTAAGACCGTTGTCGCTTGTCTTAGCCACCACAGAACACCTCCTTCTAGATTTCTCTTCGTCCTTCCATTGCGCGAGTTAATGTTACCTCGTCCGCATATTCAAGGTCGGCACCTACAGGCACGCCATAAGCGAGGCGTGTTACTTTGATGCCGAGTGGCTTTAGAAGGCGAGAGACATATACTGCTGTGGCTTCGCCTTCGACAGTCGGGTTGGTGGCCATGATGACCTCCTCGACACCGTCAAGGCGAGCGAGTAATTCTTTGATTGTAAGTTGATCAGGGCCAATTCCGTTAAGAGGGGAAATGGCACCGTGAAGTACATGATATACGCCATCGTATTCGTGGGTACGCTCGATTGCCATGACGTCGCGAGGGTCTTCAACTACGCAAACGAGTGCGTGGTTGCGTGCCGTGTTGGCACATACGGTGCAGACCTCGTCCTCTGTCAGGTTGCAACATACGTTACACTGATGGATTTTCTCATGTGCATTTTCAATGGCGTTTGCGAACTTGTGCGCATCTTCGGGCGTCATGTTGAGAACATGGAACGCCATACGCTGCGCGCTCTTTCTGCCAACGCCTGGCATGCGCTCGAACTGATTGATAAGTTCGGAGAGCGCTGCTACGTCATATCCTAAACTCATAGCATGTTACCGAGACCTGGGATATTCATACCGCCAGTGATCTTGCCGATTTCGCGCTCCATAGTCTCTGATGCTTTACGCTGTGCCTCGTTGAGGGCAGCGATGAGCATATCTTCAAGCATTTCAACGTCGTCTGGGTCTACAACGTCTGGCTGAATCTTGATTGATTTAACCTCGTGAGCACCTGTGACAGAAACTTCTACTGCTCCGCCACCTGAAGATGCCTGGAACTCAGACTCCTCGATCTCTTTCTGCTTGTCTTCCATATTGGTCTGCATCTGCTGGAGCTGCTTCATCATTGCGGCCTGGTTCATTCCGCCGCCTTGGTTAGGAATTCTAGCTTTCATATTGTTCTCCTTGCTTAGTATTACTCTTCTTCGATGTATAAATTGAAATCGATCTGTCCGTCGAGCTGTTCAATGAAGTTGCTTAGAGGATCTGGCTCTTTTGGAAGAGGAATCTCTTCTACTGGTGGAGCGGAAACGATTTCGCTGAATGTTGTAACTGGTGCTGGAGCAGGAGCAGGAGCAGGAGCGCTTGCGCCTTGCTCTGATGCCTGCGCTATTGTATCGAACGCTTCGCCCTCGAGAGGGAAGTCCGGTGTGAGATACTCGCCGAGTACAGCATAAGTTGCGTCGCAAATTGTCTTCTTATGGAAATCCATTGGAAGGAAGCGACGGAGGAGAATGTTATCGGTATCGATAACAAGGCGTCCGCCGAGCTTATATGCTTTGGCACTGTTCATTGTGCCAATGAGTGCTTTATCTGTAGATACAACTTCTCTGATGAGTGCGTTCCATACGTTAGTTGGAAGCATTCCGTCGGAGATTTTAAATGTTGTAGGTTCTGGTTCTGGCTCCTGTGTATAGAAAGATGCAGAAGCGATCTCTGGAGTTTCCTCTTCCTCAACCATCTCTACAATCTTCGGAGCGAACTCCTCGAACTCAGAAGCGAACTCGTCGTAGAGAGGAGAAGAAGGATCTTCCTCTTCTGGAATAGAAACAGGTTCTGTTTCAGGCTCTGGTTCTGGTTCCGGTTCCGGTTCCGGAGCAGGCTCTGGTTCTGGTTCCGGTTCTGGCTCAGGCTCTGGTTCTGGCTCTGGAGCGGGCTCCTCGATAACGACTGGAGCAGGTGCTGGTGCTGGTGCCGGTGCTGGAGTTTCTATCTTAGGAGCGACAGCTGGTACTGCACCGTCGAGGAGAGATGCTGTCTCCGACTGGCAGAGACGGAGAATTGCCATCTCCATCTCGACGCGTCTGTCGAGACCGCTGCGTAGACTCTGCAATGCGTCGCCGAGAGCGTTTAGAATCTCAAGGATGTAATTCATTGAGTAAGCCGAGGCGATTTTCTTGTAGTCATCAAGTTCTTCCGCAGAGCAGACGATGAGATCTGATGGATCTTTCACTGCCTTGCAAATCATAAGGTTGCGGAAGTGGTTGGTGAGTTCATTGCAGAGACGTTCCATATCGCAAGAGCGATTATGGAGGTCATTTATCTGTGCAAGGGCGGAAGCTCCGTCCTTGTTAAGAATGCTTGTGCCAAGGGCAAAGAGATGTGCTTTGCCTGCGAGGCCAACTGTCTCGTTTACAACATCAATTGTGATGTCACGGGAGTGGCCGATGCACTGGTCCATGATTGAGAGAGCATCACGGAGAGCGCCGTCTGCGAGACGAGCGATGAGCATAGCAGCGTCAGGAGAAAGAGAAAGTCTTTCTTGCTCTGCGATGTATGCGAGTCTGCCGGCGATATCCTCTGGAGTGATGCGCTTGAAATCGAAGCGCTGGCAACGGGAGAGGATGGTAGCTGGAAGCTTCTGAACCTCTGTCGTTGCGAGGATGAATTTAACATGCTCAGGTGGCTCCTCAAGTGTCTTTAAGAGGGCGTTGAATGCGCCTGCTGAAAGCATGTGAACCTCATCGATGATGTATACGCGATACTTGCCACCGACAGGTGTGAAGTTCGCCTCATCACGGATTTCGCGGATGTTGTCGACACCGTTGTTGGATGCGGCATCGATCTCAATTACATCCATAATTGAACCGTTATCGATGCCCCTGCAAGTCTCGCATTCGTTGCAAGGGTCACCATTTTCTGGGTGCTCACAGTTGACAGCTTTCGCGAAGATTTTCGCACAAGTTGTCTTACCGGTTCCACGGGAACCAGTGAAGAGATATGCATGGGAATGTCTGTCTTCCTTTATCTCATTCATAAGGGTTGTTGTAATATGATCTTGTCCAACAACATCCGCAAATTGCTGTGGTCGCCATTTGCGGTACAAAGCCTGATACATAAGCACCCTCCAAATTTTAAAAATAAAGCAGAGGTCCTTCGCTTGACCATATGACGAGCAGGCGGACTGTGGCGCACAGAACTATTCGCTTAATGCTGCTCGGTTCCCCGCCTGACATGGTTCACGACGCCCTGTCGCACAGGACCCACACGCCATATGGTCAAACAAAAGCTACTCTGCTTTTTACTCTTGTTATTATATATTACTAGTTATATAAAATCAATAGGCGAATTGGCCTCAAATGGTAATATATCCTATTGCCACAAAACACAACAAGTGGTATAATAACTTCTATATAATATCTATATATGCCGTTTTTTACGGTCAAAGTGGGGGAAACTTCTAAAGTGGAGGCACAGAATGAACTCATAATCGGTCGCAACCCGGTTATGGAGGCACTGAGAGCCGGCAGGGAAATCGACACACTTTTCGTTGCGAAAGGTGAGCGGTCCGGTTCTGTTGGTAAAATAATTGCCATGTGTCGAGATGCCGGTGTCATAGTGAAAGACACCGATATGAAAAAGCTCGACTATATGTGCGGCAATCAGAATCACCAAGGCGTGATTGCAAGGGTGGCCGCACACGAATATGCGACTATAGACGACATATTCGCGAAAGCGGAGGCGTCAGGGGAGCAACCGTTCATCATCATATGTGATGAGATTGAGGATCCCCACAATCTCGGTGCAATCATTCGTAGCGCACACTGCGCGGGAGCGCACGGCATAATCATTCCAAAGCGCCGTAACGCAACGCTGAACTTCACCGTTGCGAAGACAGCGGCAGGCGCTCTCGAGTACATGCCGGTTGCGCGTGTATCAAATCTTTCTTCCACCATAGATGAACTTAAAGAGCGTGGCGTATGGATATACGGCACGGACATGGACGGAGAGCCATGGTGCCAGACGGACCTCAAAGGTTCGGTGGCACTCATAGTTGGAAACGAGGGCTCCGGTATGGGGCGCCTGATAAGAGAGAAATGCGATTTCGTTCTCTCACTTCCAATGCGAGGAGAAATTGATTCCTTAAATGCATCAGTAGCTGCGGGAATTGTAATGTACGAAGTGAGTCGTCAGAGACTCGACATCAAGTCTATATGAAAGGGGTGTAGGAAACATGGCTGATAAAATAACTCTCGATGATTTGCTAAATGACGTGAAAGCAGAGAGTAAAGGTAAGAAGTCAAAGAATTGGTCTATGGATGAGATAGATTCACTTCTTGGTATTGAAAGTGACACTGATGATGCTGTTCCTGCTCCAGAAGAATATGAAGAGGAGGAACCGGTCGATGAAGTCGTAGAAGACGAAGAAGTCGAAGAGTACGACGAGGACCTCCAGACTGATGTCAAAGCAGAGAAGAAAGAAAAGGAAAAACCAGCTAAGAAGCCAGGTTTCTTCTCAAGATTTAAAGCAATAATTGCTGAAGAAGACGAATATGAGGAAGAGGACGAAGCAGAAGAGGAAGAGTCTCTCGAAGAAGAGGATGACTATGAAGAGCCATCTGTTGAAGCGAAGAGAGAAGCACTCTCTAAGACTGCCGAACTCCTCTCAGTTGTATCAGAAGAGGCACATACTAATATCGAAGATTTGATGGGTGACGACGAGGAAGAGGACTTCGAAGAAGTCGAAGTACCTTCCAAGGAATCTGAAGTTGAGCCAGAGACTGAAGAGCAACTCCGTGAGCGTCGTGCTCTTGCGCAGAAGACAATCGGTATCTATCCAATTCGAAATGACAATATCAACCATCAGATTGTAACAGACGCAGACAAGGTTGAGAAATCACCTGAAGGCGCAATCGATTCTGACAAATATAGACAGCGCTTCCTCAATGTGCCAAAGCAGCACCTTGAGAACACAGCTGATTACGAGGCACTTCATCTCGGCGACGAGCCAGAGATGATCGAGCGCGATGGTCGTATCGTAAAGAAGAGCAAGTTCAAGAATACACAGGACCTAGAAGCAGTTCCTATGATTGTGTCTGCTGATGCTGAGCTCTCCAACGTAGACAAGACAATTGTCGCAGCAACCGGTGCTGCTGTTATGGAGCACGGTGAGGACGAAGTTCAGGGTCAGATTAAGCTTATAGGCTTCGGCGAAGAGGAAGAGATTGAACAAATTGATGAGGACAACGCAGAGCTTTCTCTCAGAGAGAAGAGAGCTGCCAAAGTCACCAATTTCAAACTCGATAAGAGCTTCGAAGACGAGGACGAAAATGCCGAGGAAGAGGCAGACGAAAAGAAACTTTTCGTCGCTCCTGCACAGGCAATTGTTTCCGACCTCGTAGATGATGAGTTCGATAGTTTTAAGGACGAGCATAGAATTAGAAATGCTCTTCACAATAAGGCAAAGAGCACGCTCATTTGCGGTATTGTTCAGTTCGTACTTACTATCATTTCAATCATTATCACATCAATAATTTCAAGACAGGGCGGCAGCCTTGATGCTGTTGGCGGTGGCGCAGTTGGTTGTGCACTTATCAACATAATCATTCTTCTTATTGCAAGTGCAGGTAGTGCGAATGCACTTATCCGCGGCGTCAAGGGAATTATTAAGAAGAAAGTCAATGCAGCATCTGGCACAGTTATAGTTGTAGCAGCGTGTCTCCTTGAAGATCTTGCAATTATGATTTTCGCAAGAGATGGATATACAACAGTTTCTATCTATACAGCAGCTGCTTGTTTCGCACTCTTCTTATCAAGTGCTGCGAGATTCATCACAATCAAGAGAACAGAGAACAACTTCGCTTTCATAACAAGTGGTGTACAGCTCTATAGCACAGAGAAGGTATATAACGAGGACGATGCTTTCGAAATCGGCCGCGGTCTTCTCATTGGTGATCCAGAAGTTTATTACAATGCTCGCATGGAGCGTCCATCATACTTTATTGAAAATTCATTCGAGGATGATCCAGCTGATGAATATGCTGACAAGGCAATCTTCGGTTCACTTGCAGCAGGTCTTCTCTTCGCAATAATTTTCGGTATCATTCATCACAGTTTCATTTTCGCATTTGGTATTATCGCTGCTTCTTGCTGTATCGTAATCCCAGGCTTCTCACTTATCGCATCCAATATCGCTCTCTTCGTTGAGAATATTGGTTTCAATAAGAACGGTGCCGCAATCGTTGGTCACCGTACAGTTGAAGATAGTACAGATGCCAATGCGTATGTATTTGATTCCACAGATATCTTCAAGAAGGGCTCTTGCAGCATCATCGGTATCAAGACATTCCACGGCATGAGAATTGATGATGCAATTCTTTATGCAGCAGCTCTTGTTATTGAGTCCGAAGGACCTCTTGCTGATATATTCGATGGCGTTATCCTTGGTAAGAAGGATCTCCTTCCACCGGTTGAATCCCTCGCTTATGAGGAGAGACTTGGTCTCTCATCTTGGATTCACGGAAGAAGAGTTCTTCTCGGTACAAGAGATCTTCTCATCAACCACAATGTTGATGCACCAGATAAGGATTTCGAGACACAGTATGTTCATGACGGACGTAAGGTTATCTATCTTGCAATCGCAGGTAAGATTGCCGCTATGTTCGTAATCAAGTATCAGCCAGATAAGAACATCGGTCACTATCTCAGAAAGCTCGATAGAGCTGGTGTGGCAATCCTCGTTCGCTCCTGCGATTGCAATATCACTGAGGAAATGATCTGTGAATACTTCGATCTTCCACTCTCTGCTGTTAAGATTTTGAGCCCAGTATCGGGTGATATCTTCGAGCAGTATCGCGAGGAAGAAATCGAGACAGCACCTGCTGGAATTATCCACAACGGTACTCTTGAATCCTCAATCAACGCCTTCTATGAGGCACGTGAGATGCAGGGTGACATCGAGGTCAACAAGCTCATCTCATACATCTATTCGGGATTCGCACTTCTCCTTTGCCTTATCCTTACAATCATTACAGGTAAGGACGGACTTGGTATCTCCGGTCTTCAGATTGTACTCTTCCAGTTCTTCTGGACAATCATCGGAGCAGGTATACCAGTGCTCAAGCGTAGGATTGCAAAGAAGTAATATTGTATTTATATATAAAATAAGACCCGCTCTATCGAGCGGGTCTTTCTTTATTCAACTATTAGTCAGCTGAGTATGGAAGAAGTGCAACGTGGCGAGCACGCTTAATAGCTGTTGTGAGCTCACGCTGATGGTAAGCACATGTGCCTGTTACACGTCTTGGAAGGATCTTAGCACGATCGCTTGTGTACTTGCGAAGACGAGCTGTATCCTTGTAGTCGATTGTGTCGATTTTCTCAACGCAGAAAGAGCAAACTTTCTTGCGTGACTTTCTACCGCCACGAGCGTTTTTATCAAATGCCATTATGGTATCCTCCTTAAATTAGAATGGTAAATCTTCGTCCATATCTGAGGTCTGGAAATCTTCAGCACTTGCTGTTGAGAATGAAGGAGCTGCAGGAGCTTCCATTGGAGCAGCTGCTGGAGCAGCGCCACCATCATTCTTGCCACCGCAGAATGAAACGTTGTCAGCTACGATTTCAACAGCTGTGCGCTTAGCACCTGTCTTGTCCTCATAACCTCTTGTCTGGATAGAACCCTGAACTGCAATCATTGATCCCTTGTGGAAATAACGAGTTACGAATTCAGCTGTCTGTCTCCAAGCAACAACGTTGATAAAGTCTGCCTGGCGATCCTCGCCTGGTTTAACATATGAACGGTCAACTGCAACTGTGAAACTTGTAACTGAGATTCCTGTTGTAGTTGTACGAAGTTCTGGGTCTGCTGTAAGACGACCCATGATTACTGCACAGTTAAGCATTGGTAGTACCTCCCCTTATTTTGCAATGTTGAGGAAACGAAGTACGCCATCGGTGATACCGAGGACACGTTCGAACTCAGCTGGGAAATCAGGCTCTGCCTGATACTCTACTACGTAGTACATACCATCTGATTCGTAGTTGATGTCATAAGCGAGTTTACGAACTCCCCACTCATCTACGTTGCCAATGGTACCGTTCTTTTCGATAAGTGCTTTAAACTTCTCGAAATTTGCTTTTGCTGCGTCTTCACCATTCTTTACTGAGAATACGAGCATTGCTTCATAGTTCTTAGCCATTGTTATTTACCTCCTTATGGTCTCTGGCCCTATCTCTTGCTTCGGATAGAGCAAGGATTGCACGCCTTTATAACGCGTGCGAGTTGTTATTATATCTAAAAAGCAGGTACCTGTCAATTATTTTTCAAATTTTCAAGGGACTGTTGCTTTAGATATGCGTTGATAAATCCATCGATGTCGCCATCCATAACGGCATTGATGTTGCCCATTTCGAAGTTGGTTCTTGTATCTTTAGCGAGCGTGTAAGGCATAAATACATAGTTTCTAATCTGGTTGCCCCAAGCGATTTCTGTCTTGGTGCCCTTGATGTCTTCAATCTTGTCGAGATGCTCACGCTCTTTGATTTCAATGAGTTTGGACTTTAGCATACGCATGCAGACCTCACGGTTCTGATGCTGCGAGCGCTCGACCTGGCAACATACCACAATGCCGGTTGGCTTGTGGATAAGGCGTACAGCAGATGAGGTCTTGTTGACCTTCTGTCCACCGGCGCCGGAAGCGCGGTAAACCTCCATTTCGATGTCCTCTGGACGGAGGTCGACCTCGATGTTGTCATCGATTTCAGGCATAACTTCGATAGCGGCGAAAGATGTATGACGTCGACCTGCGGCATCGAATGGAGATACGCGAACGAGGCGGTGAACGCCTGCCTCTGATTTCATGTATCCATAAGCATTTTCGCCCTCGATGATGATTGTGGCGGACTTCAGTCCTGCCTCATCTCCATCGAGATAGTCGGTTGTAGTAACTTTAAAGCCATGGCGTTCGCCCCAGCGGTTATACATGCGAAACAGCATGGATGCCCAGTCCTGGGCCTCTGTTCCGCCTGCGCCGGCGTGGAATGTCAAGATGGCATTATTGCTATCATATTCGCCTGTGAGGAGTGTCGAAAGCGTCATAGTATCAAGCTTGGACTTGAATTCGTTTACACTTTCTTGGCACTCATCGAAGAGGCTTTCGTCCTCCTCCTCATCGGCGAGTTCAATCATTACAAGTGTGTCGTCATAGAGGGAACGGAGTTCCTCATATGATGCGACTTTATTTTTAAGCGAAGATGTGCGCTGAAGCACCTTCTGGGAGTTCTCAAGATCGTCCCAGAAGCCGTCTTTGGCAGCTTCATCTTCGAGTTTCGCAATCTCCTCTTTCATCTGATCAAGACCGAGGGCAGCACTGAGATCATTTAGCGCTTTCTCATTGGCTTGAAGAGAGAGTCGAAGTTCTTCGTATTGGAGCACGTTAAATCAGTCCTTTCACGCATTTTCATATTATATTAAAAAAACTTTGTATTGTAAAGAAAAATAATATATAATAAAGTGTACATTTGGAGGTGTAGCTATGAAATATACAGGCGTAAAATGCCCGGTTTGTCATCAGGAATTTGACGACAATGCTGACATAGTTGTATGTCCTGAATGTGGTATGCCACATCACAGAAACTGCTACGCAGAAAAGGGCGCATGCGCTTTCGAAGCGAATCACAAAGACAATTTTACATTTGTAAATCCTAATAAAGTCGAAGAAGAAACTCACAATGTCAAAGTCGAAGTTCGCGACATTAAAGAGCTCTCTAAAGATATGCCACTCAACGGTGTTATAGGCGAAATTGGCATCGACAAGGATGGTAATCGCCACCCAGTTTACCGTGAGATTATGGGCGGAGAGAAGATAGGTAAATACACAGTTGATGACTATGCGAAAGTTGTAGATAAGAATGCTTTCAAATTCATCCCTCGTTTCTTAAAATACGAGAAGACGGGCAAGAAAATATCTTGGAACTGGGCTGCATTTATCTTTGGACCAATCTATTTCGCATACAGAAAGATGTGGAAGGCAGCATTTCTTACAATGCTCTGCATTTTGATCCTTCCAATCATCTTTATGGGCGAAGTAAGCGATTATTATTCAGAGGTTGAACACATCTATTCGGATGTTCTCACATCAAGTGAATATAAGAGTTCTGAAGATATGGCGAAGGCAGTTGAAGGCCTTGAAGACAAGCTCCCAGAGCAGCCAAAAGCCCTCGCTTTGGCTGGAGACGTGGAACTTGTAATCGACATCGTCGCAGCACTTTTCGCCAACTATCTCTATATGCTTCACTGCACAGAGGTGCTCGATAAAGCGAGCAAGATAGACAATCTTGAGAATAGAGATAAGTATATAAAGAAGAAGGGTGGCCGCAGCGTACTCGCTGTTGTTATCTATCTCATCGTAGTATCAATTGCAATAGAAGCAATCAGTATTATTGTTGCAAGTACGGGTACGGATATCGCAACCTTACTACGCAAGTTAATTAAATAGAGGAATGGCGTATGTTTATAGTCGTTGGTCTCGGTAATCCGGGACAACAGTATGAGCAGACGCGCCACAACATCGGCTTTATCACCATTAACGCTGTTGCTGAAAATCATGGGGTGAGGATCGACCATGAGAAATGGAATGCCCTGACTGCCGAGTGCAGGATAGGCACCGAGAAGGTCCTCCTTATGAAACCCCTGACTTTCATGAACAACAGCGGTGAAGCCGTAGGAGAGGCGGCGCGTTTCTACAAAGTCCCACCAGAGAATGTCATCATAATCTCTGATGACATCAGCCTTTCGCCGGGCACCGTCCGTATCAGACGGAGCGGCACGGCAGGAGGCCATAACGGACTGAAGAGCATAATATCTCACCTAGGCTCTGACAATTTCCCTCGCATTAAGATTGGTGTTGGGGAGAGAATTCATCCAAATGAGGATCTCGTAGATCATGTGCTCGGAAAGTTCGGCAAAGAAGATATTCCGCTTATGAATGAGGCAATCAAGAAGGCGGCGGCTTCTGTGGACTTAATCGTTGCGGGAGACATCGATGGTGCGATGAATCTCTACAACACGAAGAAGAAAAAAGAAGAACCGGAAGAGGTTGAAGAAAATTAAGACCCCCCATCGGACTCCGATGGGGGCATTGCCACGTGGAGAAAAAGATGTCAGGATATGAATTTGCACTGCAGAAAAACAGAATATATGAGGACCTAAAAGAGGATGTCATAAAAGGCAAAAGTCCCCTTGGAGTGCTCGGCGTGGCCGGTATTCACAAGGCGCTTTTGATCCACGCGCTGACAAGCGGCACAAGTCGCCGTGCCTTCGTCATCACCGGAGATGAGGCATCCGCGACGAAACTTGCGGATGACCTGAATTCCTTCGGTACGAAGGCACTCGTCTTTCCAGCGCGTGACATAAGTCTTCTGTCCAGCCAGACCCGCTCTAAGGAATACGAGCAGGCCAGAATGGGTGCGCTCTCATCTTGGACTCAGGGCAAGATAGATGTCGTAGTTATGCCGGGTATGGCAGCTGTACAGAAGACCATTCCAAGCGAGGAACTCGCGAGCAGAATGATAACTTTAAAGAGTGGCAACGAGGTGGACCTCGAGGATCTTATGCGCTCACTCGACATGGCAGGCTACCGCTATGCCGAAGAGGTCGAGGGAGCGGGTCAATATGCAAGACGAGGCGGCATCCTCGACTTCTTCCCACCGGATAGAGAGCAGCCATTAAGAGTTGAATTCTGGGGAGATGAGATTGATACAATCTCTGAATTCGACCCACTGTCACAGCGTAGAACTGACACGGTAGACGAGGTGATTATCACACCATCTACGGAGATTTATCCTAGTGATAATAAGGAACTTGCAGATAGGATTGAAGCCATTGCAAGGAAGGTTAAGAAGAAGGATAAACTGCAGGAGGATGCAGATAAAATCAGGCAGAAAATTACAGATATCTGTCTCGATAAATATATAAATGTTGTATATGATAACGCGATGACTCCGCTCTCATACATGGGAGAGGACGATCTACTTTTCGTTGCGGAGTCAGCGTCTGTAAAAGAGAGAGTAAACTCAAGCAATAAGATTCATCATGAGGAGATAAAGGACGCGCTGGAATCTGGAGAGTATGTGAAGTCACTCGGTGACCTTACAATCTCATTTGCCAGTCTCATATCCGACTATTTGAATGCGAATACGATATATCTCGACAATTTCGCAAGGGGAAGTTTCGATACACCGGTCTCCGACCTTCTGACATTTGCCCTCGGTCAGATGCCGGCTTGGAACGGCACCGTTACAAGCCTCACCGAGGACATCTTGGAGAAAGGCGCCACCACAGTTATCGCTGCGGGCACAGAGAAAGGTGCCAAGGCGATAGCCGAGGAACTTTCCGAGCGGGGATATAAGGCCGTCTATGCTATGTACCCACCGAAGGAGTTCCCAAAGGGCAAGATTACAGTACTTCCGAATGTATTTTCTGCCGGCCTTAGAATCCCAGACGGCAATTTCCAGCTCATCACCCACGGCGCAGTGAGTGGTGGCGTGAAGAAGCGTTTCCGCAATAAGTCCGAAAACGCTTTTCATAGTCTTGACGAACTTCACAAGGGTGACTATATTGTCCACAATATTCATGGTGTGGGTGTCTTTGATGGCATCGAAAGTCTTAAAGTTGCGGGACTGACGAAGGACTATATCAAGATAAAATATGCCAAGGGCGACGCCCTCTATGTACCTGTAACTCAGTTTGATCTTGTGTCAAAATACATAGGTTCAAGAGATGAAAATAAGGCGGTAAAACTCAACCGTCTCGGCGGTAAGGAGTGGGCGAATTCCAAGGCGAAAGTCCGCGCCGCAGTCAATGATATGGCGAAGGAACTGACAGAACTTTATGCGAAACGTCAGTGCACACCAGGCTATGCTTTCTCACCTGATATCGATATGCAGAGTGATTTCGAGCGACGTTTCGAATACGACGAGACGGAGGATCAGCTCCGCTGTATCGGTGAGATAAAGAAGGATATGGAGAAGGCGGTTCCGATGGACAGACTTCTCTGTGGAGATGTTGGATTCGGAAAAACAGAGGTTGCGCTTCGCGCGGCCTTCAAGTGTATTGCCGAGGGAAAGCAGTGCGCTTTCCTCGTACCTACGACAATTCTTGCATTCCAGCACTACAATACGATAGTTAAGAGATTCGATGGATTCCCATTTGAAATAGAAATGCTCTCCCGCTTTAAGACAGCGAAAGAGCAGAAGAAGATTGTTCAGAATATCAAGGCCGGCTATACGGATGTAGTGGTCGGAACTCATAGACTCATCTCGAAAGATGTGGAGTTCCACGACCTCGGTCTTCTCATTGTAGATGAAGAGCAACGCTTCGGTGTTGCACAGAAGGAGAAGCTCAAAGAGAGATTCCCGAATGTGGATGTACTTACTCTCTCCGCCACGCCGATTCCGAGAACGCTCAATATGGCGATGACGGGTATAAGAGATATGTCAATCATAGAGGAAGCTCCACTTGATAGACATCCTGTTCAGACTTATGTAATGGAGTATGACCCAGGCCTCATCGCCGATGCGATCGAGCGTGAACTTCGCCGTGGCGGCCAGGTCTACTATATGCACAACAACGTTGAGACAATAATGAGTTGTGCGGCCAAGATTCACGAACTTGTGCCGGATGCGAGAATCGGAATTGCCCACGGAAAGATGGGCGAGGACGAGCTCTCCGATATATGGAGGAGACTGGTCGAGGGCGAGATAGATGTTCTCGTCTGCACAACTATTATTGAGACAGGTGTCGACGTGCCGAACGCGAACACCTTGATTATTGAGAACTCGGATCGCTTGGGTCTCGCCCAGCTTCACCAGATCCGTGGCCGTATAGGCCGCTCGAGCAGACGTGCCTTCGCATATTTCACTTACTATGGAGGCAAGGAACTGACCGATATCGCGTATAGACGACTGACCGCAATCAGGGAATATACGGAGTTCGGCTCCGGATTCAAGATTGCAATGAGAGATCTTGAACTTCGTGGAGCGGGCAGCCTGCTCGGCGCTCAGCAGCACGGCCATATGGAGGCCGTGGGATACGATATGTATCTTAAAATTCTTGCTGAGGCGATAGCGGAGAACAAGGGACTTGCTGAGAATAAACCGGTTGAAGCTCCGAAAGAGTGTCTTATCGATATTCAAATTGATGCCCATATTCCAGAGGACTATATCAGCAGTATCCCACAGCGTCTCACCATATACCGTCGCATCGCCGACGTTAGAACTAGCGAGGACGCTATGGATGTAACGGACGAGCTTATCGACCGTTTCGGCGAACCGCCACAGAGCGTGCTCGGCCTTATCGAGGTTTCGCAGATGCGAAACATGGCCGCTTCGCTCGGCATCTATGAGATCGGCCAAAACGGTCAGAACCTCATGCTCTACTGGGATAAAATTGATATGCTCGGTGTCACTCATCTCAATGAGGCGATGAAGGGGCATGTACTTGTTTCCGCCGGCAGCAGGCCTTATGTTTCGGTGAGAGTCGACAACCAGAGTGAGACGATAAAAACTCTAAAGAGTGCCTTGCTGATTCTTGCAACTGCAGGCAGAAAATGATAATATAAATATGTATTTTTATAAAAGGAGGACATCGGTGTGGCAGACATACTCGTATGTAACCATTTGAAGAAACAATATGGTAATTTTACTGCCCTCAAGAGTATCAATCTTGAGTTGCCGGAGGGCAAAGTTATTGGACTTCTCGGCCCTAACGGTAGCGGTAAAACCACTCTTATAAAACTTGCCAGCGGACTTCTTCTTCCGACAGCTGGTGAGATTCTCGTTGGTGGAAATCACCCAGGTATCGAGTCTAAGAAAATCGTTGCTTATCTTCCAGAACGCAACTACTTAGACCTCGGCAAGAAAATCAGCCGTCAGGTTGATTTTATGGCTGATTTCTACAAGGATTTCGATAAAGACAGAGCTTATGAGATGCTCGAGCGCCTTGAGATAGATCCAAAGCGCCCACTTAAAGAGCTTTCTAAAGGTAACCGCGAGAAGGTGCAGCTTATTCTTGTAATGAGCCGCAACGCGAAGCTCTATCTTCTCGACGAGCCTATCGGCGGCGTCGATCCTGCGGCTCGTGATTATATTCTTGAGACAATTATCAAGAATAAGCCAGAGGACTCCACGGTCCTCATCTCAACCCACCTTATCGCGGATGTAGAACCTGTCCTTGACGAGTTCGTATTCATCCAGGAGGGTGACATCTTAAAGCACGCAACTGTCGAAGAAGTTAAGAACGAAGGCAAGACAGTTGACGGCCTCTTCAGGGAGGTGTTCAGATGCTAGGAAAGCTTTTCAAGCACGAGTTCCAGTCTGTAACAAGGGTTGCAATCCCAACTTATATTGCAGTTCTTGTAATCGCAGCAATCGGAAGATTCCTTACATGGATCACATCTCGTCAATATGTAATCGATAACGTACCAGAGACATTTGTTAAGATTATCAAGGTACTTTCATCACTTATTTCAGGACTTTATGTAATCGCATTTATTGCAGTAATTATCCTGACACTTTTCTATCTCATCTATAGGTTCTACAAGAACTTCTATACAGATGAGGGTTACCTTATGTTAACCCTTCCGACACGCCCATCAGCACTTATTGCAGCGAAACTTTTCAACGCTTGGATTTGGATTGTCTTCAGTGCAATTATCGCTATGGTGTCACTGTATATCACACTTGGACACTACGACAAAGTTGTGGATCTCTTTAAGCAACTTTGGGATACGATAGCTCAAGTAATTGATCAGAACGGGGACTATCTCCGTGACGAGCTCGGAGTACCACTCTGGCTCTTCGGAGTTGAACTCTTCTTCTGTATCTTTATGTTCGTAACGCGTTTTATCGTTACATGGTACTCATCGGTATCATTCGGCATGCTTATCTGGAAGAAGCATAAAGTGCTTGGCACAATCCTCGCTTATGTAATTATCGACGTTGCAACTAAGCTCATCATGTCTATCTATGTTGCAATCATCACGAAGATTGTTCCAGATTATTACACTGTACTTACGACGAGTGGTGGTAAAGCGCTTCAAATTGTTGTACTCGGATCGATTATTATCAACCTGATTTTCACAGGCGCACTTTATTGGTTCAATAGTTTTATCATGACTCACAAGTTAAATCTTGATTAATTTATAAAAATTAGTTATTATTAATAAGAATTTTTACTTTCCTCAGGAGGGATATTATGAAAGGACGCGACTCTAGAAGGCAGACAATAATCATTGCTGCGGCAGCAATCGTCGGTGCTGCTACAACGGGTGCGATTATTGGTATCTCTGCTGTTACACCTTTTGCTGTATCTAAGGGAAAAGATGTAGTAGACGGAGCTCTTGAAAAGCATAAGGCAGGTATGCCTGCAGCAAAGGCTGCGAAGGCAGAACTTGACAAGCTCAAGAAAGAAGAGAAGCAGTTAAACAAAGATAAGAAGACTCTTGAGGCAAAGAAGAAGAACGTACGCAAGGCTCAGGCAAAGAAGATCTATGAGGAGAGAGTTGCCAAAGGATACGAGGCATCATATGCTCTCATCGAGACTGAGTCTAGCAAAGCAGCAGACACAAGCAAAAAAGCTAAAAAGCAGAAGAAAGCAAAGAAACAGGCGCCAGTAGTAATGGCTCCGAAGACGGAGAAAGAAATTGCTGCTGAGCTCGCTGCAGAGACAGCAGCTGAGATTAGCCCATCTGGTTCTTCTGGCATGTTTAAGGGAATAAGTTTCTAAAATATATTAGGAGATGAAAATATGATTAAGAAAATCTTTAAGATTGTTCTTGCTTTTGCAGCTCTCGGATTTACTGGAGTATTCGCTTATATCGTATACGCTATCAACCCATGGAACGTTCCAGCAATCTTCAAGCGTAACTATCCAGAGTGGTTCGAAGCTCATCCAACAATTAGTAAGTTCATCAAGATAGACTAACTAAAAAGTGCTTGCATTTTTATAACTACTTAGTTATAATAATCAAGCACTTTAAATATCGCAGGGTAGAGCAGCTGGTAGCTCGTCGGGCTCATAACCCGGAGGTCGGAGGTTCAAGTCCTCCCCCTGCACCCAATGTGGTACACATAACTGACTTCAGTTGTGTGTACTTTTCTTTTTTGGATACTTAATTCTCACTATAATCCAAAATATCTCGCATACGACAAACGCACAAAACGTCATAGCCATCAGTATGCGCGGAATGGTCGTATTCAAAGCATGTTGGCGAATGACACAATCCACCCAAACGCCCGCAAATAAAAAAGAGACGACCAATTTCAAAACGTCCAAAAGAAAGACGACCGTTTCTCGAATCTTTCTTTCGCCGGTTTCATTGACCTTAAATCCGGGTTTTACGCGTTTGGAAATAAACGTAAGCACCTCAAATATCGCCGGAAAAACAAACGAAACGATACACGGATAAAACAGCGTAAACATATCCGTTTTGTCGGAAAACAAATCAAACTCACCGTTTGGACCGAAATGCACCCCGAGCGTTTCCGGAAGCGACGGATAAGCTAAAAGCATTCTTGCAAAGCCAACCGCAAACATTCCCCATGTGAGGGCGGTGATACCGATATGAAGTATTTTCGACAATTTTCTCGTCTTTTCCTCTTTTTGCATACGTCTTCTCCTTTGCGAATTCTTTTTTCTCATTATACACGGATTGTCTCAAAAACGCAAGAGGGGGACACCGTCGGACTATATAACGGGATACGGCGAAAGACATCGAAAAAACGTGGGGTCTACTGTCGATGTACGCGAAACGTATGGTATAACGGGACGAAGAAAGGAGGTGAGCGTATGGAAGAACCTCTTCTTCGTTCGGTTTCCAAGGTCAACAAGGGTCTTCTTGAGGCCAAACACATTGCCGCCGAAAACAAGTTGCCGCTGACCATCGAACGCATCGCTGCCTGCTTGGGGGTTTCTCGCAAGCGATTGCTTGCGTATATCCGCGACGAGGTGGACGATCCGGAAGTGGACGCGAAAAAGCGAGAAAAAATCCACCAAATTTTATGGCAGGCATTTTGTGACTGCGAAGCGGAACTGGCAGAGGAGATGCTTAAGCCGGGAAGCCATACCGGCGCGGTTTTTCTCGGGAAAAACAATTTCGGATATTTGGACCGAGAGGAACGGGAAGCCGACATTTCTGTCACCTTTGTCGGCGAAGAGAATATGAAAGAGTAAAGGAGTAAAAAGTGATGGAACAAGAATTGCGGAACATTCATTTCGTTCCGAACATGACTGACGGCACGGTAGCGCCGTCGGCACCGCAGTTCGGCGGTGTGCAGGGAGACCGCAACGCGACGGTCGTGTCGTTTTTTGTGCCGCTGTCTCTGCGAGGAAGCGCGTTTCGCTATCGCATTGAGGGCGAGGACGGTGCCGGTGGATTTGTGACCACCGATTTGCTCGCGATGGACGACGAGGGCAACGTGGCGACCCTTTTGGACGAGCGGTTTACAGCGGCAGGCGGCCAAATTCTTGTGCGGCTTGCGGTGTCGGAACTGCAGGACGGCGTGGAGTCTTCTGCGGTGCGTAGTTTTGACGGGCGCGTGTATTTTGCGGATGCGCCGACGTCGGATGCCGCCGGAGCGTTT
>JAZQQZ010000031.1:0-15210 GCA_045629305.1 Acutalibacteraceae bacterium | reverse complement strand
TCTATAACTTCAGCCATGAGTTTGCCTTCTCCGAAGGAGAAACGCGCACCAGAACGTGCTTTCTTACCAGGTCCACACAGACACTCCCAAGTGTCGTTCTCGACCTGGGTCAGAAGAAGGAATTCTACAACTGCGCCCGTCTCCTCTTTCACGCCATAGATTCTACAAGGAAGAACCCTTGTATCATTCATGATAAGAGTGTCGCCTGGGCGCAGGTAATCAAGAATGTCAGTGAAATGTCTATGCTCGAGTTCACCTGTCTCTCTATTCACATGTAAGAGCCTTGAGGAGTCCCTCTTCTCAAGCGGATGCTGAGCGATGAGTTCCTCAGGTAAATCGTAGTAAAAATCGGATGTTTTCATTGACATTAATTATTCCCTCGTTATAATTATTGATATAATAATTATATACATTTTAGCCGTCAGGGCTACTATTTACAAGAGGTAATTCTAATGAAAAAATTTAACGTTGGTGTAATCGGTGCAACAGGTATGGTAGGTCAGAGATTTATGACCATCCTTGAGAGCCACCCTTGGTTCGATGTAAAAGTACTTGCAGCATCATCTCGTTCTGCAGGCAAAGCATACAAAGATGCAGTTGGAGACAAGTGGGCAATGACCACTCCAATCCCAGCATCAATGGCAGATATGATAGTAATGGATGCCGATAACGACATTGAGAAAATCGGTGAAATCGTTGACTTCGTATTCTGCGCAGTTAACCTTGATAAAGATGCTACTAAAGCACTCGAGGAGCGCTATGCTAAAGCAGAAATCCCTGTTGTTTCCAACAACAGTGCTAACCGTCATACACCAGACGTTCCAATGGTAATTCCAGAGATCAACGCAGATCACATCAAAATCATCGACTCTCAGAAGAAGAGACTTGGTACAAAACGAGGCTTCATAGCTGTTAAATCTAACTGCTCACTTCAGTCATATGTACCTGCCCTCTATCCTCTTGACAAGTACGGTGTAGAAGATGTTCTCGTTTGCACATACCAGGCAATCTCAGGTGCCGGAAAAACTTTCGACACATGGCCAGAGATGCTTGATAACGTAATTCCGTTCATCGGTGGCGAAGAAGAGAAATCCGAGAAAGAACCACTTAAGATCTGGGGTAAAATCGAAGGCGATACAATCGTACCAGCAGAGAAGCCTCATTTCACAGCACAGTGTCTTCGTGTTCCTGTATCAGATGGTCACATGGGTGCTGTATTCGTACGCTTTAAGAACAAACCATCTAAGGAAGAAATCCTTGATGCATGGAAGAATTTCGCAGGACGTGCTCAGGAGCTCGACCTCCCATCTGCACCAAAGCAGTTCATCCATTACTTCGAAGAGGATAACCTCCCACAGACAAAGCTTCAGCGTACTCTTGAAAACGGCATGGCCATCTCCTGTGGTCGTCTCAGAGAGGACACACAGTACGACTACAAATTCGTATGCCTCTCTCACAACACCCTTCGTGGTGCAGCTGGTGGAGCAGTTCTCCTTGCCGAGCTCCTCTGTGCAGAAGGCTACATGGACTAATAACACAATAAATAAATGACCGCACTAGAAAGTGCGGTCATTTTTTATTCTGCTTTTGATTTAGTTCCTTTTAGTATTGGTTCTACAAGCTTCACGATAGTTGGAAGGATGAGTCCGAAAACTACACCTATTGCAAGAGCAATAACTGTACGAAGAGCAAGTGCTCCAAGTATGATTCCTTTGTAGTAGTAATGATTTACAATACTGTCGAGATATAGGACACCTGTGTTAGCAGCCGAAACTATGAGTTCGGTGATCACAGTAACTATAACCGTCTGAAGCATGTTCAAATCATACTTGCGAAGCTTTGCAACAAGGCCACAGAAGAGTCCTCCGAGAACGTATGGAAGAATCCAAAGTGGCGTCATATACATGAGACCATAGCGAAGAATTTGGTAGATAAATGTACCAATTCCGCCCACGAGAACTGCATCGAGCGGGCCTAGCAAAAATGCAACCAATAAAATTGGAAGAGTTTCAAAAGTTACCTTTACTGTACCTGCATCAATTGAAACATATCCAAGCAATGCAACCATAGCGGCAAGCATTGCATCTGTTGTCAAACGAAGAGTAGTAAATTTGTTATTCATTTTTCACCTCAGCGGAAGCGGACTTTATATCGCGTTAGGGTATAACTTCGGTTAAGAGGCAACGTCCCATCCTCCTACAACTTTACGCATAAAGTCCTACTCTGAATGTCTGGAAATTAGTCCTTCTTAACTGGACCAATTTCACCTTTACGGAATGCATTGGTATACTTACGGCAATGTCTATCATTCTCAAGCATAATATCTGCTGCCATCATAGTTGCCTTAAGATCACGGTTAGTGATATCACCAATGAACGAATCAAGACCAGCACCCATTGCAAGTACAAGGAATGCCTGGTTGAGTGCCTTCTTTACAGGAAGTGTGAAAGATACATTAGAGAGAGCACCAGTTATTAGTACGTTAGGATATTTTTCCTTAACGAGCTTGATTGCTCTGCAGTACTCTGTTGATGTATCAGCACGTGTAGATGCATCGAAGATAAGAAGATCAAGGAAGATTCTATCCTCTGTTACACCGTACTCTGCACACTTCTCAATAAGTTCGAAAGCAAGTGCTGCTTTCTCCTCTGCTGTATATGCAACACCAGCACCTGTCTTAGATGCGAGTGCTACAACTTTCCACTCTGGGTTTTCCTTGAGGAAAGGAAGAATTACTTCACACTTGTCACCCTCAAGAGAGATTGAATTGATAAGACCTGGCTGCTTGATGAGAGGAAGAACCTCAATCAAGAAATGAGGGTCTGGAGAGTCGATACAAATTGGAATAGTATTAACTTCCTGAACAACCTCGATGAGCCACTTAAGTGTCTCAAGTTCTACGTCAGCATCTGTAGCGGCACATACATCAAGGTATGATACGCCAGCTGCTTCCTGAACTCTTACAAGTTCCTGGATATACTCCTTGTCGCGTGCTGCAATTGCAACACCCGTTTTAGGAACGGCACCATTAATCTTTTCACCAATTACTATCATTCTTACATACCTGCCCATTCCTTGCAGATTTTAACGGAGTCTGCTGGAGAATGAGCCCATGCGTCAGCCTTCATAGCTTCGCATGCCTCAGCTGATACTGGGTTACCACCGATGAGGATCTTAACGTCATCACGAATACCAGCTGCTGTGAAAGCTTCGATTGTAGCCTTCATTGAATCAAGAGCAAGTGTAAGTACGCCTGTGAGGCCGATAATCTTAATGCCCTGTGACTTAGCTGTCTCAACGATCTTCTCTGCAGGAACGTCGATACCAAGGTCAACAACCTCAAAGCCAGCTGCTTCGAAGAATGCCTTTACGATGTTCTTACCGATGTCATGAAGGTCATCTTTAACTGTAGCGATGATAATCTTCTCTGTCTTACCAGCAGAAGCGCCACCAGCAAGGAGTGGAGAAAGCTTCTGAACTGCGTCTGTCATGATCTCACCAGCATAGATAAGGTCAGATACGAAATACTCACCAGCTGCGAAACGATCACCAACTGTGTTCATACCCTCTGAGCAAGCATCTACTGCTTCCTGAGCACCTGTACCAGATGCAAGTACTTCATCAATGATTTCTACGACGAGATCTTCTTCGAGATCGCCCATAGCTTCTTTAAGTTTTACAAGATCAGCCATTATATAGCCCTCCTTATTAATAATACGCTTTAATTATATAACTTTTAACTTTCAAATATAACGTAGAAAGTATAGCATTTTGAAATTTTATATGCTACAATATGTAGCAAGGTATAAAATTTCTTTATTTCATAAGGATTTTAGTGCTTTTTTAGGTCAATTTTATATGAATTTTTTAGTGTGAATTTCAAAAACGTGCATGATAAAAGAGGTCATTTTATGGAATGCAAAGTAAAATTTATGCCATCTAAAATCGAGGTTGTCGTACCGGCGGGTACGACAATTATGGACGCCGAAAGGGCTGCCGGTCTCGGCATGGAATACCCTTGCGGCGGCAATAATAAATGCGGCAAATGCCTCGTCGACGTGAAGCAAGACAGAGAGACTTGCCGCGTCAAAGCGTGCTGCACAGAAGTTAAAGATGGTATGGTAATTAATATACTTAATACTACATTGAAGAATGAAAATGTACTAACTTCATCCTGTGATGTAGATGTCTGCAAGCTCTGTCCGCTCTGCGACGAGGGCTACGGAGTCGCATTTGACATCGGCACCACAACTATCGCAGCCTACCTTCTTGACCTAAAGACCGGAAAAACTTTAAAGACTCTCGGCGAACTTAACGAACAGGTTAAGTTCGGCGGAGACGTCGTATCAAGATGTATGTATGCGAAGGACAACGGCGTCGACGAGATTGCCGATGTCGTAAATAAACAGGCAGATAGAATGATCGCTCAGTTTAGAATTGATGCAAACGAAATCAAGGCTGTAACTATCGTAGGTAATACTTGCATGCAACACATATTCGCAAGAATTAACCCTACATCACTTGTTCAAATTCCTTATATGCCAACCAAATATGGCTGCTTCAAATTACCTGCTTTGGGTATATTAAATAACGTAGCAGAAGATGCAGAGATTTATTTCGTCCCTGTAATCGCAGGCTTCGTCGGAGCAGATACAGTTGGCGCAATCCTTGCCACAAGGTTCTATGAGAAGGACGACATCACTCTCCTTCTTGATATCGGTACTAATGGTGAAATGGCCCTCGGTAATAAAAATGGATTCGTTGTATGTTCCACAGCATCTGGCCCTGCATTTGAAGGTGCCAAGATTACCAAGGGTATGCGAGGTGCACCTGGTGCCATCGACCATGTATGGCTCGATGACGGCGACCTCGCCTTCTCCACAATTGGCGGCGTTGATGCCAAGGGTATCTGTGGCTCAGGTCTTATAGATCTCTGCGCATCACTTGTCTCAGCTGGGGCTGTAATGAAATCTGGAAGATTCGATAAAAAATATTCAGGCCCTATCGCCTCCCGTTTCATCGAAGTAGATGGAACTTTCGCAATCTCACTTACCTCGGATGTCTATATCACACAGAAGGACATCCGTGAAGTGCAGCTTGCGAAAGGCGCAATCGCAGCCGGCATTAAGATTATGATGGATAAACTTTCGGTATCTTATGACGATATCAAAGAAGTCCTTATCGCTGGTGCATTTGGAAACTATATGGATCCTAAGAACTCTTGCAAGATAGGTCTTATTCCCGAGGAACTTGTAGATAAAATAGCACCTGTCGGCAATGCCGCAGGTGAAGGTTCTAAGATGTGTATGCTCTCTAAAGATGAGTATTTGGTTTGCGATAAAATTGCGAAGACTGCAGAATTTATTGAACTTGCATCTGTCCCTGATTTCCAGGATAGATTCATTAAAGAACTTGACTTTTAGGAGGTGCTCAGATGGTAATCACATCATCAATTCTTTTCTATCAACTGTCTAAAAAGATTGATTTCATAGAGAAAAAAGCGCCTTCTGATAAGCTTCAGATTAAGAACATAAAGTTCTATAACGGAAGCACAGAAGTCGGTTATTGTTATCTCGTTGACTGTAGAAAACTTAGCAGACCAATAACTGCAAAGAAACCTGTTTCTCTCATTTTCATAAACGCAGAAGAACTCAATCGCAGTTTCATTCCAAAGAACTGCGACTATGCGATTTATGAAAATGTAAGAAACTTCTTCGACCTTGCAGAGATCGTATATGAGACAATCAATGATTTACAGGAGTGGGACGGAAAACTTAAAGACGGTATCTCAGCCCGTTACCCTCTTGATGAATATGGTGCACTTGCGAACGACATCATTCGCGAGCCACTTTCAATTCTCAATCATAACTTCTCGCTTCTCGAACTTGCCGGTGAGAAGAATGTTGGCTCTGACGAATCAATCTACCGTTCTAACTTCGGTCAGTCGATTGATATTAAGAAAGCCAAGAAGCTTCTTGGCGATAAGCAATATCAAGCGACGCTCGGTACCCTTGATACATATATTTTCTATGACACAGACAAGGTTCCGAACCTCTGTATGAACATCGTCTCAGACAATAGATATATCGCGAGAGTAATGTGCCCAGCAGTCTATTACAACGATGAGATTGACGAGGGCCAGGTCCAACTGTTCAGACATTTCTTTAAGTATATCAAGCAGGTGTATCTTAGATATTCTGAGGATCCGCTTATCAAACGTAGTTCTGATAAGCTACATATGCTTATCTATGATCTGATTTACAATCCAGAACTTATCGATCCTACCGATGCAAATTTGATTCTCCAAAACTACGGGTGGAGCCAGAACAATAGATACGCTGTAATCAAATTTTCATTCTACAAGAATACAAAGTGGGACGAACTCACGGAGTATATCTGCGGCAAGCTCGAAGAGACTTGGGCTAACTCCTGCGCCATCATCCACGACGATGATATCGTATGGGTCTTCAACTACTCAATCTCGAAGAGCGCAGACGACGATCACAAGTTCTTCCATGTGCTTGCCTACATCGTCCGTGATTTCGTCTGTAAAGCCGGTGTATCGGATATTTTCCGTGGACTCGACAGATTACCGTCCTACCTCCTACAAGCCGCTACAGCGCTTGAGGTAGGCCAGAAATGTGATCCGGATAAATGGTATTTCAAGTTCTCCGACTATGCACTCGACTATATGTACGACCGCATAGTTTCAGAACTCTCATACGACCAGATTATTTCTGAGTCAATTAGAAAGCTCATAAGTTACGACAAGAAGAACAATACCGAATATGTCGCAACACTCAAATGCTATCTCAGCAACAATTGCAACTCAACTCATACGGCGGAGGAGCTATATATCCATAGGACAACGCTCATACGCCGAATCGATAGAATCCAAGAGATTGGTAATATCGACTTCGAGGACAAGGAGAATAAAATCTATATGATTCTCTCCTTCTGGTTACTTGAGAAGATGGGATTTGAATTCTAAATTAAAAGAGGCTTAAGGTTTCCCTTAAGCCTCTTCTTTTATTCTGTCTTATACTCTGTAGCTTCGGTATCTATAACCGCAGCTCCAGTTGTTATATAAATGCCTGCGACACTCGCAGCATTCATAAATGAGTTCTTAATAACTGTCGCTGGATCTACGATATCTGTCGCATCAATCTTTCCACAGTTAATCTCAATTTGATTGCTTGGTGCCTCAAGTGCTTTAAAAACTATTGTTGCTCCAAGTTTCTCATCACCACTTAATGTGTCTATGAGAGCCGATACAGCGTCCTTGCAAAGAAGTAACGCCTTACCGCCACCAGGAACAGTACCTTCCCTTGCGGCTCTGCTAGCAGCATTTAGAGCATCATCAATTCTATACTTGCGCTCGAACATCTCGAGTTCGGATGTACCACCGACCTCAATTACCGCCATAGCGGAATTGAGAAGTCCGAGGGACTGCTCAAGTTTATCTATCGCATAGGTGCCAGTCTCTGTCTCAAGTTGTTTCTCAATCTGTTTCTTCAGTTCAAGAACCTTAGGTGAGTCAGGACATGCTGGTCCTTCAATAGTTGCGACCTCTTTCTCTACAACTGCACGCTTCGCTCTGCCGCAGACCTCAAGGCCAACTGTGCTTATGTCGATAATATCCTTATCGACAAGCGTTGCGCCTGTGATTGCTGCAAGGCAAGAGAGATTTCGGTCGCGGGTGTCGGCGTAGCCAGGACCCTTCATCGCGATAAGCTTTAAGACATTCTTCTCTGCATTCGCAGCAAGAGCAGTCAGCGCTTCTCCCTTGATATCGCGAGCGATAATGAGAAGCGGTGCCTTATTCGTCACAGCCTGTTCGAGAAGATTGTATATCTCTCTAATAGTAGTAATCTCATCCTTGCAGATGAAGATATAAGGGTCGTCCATCTCGCAGATATTTCGTACTGTGTCTGTGACGAAATATCTCGAAAGATAACCGGAGTCAAGTCGACAACCGTGCGAGATGACGAGTTTCGTATCCGCCATCTGAGTATCCATTGTTGTAACTACTGGATCGAATCCGAGTTCATCATAGATACGTGCAATTATATCGCCAATCTCTGGGTCGTTATTACCCGCTGTTGTAGCGATATCCCTAATTGTCTCAACATCCTTGATAGGCGTTGCAATTCTTTCAAGTTCTGAAATTACAACTTCAGTTGCCTTATCAATACCGCGCTTTAGGAAGATCCCATTGGCGCCTGCTGTGATATTCTTATATGCCTCATTTATTATTGCATCAGCAATAATGATAGAGCCAGTCGTACCGTCACCAGCCGTCTGGTTGGTCTTCAGCGCCGCCTCTTTAATGAGCTGTGCGCCGAGGTTCTCGAACTTGTCTTCGAGAACAATTTGGCGCGCAATAGTATAGCCGTCATTCGTTACAAGTGGCACATCATACTGCTGTGTAAAAGCAACGTTTCGGCCACTTGGGCCGAAAGTTGACTTCACAGCATTTGCCACCTTGTTCATGCCGGCTAGCATTTTAGCATTTGCTTCATTTTCGAAAAGAATATCTTTACTCATTTTACACCTTAGCCATCAACAAGTACTCGAATAAGGAGTTTACCCATTACTTTCTTTGCTGGTCTTGCCCAGAAAGGCATGATTTTGTTAAGAAGTTTGTTATAGCCATCTGGATATGATGCGTATGGCCAATCAACTTTCTTAGTCTCTTCAACTGGAGTCTCTTCTACTTTGATTTCTTCTGCCATTGTCATATCCTCCTATTTCTTAAGTTCATATTCTGAAACGAAATTACATACTGCTGCAAGATTCTCTGACTTACAGTCATTTCTGTATGAGAGCATCTTATCCTCTGAAAGGATGAAACCACCCTCAGAGCCGAGTTCGTCGATGAGTTTCTTTGTATAAGCTACGCACTCATCAGGAGTTGCTGTACCGAGAAGCTGAGTTGTAAGTCCACCGAGGATACATACGTTAGGAAGCTTCTCTCTGATAGCCCATGGATCATCGTTCTCAAGATGGAAGCAAAGTGAGCCCTTCTTGAAATCTGCGAAATGATCCGCATACATATCAATCTTACCTTCCATGAAGATACGTGGGCACTTGCCCTTTGCTTCATAAGCCTTAAGGAGTGGCTCGAGGTAGCACCAGTAAAGGTTATCGAACTGGTTAGGATTGAGGATGTTCTGTGAGAGCATGATAAGTGATGCATCGAAGCAGTACTTCATATCAGGACCGTCCTCTGATGCCATTATCTTCTCAATGATAGGCTTGGTCTCTTTCTCGTTCCAAGCTTCACAGAATTCTTTAAGCTGGTCGAAGTTACGACGAGCAGCGATTGAGAGGTTACGAATACCAAGAAGGTTAGATTCTGCCTCTTCAATACCAAAGTTAATTGTGCCCTTCATTGGGTTATTTGGAGCACCGTTTGCAAGGCCATAAGCACCTGTAACTTTGTTCATCTTAAGGATGAACATGATGTACTTCCAATACTCGTCCCAAGTCTTCTTCCAAGTCTCCATTGATTTCTCATAGAAATCAGGAATCTTGTTAGGAAGAGCAACTTCCCACGCGTACTTTTCCTTGTCCTCGATATACTCCATGAGTCTATCAACTGGGCAATAAGCGTGGTCGTTAATACCTACAACTTCCTTGTCATAGTAGTAATATCCATTCTCGCCCATACCGAATGCTTCAGTAACTCCGAACTGGTTACGGATACCGATATCGATAAGTACGTCGATAGGATATTTTTCAAGGAACTTTTCAACTGTCTCTTTCATAACATCGAAGTTAGTCATTGCCTGGTCGATTGTATAACCGGCATCGAAAATCTTCCAAGTTACGATATTACCGTAGTGAGCGATACGGTCAGGGGTCTTCCATTGCTCTGCGTCACGAAATAGCTGGGTTCTGTAAGCCTTGAGTTCTTTTGGCTTCATGTTTTTCTCAATTTCTCTCATGCTGGGACCTCCCTTATTATTTTTTTATAACAACAATGTTTTTCTTAACGTTGAGTTGGCTGTAATTCTTCTTGAACTGTACAGTCACACGATATTTTACATTGCAGTCTCTACATTTGAATGTTGCGACAAATGAACTGTTGGAGAATTTCCAATCTGACAATTGGTCAGCCATCTCTCCGCACTCGACGCACTTGCAGCAGAACTGTGTCTTGTCTACAAGCTTGTCATTGATGTCGGATACGACATATGGCTTGAAGAGAATTCTCTTGTAGAATTCATCATCGCATACAGTGATTGCCTTCTTCAGGCTATCAGGATTAAACACTTCCTTAAAGCATACAGATGACAGTTCGCTGTCGTCGAGTGCTCTATGGAGCGAGAAGCTCTCCATGTCTGCGCCGATGAGCTCGGCCGCAGCAGAAAGGCCAATCTGTTGTCCTTTCGGGAGTTCCTTCTCCTGCATAAAATATGTCTGAAGATCCACATAGTTTTTAACAAATGGAATCTTCGGATTATCGTCATAGAAGTACTTGCAGTTATCAATAAGAACTCGGATATCCATGTCACCCCAGGACATAAGGATTGTATTGTCAAGGTCGCCTACCCAATTGGTAAAATCCTGACATACAACTTCGAATGGTTCAGCATCAGCAACATCCTTGTTGGTGATGTTGGTGAGGTTACGGACACGAGAGCGAAGCTTCTTCTCAATCTGAGGCTTTACGAAAGATGAAAAGTCCTCAGTGATTACAAGGTCAGAGTTGAGCTTCACTGCACCGAATTCAATAATTTCATTGATAAAGTGACCAAGTTTGTTGGAATACGCTGTATTCCACTCGAGGTCCAGGATAATATACTGCATTATGACTCCTTATTAAACACAAATATCATTCGAAATATTGGCCAAAGTCTTCTCACCGATTCCGCTCACTTTGAGCAGATCGTTAATTGACTTAAACTCGCCGTTCTGTGTTCTGTAATCAATAATCGCCTGCGCCTTGCTAGGACCGATGCCCTTGAGTTTCTGAAGTTCCTCAGAGGTCGCAGTGTTGATATTGATTTTTCCATTTGAGGCAGTGGTCGTCGCTATAGGCGCAGCGGTTGTAGTTGCAACCGTTTTAAAAGTAGTTGTTGTAGTCGAATCTTCCCCAGGAGATTCTTTGACGAACAAGCCGTTATAGATAACGACGATAGCCAAAAGTATCAACGCAATACCAATTAACACGCGATCAGGATTCTTCATAGAAACCCCTCCGTGTTAAATTAATATTAATATTTTAACATATAAAATGTTATATGCAATAGATGTTGGTCTCCCAATCTGGAATATACGGATGATGTCGGAGATAAATCTTATAATCACTGTTAAGTGAATTGATAAGAAGTGGAAGTGTAAATAGATCCGCTGTTCTGTGATAAGCAGAAACCGCAAGCTTCGGCTTGTAATTTGCCAAAGTATTCTTAAGGCCTCTTAGTGTTTCATCCTCAGCGCCCTCGACGTCCATCTTGATGTAAGATGCGGCGTGGCCGGAGAGAACGGAGTCGACGTCGGTCGTGTGAACACAGGTGTCACCGCCGTCGACAATATTGGAATTGCGGCCCCCGCCGCCTTCAAAATTTACTACGCGCTTATCGCACCAGGATGCCTTGTTGATAAATTCTGCATTTTCTAACGTTCCCATGTTCTCGATAAGTTTCGAGAAGTTCTTGGCATCCGGCTCAAGCGCATAGATATAATCATATTTTCCGTGAGTCTGAAGAAGGAACTCCTCAACTGTATCTCCACGGTATGCGCCGAGGTCAACATATATCTCCTTGTCGTCGAGCGTGATTATGTTACGAAAGACCTCGTCTCTCTCGCTTTCGCAGTCGAAGAGATATTCAATCTTTCCAGAGATTCTATATTCGAGTGAGTTCTTGAAAACTTTGCGCGACTGCTCGTCGGCAAGAAGTTCATAAGTCCTATCAATCTCATCTCTATAAGTTTCAAGTGTCTCTATGGAGAAATAGTCATCGCCGAACACCGGTACCTCCGGTGCGAGCACCTCGTACCTCTCGGCGATAGACTTTATCTTGCCAAGCAAGTCGCGCCTAAATGCCGCGAAAGCAAGAACGATTATAGGATCCTCATATATATCCTCAATCTCTTGGAATCGCTTTAATTTGAAGCCATGGAAGATTACATTCTCCCGATAGAAATCATCACTCATGAACATATCGGATACTTCGATGCCGTACTCATCGAAAACAGAGAATATCTTATCAGCCCCATTGCCAGTGCCATACATGACAATAGGTCTATCCGTCTCTCTTAGATATGTCCATACATCTTTTTTCTCAATAAGTTCCATAACCACTCATATAAAAACAAGGCGGTGGCAAATTTGCCACCGCCATTTTTAATTGAAATTACTCCTCAACTGGAGCTTCCTCTGCAGGAGCAGCCTCTTCAGCTGGTGCTTCTTCTACTGCTTCCTCTGCAGGTGCCTCTTCCTCCTTTGGCTCGATGAGAGCACGGATTGAAAGGCTAACGCGTTTCTTGTCATAGTCGATCTCTGTAATCTTAACCTTTACAACTTCACCGTTTGTAAGGGCATCCTGTGGCTTCTCGATATGACGGTCAGCAATCTGTGAGATATGGATAAGACCATCGATACCATCGATAACGTTTGCGAATGCGCCAAATGTTGTCATACCAACAACCTTAGCGTCGATAACGTCGCCAACTGCATAAGTGTTCTTGAGGATTGCCCATGGGTTATCCTCTTCCTTCTTATAACCAAGAGAGATTTTATTGTTATCAAGTGACTTGATGAATACTTCTACTGTATCACCAATTGAAAGAACCTCTGCTGGGTTCTTGATGCGTTTCCATGAGAGCTCAGAGATATGAATCATACCATCTACGCCACCGATGTCAACGAATGCACCATAGTTTGTAAGTGACTTAACAACGCCTGTAAATACCTGTCCAACTTCTGCCTGAGCCCAGAACTTCTCCTGTGCTTCTTTGCGAGCTGTTGATGCGAAGGCTTTGATAGAACCTACTGCGCGACGGCGCTGCTTGATAACTTCAATAATCTTGAAGTTAACCTTTGTCTTAAGAAGACCATCCATTGGTTCATCTCTACCAACACCTGTGAGAGAACCTGGTATAAATACGCGTACACCCTTAGCTGTTGTAGCAATGATGCCGCCCTTAATTACATCTGTTACGGTACCTTCAACCTGCTCACCTGATTCGAGAGCAGCCTCAAGTTCATCCCAAGCGTTAGCGCTATCAAAACGTCTCTTTGAGCACATAATTGTGCCCTCGACATCGTTTGTCTTCATGATAACAACGTTAACCTCGTCGCCAACCTTTGCTTCCGTTGCAGGGTCAGCTGATGGATCGAAGCTCCACTCGTTATATGAGATATAACCAGTCTGTTTCCTTCCTATATCAATCTGTACTTCAGTAGGTGTAACGCCAACGATAACTCCTTTCACCTTCTGATCAGTGCTCATGTTGTTAAGGCTCTCTTCGAGCATCGCCTCGAAATCCTCTTCAACATTCACGATTGTTTCCTTTACCTCAGACATAGTCTTTAGTACCTCCTTTATGGTCGCCGGAGGGGTCGACGCTCCAGCAGTAACACCGATAGTGTTAAATCCAATTATGTCGTCTGCGCTCAGTTCATTTGCAGACTCAATGAAAATAGTTTTACAGTTCTCTTTGCATATCTCAGAAAGTTTTACAGAATTTGATGAATGCTTCGAACCGATTACAATCATCAAGTCACACTTGCGAGATAGACACAATGCCTCATTTTGTCTATTTTCAGTAGTTTTACATATAGTATCAAATATATATACATTTGTAAATAAATTTTTTAACTTTTCTTTACATTTTTGCCATTTTGCATAAGAGAATGTAGTTTGGCTGACAAGATAGACATTCAAATCATTAAATTTATCTTTAAATTTTTCAAAATCATTTTCATCAGCAACCACATAATATGGGCATTTTGCGTAACCACAAATACCTATGACTTCAGGATGATTTTCATCCCCTGCGATAAAGAGAACAGAACCTTCAGATGGAATATCCGAAACAATCTTATGAATCTTCTCTACAAATGGACATGTGGCATCATGATAAGTGATGTTATGCTCTTTAAAATATTCGTACACATCCGGTATAACACCATGTGATCTAATAACAGCATTAGCGCCATCTGGAATATCACGAAAATCATCGGCAATAGTTATGCCTCTCCGTTTCATCTCATCATTTATGAAGTTGTTATGGATAAGTTCTCCGACCGTGTAGCAATTCACTGCGTCATGATCAATAAAGAACTGTCTCGCTCCATGCACAGCTCTATCTACGCCAAAGCAAAATCCTGCTGTTTCTGCGGCAATTATTTCTCTGCGTCGATCTCCCATGACTCACCTATTTTCTCCATAATAAGCTCTGTGGCAGAACGGAGTTCCTTGGACTTTGGCTTATCGCCAAGGCCGAGTTCCTCGTATGGAATCACCTTGTTAAATCTTATGATGTACTTGTCCTTCTTACCCTCTACAGTCTTACTTCTGTAGATGGAAACCGGAAGGACATCCGCCTTGGCCTCTCTTGCAATAAGAGCAATTCCGGCCTTGGCCTCAGATGGTCTTGTACGCTCTAAATTTCTTGTTCCCTCAGGGAAAACAAGAAGGCATAGACCATTCTTTAAAACTCTAATTGCATAGTTGAGAGAATTTCTATCTGATGTACCACGTTTTACTGGGAAACCGCCTGCAATAAGAAGGCAGAACTTCGTATAGAAAGCATGGAAGAACTCCTCTTTAGCCATGAAATACATGGTTCTAATTGCTTTGTTCTGATAAAGAGCAACTGTAATTGAAATTGGGTCAATACCAGCTACATGGTTAGAAGCCATGAGAAGTGCACCAGTCTTAGGCACATTCTCGGTGCCGTAAATCTCAAAATCAAATTTTTTATAGACGATTGTCTTCATGATTGGATAGAAGATTGTGTAGAAAAGAGGATTCTTTTCATGAGGCTCTTTGCTCCAATCAAATTCATATGGTTTTTCGCTATAGAAAGGTAAATTTTGCTTGTTAGTAATAATCTGTTCTTGCATTAGATTCTCTCCTTTACGAGGGAAATTAATTTGTCTTTTACCTCATCAAAAGTCATATTTGAGGTATCAAGAAGTATTGCATCGTCAGCCTGTTTTAGAGGTGCGATAGCGCGGTGTGAATCCTGATAGTC
>JAZQQZ010000030.1:0-21137 GCA_045629305.1 Acutalibacteraceae bacterium | reverse complement strand
TCATTTCCGAAGAGTTCTTCGAAATCAAGATAATCCTTGTTCTCAATGGCTGTCTCGAAGTTCTTATCCTCTGTTATCAATGTCAAAAGATATCCCCCGCACGCATCCATGCGTGATTCGAGATTCTTTTTACGCCTCATCCTCATGCTTTACTTTCCCCATCATTTTATCAAGTCTATCTTTGCGCTTGTAAATCTTGCGAGCAAGCTTTTTAGAACTAGCATAGAAGCTCATAGCTGTCATAGCGCCACCTATTGAGATCTTCATAAGGTCATTGCCCATGTTGTTCTTCATGTAGCTATATACCTCGCCATAGTCAACGCTTGCAATGAGGTCATATACAAAGTCACCAAGACGGATATTATTAACTGCAAACGTTGCCTTCTCGCCGATTACGGAATCATAGCTCTTGTCGAAGAGATTGGCCATCTCAAGTTTATCAAGGCCAAGTGCCTTCTCAAGAATTGAAGGTACTGTTACATCCTCAATTTGATTTACAAATGTGAGGAGATATTCTGTGAGGCGAGCGGCTGCCTCGTTGTCGAGGAATCGGTCAATTGCTGCGGCAATTGTACCAGATGCTGCCTCAGCGAAGCGTTCGCTAAATATCATAGATGCAAGCGTTCCCTCGGTGATTATGCGAAGGATACGTACTACCTCTTTGGTAGCACTTTCAATAAGTGCATCTCTATCACATTTTTCATTTATATAGTTCTCAATAACATCACGAATTACGTCTTTATATTTGTCCTCATCAGCGATTCCAAGCTTATGTGTGACAAATGTAATAACACTATTTAGTGAATATTTTCCAAGGAAATCGTAGAGAAACCATACTACAGTGTCCCTTACGTGATCCTTAGCATTAATTGTATCGAGCAATTTTGTTGTAGTTGTGAAAGCTACTGGGATCACATTGTTAAGTACTTTCTGAGATATATTTGCAACATATTTCTGCGAGAGCGGAAGAAGGCCCTGAACAGGGATCTTCAAGTTGTCATTAATCTTTATCTCCGTTTTAGGTATGAGTAAAACTTCCTGGATAGCTGAGCTACCAAGGAATGCAGCAACACCTACAAGAAGTACATCTGGTGTGTATTTTCTCTTGTCAAACTTCTTTGCCATAATTCTCACCTGTTTGATATTTAATATCTAGATTATAACTTTATTACTCGAACTTATCAAGATTATCATCAAGAAGATACTTTCTTGTTACGTGCATGAAATCCGGTGTAACACCAAGGATTTCAAGCACCCTATTCATAAGTACACCTGGGTTGATGCCGAATTGAGGATTGGATGGGAGTGTGACGAGAACCGTTGTAATTCTGCCACCATCATTCCAAATTTTTAGATCTTTTATATGACCTGTCAAGGTAATTTCCTTTACAACCTTCTGCTTTCCCTGCTTTCCGACCTTAGAAATCGTAAGAGTTTCGTCGGAAAGAACGCGAAGAACATCGTCGGATAAGTCTTTTTCATAACCGAGCTCAATCTTATATCTTGAGAAAGCAACAAGTTGTGCTTTCTTTTTCGGCTCAGTAACATCGACAATTCTAATGTCTCTTGGAAGAGTAGCATTTAGTCGATCTTTTATTTCACTATTCTTGATGTCTGTTTCAGTTCTTATGTCAAGAATTTCCAGACTGCCCTCCATTCCAAGGGAAAGAGGCATCGCGAAATTCATATATGGGCGCGGATTGTATCCTTCAGTGTACCAGAGTGGAATCTCCGCTCTGGTCATGGCACGTGAGAAGCAGCGCATCAGGTCGAGGTGAGAGATATACTTTGCCTCACCTATCTTAGAGAAATAGATTCTAACATTTTGCACCGCACTCACCTCCATTCAAGGCTGATGCGCCACAAGCAGCGCACTTTATACGGCAATTCTCTGTGGTTTCAGATTTCTTTGCCTTTTCATTTTCTCTGATGAGGAATTCTTTAGTAAGACCATAGTCAAGATGGTCCCAAGGAAGAATTTCCTCATAACTACGTCTTCTGTTGGCATACCACTCTGGATCAACGCTACATTTTTCAAATGCTTCTTCCCAGAGGTCAAAGCGGAAATGATCATCCCATGAATCAAGCTTACAGCCTGATTTCCAGGCCTCATAAAGGACTGGACCGAGACGTCTATCTCCCCTTGCAAATACTGCTTCAAGGAAGATTGTGTTTATCTTATGGGCAGAGAGATGAATATGTGACTTTGGCACGCGTGACTCTGCGATAAGATAATCACGCTTCTCAGTCAATGATTCTCTCGTGTCCTGTGGTTCCCACTGGAAAGGTGTATGTGGCTTCGGCACGAAGCTTGATGCTGATACATTTACAGTGAGGCCCTTACCCTTAGGCTTGTCCTCCATTCTAAAATACTCAGATACGATTTTACGTGAAAGGCCTATAATCGCCTCCACATCCTCCCAAGTCTCAGTTGGAAGGCCAAGCATAAAGTAGAGTTTAACTGTTGTCCAGCCACCTCTAAATGCGATACGAGCAGTGCTCAGTATCTCCTCCTCTGTGATGTTTTTATTAATAGCATCACGGAGGCGCTGTGAACCTGCTTCAGGTGCAAATGTCAGTCCACTCTTTCTTATGAGTTTCATCTTCTCAACAAGTTCGTCTGAGAAGTTATCCACACGAAGAGAGGGAAGACTTATATTTATTTTCTTGCTCTGCGTCCAATCAATCATATTGGAGAGCAATGGTTGAATTCCTGTATAGTCACTTGTCGAAAGAGATATAAGGCTTATCTCATCATAGCCCGTGCTCTTGATGAGGTCGGCCGCCTGAGCCTCGATTACCTCAGGGCTCTTCTCCCTTATAGGTCTGTAGATGAAACCAGCCTGGCAAAATCTACATCCACGGATACAGCCACGGAATACTTCCGCAGTTACTCTGTCATGTACTATCTCGACAAATGGAACGATAAATTTATCTGGGAAATGTGCTGTATCGAGATCTTTTACAACACGCTTATGAACGACTGCAGGCGCGCCATCCTTAGGATTTACGGCCTTAATCGTGCCATCGGCATTGTATTCAATATCATAGAGAGATGGCACATAAATGCCGTCAATCTCCGCTGCGGCACGGAGGAACTCCTCCTTGCTTGCACCGCGCGCCTTGTATTCCTTGTAGAGGTCAAGGAACTCGTTCATAAGTTCCTCGCCATCTCCGAGCTGGAATACATCTATAAAGTCGCAAAGTGGCTCTGGATTGGAAGCACAAGGGCCACCAGCAATTACAAGATTCTTTAGAGAATGTCTATCCTTTGCAAGAACTGGCACTCCGCCGAGATCGAGCATATTAAGAATAGTTGAGAAAGATAGTTCATATTGAAGAGTAAATCCGATTACATCGAAATCTGTCATTGGGTCCTGTGACTCAACCGCGAAGAGAGGAATGTTGTTCTTCTTCAGCTGTTCCTCCATATCCTCTGCAGGCGCGAAGAAACGCTCGCACCATGCGTCCTCTCTCGCGTTGATGAGCGAGTAGAGAATCTTCATGCCGAGATGGGACATTCCTATTTCGTATGTGTCTGGGAAGCAAAATGCGAATCTTATATCCACATCATTTGCATCCTTCATCACGCTATTCAGCTCGCCGCCGATATACTTCGCCGGCTTCTGAACAAGTGGCAGAATTCTTTCTAAATCTTCTCTCATATCTTTCTCTCTTTTAAAGAAAGGCATCTTGAAAAATCAAGATGCCTCTAAATTATTTGCTCATTGCCTCAGGCTCACTTGTTGGCTGAATAGCACAGATGTAATAGGAGTTATCCTTATTACGACGAAGTGAAACCTTAACGTACTTAGAAGGTGTCGGTTCTATGAAAGAACCGTCCTTATCCTGTTCCCATTCAGAACCCGAGAGATAAGCGACTGTGAGAATGAGCATATTGCTCTTCTCTGACTTATCGAGAACCTTAGGTGAATAGATTGGCGTTACACCTGTGATTGGTACCTTATATGTCTGATTTGATGAGTCATATTCGAACTCGAAATCAATTGTAGATACCGTGCCATGCTTAATCTTGACATCTGTTCCGAAGAGAGTAGTGAACTGCTTCTCAACGGCGGATGCTGGGATAAGAAGGTTACCGTCATCAGATGAGTAGTCATCGGTGTTGATATCGCTCTTCAAGATAGCCCAAAGCGATGCCTCAATAAGCTGAGACATATTTGCTTTAGTTACATCATCGAACTCGTCGATATCGTTCATCACAACCGGTACAAGCATCTCCTGATACTTGGAATAGTCGTGTGGGGCATCTCCCTCTTTGGCCTTGATAGAATTCACGGCCTTCGTGATAAGCATCACGATTGCAACTATTGCAAGAACAATAACGATAAAGCCTATAAACTTAGCACTTTTTTTGCTTTTTTCTGTGATCATCTTTTACCACCACGGCGGAAGTTGTTGCGACGTGGGGCTGCCTCCTCTGAGATGTCGTTCTCTGGAACAGCACCCTCTACTTCGATAAGTGCATCACGGCGAGAGAGATTAATTCTTCCCTGATCGTCGATTTCGATTACCTTAACGATTACTTCGTCGCCTACTGTTACAACGTCCTCAACTTTTTCTGTACGTTTAACATCGAGACGGCTGATATGTACAAGACCCTCTTTACCTGGAGCGATTTCAACGAAAGCACCGAAGTTCATAAGTCTTGTTACAACACCCTTGTAGATTGCACCTACTTCTGGGTCGTTAGCGATTGTTTCAACCATGAAGATTGCACGCTCTGCATCGTCATAATCAAGAGCAGATACGAATACCTGACCCTCATCATTGACGTCAACCTTACAGTTGCACTCAGCGCAGATCTTCTGGATAACCTTGCCCTGCTTACCGATAACATCACCAATCTTGTCTGGGCTGATTGTTGTTGTAAGCATCTTAGGAGCATATTTAGAAAGCTGTGGGCGTACCTCTGGGATACACCTCAGCATAATCTCATCAAGGATGTAGAGACGAGCCTTGCGAGTCTTCTCAAATGCTTCCTTGATGATTTCTGGTGTAAGACCATGAACCTTGAGGTCCATCTGAATAGCTGTGATACCCTTATGAGTACCTGCTACCTTGAAGTCCATGTCGCCATAGAAATCCTCAAGACCCTGGATATCTACCATTGTCATAAAGTCACCATATACGCCCTGGTCGCCTGTGATAAGGCCACAGGAGATACCAGCTACAGGAGCCTTAATTGGAACACCGGCTGCCATAAGAGCAAGTGTTGATCCACAGATAGAGCCCTGTGATGTAGAACCGTTAGAAGAAAGAACTTCTGATACTACACGGATAGCATATGGGAAATCTTCAATACTTGGAATTACTGGAACAAGAGCACGCTCAGCGAGTGCACCGTGGCCTATCTCACGACGACCAGGTCCACGTGATGGCTTTGTCTCACCTACTGAGTATGATGGGAAGTTGTAGTGATGGATGTATCTCTTCTCTGTTTCCTCATCAAGACCATCAAGCTTCTGAGCATCAGAAAGAGGTGCAAGTGTTGCAATTGAGAGAACCTGTGTCTGACCACGTGTGAACATACCTGAACCGTGAACACGTGGGAGAAGGTCTACCTGTGCATTAAGTGGACGGATCTCATCGATACCACGACCATCAACACGCTTCTTCTCTTCCTTGAGCCAACGACGAACAACGTGCTTCTGAATCAAATACATGATTTCATCAATCTTAGTTTCCTCTTCTGGGAAACGCTCGTCGTACTTCTCATGAACTGCATCGTAGATTGGGAGAAGTCTCTCATCACGAACGTTCTTATCGTCTGTATCAAGAGCATACTCTACGTCTTTAACGCAGAATGCTTCGATTTCGTCAAGAATCTCTGGATCTGGGTCATTTGACTCAAACTCGAACTTTGGCTTACCAATTTCAGCAACAATTGAGTTGATGAATTTTACAACTTCCTTGTTAACCTCATGGCCAGCCATGATGCAATCAAACATCTGATCCTCAGGGATTTCATTACCGCCTGCCTCAATCATAGCAACGAGGTCAGCTGTTGATGAAACAGTGAGCTTAAGGTCAGTCTTTGCTCTCTGCTCAAGTGTTGGGTTGATAACGATCTCGCCATCAACAAGACCAACGTCTACAGATGAGATAGGACCATCCCATGGAATATCAGAGATTGCGATTGCGCAGGATACACCGATTGCTGCGGTGATTTCAGGTGAGCAATCTGGATCTACGGACATAACTGTTGCTACTACTGAACAATCGTTTCTCATGTCCTTAGGGAAAAGAGGACGGATTGGGCGGTCGATGCAACGAGATGCAAGGATTGCTTTATCAGCTGCCTTGCCTTCTCTTCTCTGGAATGAGCCAGGGAAACGACCTACTGAATACATCTTCTCTTCGTAATCAACTGAGAGTGGGAAGAAATCTACACCCTCACGTGGTTTAGCAGATGCTGTAACTGTGCAGAGAACTGATGTCTCGCCATAGTTTGCGAATACTGCTGCATTTGCAAGGCCGGCCATTTTACCTGTCTCAAGACGGAGTGGACGACCTGCAAGAGTTGTTTCATAAACCTTGTAGTTTTCGAACATAATTTTACCTCTCTAAATTTATTAATTCGGGAGGCCCAAGGTTTCAGCAATAAATTAAGAATCCGAAATTTTCGGGTGCTTAATTTACCGCTAAAGCCCTTATGGGTGCCCTCCCGTAAATTACTATAAAAAGCAATTTAAGGCAGATGACAAGGTTGTCATCTGCCTTTTCGTCTTACTTTCTAAGACCGAGCTTTGCAACGATATTACGATAACGTTCAATATCGTTCTTCTGGAGATATGCGAGAAGGTTACGTCTGTGACCTACCATCTTGAGAAGACCTCTGTTTGAATGGTAGTCATGTGGATGCTCCTTAAGATGAGCGTTGAGGTCGTTAATTCTCTTTGTAAGAACTGCGATCTGAACCTCTGGAGAACCTGTGTCGCCTTCATGGATTGCATACTCAGCCATGATAGCCTGCTTTTCAGCCTGTGTCATAATTTTCACCTCATTTTAAATTTATCCTAAAACCTAGGGTGTGGTAATGGTGATCCATTTAGGCATACGCCACACTCCAAGTGAAAGGGCTTAGTTATATTATCATATTATTTATATAATGTAAAGCACTTTTTTCGTCTTCCTTAATCTGTTCTTCCAACTCCGATATTGAGTCGAACTTCTTCTCAGGACGAATATATGAGAGAAGACTTACAACTACCTTCTGTCCATAGAGATTGCCACTGAAGTCAAGAATATGTGTCTCTACAACCGGCTCGCCGTCATTATATATTGTCGGGCGCGTGCCTATATCTGTAACAGCGGTATACTCTCTACCAAGGAAATGAACCCTAGATACATACACGCCATTTTTCGGTCGAATCATATCATCTGTAAGTTTCTGGTTGATTGTCGGAGTTCCCATTGCTCTGCCACGCTTATCTCCATCGACAACAGTCTGGCGGAAAGAGAATGTATAGCCAAGCATTTTATTGGCCTTCTCAATATCCCCGTTCTCAATCTCTTCTCTGATTCTTGTTGAAGAGATTGGCTCGCCTTCAAAATCAAGCTCGTCGGACATTGAAAATTCGATGCCGGCATTTTCACAAAGTTTCTTTAGATCTTCTGGAGTTCCCTTACCAGCTTTTCCGAAAGTGTAATTGAAACCGCAGCAGACACCACGGGCGCCCATGCGTTTTACAATTATTTTCTCAAAGAACTCCTCTGGTTCCATATCTTTGAGTTCCGCGAAATCAAGGAGGCAAAGTGTTACGCCAGCCTGCTTGAAAGCAGCAGCGCGTGTCTCAGAAGTGAAGAGACAAGGTACGGGTTCACCCGTGAGCACCGTCATTGGGTGTTCTTTGAACACGAGTGCAAACGGCATACAGTGAAGACGCTTTGCCATAGATTTCGCGGCATCAATTACCGCCATATGACCGATATGTAGTCCATCAAAATTACCGAGTGCTACGACAGTTCCCATAGGTTTCCCTCCTTCCTATCTATCTTGGAAAACTCGCTTAAATTCAAGTTCATTTTTCTCGCGATTGGCATTGCCAAGACCGAGAAATTTGTCGTTATTGTAGATTCTGTAAAGTCCTTCGCCTTTACAATCTTCCAATTTGTCCAGTGTAAGGCCCCCGCCATTGATAAAACGGTGCGCTTTTCCGTCGCTTATAGATAGCGTAGGATAAGCATTTAAGGCATCTTCAACACTGATGAGATACATGGATGGATCCGGAGCATTCTCAAGTTCCTCAAGCGTTACAGAATTCTCAATGCTGAACCCTGCCGCTATCGTTCTCGTAAGCGACGTCATAGTCGCACCGACTCCGAGGTCCCTTCCTATATCATCAATCAAAGTTCTGATATATGTGCCCGATGAGCATTCCACATATAATTCATACTCATCGCCCACTTTATTTACTTCCAACTTATAAATTGTAACCGGGCGTGCCTCACGTTCCACCTCAATGCCCTGGCGCGCGAGTTTATATAGCTTCACGCCATCTTTATTGAGTGCGGAGTACATAGGTGGTACCTGCATAATATCGCCAAGATATTTCTGCGCCGCCTCTTTTACCTCTTCCTCTGTAACATTCACATCCGACTCCGACAATACCGTGCCGGTTATGTCGAGTGTGTCGGTTGTGATACCGAGGCGCATGGTCGCTCTATATGCCTTGCTACTGTCAGGCAAGAATTCAAGGAAGCGTGTCGCTCCCCCAAGCATTAGAGGAAGCACACCGGTTGCCATCGGGTCTAATGTTCCCGAGTGGCCGGCCTTTTTCTCTCCCATGATTCTGCGAACTTTAGCAACACAGAGAAAAGATGTGATTCCCTCCGGCTTATTCAAATTCACAAAACCTGTCATATCAAAGTTCTTTCTCTATAAGTTTAATCATCTCAGCAAGTACGCCCTCGCCGTCATCTGGAGCGTCACAGCCAGCTGCGCGCATGTGGCCACCGCCACCAAATGCTCCGCAGAGTGCTGCGGCATCAAGTGGCTCATGAGTTCTAAGTGAGAACTTGAATCCACCTGCCGGTTTCTCTTTCATAGTGATGCCACAGAGCGCGCCCTCTACCTGGCGTGACAGAGCCGCGATAGCGTCACACTGGTCCTGAGTTGCACCTGTTTTCCGGAACATCTCGTTGGTAACTTTAAGCACGATAACTTTGCCATCGCAGAATGTGCGCATTCCTGAAAGTACAAGACTTAAAAGTTCGAAATATGCCATAGGCTTTGTCTCGAACATGAGCACATTTATCTTGGCATTGTCTGCGCCACATTTAATAAGTTCTGCACCTGCTTCGTACTCCTCCACTCTGGAGTTTGCATATCTAAAGCAGCCCGTATCTGTTGAAAGACCTGTGTAGAGATCATCTGCAATTTCCTTGGTGATTTCAATGCCCATCTTCTTTAAGATACGAAGAATTGTAAGCGATGCAGCACCATCCTCCGGCATGAGGTAGAGTTCTTTCGCGAACTCTTTATTGGAGCCGTGATGGTCTATGCAGAGGTCAACCTTATCCTTGTAAATAGGCTCAAGCTTATCTCCAAGAAGGAATGAATCTGCAACATCAACTGCGATTATATAGCGTGGCTCAAAGTCCTGCTCCTCGATTCCTTCAAAGAGGAAATCGTACTTTGCAGGTATTACATCATTGTTGATGATTTTCGCACGCTTACCCATTGAATGGAGAGCACGGCAGAGTGCGGAAGCACAGCCGAGTGTATCTCCATCAGGGTTCTTATGTGTCAAAATAAGAACATCTTCTGCTGACTTTAAGCATTCAATTGTTCTATCTATGTCAATTCTCATGACTTACCTCCATTTGCCTCGCGGAGCTTCTCAAATATACCGAAGCCCTGCTCGACAGAATCGTCGGCGATGAAGCGGAGCTCAGGCGCCTTGCGAAGGTGCAGGTTCTGTCCAACCTCGTGGCGGATATATCCGCTCGCGTTGTTCAGCACCTTTGCTGCCTCCTTCGCTCCCTCAATTCCCTTGAGGTCGCTGATATATACCTTAGCGGATGAAAGATCGGATGACACGGTAACACGGACAACTGTGAGCAGTTTTCCGGATACGCGTGGATCCTTCACGTCTTTCATCGCAGCGATAATTTCACGTCTGATGTCCTCTGCCACTCTATCTTTGTTATGTCCTGGCATGGAGCACCCTCCTTAGTCTTCTCTATATTCCTCTGTGATGTATGCCTCGAATACGTCGCCTTCCTTGATGTCGTTGAATTTAGCAAGACCGATACCACATTCATAGCCGGTTGCAACTTCCTTAACGTCATCCTTGAAACGACGAAGTGAGCTCATCTCATCCTCAGCGATAATGATACCGTCACGTACGACACGGATCTTAGCATTACGCTGAATCTTACCATCAAGTACATAAGAGCCTGCGATTGTACCAGCAGAAGAGATTTTGAATACGTTTCTAACCTCTGCACGGCCGATATCAACATCGCGGAACTTAGGTGCAAGCATACCCTTGATAGCGGCCTCGATCTCCTCAATGCAATCGTAGATAATACGATAGCAACGGATGTCAACGCCATCACGCTCAGCGTTAGCTGTAGCTGCTGGGTCTGGACGAACGTTAAAGCCTACGATGATTGCATTTGATGCATTAGCAAGCATTACATCTGACTCAACGATTCCACCTACTGCACCGTGGATAACCTTAACGCGTACCTCTTCGTTAGAGAGTTTCTCAAGACTCTGGCGTACTGCCTCAACTGAGCCCTGAACATCGGCCTTAACAACGATGTTGAGGTCTTTAAGTTCGCCCTCCTGAAGTGATGCGAAGAGGTTATCAAGTGTAACCTTCTGCTGTGCACCCCAGATTTCTTCCTTCAAAGCTGCCTTTCTCTGTTCAACAAGTTCACGAGCAAGACGCTCATCAGATACTGCGTCAAATGTATCACCGGCCTGAGGAGCTTCCTGAAGACCAGTAATCTCAACAGGGATTGCTGGGCCTGCTTCTGTAAGCTCACGGCCGTTTTCGTTTGTCATTACACGTACACGACCTACTGCTGTACCAGCAACGATAATGTCGCCAGTTCTAAGAGTACCATTCTGTACGAGGAGTGTTGCGATAGGGCCCCTGCCCTTATCAAGACGTGCTTCAATTACAGAACCTTTGGCTGCACGGTTAGGGTTGGCTTTGAGTTCAAGAACTTCTGCAACGAGAAGAACTGATTCAAGGAGTTTATCAAGGTTCATTCCAGTCTTCGCAGATACAGGTACAACGATTGTATCGCCGCCCCATTCCTCTGGAACGATTTCGTGCTCAGTAAGCTGAGTCATGATTCTATCAACAGTTGCGCCCGGCTTATCCATCTTGTTGACTGCAACAATGATTGGAATCTCTGCTGCACGAGCGTGGTTAATTGCCTCGATTGTCTGTGGCATGATACCATCATCTGCTGCAACTACGAGAATTGCGATATCTGTTGCCATAGCACCACGAGCACGCATAGCTGTGAATGCAGCATGGCCCGGAGTGTCGAGGAATGTAATCTTCTGTCCGTTAATCTCTGTTCTATAAGCACCAATTGCCTGTGTGATACCACCGGCCTCTGTGTCTGTTACTGCTGTATGACGGATAGCATCAAGAATAGATGTCTTACCGTGGTCAACGTGTCCCATAACGCAAACTACCGGATCACGTGGAAGAAGGTTAGCATCGTCGTCCTCTGTATCATCGATGATACGGTCCTCAATTGTGATGACGATTTCCTTCTCTACCTTAGCGTCAAATTCACCTGCAACGATTTCGATTGTATCGTAATCGAGCATATCGTTTACAGTTGCCATCTGACCAAGCATGAAGAGTTTCTTTACTACTTCTGCAGCAGTTGCGTGAAGAAGTTCAGCAACTGCAGCAACTGTAAGTCCCTCTTCTGGAACTTTAATTACCATGTGCTTCTTCTTACGCTCAAGTTCAATTCTCTTCATACGATCTGCTTCAGACTCACGCTTCTTAGAACGCATGCCCTGCTGCTTTCTATACTGCTTTGACTTCTGGTTAAGCTTCTGCTTGCCCATGTTGAAGCGATCGTTGTTGCGTTGCTCAGGTGAGAGATTGTCATACTTCTCATTGTATTTCTCAAGGTCTACATTCTGAGCACGTGTATCTATTGTACGAGCTTCGCCCTTTGTTCTTGCCTGAATAGGTGCATCTGGCTTGTCTGCCTTCTCTTTCTTCTTGAAAGGATGCATATTGCTCTCGGCATTCTTTTTGAAGGCCTCTTCTGCCTTCTTGTCTGCCTTCTTAGCCTCAGCAACTTCCTTCTTTACAGGAATCTTTTCCTTTTTCTCTGGAGCCTTAGGTGCTGGAGCTGGCTCCTCAGCCTTCTTTGGCTCCTCTTTCTTTGGCTCTGGAGCCATAGCGAAGTAAGCATCGAAACTCTCAACCTGATTTGTCTGTGTGAAATAGTCGAAAACTATATTGAGTTCTTCAGGTGTGAGCGCTGTCTGAGACTTCTTTGGCTCATCATAATATTTGGCAAGAAGTTCAATTACTTCTTTGCTCTGTCGATTAAAGTCTTTGGCGACTTCATGTAATTTATATTTAATCTCCATTAAGCGTTTTCCTCCGTAAGTAATTCATTAATTTTCTTCACAAAGCCATCTTCATTGACTGTGAATACCGCTGCACGGATTCCCGTTGCAGCATATAGGTCATCTTTCGAAAGACCTATGTCAATCAGTGGTATTGCTCGGCCACCAAAGGTCGTCGTGCGCTGAAATTCTTCACGCAATCTGTCTGACGCATCCGTGCATATATAGCACGCGACGGCTTTGCCCTTCTGTATCGCCTCAAATGATGCGTCATGGCCAGGTGAAAGTTTACCTGCACGACGAGCAAGGCCGAGCATTCCAAATATTCTATTTTCCATTTCTAAGCTCTGCCTCCATATTGGCGTACACGTCTTCTGGAATCTCACATGCGAATTCACGCTCGAAGCGTTTCGCACGGCGAGCCTTTTCAAAACACTCGTTGTTTCGGCAAATGTATGCACCTCGACCGTCCTTCTTACCCGTAAGATCAAGTGAAATCTCACCATCTTTGGATTTCACAATACGGACAAGTTCGGTTTTCGGAATCATTTGCATGCAGCCAACACAACGTCTAATTGGTGTTTTTTTCGGCACAAGATTCACTCCTTAAATTACTCTTCCCCGAGCGGGCTCTCATAGAAACCGCTTTCTGGATTAATATCGATCTTCCATCCTGTAAGTTTCGCAGCAAGTCTTGCATTCTGGCCCTTGTTGCCAATTGCAAGTGAAAGCTGTGTATCAGGAACAATTACCTTACATGACTTCTCTTCAAGTGAGAGAATTTCAACACTGATTACGTCAGCTGGTGCAAGAGCAGCGCCGACGAAGAGCGCTGGATCTTCACTGTAAGGTACGATGTCAATCTTCTCACCACAGAGAAGATCCACAACCTTGGATACACGCGCACCGCGTGGTCCAATACAAGCGCCTACGGCGTCAACGTTTTCGTCGGCGCTATATACGGCAATCTTAGTACGTGAGCCTGCCTCACGTGATACCTCTTTGATTTCAACAGTGCCGTCCTGAATCTCAGGAACCTCTGTCTCAAAAAGTTTACGAACAAGTGCTGGATGAGTACGAGAAATCATTGCCTTAGGACCCTTCTCTGTCTCACGAACATCTACAACGAATACCTTGATAAGGTCGCCGTCCTGAAGTTCCTCACCAGGGATCTGCTCACCGTGTGGAAGCATTGCCTCTGCCTTACCAATCTCAAGAGTTGCATTTCCCGTCTTAGGATCAACTGTGAGAACTTTGGCAGTGACAATTTCCTGATTGTGACTCTGGAATTCCTGCATTGTCTGTCCACGCTCAGCATCGCGGATACCCTGACGGATAACGTGCTTTGCTGTCTGAGCAGCAATACGGCCGAACTCCTGAGTATCAAGTGGAATCTCAATGATGTCGCCAGCCTTAGCGTTCTTTTTATACTGATGGGCAGCCTCTACGAGGATGTCCTCATCTGAATCTGAAATTTCTTCTACAACGTTCTTGCGAAGATATACGCGAAGTTCTTGTTTCTCTGAATCGATGTCGCAGAACACGATGTCTTTACCGCCATACATACGCTTAACGGCAACAACGAGAGCAGCACCAATCTTGTCATAAAGATACTCTGCTGGTATACCCTTTTCTTTAGCCATCATATCAACGGCAGCGAAAAATTCTTCGTTCATTTTTTATATCATCCTTTCACGTTTATACAAAGTCATCAAAGTCGTCAACTTTTATATATGAAGCTTCTTTCTTATTGAAAACAAGCGTCTTTCCATCTTCGGTTTCGAAGGTCACATTGCCCTTCTCATAATCTTTAAGGATTCCCTTAAACTCGCGTGCACCATCCACCGGTCTTATAAGTTTTAACATAACCTTCTCACCGATGTATGCCGCAAAGTGTTCGTCACGAAGAAGTGCGCGTTCAGCGCCCGGTGACGAAACCTCGAGGCAATATCCGCAATCAATCGGATCTGCATCATCGAGTGGTCCATCAATTGCATGACTCATATCTACACAGTCATCAATTGATACTCCACCGTCCTTATCAATAAAGATTCTAAGGTAGTGGTCGGCACCCTCTTTTACAAATTGGATGTCCCAAATTTTAAGGCCTAAATTTGCAGCAATAGGCTCTGCCAGTTCCCAGACTTTGGTAACTACATTTCCTGCCACTCTAAAAACCTCCTTACAAGTAAAGGAGAGCGGCTCGTTTGAGTCACTCTCCATCTAACACTATTTACTTAACGATGACATTCTAACACTAATAAAATGTAATGTCAAATATAATATTAATATATAAAGTCAGTCAATGTAACCAGGTGTTAGATACGCCTTGTTACCCGAGCCCACAAAAGGGATGATATCTATAAGTGTAACATCCTCGGGTACATTGCATGACAGGCAAATCATCGGAGACTCTTCACCGACGTCTGTGGCCTCGGCTACTCGTACGAAATCGCCAAAAGTTTCAAGGAGTTCGTGTTTCATCTCTTCGCATTCGCTGTCGTTCTTACAATATAAATCAAGTACCATATAAAAATGTCCTCCTTTCAGTACCTAGTCTACTAAAAGCTATGTACCAAAAGAAGGACAACTTAATTAATATTAGTCTTTGCGACCCTTTACATATGGTTCTGGATGGTCATACTCACCATACTCACAACCAATATGCTCAGCGTGCATATCATCAATAAGCTCAAAGCCGAAGAGTTTTCTCTTGTAGAGCTTAAGATCACCGTATCCGTTACCACCGTTCCAAAGTCTCTGATGACGAAGCATTCCGTCTGGAGATTCGTACTTGATGTTAAGCATATCTTCCTTCTTGCAGCGGATATCTGTGATAAGACGACCCTTAATTGTCTTCTGATCTACGTGCCATACGATCTCATCGTCTGTCTCGTAACCTTCAAAAGCTGTCTGTGAAAGAGTCCAAAGCTTTGAGAAGTTGAACTCATATGGCTGGCCTTCATAATAGAAACCACCAAGGAGCTTACGTGGAAGAGAAATTCCAAATACCTTTGGCTTACCGCCACCGATTTCAAATGCAGAATTGTCAAGCTGCTTACCTGTGATGTTTGACTTAAGATCGTTAGATGAAAGCCATACCCAAGGTGTTGTGAAGTTTGAACCCCAGTTCTTATCAGCATAGCCGTAAGACTTCTCTGGGATAACTTCGTACTCTTCACCATCAAGAATGATAGTACCAGCGTACTTTGTCTTGATACCTTCTGCATGCCAGTACATCTCAAAAGCATTGAGACGACGCATGAGCCAGCTTGTACCATAACCTACGTTGAATGCGATTTCCTTATTGATTTTGATATCCCATTTAAGGCTACCGAAATCACAAATCCACTCTGGATGAGCCTTGCACTCATCTTCAGAAATATTGATGCTACCACGCATCTCATATTCATCACAATAGCAATCATCAGCTTTTACACTGTATGGAGCGTTCTTGTGAATTTTAACATCTTTCCAAGCGAAGAATCTGTGGAGTTGGAGTTTCTTATCCTTGCCCCATGTACCAGCGTTTACCATAAGGTATGAAGGCTTTTTACCTGCAGCCTTATTCTCTGGAAGCTGGCCAAATACCGGTGTATCCTCAGCAAGTGCTGGGTTACAAATGAAATACTCGAAGAAGAATGGCTTCTCTGCGCCTGTCTTCTTGTTTACTGCTGTAAGTGAATGCCACCACCAGTCGTAGCCTTGCTTTCTAAAGCTACCACGGAGCATCATTTCGTTACAGTTCTGATCTTTAACTGAGAAATCCTTTTTAATACTCATGGATATATCTCCTCCTATAAAAGTATGCAAATATATTTTACAAGAAATAACTATTGTTTTATATGGTGCATATCGCCAACATTTAATGCTAATTTTATTTATATTGTTTATAAGTTTTTTACAAACCAATCACTTTGTAAAAAAATACCCCATTTGACCAAAGGTCAAATAGAGCATAAAATAACTTAGAGGCAAGGTGATATAAAATGGATGAGAAAATTACAAAATTTCAAGAAATAATTGATAACAGCAACAACATTTGCGTCTTCACAGGCGCAGGTATCAGTGTTCCATCCGGCATCCCTGATTTTAGGTCTGCCAATGGCTTATACAATCAAGAAAGTGGATACAATATAAGGCCTGAAGAGATCATAAGTCATACATTTTTCGTAAGGCATACTGATATGTTCTATGAATTCTATAAATCCAAAATGGTCTATGAAAATGCGAAGCCTAATGCCGCCCATCTATATTTTGCCGGTCTTGAGAAAAAGGGCAAGACCGTATCCGTTGTAACGCAAAATATCGATGGTCTACATACGGCGGCAGGAAGCACTGACGTCTATGAGATTCACGGCAGTGTACTTCGCAACACCTGTATGAATTGTGGCAAGCATTTCGACCTTGATCCAGTTATAAGTCAAGAGGGCATCCCACATTGCGACTGTGGTGGAATAATCAAGCCAGACGTCGTGCTTTACGAGGAGGGCCTCGATGATGTGACAGTTGACGGCGCCATCAGAGCCATCTCTCGCGCCGACACCCTCATCATCATCGGCACATCACTCGTAGTCTACCCTGCCGCCTCGTTCGTCCGCTACTTTCGCGGACAGAACCTTGTCATCATAAATCTTGAACCTACAAGCATGGATGATATGGCAACCCTCGCAATATATGAAGATATTGAAAAGGTTGTAAACCAGCTAAAATAAAAACAATTATAATTTGCTAAGTTGTTCTACAAAGCGTTTCATAACTGGAGACATCTGCTTTGAAGTATTATAAACAAGATAGAACTTACGAACGAACGACTCATTTTCAATATCAACAATCTTAACTCTTTTAAAAATGCCAATATCAGAATTTAGAGATTTCGCAATTGGATAAGATATGATTGAAAATCCAATTGTTTCACGTGCGAGCTGGATAAGACTCAGCGTGCTTGTGCTCTCCACAGCAGGCCTTATGCGAATACCATGTTTCGCAAAGCCTTCTTCAACGCAAGCACGGGCTGCAGATCCAGTCTCGCGCAAGAAGAGTTTCTTCTTTGCAAGTTCCTCAACAGTAATTGTATTTTCTATATACTCATCATCGGAGCATATAGCCACAAGTCTATCTTCAAAATGAAGTGGTTTAACCCAATCATTGATACTGATATTTGATACATTATCCGTGATAATCATATCAAGCTCATCATTTTCAAGCATCTTGGCGAGAGTGGCACTGTTATTGATGACAATTTCCAAATTCTTATTATCTTTATCAAAAGTTTCTATCTCTTTAAGTACGGTTGCAAGCACAGTTTCTGCAACAGATACATTCGCGCCAAGCCTTATACGAGTAAAATTCTTATCATCACGAAGAAGTGTTGTCACCTCTTCAAATTGATCAATAAGTTGATTTGCGCGCTTATAGAGAAGTTCTCCCTGCTCAGTTGGAGCTACACCACGACGTGTCCTATTAAACAATTTTGTGTTGTAATAGGATTCCAGTTCCTTTAGTGAAATGCTAACTGCCGGTTGAGACATATTAAGCATTTCTGCAGCTTCTGTTATAGTGCCACATTCATATACTGTTTTAAATATCTCTAAATGCCTTATTGTCATCCTTTAACGCCTTTCTTAAACAAATCCTTAATATCATCCACTATTCGATAAAGTCCAAAAACAAACACATAGATTTCAAGTCTTGCTACAAGCATACCAATCATGATAATCCACATTGTAGCATTGCTCATATCTGGGGTTACAATTCCAATTGACATGCCCACTGTTCCAAGAGCCGAAAAGAACTCCACAAAACTCTCATGGAATGAATAACCACACTGCATAAGTGCACATGCACCAGCAATTCCAAGAATCAAATAAAGGACAATATATGAAAAATTGGATAACTGTGCCTTGTCAGGTATTGTATCCATTTTGCCATATCTATAAATATATTTTCCTCTGTGCAACTTATTAGAAGTTGCTTCAGAACGTATATCATAATAAATACTGCGAATACCAAGTGCCACACGATAGGCCTTAATACCTCCAGCTGTTGAGCCACTATTTCCACCAACCATCATCAGAATGATAATTGGGATAATAGCATTACCGCAAGAAGGTAAAAACTCATCCACTGTAGACAGACCAGTTGTTGTTGCAATCGATACAACCTGGAATATTCCATTATCAATTGCCGATAGAACACTCTCACAAATACCATTCACAAGAAGTTCAACTACCACAATAGGGGTTGCAATAGTCATAAGTAAAACAAATATCCTAGTTTCACTATTTTTGACAACTGCGCCAAATCTACCACGAAGGATGGATATTGTCACGAGGAAATTTGTCGCGCCAAGGAACATAAGCACTATCGTTGTGATGTCAATTGGCACACTATGCCAATATCCAATCGACGAAGCCTTCGTCGAAAAGCCACCTGTTGACACTGCAGAAATCGCATGATTTACTGCGTCAAACAGTGGCATCCCAAAAATACAATAAAGTATCGTGCCACTTATTATAAGTCCTAGGTATATTATAATAATCATTCTTGCTGAATGTGCAACACTTGGTTCTATACTATCTGTATGTCCCTCGGCTTTAAAAAGTTGCATATTAAAAATGCGAGACACAATAAGGCTCAATATAAGCACAAGTCCTACGCCACCAAGAAGGTGAAGAAGAGATCTATATAAAAGAATCATATGTGTCGTATTCTCAACATCAGTAATAGTAAAGCCTGTTGTTGTAAAACCACTTGTCGACTCAAAAAGAGCCCCCGAAAACGAATAATCACCTGTTAAATAAAGTGGAAAAGCACCGAGAAATATGGATACTATCCACACAAGAATAACCAGTAGTGATCCACCGTTTCTCTTAAACTCATCAATTGAGAATTGTCCAACAAAAAAATGTATTAAATATCCTAAAAATATGCATATTACTCCAGGGTAAACGAAGCATTTCATCTGATATACTTCCTCTGGGTAAAAAGCGACTAAAGATACTGGTAATATAGCTACAACGCCAACCATAATTATCGCATAAGATAAGCATTTTAAAATGCCCATATAGTAGGATTTCGTAAGACTATTAGTCTCCATGTTTTTGCCTCCGAAAAATCCGTATTTCTTATGGTTTCATTTTAGTTATACCAGATATAAAGAACAATTATATTGCTCTAATATTTAGCATAAGTAAAAACTTATATAAGAAAACCCGTAGCATAGAACTACGGGTTTTTAATATAAATTTTATTATTTAACTGTCTTTACAAGGTCATCGAAGAGACGGATGTTTTCTGGTGAGAGTGGGAGCTCGCCTGCCTGTTCCTTCTTGATTACCTCAACGATACGATCGTTGATAGGTGTAGGAACACCGCACTTCTTGCCCCACTCGCATACAACGCCATTGATGGCGTCGATCTCGCATGGCTTACCAAGGCGAAGATCCTGAAGCATAGATGGAACAAGGAGTCTATGTTTCTTCATAGCGATTGGAAGAAGTATTGTGCCAAATTTACGTTTGATTGGAGTTTTATAATAGAATAGTGATGTGATGTTCTTGCCCTGTACAGGCGCGAAAGTTGCACCTGCAGCATGGCCAACATCTATACATTCCTTCATGCAACGGATGGCAACTTTCTGGCCGTCCTTGGTCTCAGATACGTCGCCGAAAGTTCCGCCGACAACTGTGCCAAGGCCAGAGAATGTTGCGTTGATGAGAAGCTTAGACCAACGTGCGCCAATGAGGTTGTCCTCAACCTCTACAACGCACATCTTCTCAAGAAGGTCTTTGGCAAGAGCGAACTGGGCATCCGTGATGCCATCCATCTTGCCCATGTGGAATGAAAGACCTTCTGGATCAGATGTGAGTTCAGACACACCTGGCTCCTTCAAAGTTGCACCCCACTCTACAACGCATCCGATTGTATGGTTAGAACCAACTATCTCAGCGATACCTGGTTCAGGAATACCATTCTGAAGAGTAACAATAACGCCATCCTTTGAGAGCATTGGCTTTAAGAAGTTAACTACTTCATTATTAAGAAGTTGCTTTGTCATAAGGAAGATACAATCATATGGACCTTCCATCTCATCAGGAAATTTCGCATTTACAGGAACTGTAAAATCAACTGTTCCAGTTACATGAGCACCCTTTTCTTTCAAAGCAGTTGTATGAGCTTTGTTTCTATTTACGAGTTCAATATCAATGCCTGCCTTAGTGATATAAGCACCAAGAATTGTGCCGAGAGAACCAGCACCATAAATTGCACATTTCATATATAAACCTCCCTTAAATTACCTTTCTATTATATAATAAAAATCGTTGACATTAAAGCCTAATTATGTTATATTAATCGAGCGCCAAAATTTAATATGCAGAGGTATCGAAGTGGTCATAACGAGGCGGTCTTGAAAACCGTTTGGGGCAACCCGCGTGGGTTCGAATCCCACCCTCTGCGCCAAAAGAACCCGTAGCAAAAGCTACGGGTTCTTCTTTTATTTCTTATTCTTAGCTTTATGAATCTTAGTTGCCTCTTTAATTGC
>JAZQQZ010000029.1:0-48048 GCA_045629305.1 Acutalibacteraceae bacterium | reverse complement strand
TCTGCCGCAGCTCCAACTGCTGGTCTTCATTTCACTCCAGAACTTATGGAGAAGATCCGCTCTATGGGCGTGAATATTGGCTATGTAACTCTCCATGTTGGACTCGGTACATTTAGACCTGTTAAGGTCGACGATGTCACCAAGCATAAGATGCATAGTGAGCATTACTGGGTGACAGAGGAGACTGCAAAGCTTATAAACGATACGAAGAAAAATGGCGGCAGAATAATCTCTGTGGGTACGACTTCCTGTCGTACATTAGAATCCGTTGCTTTAAAGCACAACGGTGAAATCGTTGCCGACGAGGACTGGACAGAGATATTCATCTACCCAGGATTCGAGTTCAAATGTATAGATGCTCTTATAACTAATTTCCATTTACCAGAGAGCACTTTGATTATGCTTGTATCAGCATTCATGGGTTATGACAATACGATGAATGCTTATAATACAGCCGTTGCGGAGAAATACAGATTCTTCTCATTCGGCGATTCTATGATGATTTCATAAAGGAAGTAAGATATGTACACACTATTGAAAACTGATGGGGAGGCACGCAGAGGCGAGTTCGTAACGCCTCATGGCACAGTGCAGACCCCGGCCTTTCAAAATGTTGCAACATGTGGCGCCATTAAAGGCGGTCTTGAGGCCGACGACCTTGTAAACGTCGGCTGCCAGGTCATGCTCTGCAATACATATCATCTCCATGTGAGACCTGGCGACGAACTCATTCGTGACCTCGGCGGTCTCCATAAATTCACTGGTTGGAACGGTCCTATCTTGACCGATTCAGGTGGATTCCAAGTCTTCTCACTTGCGAAACTTCGCAAGATTAAAGAGGAGGGAGTTGAGTTCAATTCTCATATCGATGGTGCTCATATTTTCATGGGCCCAGAGGAGTCTATGAGAATTCAGTCGAACCTCGGAAGTACTATCGCTATGGCATTTGATGAGTGTGTCGAGAATCCCGCTCCATATAATTACGCCAAGGAATCTTGTGAGAGAACTACACGCTGGCTCATCCGTTGCAAGGAGGAGATGGAGCGTCTCAATTCTCAGTATGACACTATCAATAAAGAGCAGATGCTCTTCGGTATAAATCAGGGTTGTACCTATGATGACCTCCGTGTGAAACACATGGAGGAGATTGCGAAACTGGACCTCGATGGCTACGCTATCGGCGGTCTTGCCGTCGGCGAGCCGAAGGAGGACATGTATCGCATCATCACCGCAGTGAACGAGGTAGCACCGCGCGACAAGATTCGCTATCTTATGGGTGTTGGTACACCAGGCAATATCATTGAAGCTGTATATCGCGGTGTCGATCTCTTCGACTGCGTTATGCCTTCGCGCAATGCGCGCCACGGCCAGCTCTTCACGTGGGATGGCATTATTAATCTCAATAATGCCAAGTACGAACGTGACGAGCAGCCTATAGATCCGCATTGCGATTGCCCAACATGCCGTTCGCATTCCCGTGCCTATATCAGGCACCTTCTCAAGGCAAAGGAAATGCTCGGCATGCGCCTCTGCGTACAGCATAACCTTTATTTCTACAACAATTTAATGGTAGAAATAAGGCAGGCGATAGAGGAGGGAAGGTACCAGGAGTTCCACGACAAGTATGTCGACCTTCTTGACACTAGAATTTAATGTGTTAAAATAGTTACATATATATAATATACGGAGGATTTTATGGATACTTTACTTGCTATGTCTTCAACCGCTGCACAAAGTGGTGCTACAGAAACTGGTGGCGGTTCATTTTTGTTTATGGTAATTTTCCTCGTATTCATTATCGGTTACATGTTCCTTCTTACACGTAAGGATAAGAAGAATCAGCAGGCTGAGCAGAATATGAGAGATACAATTAAGATCGGTGACGAAGTACTTACAATCGGTGGCGTTATCGGTAAGGTTGTTACAGTAAAAGACGAGTCAGTTGATATTGAAACTGGCGCTGACAGAACTAAACTTCGCTTTACAAAGTCAGCTATTGCGAAGAACATCACAGCTGATAAGAAGGCAGAGGAACTTAAGGCTGCTAAGGTTAAGGCAGCACAAGAAGCTGCAGCAGCAAAGAAAAAGAAATAATTTATGAACCAGTGTGTTTTCACACTGGTTTTCGTGCATTTATAAAGGTGCAATATGGATAAGAAAAAATCATTTAAAGATTTCTTAAAAAAGTATATTCTTAACATCACATTTATCTCGGTTTTCTTGATAAGTGTAGGTATCTGCATCCTTATTATCTTAATTGGCACACTTTATTTTAAAAACAACCAGATTAAAAAAGTTGAATCTTATGCTACAACCGTAATCAATACAATTGATTCATCGCTTTCATCTAGCTTTAATAACCTCCACGTTATGGAGGAATATATAGCTTATATAGATAGTCATAACGCTGATAGCTCATTTGATAAGATTGCTAAGCGTATGTTGAGTGATGATAGTGATATTAAATATCTTACTTTTGCTAAAGATAGCAAGATAAACTATGTCTATCCTTATAGGGGCAATTCTTATCTCTATGGAAAGAGTTATAGTGCCGATCAAGATTTTCAAGAATTTAAAGATGCTTCTTTGAAGAATTCTTTCTATATTGTAAGTAATGAGAAACTTCTTTCGGGTCGTCTCCCAATATATCTTGAAAACGATGATGGAGAAAAGACATATTGGGGCGTCGCTACAATTGATATTGATGTAGACAATGTATTCGCTGAAGTTGAAGAGAGTCTTGATGAGACTCTTGATTCCCACGGATATGTATGTAAAATCTGCAAGGTTAATTCTTCAACTGGTGCAGAGGAAACTATTTGCGAAACTAAAGCTAAATTTAAAGATAACTCCACAACTTTTGGAGTGTCTAAGGTTGAGAAAAATATCTATGGAAGCGAATGGGTAGTATATGCAGCCCCTTACTATTCAGCAAACGATAGGGTGAATTATACTATTGCTGCTATTGCAACAATTATAATTTCATTCTTCGCAGGCCTTATCTATGTTGAGTACCGTAGGGTAATCGAAGATAAGGTAAATCGTGAACTTGAACTAAAATCTGAAATCATTGAGAAGCAGAGTATCGAAGTTCGTCAGTCACATGACCTTCTTGTAACTCTTGCATCTGAGTACCAGGCACTTTATCTTATAAATGTCGACGAGGACAACTATGAGAGATATAGTGTCGATGAAGAGATGGCAAAGAATCTTGGAAACAAGTTCGACAATATAACAAAATACTCTGAAGCAAGTGATGCTTATATTGAGAATTTCATATCTGATGAGTATCAAGCTGAGATGAAAGAAAATCTTGCACTTTCTAATATTAAGAAAGAGCTTCGCAATAAGAAAACAATCACTTTTTATTTCGCAAATCTTTCAGGAAAATATTGCGAAATACGTTTTGTAAAGACAGAGGATATTGATGTTCCGCCTCATTTCGTTGCATTCACATTTGCCGATAAGGATGAGGAAATCCGTAAGGATAAAGAATATGAAGAGAGTCTTCACAACGCCATTGACCGCGCTGAGGCGGCAAATAAGGCCAAGTCAGAATTCCTCTTCGCTATGAGCCACGATATTCGTACACCTATGAATGCCATTGTTGGTTTCACCAACATGGCTAAGAAATATATCGATGATGGCAAGAAAGTTTCTGATTATCTTACCAAGGTAGAATCTTCAAGTAATCAGCTTCTTAATCTTATCAATGATATTCTTGATATGAGCCGTATCGAAAGCGGTAATGTTGTACTTGATGAGAAGCCTCATAATCTCCATGAACTTACGAAGAAATTCTTCGATATATATCTTTTCACAGCTCAGGAAAAGAATATCGATTTCACTTTGAACTACAACTGTGAACACGACAATATTCTCTGTGATGAGCTTCGTCTCTCGCGTATTTTCATGAATATTGTAAGTAACTCAATTAAGTATACTAAATCCGGTGGATACGTTACATTCTCAATCTCTGAGGAACCAAATGAGACAGATGATTCTTCTAAGTACATCTGTGTCGTAGAGGATAACGGTATCGGTATGTCTGAGGAGTATCAGAAGCGTATTTTCGAATCCTTCTCAAGAGAACAGACCTCTACTACAAGTGGTATCCAGGGCACAGGACTTGGTATGGCAATCACGAAGTCTCTCGTAGACCTTATGTATGGTACTATCTCCGTTGAGAGTGAACTCGGAAAAGGAACTAAGGTTACTGTTGAAATCACTTTCAATTATTCGAATGAGTCCGAAGGGGAGAAGGCACTTAACAATGCCGTCTATGCTAAGGCGTCCCTCGAGGGCAAGCGTATCTTGCTCGTTGAGGACAACGAGCTCAACCGCGAGATCGCGAAGGATACGCTTCTTGATGAGGGACTTATAGTCGACGAGGCGTGCGACGGCACAGAGGCCGTCGACATCATTAAAGGCCTCGACGACGCCCTTTACTATGATGTGATTCTGATGGACATTCAAATGCCAATTATGGATGGCTATAAAGCGACCACAACAATCCGTACACTTAAAGATGTACCGAATGTTGATAAGGTTCCAATTATTGCCATGACAGCAAATGCTTTCGAAGAAGATAAACAGAAAGCATTCGACTGTGGAATGAATGATCATTTGGCAAAGCCAATTGATATATCAATGCTGAAGAAGACACTTCTAAAATTTGTTAAATAAATTTTGACCCTGACTTTTTTAGTCAGGGTCTTTCTTTATTTTCGCCTTGTTAAGCGGATTGTTGTCTGTAGCGGCCTTTAATTGGTCATTTACTATATGGGTATATATCTGAGTGGTTCCAACGTTTTCGTGGCCTAGAATCTCTTTCAGGACCAAAATATCGGTATCACCATATTGATACATAAGTGTTGCGGCCGTGTGGCGCAACTTGTGAGTTGAATATCCGTCCAGCCCGGCTCTATCAAGTGCTTGATAGACAATGTGCTGGACTGTCTTCGGACTGATGCGCTGTTTTCTGTTGCTCAGGAACAGCGCGTCTTTATCTTTAACACCGTCATTCGGTCTTACTCTCATATAACCATTTATAGCGGCTATACAGGCTTCATTTAAGTAGATTGTACGTTCTTTATTACCTTTACCAGTAACTTTGATAGTATTATCCTCACGAATATCCGTATAATTAAGACCTACGAGCTCTGAAAGACGCATTCCGCAGTTAAGAAACAACGTAATTATAGCAAAATCTCGCTCTTTGTTAGGTCCTTCAAATGAGTTGCGGAGTAAATCTGTTGCTTCCTCAAGTGTTAGGTATTTTGGCAAAGTTTGCTTGAGCTTAGGGGAGTCAAGCTGCTCCATTGGATTGACTTTGACAATACCTTTCTGTACTTTACAGAATTTAAAAAAGTCTCTTATAGTACTTACTTTACGAGCTCTTGTTCTTGCGGAATTTCCACGTTCATCTTTGCAATATGCTAGAAAAGCGTAAGCGTCTGTAATTGTTATATTTTTAACAAAGTCTTCATCGATGTCTTTTATTGGAATCTGATTAAACTCTTCATCATTTGTAAAAGTTGCAAGACCTTTATAGAATTTCATAAATCTAAAAAAGGTCCTAAGGTCGGTAGCGTATTCTGAAATTGTAAGTTTCGAACGGTTCTTAATAGCATCCATGTAATTTAAGAACTCAATTAAGATCTCTGGGAAATCTGAGTAGTCAGCACGAGTAATCAAAATATCACATCCTATAGAAATATTTGAAATGATGGTTGCATAGGGTAGAAAAAACTGAGTGGCTACAAATGAGTCGTCAAAATAGAGAAAATAATGGATTTCGATGAGAAGTGGGAAAAACCGCTATATTAGGCTATTTTTATGTTTTCTTACTCCTCTTAATTATACAAAATTTTTATTTTGTATAATTTTATCACAGAATGCGTATAAAGTAAAGAACTATTTTCCCTCCTATGAAATATATAAAAAATAACCACCAGGTGCTCTACCCTGGTGGTTATAGTTAATCAATTTTAGTGAAGCGCTTGAAGGTCTGTCCATCACGCGTGATTGTTTCGTCCCACATGGATGCTGGTCGAACCCAAACGCCGTGATCACCGTAAAGCGCTCTATAGACAACCATTTCTTCAAGAGTCTCAGAATGTTTTGCCGTATATAGAACTTCGTATTCGTTTCCTTTGAAATGTCTATATTTACCTGGAGCTACCATAGAAGCCTTTACCCTCTTTCTGTGCCTGTCTATTTATTTTATAGAATTCATCTGTATAGCGCTGGTTATCTGGATCGTTGTAGACCTCAGCCATGCCGTCCTGTAATAGCAGACGTTCAATCATTGTCTCTTTGTCGTCGAGATATACGTATGCAAGAAGTCTATCGTATTTATCATATTTATTATTGTCGTATTCGAGATATACAAATGAGCCCCTTGGAAGCAGCTTTTTAGTATATTCCGATGCTATATTGCCTTCCTCTGTGTTGCGATTCTCCTCAGGAGCTACGCTCTCAGGAGTATCAACACCGAGGAAACGGACCTTGGTCCTTGTACCGTCAAGGTCTATATGAATTGTATCACCGTCTACAACATCCTGAACCTCATATGGTCCGTAGAGTGTTGTCGGCGTGGTCTCTTTATTATCGAAAAACATGAAATAGGACCCCAATAAAATGATAATTACAAGTGAATAGATAAATGATTGTTTCTTTTTCTTATTCATAGAGTTTCTTCCAGTTCTCTTTACGCTCCTCAGTTACGTTGAACTTTTCTTTGAGCATATTGTCGAGTGAACCATATTCTTCATTTACTGCATCGAGAGCATGTAAAAGAAGCTCCTCGTGTGTACTCTCCGCATATTTAATATCGTCTATTAGCTGCTGAGCAAATCCTATTTTGCGAAGTTTCTGTCTGTTCTTCGGTGGTCTGAGCTCATTGGATTTCATATAGTTTTCCATGATCTCGTCATCACTGATTCCGAGACAGTGCTCTATAATGCAGGCACAGAAGCCTGTCCTATCCTTCCCTTCTGTGCAGTGGAAGAGAAATTTCTCTCCCCTATCCATCGCATTGAAAACTTCTTCCCACACTGGTGAAAAAGCTATGGCTGGATATGAATCAATCTTATTCTTCTTAAGCTTGTATTCGAATCTTCCAACCATGTGACCCGCGAGAATACGTGAACGAAGGTCTGTCAGTACATATCTATATTTCTGAGCATTTATAGTATTGAGTCTTGTGTACTCAGTACCTTCTGGAACATAATCAGGCTTTTCGAAAGCCTCCATTCTACAACGAAGGTCGAAAATGTGATCAAGGCCTAAGCTGTCAAGCATGGCCTTCTCTTCATCTGTTAAGCTCTTGTTGTAGATAGTGGCACTTCTCCATATCTTGTCTGTGCCACTTACGTTTCTGAAATTATTTAGCATAAATTATCCTTGCTGCTTTTAAAATTGCTGCCTGTGTCTTGGAGTCTGTTATACGGCCGCTCATAACGTCGTCTACGAGGTCCATAAGCGGGATTTTCTCGATATGTAGGAATTCATCGTCATCGAGCTCTTGAGCGCCGTAATGGAGCCCCTGAGCGAGATACATGGTTATTCTCTCATCTGAGTAAGCGATAGCTGAGTAAAAGTCACCCATATTGGTCCACTTATCAGCGGTTATACCTGTCTCCTCGCGAAGTTCTCGCTTCGCCGCCTCGAGGCGATCCTCGTCTTGTGAGTCGAGCTTGCCTGCAGGTATCTCTGTTACTACCATGTCTGGTGGGTATCTATACTGTCTTTCGACGATAACTTCGTTGTCGTCTGTGATAGGTACCATGCAGACTGCGCCGACGTGGCGAATAACTTCGCGTATTGCGAGATCACCATTTGGTAACTTTACTGTATCTTTAAATACGTGAAGAATTTTTCCGTCATAGATTTCCTCTGACGATACGAACTCTTCTCTTAAATCTTTCTCGTTGTCCATATTAACCTACCGCTGGAACTGAGCAGAACATGATTGTCTTCTCGTCACCATATTGTTCTATCTTATGAGTGCTACCCTTCTTGCAGAAGTGGACCTCACCTGCTTTGATGATTTCCTCTTCCCCGTCAATTGTAACTTTTACTGCACCCTGTAAAACATATATAGATTCACAGTTGGTACTGTGAGTATGCTCACCAATTGAGCAACCGATATCGAGTGTTGCACGCATAAGTCTGTTAGAACCATCTGTGTACATCTTGGCAATTATATCACCATTACCACCGTTGAACTCATGGAGAATGGTATCCTCCATTGAATCAAATGCAAGCTTCATAACTCCGCCTCCTATATATAATAGTAATATATTATATATAATTAATAACAACTTTAACCCTATACCTAAATCAAGGTATAGAGTTAAATTAAAAATATAAGCTTTAGATTAATTACTTAATCTTAGCGAGGATTTCCTTGAGACCTTCAAGCTCGTCATCAGAAAGAGTAATACCCTTACCCATCTTCTCATGATCTGGAGCCCAGTCACGGATGTCATACTTTGGAGCGCCGCCGTTCCATGAAATACGGTTAACTTCACGAGTCCAACCCTTGTTGTTCTCTGAGAATACGCCGATCTCTTCTACGATTTCATACTTGAATTCTGGCATGTTTATTTCCTCCATTTTTATTAATGTACTTATATTATATATATAATAATATAATAAACAAGTCGCATTTCTTCCAAATTATATCAATGCTTTAAAGACAGAATGCACAATTGGAATTATTGGAAATGTCTCTTGAGCATCTTGTATTTATCTCTAAATTTGAAGTGCTTTTCAATGAATTTATCTACTGGTCTATAAAGAAGAATATTGGAAAGCGTATAGAGAATTGTGCCGATATTTACACCGACAAATGTCCACGCACCGAAGAAATGAAATGAAATTGCGATTGCGAAAATACCACTTATGATTGCGTAAACCCAGTGAGCTACAACAGGCTGCAAATCAAATCGCTTGCAAATCTCCTTCTCGTAGAACTCGTAAACTATAGGGCTTATATATGAATGTGACATAAGCGCAGAACCTATAGGTCCGAGAATAATCGCAGGAATTATCATTATTATTCTAACCCATAGAATATCGAGTGGAAGAAGCTCAAGAAGATTGGATAGAGCATCAATTACAAATGCAAATATGATTGTTGATGCGAATGAGAAAGCGTATGACCTGTTGTACTTCTGAGTAAATAGAATAAGTGTTACAAGTATTATCGCTTGCATTGTATATTCAGCCATTCCGTAGGAAATTGGCTGAGTTAAAGACACCTTCTCGTAGAATACGAGAGCAGGTGCAGATGCAAGCGATACTCCGAAGCCGGAGGCTTTCATGAAGGCAATAGACATAGCCATAAAGAGCACGCTAAAGAAATAGGCGTACTCTGTATAGAATATCTTCTTTTCCTTCAATTTGTCTTTCATATAATCTCTTCGAATGCCTGACTTAGATATTTTACTCCGACAATCTCTATCTCCTTCTCGAGTGATTTCGAGAGACCTTTTAGATTGTCCTTTGGAATAATTACTTTGGTGAAACCGAGGCGTGCTGCCTCTTTAATTCTCTGCTCGCAGTGGCTGACTGAGCGCACTTCTCCGGCAAGGCCTATCTCACCGAATGCGAGGACGTCGTCGCGTACGACAGCATCCTTGAGACTGGATACGAGAGAAAGCGCCACGGAGAGGTCTGCTGCAGGCTCAAGGAGCTTCAGTCCTCCTACGACATTGAGATAGACATCCATGTTGCCGAAGAAGTATCCACAGCGCTTTTCAAGCACTGCGAGTATCATGGATAGTCTATTGTAATCGAAACCATTGGCCATGCGGCGCGGATTGCCGAATGTAGTTGCGGTGACGAGACCCTGTACCTCTGCGAGGATAGGTCTCGAGCCCTCCATCGTGCATGCGACGCATGAACCTGATGAATTCTTAGGTCTTCCTGAGAGCATCATCATAGATGGATTCTCAACTTCATGAAGACCGTCATCGAGCATCTCAAAGACACCAATTTCATTGGTGGAACCGAATCTGTTCTTTACTGCTCGAAGAATTCTGTATGAGAAGTTCCTCTCGCCTTCAATATAGAGCACTGCATCTACGATGTGCTCGAGGACCTTAGGACCTGCAATATTGCCGTCCTTATTTACGTGGCCAACGATTATTACAGGGATATTTTGGTCCTTGGCATTTCTCATAATGAAGTTCGTGGACTCACGAACTTGAGTGAGACTGCCGCATGAACTTGAGAGTTCTGTGAGCATAACTGTCTGGATAGAGTCTATGATTACAAGATCAGGCTTCTCCTCTTTGAGATGCTCGCATATAACTTCAACATCTGTCTCAGCCATAACATAAAGGTTATCAGAATCTACGCCGAGTCGATCTGCGCGAAGCTTGATCTGATGGGCGGATTCCTCGCCTGAGACATATAAAATTTTAAGTGTCTTGCCAAGGTGCTGGCATACTTGTAGCAGGATTGTTGATTTACCGATTCCAGGATCACCAGAAAGTAAAACAAGCGAACCCTTTACTATTCCACCACCAAGTACGCGGTCGAATTCCTTGACGCCTGTCTGATATCGATGCTCCCCATCTGCCTCTATATCTTTGATTTGTTTTACAGTTCCCCTCTTGCTTGTACCGGATTTGAGTTTCGCAATTGATGCCGGCTCGTCGGAGATGATTCTCTCCTCCAATGTATCCCACTCACCACATTGTGGGCATCTGCCGTACCACTTTGAATTCTCATATCCGCAAGAGTTACAGACATATAATGACTTAATCTTTCCTGCCATATTACACCTCAAAAAGCGGCGCTGGGTAATCCTGCGCCGCTTCTTCATTTAACTTAGATAAGACCTCTGCGGAAGATGTACTTCTTCTCATCAATCTTAATCTCGTTTGAGAGTTTACCGCTCTCTTTGTCAGCGAAGTATGTTGACTGCTTTGGTACTACGAATGTGAGTTTCTCTGGTGCGAGTTCGATTACGAGATCGTTTGTCTTATGGCACTCACCATCGATATTTGTATAGTGATTACGCTCTTTCTGATCGTGGATTGTCATCTTCTTACCACGGATGTACTCACAATATTTGTAGTGTGTATGAGTATCGTCGTTGTTCTGCCAGTCAAGGAGCATTACGAAGAACATAATGATCCAAGGCATCTTTTTCTTCATAAGAACGAAGTCAAGAGCGCCATCATCTGGCATTGCGTATGGAGCAACTTTGATGCCTGAGCCGTACCAACGTGAGTTACAACCTACTGCGAATACGAATGGACCTTCGATCTTCTGACCGTCGATGTCAATATCGTAGTAGTTCTTAACCTTAGAGAACATGCAATAGAAACCGCCGAGCTTGTATGAGAGATGTCCAGCGATACCAGGGAGTTTCTTCATCTGAGCCTGAATTGCGCAAGCGTCAGCGTCGAAGCCCATTGATGCCTGGCTGATAGCAATCTCGTCACCTGCTTTGATGCAGTCGATTTCGATTGGTGTACCGTCGATCTGGCCAGCGATATCGAAATAGATATCGAGGTCGCCGAAAAGACGTGTCCAGTCGTTACCAGAACCAAGAGGTACAACAGCGATTTCAGCATTCTTAAAACCGTAAGCGCCGTTTACTACTTCGTAAAGAGTTCCGTCACCGCCGCAAGCATAGAAACGACATGGGTCGCCCTTTGCAGCGGTCTCTTTTACGAAACGTAAGCCGTCGCCAGGTGCTTTAGTGAAATAAATTTCATAATCAATACCCTTTGATTTGCAAACTGGCTCGATTTCTTCTGAAACGAAATTGGATCTGAGACCCTGTCCAGCTGTAGGGTTAACAATAAAATAATGCTTCATAGAACTGCCTCCTATTTAAAATACATATACACTTGACATTTTATCATACCATTATAAAGTTTTCTACGCTTATCGGCTTTTTTGCCGAAATATTTTTCGAAATCTTCCGATGGACTGATTGCGTAATATGCCCAGCCACGCTGGGGTTTAAACTTCTCTCCCATGAGACGATAAATGTCATTCGCCTCGTTTATGTCGAGAAGTCTTTCACCATAAGGCGGGTTACAGATAACTGTACCTTTTTCCGTCTTCGGCTCCCAATCTTTAAGGTCGAGAACTTCAAAATCGATGCGTTTATCTACACCGGCGCGTCGGGCGTTCTCGCGTGCGACCTCAATCGCTTTCGGGTCTATGTCTGACCCGTAAGCATGGAATTCGCAGTCGAAGTTCTGAAGCTCGATTGCGCGTGTCCTCTCCTCCGCCCAGACATCTTTCGGAATATTTGCAAATGATTCCGCTGTAAATGTCCTGTGAAGGCCTGGAGCGATGTTGAGCGCTTTCATGGCACCTTCTATTAGAATTGTACCAGAACCGCACATAGGGTCGTATAGAGTGTGATATGGGCGAAGCCTTGCAAGCGTGCAAAGTGAGGATGCCAAAGTCTCTTTGATAGGCGCCTCATTTGCCTGTAATCTATATCCTCTCTTGTGAAGACCTGTGCCTGATGTATCAATTGTAAGGGTTACCTCATCTTTCATAATTGAAAACTCGATTGCGTATTTCGCACCGGTCTCATTGAACCAAGGTAATTTGTATTTCTCTTTAAGTCTCTCAACTACTGCTTTCTTTATAATTGACTGGCAGTCAGAGATTGAGAAAAGCTGAGAATTTCTTGAGTAACCACCTTTGATTGGGAACTCGTCGTCTTTTCCAATCCACTCCTCCCAAGGAAGGGCTTTCGTGCCTTGGAAAAGTTCTTCGAAACTCTTTGCAATAAATGAGCCGACGACTATCTGGACACGCTCTGCGTGGCGGAGGCAGATGTTAGCACGTGCAAGAATATGCTCATCGCCAGAGAAGAATACTCTGGCGTTCTCGCATCTTACATCCTCTGCCTCAAGTTCTTTTAGTTCGTCGGCTATAAGTGATTCAAGTCCCATAAGACAAGGGACTACATAGTTGTACTTCATTATTCTAAGTCCTATCTTTTAGATTTCAGCAGTCGCATGTCTTGTAACATGGCATCCAATATTTACTGCGACTGGTAATCCCGCAATGTGGGTAGGTGCAAATTCAACATTTACTGCGAGAGCAGTTGTCTTGCCACCGAAACCCTGTGGCCCGATTCCGAGTTCATTGATTTTAGAAAGAAGTTCTTCTTCGAGATCTCTATAGAGTTCATCACTGTTTCTCTTTGATACTTCGCGACAGAGAGCCTTCTTTGCAAGAAGTGCTGAAGTCTCAAAGTCACCTCCGATTCCAACTCCTACAACCATTGGTGGACAAGGATTGGAACCTGCATCTTTTACAACTTTAAGAACGAAATCAATGATGTCATCTTTAGTTGCTGCTGGGGTCATCATCTTGAGCTGACTCATATTCTCTGAGCCGAATCCCTTAGGGCATACATCAATCTTAATCTTGTCCCCTGTTGTAGTTTTAATATGAATTACGGCCGGCGTGTTGTCGTCGGTGTTGATCCTTCTCAAAGGATCTGCAACGATAGACTTACGGAGATAGCCGTCCGTATATCCGCGGGCCACGCCCGCATTTATCGCGTCCTCGAGTGTTCCGCCCACTATATGGGCGTCTACGCCGAGCTCCACGAATACAACTGCCAGTCCCGTGTCCTGGCAGACTGGAATGTCATTCTCTGTAGCAGATTCTATATTCTTTATGAGGTCACACATAATGTCGCGTGAGAGCGCGTCAGTTTCATTTTCTGTAGCGCACCTTATAGAATCGCATAAATCTGCTGGAAGTATTTTATTGGCATAACAGCAAAGTTTTGCAACTACTTCACTGATTTCACTTGTCTTAATATCTCTCATAATATCTTCCTAAAATAAATGCAGAGTGAACTTGTCACTCTGCATAAAATTTGCTTAACGGCGTGCACCTGCACGTTTTCCATAGCCAGAATGTTTAGTATCTGTAGAACGCTTGAGGTCTGCCATCTTCTCTTCAGAAGATGATTTCCACTTGCTCATCATGTCTTCGAAAGACATGTTCTCAGGCTCTGGCTGTGATTTAGGACCGTTCCAAACATTAGGCGCAGAACGTTCACGTTTTTTCTCATGTTTTTCTGGGGCGTCAGCCTGCTTCATTGAAAGACTGATTTTACCCTTTTCGTCAACCCCGAGGACTTTGACTTTGACAACCTGTCCCTCTTGGACGAATTCCGTGATGTCGTTGACATAAGTAGACGCAACCTCTGAAATATGTACCATACCAGTCTGGTTGTCTCCAATGTCTACGAATGCTCCGAATTTTGTAAGGCCAGTAACTTTACCTTCTACAATTGTGCCGGTCTCAATTGCCATATATTTGGAAGTTCCCCCTATTAATTTTATTTACCTGAGGTTATGTCATAGAAGACACGCTCTCCTGGTAAAACATAGCCGAGTACGTCTCTTGCTATGCGCTCTATATAAGCGGCATCGTCGCCAGACGTCAATGTCGCTTCAAGTTCCTCGTTTTCAGAGAGCTTCTGTGAGTAAGATTGATTTACCCTATCAAGCTCTTTCTGTCTCTCATTCTTCTCAAGCTGAAGAGAAACGATTGAAATTGTGAAATATCCAATTAGGGCTATAACTGCAACGGTAAGAATGAAACTGTATTTTCTTTTAGTCTTTGGCCTTGCGTTTGGCTTTGCTTTAGTCTTAGGCTTTGCATTTGCCACTGATTGGTCACCAACTTTCATTTTAGGCAATTATATTAAATAATTAATTATATTACAATAGTTTTTTATCAAAAATTGCCAATTGTCTAAACTTTGTCAATCTTTGATGTTATAGGACTTTATACATGTCTGAGGCATTTGCCTTGTTGGCATATTCATTTATCTCAGATACCTGTACTTTGATGAGCTTTTCACCCATCTTAATTTCAATAATATCATTAAGCTTTACATCATAAGATGCACGTGCAACTTTGCCATTTACAACTACATGACCGGCATCGCATAGTTCGTTGGCAATAGTTCTACGCTTGATAATTCTAGAAACCTTTAAATACTTATCTAATCTCATAATTAATCCCAATAAAAAACGTGGGAGGGATCCTAGGACCCCTCCCCATTTTGCTTAAATAATCTAAATTATTTAACAGCGTCCTTGAGTGCCTTACCAGCCTTGAAAGCAGGAAGCTTAGAAGCCTTGATCATCATAGGAGCACCTGTCTTAGGGTTGTGACCCTGCTTAGCAGCTCTCTTGCGAACTTCGAATGTACCGAAGCCAACGAGCTGAACCTTCTGACCCTTCTTAAGAGCCTTAGTAATGTTGTCGATAACAGCCTTTACTGCTGCCTCAGCATCTTTCTTTGAAAGACCAGCGTCTTTAGCAACTGCTGCTACAAGTTCAGTTTTGTTCATTAGAAATTCCTCCAATAAATAAATTTAGTTCTGAGCCATAAAACCACTATATTTAGTGGATTGGTCTCATCACAACTACAATTGGATTTTACCCCAAAACTTTCATTTTTGCAAGTACTTTCGCGATTTTTTCGCCTTTTGGAAGGGATAAAACGCCATTTTTTGAAAGAACTTTGAATACACCTAGTGAAATTGTCCAAATAAATATTGCGAATAATATTGAAATTATGCAAGATGTCAAAGCAGGCGTAAATGTGAGCTTTTCGCTGCAATCGAAGATTTTATAGAGAATTATGTAATTGGAAAGCATTGCAGCGGCGCCAGCGATTATGCCTGCGATGCATGGCTTGATAATGGTTTTATAAACATTAAGTCGAACATCGGTGAGTCTCAGAAGCCACATCAGGTTGTTCGCAACATTGATAAGATAGAATGCAACTGTTCCAATTGGAGCGCCCATTACATTTATTACTGGGTTACCAACAAGTGCATAGTTTAGGAATATCTTAACAACTGCGGATACAAGAAGCGTCTTAACTGGAATATCAGGTCTACCTATCGCCTGCAACATGCTGTTGATAGGAGTTGAGATTGCGAGAAGAAGAGCGGCGATTCCGTAGATCACGATGAACGGCGCCGAAATATCGATTGACTGGGATGATGGATAGAGTATGCGCAGCGCAGGCTTCGCGAGGGCGGCCATTACAAGGCCGGCTGGTACAGCGAGGACTGCAGCTGTCTTAACGACAGTATTGACAGCATCCGCTATCTTCTCCTTGTCCTTGGTAGCATAGGCGCCGGACAGTACCGGAATCGCGCTTACACCAAGTGTCATTATAATTGATGGGACAAGGTTCCTAAAGTCAAGACCGATACCATAGCAACCGTAGAGGAAATCCTTTATGTCCTCGGTACTAATGCCGAGTGACTGTATTGCTGGATACATATCTCTGATAGTAGTCTCGCCTATTGATACAGCGTATTTAAGACGTGACTGTACTGTGGATGTATCTATAAGGTTAGTAATATTAAGTACAAGTGAACCAGTTGCAATTGGTATTACAAGATTTATAAGTTTCTTTCTAAGTGACTTTGCATCATCTGGCTCTGGAGATGATTCGTACATCTCGTGAGTTATTCCTGTGCCTTTAGTGTGGTAAAGGAAGAAAAGGAAAATGAGTGCGACGATTGTACCGAGTGTAACACCAGAAATTGCTGCTGCAGATGAAAGAGGTGCTGCGGCACGAATAACCTCGGCCTTCGTCGTACATACTGTGCCGAAGACCTTCTCGCCTGCCTCAAATTTATTGTTGGCATAGACCATTACAAGTTTCGCAAGTATTGTACCGAAAATAAGCTTTCCGATACATTCGATAAGCTGTGAGAAACCTGTTGGAGCCATATTACGCATACCGGCATAGTAACCACGATAAGTCGACATGAGACAACAGAAGAAGATTGATGGTCCAATGCAGAGAATACTGTAGAAAGTATTAGGTGAACCAATTATGTAATGAGAGAAAGGATAAGCAAGGGCGCAAATTAACAAAGTTCCAAGGATGCCTGCTGTGATAAAGATTATCTTCGCAACATCGCGGACTTTCTTAACCTCTCTATATTGTCCGAGCGCCATGCGCTCCGATACCATCTTGGATAGAGAGGCAGGAAGTCCCGCCATTGAGATGGCATAGATTGGTGTATAGATTTCATAAGCTGAAGTGAAATATCCTCTTCCTACCTCACCTATAATATTGGTAATAGGAATTTTGAAGAAGATGTTGATAACATGCACGAGTGCAGTTGTTATCATGAGGAGCATTGCGCCGGAGAGCAATGATTGTGTTCTAATTTTATTATCGTTGTCTGGCATCATTGTCCCTCCTATCCTACAAATTCACGAAGGAGTGAGTCCTTCGGGATGATGTCTTTGCCGAGTCTTGTGACTCTCTTCATCTTTTCAATGAGGACCTGTGAGTTGTCGTAGTAGTCGCTGTCTTCAGGTACCGCACTGAGAAGTTCAAGTGCCATGTCTTTATATATGCAGAGTTCATAAGGATGTAGTGAATCGATTACATAGTCTGCAAGATCAATAAGTGGCACGAGGTATTTATCCTCGCCTTCTACAACCTTAGGCCACATTGTATAGGTCTTTTCGACCGGTGCGCTTCGGAATTGATAATCCCTTATCATTCTTCTAAAGAAACGAACCTCACGCTTGTCGAAAAGTACGGCTTTGTTGTCGTCATATATGCTCGATGCAGTTGATACGTAAACTTTATAGATGTTGTCGCTGTCAATCTCATTTGTGAAAATTGGATTGATTGCGTGAAGACCTTCAATAATTACAATCCCACCTGGTTCGACTTTAAGGTCAAATACATTATCTGAGCGAACTCCGGTGTTGAAATCGAAGTATGGAAGTTTAGTATGACCAGTTTTAAGAAGGTCTTGCAAAGTTTTCTGTATAAGAACTATATCAAGGGCATATACGGCTTCGAAATCCTGTTGGCCATCTTTGCCAACAGGTATCTCTGACCTGTTGATATAGAAATCATCAAGTGAGATTACATTGGCCTCATGGCCCAGCTGAGAAAACATACGTGCCATCTTATTGGCACCGGTTGTTTTACCAGATGAACTAGGACCAGAGAGCATAATTATCTTGAAGTCGCCATGCTTCGCAATAACGTCATCTACGATGAGGCGAAGCTGGTTGCTATATGCTCTCTCGCATTTGCTTACATATTCAATTGGATTTCTAATTACCTCGGTGTTAATCACCTTAAGATAGTTTAATGTCTCCATAAAAATCCAAAACTGCTTTCTTACGTTCTAATTGTTCTTCAAATCTATCGTTGTATTCGAAAGGATATTTGAAGTTGAAAATTCTATCAATCTTATCTCCATAAGGATCACGGATTTTAGTTACAGCACCAGCACCACAACTCAATATTGAGTGGCATTCCTCCATCATGTAGATGTTGTATTTTGATTCGAAGCCCTCTTTGCACCAGCCAACATTCTCGAGGTTTCCAACTGACTTCGCCTGTCTATACATATAGTACGGGAAGTAGCCTGCCTCATAGAGCTTATCGTTGGCATAGTCAATCATCTTAGCTGTGTTTCTCGTTGCTGAGAAAAGTCCGTCCTCATAAGATAAATCAGATGATCTCTTGTATGCGAGAGAATGAACTGTAATACATTCAGGGTTTAGCGCAATTACTTTATCCAGACTTTCTTTAAATCCATCAAAGTCATCACCTGGAAGACCTGCGATAAGGTCCATATTGATGTTTTTAAAGCCCACACCTCTTGCGAGATTATAGACATCTATAACATCTGCGGAGGTATGGTCTCTTCCGACTGCTTTAAGCACCTCGTCAGACATGGTCTGAGGATTGATACTGATGCGGTCGACGCCACCATCAATACAAGCTTTAAGCTTGTCCTCTGTGATGGTGTCCGGTCTGCCCGCCTCAAAAGTGAATTCGGTGCATGCACTCATATCAAAATTGTCTCTGACGGTGCGAAGCAGTCGTTCTATCTGCTCTGCGCTAAGAGTTGACGGAGTACCTCCGCCGACATATGCGGAGAGCATTTTAATACCGGATTTCTTAGCAATATCTGCTGTATATTCAATCTCTTTAATGAGATTTTCAAAATAAGGATCAAGTATCTTCTTTACTGAGTCTTTGTTGACTGCCGATGAGACAAATGAGCAATATGAGCAACGTGTCGGACAGAAAGGAATAGAGATATAGAGTGAGAATGAATCAGGGCGTGAAGTCGCCATTATCTCCTCTTCAGCGCTTGCAACTTTTCTTGCGAGCGCTGCTTTCTTGTCCGAGACAAGATAACAACTCTTAAAGTGAGCTATGCCCTCGTCCTCGCCTTTTTCATTGATAAGTTTTATAAGAAGTTTACTCGGTCTTATTCCGACTAAAATGCCCCATCCGAGGTCGAGGCCAGTTATCTCACTGAGGAACTTGTAAAGAAGTCTTGCAGCGTGAAGTTTGATATCTTCATTTGGAAGAGCATTCTCCTCATATTTCGTCTCTCCGTTATAAGAGATTGAGATTTTATCAAAGCTTGTAAAGACTTTAACTGTCCTCGTGTCACTTCTAGCCTTCGGAGCAGAACCATCTTTCGTCAGTCCATTGACGAGAACATAGATGTGTTCCTCTGGGAAAAATGACGCAGTGAGTTTCTCAAGGTCATATGCAAAGTCAAATCCTTCGATTTTTAAGACCATTGCTTTTTCCTCATAAATCTATTAGTTTTGCGCTCGACGTCAAGCGTTGTGTTTGGGCCATGGCCTGGATAGACAATATAATCTCCAGGCAGATGACCGAGCCTATCTATGGAATTTTGCATATCTTCAGCACTTCCACGGAAGAAGTCTGTACGGCCACAAGTTCTACAGAAGAGTGTATCACCAGAGAACATGATATTGCCGATGATATAGCATACGCTGCCAGGTGTGTGACCTGGCGTGCTTATAACTTTTACAAGACTCTCACCTATTACGAATTCATCTCCATCGCCTACGAGCTTGTCGGCATGCATTGGATGCTGCTCTATTCCAAGTTTCTCTGCAAGTGAATATGATGTGCTATTAAGACATTCGTCATCCTCCTTGTGGATGACAACTGTGGTATTCGGATATTCCTTCTTCATATCGTAGACACCAAGAATGTGATCTGAATGGCCGTGAGTCAAAATGATATATTGAAGTTCCTTCATACCAGAATTCTTTATAGTTTGTCTTAGAGGCTCTGTATAGAGTGCTGGGTCAATGACTGCACCCATACCTGTGAACTCGTCAACAACGACATAGGTATTGGTACTGAGAGTACCAATTTCAATTTTGCTGATTTTCATTTATATACCTGTTCTTTCGATTTGGATAACACCATCAATTTTACGAAGGAATTTGATCACATTGTTAAGGTGATCAATTCCGTTGACAGCGATGGTAAGAGTCATAAGTTTATTCTCGTCCTTTAGGTCACGTGTTGATATTGCACGAATATCAACATGCATATTGGCAAGGACTGTAGAGATTTCAGCCATAAGACCAATTCTTGAAATACAGAAAAGATTGATTGTGGCATTAAATTCTTCTTTGACATTCTTGTCCCAATATACATTGATCCAGCGCTCTGGTTCAGCGGAATCTTTGATGTTGATCGGAACGTTGGTGCAGTCACGCTTGTGGACAGATACTCCGTGTCCACGTGTGACGAAACCGATAATGTCATCACCTGGGAGCGGATTACAACACTTAGAGAACTTGATGAGGCAATTGTCGATACCTTCGACAATGATGCCTTCTGATGAAGTTCTTGCAAGTGGTTTCGTAACAACAATCTCGTCAGGTGGGGTCTCAGATGATTTGAGAATTCTTGCATACTCCTCTTTCATAAACGGCTGGAGCTTTTCAAGAACGATGCTACCGTAGCCGATAGCTGCGAAGAATTCATCGATGTCCTCATCCATACCCTTGCGCTTCGCGAGGGTCTTGATGAATTCTTCAAGCTCTTCGTCGAAGAGCCTTATGCCGTCACGACGGAGTTCTTTCTCAAATTCAATCTTGCCTGTCTCAATATTTTCTTCTCGTCTCTCCTTCTTGAACCAACCTCTAATTTTGGTACGAGCTCCGGAGGTCTTAACGATATTGAGCCAGTCACGAGACGGTCCTTTATCTGGATCTGTTGAACGAAGGATTTCAATAATCTGACCAGTCTTTACAACATAGTCGATTGGCACGATACGGCCATCGACTTTGGCACCGACCATCTTATGTCCTACCTGTGTATGAATCGCATAAGCGAAGTCAATTACTGTTGAGCCGTAAGGTATGTTGACAACGTCACCTTTCGGTGTAAATACAAATACATCATCAGGGATATAGTCAGTTTTGATTGTCTTTACGAAATCAACAGCATCCTCTGCTTCTTGCTGACTTTCTATAATCTGTCTAATCCACGCGATACTGTCTTCGAACTTATCTTTGCCATTTACGCCGAGCTTGTATTTCCAATGCGCAGCGATTCCGTATTCCGCAGTGTGGTGCATCTCTTTGGTTCTAATCTGAATCTCAAATGGAATGCCTTCTTGGCTGATTACGGTTGAATGAAGTGATTGATATCTATTGGATTTAGGATTACTGATATAATCCTTGAAACGGCCAGGAATTGAGTGGTACATATCGTGGATAATACCGAGCGCGTTGTAGCAATCAACGAGCTCATCCACGATAATTCTTATAGCATAAACATCATAGATTTCATCGAACTCACGGCCCTGGATATACATCTTTCTCCAGATACCGTGTACACTCTTACGTCGACCGTCAATTTGAGCATCAGGAATAATCTCCTTTACTCGTTTGCTAATATCGGCTATCGTGTCTGGAATAAAGTTCGGGTGAATCTTAGCATTTCTATTTACAAGCTCCTCAATCTCATCGTATCCAATAGGATCGAGGTATCTAATTGCAAGATCCTCAAGTTCCTCTTTAACAGTACGGATACCGAGTCTATGAGCAATTGGAGCATAAATTTCAAGTGTTTCAAGAGATTTATCTCTCTGTTTCTGAGGACGCATATGTTCAAGTGTCCTCATATTGTGAAGTCTATCTGCAAGTTTGATAATTACGACGCGGATGTCCTGAGACATTGCAATGAACATCTTTCGGATATTTTCGGCCTGTTGCTCCTCTTTGGTTTCAAGAGGTACTTTACCGAGTTTCGTGACACCGTCTACGAGGACAGCAATATCTTCGCCGAAAAGTTCCTTGATATTGTCGACACCTGTCTCTGTGTCCTCGACTGTGTCGTGAAGAAGAGCAGCGATTAGCGATTCGCTGTCCATACCGAGTTCGTAAAGAATCTTGGCAACAGCGACTGGGTGCATGATATAAGGCTCGCCTGAATATCTGCACTGACCGCTGTGGGCCTCTTTAGCGAACTCGTAAGCTTTAGTAATTCCTTCGATTTCTTCGTCGGTGAACAGACTTGGCAGAAGTTCTAAGAGTTCTCCGTATTTATCATCATACTTAGCCATTGCTGCTCACCTCCTTTAAATACATCATGATTGGAGCAGTTCCAAGATCAAATTTATTTTCTGTATGTGGCACGGTAATTACACCGACATCGTTGATGTCAATGAGACCGAGCTGACGCATTGCGAGCATGGCGATGCGAGTCTTACAGAGGTTGTCGCCATCCTCTGCAACTTTGTATGCGATATATTCATAGTTGGAATAATTGCCACCAACTGTTTTTAGATATTTATAAAGTCTTGCGAAGAGCGGTCTACCAGGAATAGCGAAGCTCGCTTCTTCCCTTGTACAATTTCGAAGAATTGCCTTGTCGTAGATAATCTCCGACTTCACCATGATATCGTCATCAGTTCCTGCTGGACGAGTGTTCTTGATGATTATCGATACTCTTGTGACACCGTTCCACTCGTTCTTATCAAGTGCTACAAGTGCATCAAATTTATCGCCTAGCTTGTATGGGAAATCAGTAGCAGATGCATTGAAATACATAAGAGCAATCTGATTCTGCTTGCCCTCTTTGTGCGCATATATCTTTAGATGCTGCTTGTTGTCACCAATCTGATTAATTCCATCAATAGTGAGATCATAAATACCGAAAACTGGCAGTGGATTCTCAGCGCCAAATGGCTCGAGCATTTTAATTGAGTCGAGTAAGTTTAAGTTGATTCCATCTGTATTGAGCTTGCAGTCCACATGGACCGATGGATAGAATGGCTGCTTACCACGGGCGTATTCATTGATTGCCTCAATGAATTCTGGAATGCGCTCAGTCTTGATAGTGAGGCCTGCCGCTTGGGCGTGGCCACCGAATACTTCAAGGCAGTCCGAGCAAGCGCTGAGCGCGTCGAACATTGAGAAGCCTTCAATACTACGTGCAGAACCTTTAGAGATACCGTCCTTGTTAGAAAGAACAATTGCAGGTCTGCAATATCTATCAAGAAGTTTCGATGCGACGATACCGAGCACACCCTCGTGCCAACCGTCACCATATACAACGAGTACTGGATTGTGAGCGGCAATCTTATGAGCACTTGTTATACTTATACACTCATCTAAAATTTTGCCTTCAGCACTGTGCCTATCATTATTGACATTATTGAGTTTATCAGCCATCTCAGATACTGCGCTGAGATCATCTGAAATAAGAAGCTTAATTGCCTCCTCTGCGCTTCCCATACGGCCAGCGGCATTGATACGAGGTCCAATTCCAAATGAGATGTTGGATGAAAGTATCTGTTTGTCACCGAGACCGGTAACGTAAAGAAGAGCATCTATACCTGGCTTACGCACAGAATTGTTCAGTGCATAAAGACCGAGTCGTACAAGAGTTCTATTCTCCCCACGAAGTGGAACTATATCAGCGATTGTTCCTATTGCAACTATGTCGGCAAATCCATTGATGATTGAATCGTCGTCGCCTTCAATAGCACAGCAGAGTTTAAATGCCACGCCTACGCCTGCGTAGTCGCAGAATGGACATTCGCTGTCATCTCTATGAGGATCTACGACAGCGATGCAGTCTGGAAGCTCATCACCAGGTAAATGGTGGTCTGTAACGATAAGGTCCATTCCAAGTTCTTTTATGTACTTCGCTTCTTCGATTGCGGAGATTCCGTTGTCGACTGTGATGATAAGAGATGTGCCTTCGGCTTTAATCTTATCAATCACATTGTTATGAAGACCGTATCCATCACCGATTCTATCTGGAAGCATATAGAATACATCTGCTCCCTGGATGTCGAGATAAGAATAAAGGAGTGTTGTTGCGGTTACGCCATCGCAGTCGTAATCGCCGTATACGCAAATTTTCTCATTGTCGAAAATCGCATCATTTATTCGCTCAACTGCGATTTCCATATCCGGAAGCAGAAACGGATCACAGAGTTCCGTATCCTTTCCGAGGAAATCTCTTATCTCCTCGTCGCTACTAAATCCTCTTTGTGAAATCAGAAGTGCAGAGAATGGATCAAGAGAAAATTTCTCAGCAATTTCTGCGGCATAAGCTTTATTCAGTTTGTCGAGGTTCCAACTTTTTCTTGCCATTTCTCCACCTCCTTCAAATTTTTTTAGATTATTTTGCTTCGAGTAAGATACCCTGTCTGTATGCGTATAGAAGTCTCTCGAGTCTTGCAATATTACTCTTGAGTATTGCACCCTTATCTGTCTCTCCAACAGTGATGCGGTTGTCGAGACGTTCGAAGATAACAGATACTGAGAGAATATCTTTGTTATTAATTATTGCATCTTCGTGTGATGTGAATGGCTCATGTGATGAGAGACTCATCATATATGAGTTATAGATGAGTGTGTAGCCGGCGATGCCGGTTGTCTTCTGGTAAGCGCGACAGAAGCCACCATCGATATCGATGAGCTTACCATCGCCCTTTACAGGGCTCTCGCCCTCGCCTGCTTTTACAGGCGTATGGCCATTGATGATATGTGAGTGAGGACCGCCAAGGCCGAACTCGTTTAGAATGAGTTCACAGCCTGCTGCTGACTCAACTACGAGATAGTAAGGATCCTTAGATTCTTTCCATGTGTCCTTGTCGGCTATAAGTCTACGCTCGAATGTCGTAATCTTATCTCTTGCAAAGAGTGGTGAATATTTTCCACACCATAGCCACCACATGAAGTCTTTACCTGTCTGCTTCTCTACTGTTCCATCCGCGCAGAAGTAACCATTACGGGCCTGCTCGATGCAGTAGTCGAAGAGTGCTTTGCCGTAATACTCCTCACCGTCATAAGTGAATTTCTTGAAGTTGCCTTCAGCGTCCATAGGCACTGCACCATGGAAGAGAAGGTTATTGTTATAACAACGATAAAGTGAACCCTTAGCAAAGAGGAAATTGACATGTGCTTGTAGTTTCTCAGATGCAAGGAAATTCTCTTTGAGTTCATTCATTACTTCTTCTTCGTACTTTGAAAGTGCGAAAGGATTTGATGGATCAACTGTTGGGAAATCTTTATCGAGAAGTTCGTACTCCTTGCCATCGATAGTTACTGTGCCCTTTTCGTAGTCAATCTTATCGAGAAGTAATCTTTCATCCATTTCAAATCCTGGATGACGAAGAATTGATTGACCTTCGAGCTTCCACATGATAATTGTGATTGCTTTGGCCATACGACCTGTCTGGATAAGGTCGTTCGCCGTTATCTTCTTGCCTGTCTCATCGACGTCGTCGATGTTGGCAATATATCTGTCTGTGTTGGAGTCGGCATAACATTCGTTTGCAAGTACTGCGAGCGGTCTAAGACTTATGCCGTATCCGTTCTCAATTACATGAAGATTGTTGTATCGGATTGAATTTGCAAGGACTGTTGCAATGCAAACTCTAGAGCCGGAGGCCGCGCCCATCCAAATGATATCGTGGTTACCCCACTGAATATCAACATTATTGTGGTGCATAAGGTCGTCGAGCACGATATCAGCGCGCGGGCCTCTATCGAATATGTCACCGACAATGTGAAGATGGTCGACAATAAGTTTCTGAATGACGTGGCTTATGTCACGAATAAGACTTGGTGCCTTACCAATCTCAATTACAGAAGTTATGATGTTGTCATAATAATCTTTCTTGTTGATTGATGAGTCGTTATGAATGAGTTCGTCAATGATGTAGGCGTAGCCAGGAGGTAAAATCTTACGGACCTTGGAGCGTGTGTATTTTGACGCTACAAGGCGACAGATATCAATGAGATAGCAGATGGTCTTGTGATACCACTCTGCTTTCTCCTGCTCGCTCATACCCTTGGTTATCTCAGCGGTCTTCTCAGTTGGATAATAGACAATTGTTGCAAGTTCTTTTCTCTCTTCATCGGAAAGTTCCAAAGAGAAGAGCTCGTCAATCTTGTCTCTAATCGCTCCAGATGCACTTCTCATAATATGATTGAATGCCTCATATTCACCGTGAATATCAGACATAAAATGCTCCGTACCCTTAGGCAAATTAAGTATTGCCCTAAGGTTGATTATCTCTGTGATTGCTGACTGAGATGTTGGATATTCCTTAGACAAAAGTCTAAGATATTCAAGTTCTTCTTTAGTGATTTTGTTATTTCTCATAAGACACCTTTATATGATAATAAGCCCGACCGTGTGGCCGGGCTCTACTTATTTATTGTCAGTAAACTTCATAACTAGCATAGGTAATCCAATAGTTATGCCATATACGAAAATGCCGAAAATTAATAGTAGATTGAATGTAAGAATATTGTAAAGTAGTGCACGGGAAAAACTATTCTCAGCACCTAAAAGCCAAGCTAACATATTGAATCTCCTTTTAAAAACTATTTTCTAAATAATATATTATTTTAAATATTTTTTCAAGTACTGACCTGTATAGGACTTCTTTACCCTTGCAACCTCTTCCGGTGTTCCAGTTGCAATTATCTTACCGCCATTATCGCCACCCTCTGGGCCGAGGTCGATGATATAGTCGGCGGATTTAATAACGTCAAGATTGTGTTCAATTACTAGAACTGTATTGCCTGAATCTACAAGTCGCTGCAATACTTCAAGAAGTTTCTTTACATCAGCAGAATGAAGTCCAGTGGTTGGCTCATCAAGAATGTAGAAAGTCTTGCCTGTAGAACGCTTTGAAAGTTCTGTTGCAAGTTTTACTCGCTGGGCCTCGCCGCCCGAGAGCGTAGGTGCAGGCTGGCCGAGTGATACATATCCGAGGCCTACATCCTGCAATGTCTTGAGGCGTTTATAGATGCGAGGCACAGCCTCAAAGAATTCTACTGCCTCATCGACAGACATGTTGAGTACATCAGCTATGTTCTTGCCTTTGTACTTAACTTCAAGAGTTTCTCTGTTGTATCTTGAACCACCACATACCTCACAAGGTACATATACATCTGCGAGGAAGTGCATTTCGATTTTAACGATACCGTCACCGGAGCAAGCTTCGCAGCGACCACCCTTTACATTGAATGAGAATCTTCCTGGCTTATAGCCGCGAATCTTCGCGTCCTGTGTAGCGGCGAAAAGATTTCTTATATCGTTGAAAAGATTGGTATAGGTCGCTGGGTTGGAAGATGGCATACGGCCTATTGGTGACTGGTCAATTGCGATACATTTATCGAGATTTTCGAGACCGGAAATTCCGTCGCATTTTCCTGGGAATTCCTTCGCTCTGTTGAGATCTCTTGCAAGGGTCTTGTAGATAATCTCGTTTACAAGAGATGATTTACCTGAGCCAGATACACCAGTTACACATGTAAATGTGCCAAGTGGAATATCAACATCTATGCCCTTTAAGTTATGCTCTTCCGCGCCGGATACGTGAAGGAAATTGCCATTTCCTTCCCTGCGTTTATCCGGTACAGGAATGGAGCGCGCACCAGAGAGATATTGGCCTGTGATTGAGTCTTTGCAAGCCATTATTTCTTCCGGTGTACCTGCGGCAACAATCTTACCACCGTTTATACCTGCACCTGGGCCAATATCAACGATGTAGTCTGCTGCGCGCATTGTATCTTCATCATGTTCTACAACGATAAGCGTGTTGCCGAGATCGCGGAGCTGTTGAAGTGTTTCAATCAGCTTATCGTTGTCACGTTGATGAAGACCTATTGACGGCTCGTCGAGTATGTAGAGAACTCCCATAAGGGATGAACCAATTTGAGTTGCAAGTCTAATTCTCTGCGACTCGCCACCTGAAAGCGTACCCGCTTTTCTTGAAAGATTGAGATATTCAAGTCCTACATGCTTTAAGAAAGTAAGTCTTGATTTAATCTCTTTGAGTATGAGCTCTGCGATTATCTCCTCACGTGGTGTGAGTTTAAGATTCTCAAAGAAGTCGAGTTCAGCACCGATTGAAAGTGAAGTGAGCTCTTCAATATTGAGACCGCCGACTGTAACTGCAAGTGAAATAGGATTAAGTCTCTTGCCGTGACATTCCTCACAGTCATGAGTTGCCATTACCTGCTCAATCTGTCTTCTTGAGATCTCTGAATTGGTCTCCTCATATTTACGAAGAAGGTTCGGTATTACTCCTTCGAACTTGCCTTCCCACTTATATTCACTATGTCTTCCGTGATGGGTGTATACAACTTTCTCTTCGTTTGTACCATAGAGAATCTTATCAAGATCCTCCTCTTTCATCTCTGACACAGGAACATCAATTCTAAAGCCGTAGTGGTCAGCAATTCCCTGGAAGAACATATCTCCCATTGTATTGCTGCCCTCTTCTACTTTACTCCAACCATATGCTCTAATAGCACCTTCACGGATGGATATAGTCTTGTCTGGAATAAGAAGGTCTTTATCGATTGTCGTATATTCGCCAAGACCTGTGCACTTCGGACAAGCACCATATGGATTGTTGAAAGAGAACATTCTTGGCTGAAGTTCTGTCAGTGAAATATTGTGATCTGGGCATGCAAACTTCTGTGAGAACTCCATCTCTTTTCCATCGATTACGTCGATAAGAACGATGCCGTCTGTGAGCCCTGACGCTGTCTCGATAGAGTCCGCAAGTCTTGATCTTATTCCGTCCTTAACTACAAGACGGTCGATGATTATGTCAATTCTATGTTTGATGTTTTTCTCAAGCTTAATCTTCTCGCCGAGGTCACGAACTTCACCGTCGATGCGAGCACGGACAAAGCCCTGCTTGCTCGCATTCAAAAGTTCGTGAACGTATTCACCCTTCTTACCTCTGGCAATAGGTGCCATAACTTGAATCTTAGTTCCTTCAGGCAGATCAAGTATCTGGTCTACAATTTGGTCAATTGTCTGTGACTTAATCTCTTTGCCACATACTGGGCAATGAGGAATTCCTATTCTAGCATAAAGAAGTCTGAGATAATCATAAATCTCAGTTACTGTACCTACAGTTGAACGAGGATTCTTAGAGGTCGTCTTCTGGTCAATAGAGATTGCTGGGCTTAGGCCCTCAATCATCTCAACCTTAGGTTTTTCCATGAGGCCTAGGAACTGACGAGCATAGGATGAGAGTGATTCCATATAACGTCTCTGACCTTCGGCGTAGATTGTGTCGAAGGCAAGACTTGATTTACCGGAACCAGAAAGTCCAGTGAATACAATCATCTTATCTCTTGGAATCTTGAGCGAAACATTTTGAAGGTTATGCTCTTTAGCCCCTTTTATGTAGATGTCTTTAGTTGCCATTTTCAAGCCTCTTTATCTCGTCTCTATAATAAGCTGCAAGCTCGAAGTCAAGGATACGGGCAGCATCACGCATTGCCTTGGTGAGGCTGCGTATCTCTGCCTCTCTCTCCTTGGCTGAGAGTTTCTTACCGGTTCTATCTTTCTCAACTTTGGATGAAATCTCGATTACATCGCGTACATCCTTTATGATAGTTTTCGGAACAATACCATGTTCCTCATTGTATTTCTGTTGTATTTCACGACGACGGTTAGTCTCTTTTATCGCGCGCTCCATAGACGGCGTTACGCTGTCAGCGTACATAATAACTTCGCCGTTCGCATTACGCGCTGCACGACCAATAGTCTGTACAAGTGAAGTCTCTGAACGGAGGAATCCCTCCTTGTCGGCATCAAGGATTGCGACAAGTGATACCTCAGGAATATCGAGACCTTCACGTAAAAGGTTGATACCTACGAGAACATCAAATTCTCCAAGACGTAGGTCGCGTATAATTTGCATTCTCTCGATGGTGTCTACATCGTGATGCATATAACGAACCTTGATATCGTAATTTTCGAAATATGCTGTGAGGTCCTCTGCCATTTTCTTCGTGAGAGTGGTAACGAGGACTCTCTCCTTTCTCTCAATTCGGATATTAATCTGTGAGATAAGGTCGTCTATCTGTCCCTCGATTGGCTTTACTGTAACGAGCGGGTCAAGAAGTCCGGTAGGACGGATGAGCTGTTCAGTTATTGTAGCACTCTTCTCCCTCTCGAACTCGCCAGGGGTCGCTGACGTGAATACCACTTGATTTATATGAGAATAGAACTCATCGAAATTTAGAGGTCTATTGTCATAAGCTGATGGAAGACGGAAACCGAAATCTATAAGGTTCTTTTTTCTTGCGTGGTCTCCTCCATACATTCCGTGAACCTGTGGCAAAGTCACATGTGATTCATCTATGAACATGATAAAGTCATCTGGGAAGAAATCGAGCAGAGTATACGGTGTGGAACCAGGCGCACGACGTGAGAGTACTCTTGAGTAGTTCTCGATGCCACTGCACATTCCAGTTTCACGCAGCATCTCCATATCATATCTCGTGCGCTCGCGTATCCTCTGCGCCTCGATGAGCTTACCCTGCGACTCAAAGAAAGCGACTCTCTCAAAGCATTCCTGCATTATTTCGGAGATTGCCTCCTCCATGAAGTCAGCTGAAACTACATAGTGAGAAGCTGGATAGATTGCAAGATGTGAGAGTTCACTCTTAATTTCTCCAGTGAGCGGAGTTATCTCGGTGATTCGATCTATCTCATCACCGAAGAATTCGATGCGAACGGCTGTGTCCGTATATCCTGCTGGATATACCTCAACCGTATCGCCTCTTACTCTGAATTTATCACGTACGAAGTTTACATCGTTTCTCTCGTATTGGATTTCTACAAGTTTACGAAGAAGGTCATCACGGCTGTATTCCATACCAGGTCTCAGAGAGATGACCATAGTCTTATAAAATTCAGGATCACCGATTGAATAGATGCATGACACTGATGCAACGATGATTACATCTCGTCGCTCTGATAGCGAGAATGTCGCAGAGTGACGCAACTTATCAATCTCATCGTTGATTGATGAATCCTTCTCAATATATGTATCAGTTGTAGGCACATATGCCTCCGGCTGATAGTAGTCATAATATGAAACAAAATATTCCACTGCGTTCTCTGGGAACATCTCGCGGAATTCAGAACAGAGCTGTGCGGCAAGAGTCTTATTATGTGCAAGTACAAGCGTAGGCTTGTTGACTTGCTCGATTACATTGGCCATGGTAAAAGTTTTACCAGAGCCTGTTACGCCCAGCAGAGTCTGCTCTTTGTTGCCAGCGTTAATGCTGTCAACAAGCTGGCGTATCGCCTCAGGCTGATCGCCTGTCGGCTTGTATTTTGATACAAGCTTGAACTTATCCATCCGCACACCTCCTCTTATGTTCTAAATATTATATCATAGTTTAGATATAGATTAAATATAAAAATGTTCGGCATTTCTGCCGAGCATTTTTTGTCTAATTAGTTAGTGTAGTTATCGAAGTATCCCTGTACAAGAACAACTGGTGTTCCCTTGTCGCCAGAGCCTGATGTGAGGTCACAGAGTGAACCGATGAGGTCTGTGAGCTGACGAGGAGTTGTTCCCTGAGAAGCCATGCTTCCCTTGAGGTCTCCGTCCTTCTCTTTGATGCTCTTAGAAATAGCTTCCTTGAGAGCCTCGCCAGAGAGGTCTTTATAGTCGTTATCAGCAAGATACTTGAGCTTGAGCTCGTTAGGTGTACCGATAAGACCATCAGTGAATGCTGGTGATACAACTGGGTCTGCAAGTTCCCAAATCTTACCCTGTGGATCCTTGAAAGCACCATCGCCGTAAACCATTACTTCTACATGCTTGCCTGTTGCCTTAAGAATCTTATCCTGGATTGAAAGAACAAGGTCTTTGCACTCTCTTGGGAAGAGCTTAATCTTGTCCTCTGTAGACTTGTTAGAACCGAGAAGACCATACTTCTCGTTGCAACCAGAACCATCTACTGGTGCATTCATGATGTCATCAAGTGAGCATACAACCTTAGCACCGCCTTCGAGAAGGATTCTCTTTGTGCGTGCTCTTGTATGGATGTCACAGTTGATGATGCAATCAGTATAGTCAAGAATTGCCTTTGGCTGATTTGCGAAGATAACTTCGACATCTGCGCCCTCTTCTTTGATGAGGTCTGAGTAATAAGCAACATAGTCAACGCCTGTGAACTCATGCTTGTTCTCGCCGAAAAGTTCTCTGTACTTCTCGAGAGAGAGAACATCTGAATAAGGGTTGATACCTGCGGCATCTATCTTATCAAGTGAAACGAGGCAGTTACCAACTTCGTCTGATGGGTAAGAAAGCATAAGAACAATTTTCTTAGATCCACGAGCTATACCGCGAAGGCAGATAGCGAAACGGTTACGTGAGAGAATTGGGAAAATAACGCCAACTGTCTCTCCACCGAGCTTAGCCTTTACGTCTGCAGCGATATTATCTACTGAACAATAGTTGCCCTGTGAACGTGCAACTATTGATTCTGTGATGGAGATAACATCGCGGTCGCGAAGTTCAAATCCCTCGTATTTTGCTGCTTCAAGAACTGATGTGGAAACGATTTCAGAGAGGTCATCGCCCTCACGGATGATTGGGCAACGGATACCACGTGAAACTGTACCTACTCTTCTTTCATATTGATCCATTTAGTAGGACTCCTTTATTGAAAAATAACATAGATATTATAAATCTATTTAGTGTTACATTCAATAAAAAACGAACTAATAAATCATAAAAAATTTATATGCATGCAACAAAATTTTTGTAAAATTTGTCAATTTGTTATATGACATTATCCTTTTTCGCCAACCATTGAGTAGGCTTTATCAGATTCAATCTTAGTGTTTTCTACACCTGTTGTAGCATATTCGCCATCGATGTAGAAAGCCCAGTAATAACCATCTGTGTTGTAGTCATATGTGATGCCATTTACTGTCTTAACGTAAAGACCATATTCGCTATCTTCACCTGCGATAAGTTCTTCAGCAAGAAGAGCATCACATACTGTCTGTCCCTCTGTATAAGCAACATTGAAATCTTCTTTGTTACCATCTTTGTCTACTACAGAGAATGCGAATGTACCTGCGGCACCATTAGATGATGGCTCTGCCTCTACTGGCTTCGAGCAAGCGCTAAATGAGAAAACGATTGCGAGGGTAAGTGCGATTGAGAGAATAATTTTTTTCATGATTTTGACTCCTTAAAATTATATTTAATTTTCACTCTATTTAGTTTTCTAAGCATAGGGCCTGATAGCAAAAATAGAGTTACTGCTGTTGATATTGCAAGTGTTAAATTAACAGGAACACCTGCGAGATATATGCCGAGAACGCTCTTCCATGTCAGCTTTGAGAGCATCATAAATACGGAACTTGTATCAAGTACCGGACCGACGATAAGCATCGTAGTTACGAAACCTAAGATGGCTGACAGGATGCGCGTCTCTCCTACCTTATAGAACAGGCCGGCAACAAGTCCGCCAAGTCCCCAGGCAAACATCTGCCAAGGTGTCCATGGACCTTGGGAGAAGAAGAAATTGGAGACAAGAGCAGTGATTGATCCACAGAGGAAACCTTCAATTGGACCAAAGGCATAGCCAGCAATCATTATTATTGCTATTACTGGCTTTACACTTGGCGTGGCAATAAATGCCACTCTTGATGCCACGGCTAAAGCCGACATAACTGCAATGATAATGAGACTTCTTGCATCTTTATTCTTTTTTTCATAGCTTATGAACCAAGGAATCATCGCAAGTAGAATGATTCCGGTGGCCACTAAGTAGTAAGATTTAATTTGCATAATTCAATTACATCCTCGCAGTTGATTGCATTTAAGAATAGATGACGAGACATTCTATTGGCAGCTGTTGTATAGAAACTGTTCTGTGAGAAGAACTTATTTGGTGTGGTTGATGTGACTATATCCCCACCGAAGAAAAGTGCACAGATATCAGCATATTTTGCGCAGAATTCTACGTCATGAGATACAAGTAAAATGGTGATTCCAATCTGCTTTAAGTCATTCAAAATTTCTGCAAATTTGATTTTGAAGAATGCATCCATTCCTTTGGTTGGCTCGTCGAGCAACAGAATTTTAGGCTTGGTAAGTAGCACTTTGGCAAGTGCTACTCTCTGTTGCTCTCCACCGGATATATCAAATGGATGGTTATCGAGTAAGTGCTCGATGTCACAGATTTTGATTATGTTGCTGAACTCTTTAGAGATCTCTTCGAGTTCCTCACGGACCGTCTCTTTGACAAAGAGACTCTGTGGGTCCTGAGGAAGCATAGAGACCTCATCTTTTAGGATTACTTTGCCCCTATAAGGCTTCATGTTATCTGAAGCGATGCATTTGAGAAGAGTTGATTTGCCAGTGCCGTTTCCGCCTACAATTGCAAAGATTTTGCCCTTAGGAACTTTAAGATTCGTACCCTTCAAAATGTCTCTTCCGTTTCTCTGATAACGGAACCATAGATCTTTAACATTGATGGCAAGATCCTTGTAACTCTCTTCGTCTTCGGTTTTCTCAAGATATGGAATTAGATTATCTGTATAGCCAATTTTCTCTGTGAGCATATTGGCTCCCTCACGGACTGTAAGTGGGCATAAAGAATCGGTGAAATTAAGACCGTGATATACCTGCATTGGAGTAGGCATAGCAACAAAGAGGTCGTTGTCGGATTCTTTGAGATACTCGCCTATCTTACGTGGTTCGTCATATGCGATAAGCTTTCCATTTTCAAGTACTGCAACCTTGTCTGATGCATATAAAATATCCTCGAGTCTGTGCTCGGTTATGATGATTGTTGTACCGAGTTCCAAATTGATTTTACGGACAGTATTGAGGAAATCGGATGCGGCTATCGGGTCAAGCTGAGATGTCGGCTCATCAAGGATAAGAACAGATGGCTGCATAGCCATAATTGAAGCAAGATTTAGGAGTTGCTTCTGTCCACCAGACAGTTCGGATACATCCTTATCGAACCAATCAGCAATACCAAAATATGAGGCCATCTCAGCAACACGAAGTCGCATTGTCTTCTGGTCTATGCCGAGACTTTCAAGGCCGAAAGCAAGCTCGTGCCATACCTTGTCAGTTACAATTTGATTCTCAGGATTCTGCATTACATATCCTATGAATGATGCCTGTTCATACTCTGATACATCCGACAATTTCTTGCCATTGAAAAGGATTTCACCGGAGTGCTCTCCCGCTGGAGTAAGCACTGTCTTTAGGTGACGAAGCAGAGTTGATTTACCACTTCCACTCTTACCGCAGACAGTGATATATTCGCCATGTTCAATTTTAAGACTTACATTATCAAGTGCTTTTTTATCTGGTGTTAAAGCATATGAAAAACTTAAATTTTTGATCTCAAAATCTGCCATAAGAGCACCTCCTTCACATTGAGAATTGTCGGTATTATTAGAAGAATTCCGTAGGCAATAAGTCCTACAATTTGGTATGTATTTCCCTTGATTGATGCAAATGATACAATCACAGAAAGGCCTATCATTATAAGCAAAAATGCGATATCCACCGGTCCAAATTTATATATTGAATAATGGGTTCTCTTCCGGCTTCCAAAGCCACGGCTCTTCATGCTGTCGGCCGTGATAAGGCCGTCCTCGAACGCCCATGTCGTCATCGCAGATACCACAGAAAATGGATCGTTCTTTCCGATACATTTTCTTGCATTCGCTATCTGCGTCGCCTTCTTTTTATAATTTGGAATGAACCGAAGTACCATCGTAAATATAAGTGAAATTGACGGCATTATCGGCCCGAAGATATAGACGAACTTATCCGTTGTCATAATTCTGCTGTAAGACGCGAACCAGATAATCATAGTCGCGAACATATTTGCAAGAACGAATCCTCCACCGGATATCAGTTCATTTATTAAAACAACTATTCCATAGAGAGGTATCAGAATTAGTATCAATTTGATTGCATCGCGACCAGCGATACTTATATAGAAAAGTATCGCAGCTACAAGCGATACAATCTGGTATGGTATCTGCATGAATATCATTCCAAACACAATCGCAATGATAAAGAATGTGAAATTAATAATCGGATTATATGTTGAAAATTTGCAATTGCTATTCATCTTACCCCTCCTTTTTTTAATATTTGAGCAACAAAAAATACGCCTACCATAGCTCAGATGGTTTGCGAAATATGTATAAACTCGACAGGTCTCCCGACTTAACCTTTAAAACCTACTTGCGTTGCCTTCCCATGGAGCGAACTCCCCAGTGACTGCACTTTTCGTGCCAAACGCTTTCGTGTGGTAACACGGTTGCTGAGAAACAGTGCAGGACTTTCACCTGCTTCCGGATTATTGCTGTGCCTCGTTTACGAATATTTAATTTGTAATAAATTTTATAATATTTTCATTGTTTCGTCAACAAATAACATACAAAATTTTTATGTAAAATGAACAATATTATTTGTAGTATAATTAGAATATAATAAAGACAACAAATTGAAAGAAGGGATTATGTGCTGAATAAGAAAGTTTATGACAAAAAACTTCAACGTATGCTTGATGTCACACGCGGTAAGATTCCAGATAGAGTTCCTGTATGCGGACTTATGGAGACCTATGCCCTCGAGTATGCAGGCTCATCAGTTGCTGAAGCAAATAGTAGTATTTTTAAGCATGTAAATGCTTACAGTAAGATTTATAAAGATATCTATTTCGACTGTGCATTTATGCCACATATGTCCCATGCTCTTAAAGTTACTTGGGCTCTTGGTTCAGATGTTTTCTTCGTGTCGGACGATGGCATAACTGTACAGCATCAGGAGTACTGTCCAATGACAGAGGACGACTACGAGAGTTTAATTCGTGATCCTGTTGCATTTATTATCGATGAATTCCTTCCTCGTAAGTTCTCAAAATATGATGCGACAAATGAGGAGCAGCATAAAGCTTTCTTAAGCTCCCTCCTCCCATTTGTCGAGTTCGCACTAACAATGATGTTCGGCTACACATATTTCAATAAGGTAGTTGATATTCCTGTAGTTGTTGGTGGCTCCGCAGAGATGCCAGCTGATATGCTCTTCGATTATCTCCGTGGTTTCAAGTCAACTATCACCGATGTCAGAAGAAGACCTGACGAGGTCGAGGCAGCAATCAATTCACTACTTGATTATTGCGTTGATCTTATGAAGATGACTCACCTTATGATGGGCTCTCCTACAATTGGCCTTCCTTGGGCAGGCAAGAATCTTGTAAACGGAATCATCCGTCGTAAAGATTTTGAATTTAAAGATTTCCCTTGGATCTTTAATCCATGCCATATGCCACCGTTCCTCAACCAGAAACAGTTCGACCAGTTCTACTGGCCAACCTATAAGAAGATGGTTGAGTTTCTAAATGATCACGGTGGCCATATGATGACCTTCTGTGAGGGTGACTGGGGCAAGAACATCGAGAGACTCGCAGAGCTCCCTGATAACTCAGTTACATTCATAGCACCAATAGAGAGAATACTTCAGATTAAAGAGATTGCACCGAACAACTCTATTATGGGTGGAATGCCACAGGCAATGCTCCGTGATTCTACGAAACACGAGTGCATCGAGTTCGCGAAATATGTTCTCGATGACCTTGCCCCAGGCGGCGGTTTTGTATTCTCAACAGACAAGGTTCTTATAGCTCCATCGGACGCTGTCGCAGAAAACCTTGCTGCAGTAAATGAATTCGTACACACTTATGGCAAATATTGAGAAAGGAGAAGAATATGGTAGATTTTAAAGCAAACAAAGAGACATATGCTAAGAAAGCACAGCGTATGATTGATGTCGCAAATGGTAAAATCCCTGATAGGGTTCCTGTTTGCTCCTTCATCGAGAGCTATGCACTAGCCTATGCCGGCACAACTATTGCTGATGTAGAGGGACATCTTATCAAACATGCGAAATCATATGGCCAGATTTATAAAGACATCTATTTTGATTGCGCATATGTTTCTTATCTTACACATTCAGTGAAACTTGGTAAGGTACTCGGTTCAGAAGTATTCTTCGCTTCAGACGATGGAGTTACTCTTCAGCATAAAGAGGATTGTCCTATGACTCCTGAGGATTACAAGGAGATCGCGAAAGATCCGGTTATGTGGATTTTAAACGAATTCTTACCTCGTAAGTTTCCAAAGTTCGATGCGACTAATGAAGATCAGCTTAAAGCATTCTTCTCTTCTCTCCCACCTTTCCTTGAGTTCGCAGGTACACTTGTAGTTGGTAATTTGTATTTTGAAAAATTCCTCGGTATGCCTGTTGCTGTTGGTGGTTCCGCTGAGATGCCACTTGATTTTTTCTTTGATTTCCTTCGTGGATTTAAAGGAACAACATTAGATGTTCGTCGTAACAAAGAAGATTTGATTCTTGCAAAGAATGCAATCAAAGATTATAGTTACGACCTTACAAAGATGACACATCTTATGATGACAATGCCACCTCATATCAAGGATCTTCCATGGCTCCTTGACTACGGTATTAATGGTGTAGTAAAGGGAGGCGCTCCAAAACTTAAGGAGTTCCCTTGGATTCTTAACCCTTGCCATATGCCACCATTTATGAGTGATGATTCATTTAAAGAACTCTATCTTGATGATTTCGTAAACTTTGCAAAATTTATTCAGGACTGTGGTGGACACATGTTTACAGTACTTGAAGGTCAGTGGGGAAATAAGAAACTTGAGATGCTCGCTGCGAGAGTCCCGGCACATTCAGTAACATTTGTTGTTGAGAACGATGACATCTTCGAGGCTAAGAAGATTCTTGGCGCCGACCATTCCATCATGGGAGGTATGCCTCTTTCAATGCTTCGTGATGGTACAAAACAGGAATGCATAGACTATGCAAAGAAACTCGTTGATGAAGTCGGAAAAGACGGCGGATATGTATTTGCTACAGATAAAGTTCTCCTCGCCCCTGGCGATGTAAATGTTAAGAACTACGCAGCTGTAAATGAGTTCGTTCATGTATATGGACAGTATTAATGGAGGTATCACAATGGAAAATAAAGAATATGTTTATGATAAAAATCCTAAAACTCTCACAGAGGTTATGATAGGCTTCGTAAGAGGCATTCTTGAGACAGTATTGCCATTCTTAAAGATTGGTCCATTCCCTGGTCTCCTCAATAAACTTTTCAATTCACAGTTTGCGAGATCCTTCCTCGGATCTTATGCAATGCTTCTTCTTATGTAAGATAATTTAAGGGCTCAGTCTTGTGACTGGGCCCTTAGTTTTTAAATATTTGGAAATTCTTTTGCAAACCAAATTTCATCCATTGGAACTGTGAATTCTTTACCATTTAGGTATTCGAGTATACCAGCATCTGTTGTAAAGTCGAATTTGAGCTTATAAGAATAAAGAAGCTGCTTCTTATATCCATACTCTTTGTTAAGAGCATTGGAACCGTACTTGCCGTCTCCGACGAGCGGGCATCCTATATATGCCATATGTGCTCGTATCTGGTGAGTACGGCCGGTTAGAAGTTCTACCTCTAAAAGTGAGAGATTTTTTTCTGCTTTAACAACCTTATATAAAGTCTTAATCTCCTTACTTCCGGGCACCTGCTTGTCATAGATTTTCACTTGGTTTTTATCTTCATCTTTGATGAGATAATCTACAAGAAGGTCCTCTGTCTTCGGCGGCGTGCCGTGACATGCGAGAAGATAATATTTGTGTAGTTCCCTATCTTTTACTTTCTGATTCATTACTCGCAATGTCTCGGCATTTTTCGCCGCCATGACGATACCGCCTGTGTTACGGTCGATACGGTTGATAAGCGCCGGCGTAAAGCATTGCTCGTCCTCTGGGCTGTATTCTTTCTTATCGTAAAGATAATGCTTTACGCGCGATATCAGCGTATCTACGTATTCGGTATCGTCTGGATGAGAAAGAAGTCCAACCTTCTTATCAAGGATAAGAATATTATCATCCTCGTAAAGAATATTAAGATCAAGTGATGCGTGAAGGAAATCATAATGAGGATCTGGTTTCTCGAAGAACTCATCATTTATATACATCTCGACAAGGTCTCCTACTTGAAGCCTTGTAGAAATCTCAGCTCGTTTGCCGTTGACTTTAATCTTCTTCGTTCTGATGTACTTATACATAAGTGACTGTGGAAGATTTGGTAGATTCTTCGTAATGAATTTATCAAGTCTCTGGTTCGCTGAGTTTTCTTCAATTGTAAAACTCTTCATAAGATTCCCTCCTCTCATAAAATTACTACAACATTATAACTACTTATCGACTTATTTGACAACCACTTATTATTAATATATAATTATCTAAAATTTTACCTCAATTTGAAGGGAGAGTTTGATCCTTTATATGGACGCTGACAGTCGAGGGTCATTAATTACATCATTAATAATAGTACTTGTACTACTAGGTCTTGCGGCATTTTTCGCAATTACAGAGACCGCCCTATCAAGTGTATCTAGAAATAAGATTAAGCTTGATATGGAACATGGTGATTCCAGAGCGAAGCGTGCGATGTTCGCACTTGATAACTTCGATAAGGCAATTACCACCCTTTTAATATGCACCAATATTGTGCATCTTTCTATAGCTTCAATCGTTACAACATTCGTTGCAAGGATTTGGGGCCTTACTTGGGTATCTGTAAGTACAATCATCACTACATTGGTTGTATTCTTCTTCGGTGAGATGTTACCGAAGAGTTTTGCGAAGAAAAATAGCGAAAGCTGTTCACTTGCCACTGCAGGGCCTCTTATTTTTTTAATGAAGGTATTTAGCCCATTATCTAAAATTCTTGCAGGTATAGGAAATATCGCAGGGAAGCTTACTAAAGCAGAAAAAGAAATTACAGTTACTGAAGATGAACTTTTTGACATCATCGAGGATCTCGAAGAAAGCGGTGTTATCGATGAGGAACAGAGTGACCTCATCTCCTCCGCTCTTCAATTCGATGATGTATCAGTTGAAACTATCTCCACACCAAGAGTTAAAATTGAAGGAATTGATCTATCAAAAGACAAGGAAGAAATCTTCGATATTATCAATGACTCCACTCATTCTCGTCTCCCAGTCTATGATGGAGATAAAGATGAAATCATTGGTGTGCTTCAGATAAGGAGATATCTAAAGCAATATCTCAGAACTAAGAAATATCCAAATATCAAGCGACTTATGGATAAACCGTTCTTTACAACGGGTGCTACACCTATCGATGAACTTCTTGAGCATATGTCTCAGAATAAGGTGACGCTTGCAATTGTAAAAGACGATTTCGGTGGTACATTTGGTATCGTTACAATCGAGGATATCCTAGAGGAACTTGTAGGTGAAATCTATGACGAGGAAGACATTGCTCCAGCGTCGGAAGGCGGTGAAGCAGAATGATTCCTATAATACTCGTATCAGTTGGAATATTACTCTGTATAATTCTCTCTAACTTCTTCTCATCGACAGAGATGGCTTATTCTGCCGCTTCAGATGTTAGACTTGAGCATGAGGCAGAAAGCGGAAAGAAGACGGCGAAGCTTGCGCTGTTTATTTCCAATAGATTTGATGATGCACTCAGCACCATACTTATTGGAAATAACCTTGTAAATATCGCTGCGTCTTCCCTATCTGCTGTACTTATTCAGCTTATCTTCCACGATGATGACCTCACATGGGTAGGCACAGTAGCAATTACAATTCTCATTATTATATTTGGTGAGACAATACCTAAAATTTCATCTAAGAAGAAACCGAATACTCTCGCTATGCGTAACGCATATCCGATTCGTATTCTTATGTTTATCTTCTACCCTCTCGTTTGGGTTACAGTTAAGCTTGTAAATCTCTTAACTGGAAAAGACCACACCAATGAGGACACCGAGGACGATACAGCAGTTGAGGAGTTCCAATCAATAATTGAAACTGCTGAGGACGAAGGTATTCTCTCAAGCGATAGTTCAGAACTTGTACAAGCCACCATCGATTTTGCTGAGACATCTGCATCCGATGTTATGACAGCGAGAGTCGATGTCGATGCAATCGATGTTGATGATGATCAGAAAGAGATACTAAAATTTATCCAGGAAACACCTTATACAAGAATCCCAGTATATGAGGATGATATCGACAATATAATCGGTGTTCTCCATGTAAATCACATTCTTCGCTCCCTCTCTGATGGTGATAAGTTCAATTTAAAATCGCTTCTAATGGAACCATGCTTCGTATATAAGACTATGAAGCTCCCAGACGTTCTAAAAGAGCTTAGACGCAATAAGCAACATCTCGCTATAGTTACAAATGAATATGGCGGAATGCACGGTATAGTTACACTTGAGGACGTTCTAGAAGAACTTGTCGGTGAAATTTGGGATGAGAGTGATGAGGTTGAAGAAGAACTTACAGAGGTTCCTTGTGACGAAAAAATATTTGAAGTCGATGGAGATATGATTCTTGAAGATCTTCTCGATGAGTTTGATCTCAGAGATGATGAGTTCGACAGTGAAACTGTTGGTGGCTGGTGTATCGAGATGCTTGAGCACTACCCAACACCGGATGAAGAGTTCACATATGAGTGCCTCCACTTAACTGTTCTTGAAACCGATGAACGTCGTGTAGAAAAAGTAAGAGTTGAAGTCCTAGAATCCGAGGACGAAGAAGTATAAAAAGAACCTCCCAGATTTGCTGACGTGTGATAAGGATGTTTTTCAGAAACTATCTAAATCGAGCGCAGCAAAAGGGAAACAGACACCGTGAATTGCAGAAATGCTTTTCACGGTGTCTGTTTTTCTGTCCATAAACCGCACATTCGATTTGCCTGTTCCCTTCCACTACAATAAAGGGGAAATCAAGCAAGGAGGTCGAAAGACTATGAAAACTAAGCGGAAATACTTTTATCTGGACGATTTTGAACACAGATTACTTGTTGGCGATTATTACCTCATTGCCGGTGATGACGAACCAGAAGAACGCCCCATCGGGCTATGGTGACAACGGCACTTGAGGTATCTGAAACAATATCGCAAAACCGTTTACACCGAACTTCTGACAAGCGGAAAACTCAATGACTACCTTGCCAATCTCAATGAGCAGGCGGAGAATATGTTCTTTCGGTTGGTAAAAGAACTTGCCAAAAAGGAAGGCATTACGGAAACGCTTAAAGCAGAAAACCAGATGCTTTGGGTGCAGCAGATGAACACAGTACGGGAAGCCGCAACGGAAATCGTCAATAACACCTTTGTTTTTACATAATAAGGAAAGAGCAGCTGGAACAAGAAGCCGACTGCTCTTCTTTGATCAAAACGAATGTTTGTCAAAATCTGCTTTGCATTCCCATTCGTTATAGAATTTTTCGGCAGAGTCACAGAGCATTTCGCATAGATAATCTATTGCAATATATGTAATTCTCTTGATTTTGCCATCCAATTCCTGCTTCTCGCAGTACTTATAACCGTGATAATACATTTCATCTTTTGGAGTCGTCAAAATAAAGTCATCTACTATTACTCCAAGTCGAGTATTATTTACATCAGTATTACCATTATGTAAAACCTTACACCGTAAAGAATAACACATTTCACCGGTAAATGTTTGCGGCTCAAAACCCGATAATGGAAAATTAAAGTCCTCAAAATCCATATGATTATTGACCCAGTTAATATACATTGTTCGGTTTGAGTTTTGGTTTTCCATCAATCCATTTTCTATTTGGCAACAAATATCCGGAAACGTTAAAGCCAATGCAACCGCAGAGTAATATGTGCCATTTTTGATGGCTTGTCTTACATCCGCTATCTTATTTATCACGATATACTGCCTCTTTTCTATTAATGACACACGCCGGAATGATAATCCCGGCGTGCATTTTGCGTATCAATCTTTTGTCGATTTAGCGTTACCAGATTCTGTCTTCGTATGGAGTATCTTCGACACCTTCGGCACGAAGATTTTCTACCATACGGTCCAGTCTGCCTTTCCACATCTTCTTAAACCATTCGGTATTTCCAAACCATGTAACAAGGGTAGGGCTGATTGCGTAATAGATATGAATAAACGCCCTGCCATACCACGTTTCTGCGAGAGTATAGTCACGATAACGACGGAGAGTCCAAACCTGAGGGCAATCATATGAACCATAAACAGCGGTTGCAACATAGCATCCACCACTAGACGAGCCTCCGCTCGAAGAACCTGATGAGTTGCCAACCCCAAAATCACTATTTGAATTCTCCCCAACGACAGAGGCATATTGATTAGGAAAGCGCGAATATATTGGTGATGAAAATACATAGCCATTTTGATATTTCTGTATTTTCGATACGTATGAATTTTTCATAATTGAATAACGGTTCGCATGATCATCAAACAATGCATATGCAGTTTTCCACATAGTCACCCCTGATTTCCAAAGTTCGCAAGCGCTCTTCATCATTTCGTCATCTGTATTATAGTCTCTCTCAATTAAATCTCCACACTTAAACAAAGCATCAGCTGCGGCTAATGTACGTTTAGAATAATCAAGGGCATATGAAAAGCTATTAGACGTATTACTCCAACATTTAATTAGTGTCGATTTTGACGAACTTTCTAACGAAGTACAAATTAATGTAACTCGCAGGGCCACCTCCAAAGCATGCTTCTTTTTCTCTTCTTCACTATCTGGTCCATTCTTGATAAGATCAAAAACAGTACCTAAACAGTTGTTGATTGAATTGGCAGCAGATTGAATATACATAATCTTAGTCTGGGTTGCTCTGAAATATACATTATAAAAACTGGCTTCCCAACTATTAGGATCTTCTTGTTTAATCAAATCATAATACTTCACGGCATTTTCGGCATCATTGCTCTCTCTAGCTTGTCTTGCTAAAGTGTAATAATTCTTCAATTTATCAGAATTATCTATTTTGACAGTGCCCTCTACCATCATCTTTTTTGCTTCTTCAACGGAATACTTTGTTCCGCATGACTGGCAAACATACATACCATCTTGTTTTATCAATTCGATGCTACCGCACATCTCGCAAGTTAATTGTTTCATTTTTTATTCTCCTTTTTGTATTTATTGGGGCCCTTTTTGTCCGGTTCAAACCTTATAATCATTGAGATTTGACCATCATTGAAAGCCGTCGAAAAGTATCTTCCGAAAGATTGTCGCTCTTTTGCAGATAGCCTATTCCATTCGTAGCTTTGAAAGAGTTCACTAATTTGAAAAGTAGCGCCAATTTCTAATTTATTAATCTCATCTTTTGCTTTTTCAAGCCACTCTGCATAATTCATTTTGATTGCTCCTTAATGATTAAGCATTTTTTATTACGTTCCAATAGCAAAAGCTCGATTTCATCAACGATTGCTGATTTATCATCAGCATTATTAAATTCCTTGACCTTATCCGAAATCCTTTTTTCAAGTTCGGACAGCTCGTCAGAACTAATAGGATCGCTGTACCTTGCATTCTCCGCCAACTTTAGTAATTTTTGCTTTATTGCAGAATCAGATTCTCGTTCAGCGGCAATTTCGATATCGGTCTGTATTTCTCTGATGTAAGATACTTTTGATTGTACTTTTTCTTCAACGTTACTGGCAATATCTCTGCCGATTTCAGCTGTAATCATACATATTGCTGAAATGCCAACGATCAGTACATTGATGATAATGGTGGCCCATACCGGCAAAGCAGGATATGCTACAAGCACGGCAAGAGCAATCAGTTGAAATACTAAGTAAATGTATCCTACTCTAACAACCGGAATGCCCAAGAATTTGCTTCTAAGTGGCGTGTTATCTTTAAAGCCAATATTCCAAATTAAGACTTGGGCAGCAAAGGCTATACAAGTAAAGATGTATGCCACCCAGAACGATGTAGTCTTCGCTGTGGGTAGTGCAAATGCAACGACACTGACAATTACAAATGCGATTAATAAAATAACGTAACCTAATTTCTTATTTCTGCTCATAATCAACCCTCCCTTTTTGCACCGCATTTAGGGCAAAACTTGCTGGGCTTTATGAACTTAAATCCACATTTTGAACAAGTGTCCGGGGAAGACTGCGGAGCGCCACAATTATCGCAAAACGCAGCTCCGGGAGTTAATTCTGCACCACATTGATCGCAGAACAAGGTTGCTGGCTGAGATGGTATTGAATTTTCTATTCCGGCAAAGGCACCATTAATAGCGCCTCCAACTACTCCACCTACCGCGCCACCTACTCCTGCCATTGTGCCAAGCCCAACACCCATATTGGTAAACTGCCCAACTGCTTCATTCCTTGCAACATCTTGTGCAACATCAAAACCGCGCTCTTGCTGATAGGTATATCCTTCTTGTGCACGTTTCGTGGCCTGTGCCTGAGAGTCGATAACCACCTTTTGGGCTTCGGTTTGGGCGTATATAACATCTGTTTGCTGCCGCAGCTTAGCTTCAGCGATGTCTGCGTACTGACGGAAGTGAAGCTCTTTGAATTTTTCGTATTGCGGATCTCCGTCCGGCTTTACAATAACCGTAATAAAGAACCGTTTCAGGTTTACCCCGTAATCAAGAAAATCATCATCAAGTTTTGCTTTTATTGCGGCGGAAAAAGATTCAAGCTGCTCGTCAATTTCAAAAATATTAATTGCACTGGAGCGCATTTCTTGAGCGATATAGGTCTTGACTTTTGTCATTAAAAACGCCCGGAAGAAATTCGTTAACTGATTCCGTTCCAGTACTCGTTCCGTACCAACAAGGTTAATGAGTAATTTCCTTGAATCGGACACGCTCAGCGACATTTCACCGCTTGCGCCTATTGACAGCGGGAACCTATATGTAGGTTCTATGTACAGCACCCTGCTATCTGTACCCCATTTAATGGCCATTTGCTCGGTTTTATTTATAAAATATACCTCGCAGTGGAACGGGGTTTTCCCATCTGTAGTAATGTTTGTGAATTTCTTCAACAGTGGGATATTTTGCGTTTCGAGCGTATCACGGCCCGGACCAAATAGGTCCCACGCCTGACCATTCATAAAGAAGATCGCTTCCTGCGACTCATGGACGATTAACTGCGTAGTAGTATTAAAGTCCTCGCAGGGATGCTTCCATATAAATGTGCTATTATCGCCCTCGTATTTGATTACCTCAGCGATTGCCATTTTTCGACCTCCTTTTGAATAGCAACATAATCGGTATTATGTTGTGCTTTCAAAAGGCAAGTTTCAAAACAATCAGAATATATCTATAAAATAGGCGCAAAAAACCAAGCCCATAATTCTTTTCCGTTTGGATAAATCGATGGGCTGAGTTTTTTATACTCTTTTTTGACAATTTCTTCATACAATCCATGCTTTTCATCAAAATTTCACTTGAACCACTTGGTTTTTCAGGTTTTTCGTAGTACAATACTATCGTTAAATTGGGTTTGGTGTATGCGCCGTCCGATTTTAACAACATAATACCGATTATGTTGCAGTCGCCGCTAATGGCGGCTATTTTCATATAATCAACCGCATACGCTCCATGCGCTGACGGTGTTCTGTGCCGGTCGAGATGATGGTGATCCGTGTCGTATTGGTGCTGCTGTGACCGAGAATATCGCCGAGCTTAGCAATATCCTTTTCGTTACCGTAGAAGACGCGGGCGAACAGATGGCGAAGATTGTGCGGAAATACCTTTTCAGGATTAACCTCTGCTTCAATGCAGAGGCTTTTCATTTCCCGCCAGATATTCGTGCGGCTCAACGGCTTGCCCGTGCGAGTGATGAAAACCGCGCCCGCCGTTATCTTCTGCTCGGATATATACCGAAGCAGTTTCTTTTGCAGATCACGGACGATGAAAATACTTCTCGTCTTGCCTTTTAGGGAGACCATCGCTTCGCCTTTTTTGACTGCC
>JAZQQZ010000028.1:0-10814 GCA_045629305.1 Acutalibacteraceae bacterium | reverse complement strand
TTGCCCGCTCCAGATACGCCCATAAGAAGTACATTTATCTTCTTATCATCAATAACTGGCCTATCTGCAAGTTCAAGCACTTTCTCCGCCTGCTTATCTGCAACGTACTCATCAACCTTACCTAAAGTTTCAATTGTCTTTTCCTGATAATTCTTTGCCATAGTTATACCTCTAAATCAAACTGTAAATATTATACCACAAATCATCAACAATTTGACAACACCAATATTTTTGCTATAATAAAAACGAAAGGCAAACCAAGCAGACGGTTTGCCAAGATTGTTGAATTGGATTCACCGCTCAGGGCAACTAACCTGGGCGGTGAGTTTTTCAAGTGATATGCTATATTTTATAGGACTTAAAGCGCATAGGTATAAGAAAACTCCAGATTGATAACTGGAGTTAATTTTTTGTTTGTTTAGTTAGTCATTGTATAGAATGCAAGAGAAGTAGGTGATGGTTTTTTCACCGTGATAGTAAGGGATGCCGATGTCTTTACAGACTTGAGATATGAGAAGGCCATGAGCCTCCATCGAGGAGATGGCGCGATTGGGGTTTACACATGGAGCCGGATGGGCGCAATGCTTACAACGACGACAACCGCCAGCGCCGAGGACGAGACAATCAAGTTGATTGTCGAGGAGTTCGTCTGCCAAGGCATATAGATTGGCGTTGTGCTTTTCCTCAGTTTCTTTGTATCCCTTGATATCTATTGATTTTCTCAAGGTTCCTGTGGTCTGAAGCATTACTGCATGCTTAAAGGAACGCATCTTATCCTGACACTCAGCGATGGTGCCACAATAAGGTGGGCATGTCCAGTTGTGACCATAGGCAAAGCATCTGTTGGATTCGCACATTGCACGTACGTCTTCCCTTGCCACAAGAATCTTTGGATCGAATTCTGTGACTTCTGTAAAACCTATTTCTTTGGCACGTGCAACTATATCCATATTAGTCCCTTATCTTAATTGTATTAGTAAGTTCTACATATCCACCTGGTCTGGAAGTGATTTTAAGCACTCCACCAGGTTCTTTTATTTCTTTTACGATTTCACTGTTGGTGCTCTCGGCAAGATAGATGGCGAGAGCTGTGGTGCCACTGGCACATGAGGACTCATAGCAGAAAAATTCTCCATTGTTGGAGAGAACTGCTGGTATGAGTTCTTTCGTATCTTCGTCGTAGTCCATGAGACCAAGTGCGGAACAGCCAAGCTCTTGATACCACTGCTTGATTGCTGGCTTTATATCCTCTTCTTTTAACTTGTCAATCATAACAAGATTGAGCATTGAGCCAATTGTTACAAGATATGTCCTATATTCTTTGTTATTAAAAGACATAGTCTTATAGCCATAGTAGTCCGGTGCCGGCATCTTGGCTATTGCGACAAATTCATCCTGTTGCTTTATCACTTTTACATTGATAATCTCTTTCGCACCAGAAATCTTAATACGAACGATGTCGGCGTCTTCGTTCTGCTGCTTGAAGAGCGACGCTCCACTGAGAGTCGCATTGCCGCAGAACTCATCGCCTGCCATATTGATTATGAGGTCGGCAGAACTATCGCCTTTTGAAACAAAGCCGACCTGCTGTCCAGACGGCTCAACTTTCAAAAGCTCGTCTGCGACCGCTATTCTCTTTTCTTTTGGAACCTCGTCGGTAACTAGGATTGTAATGTTACCGCTCGGGTCACAGACTTTATAGTTCAAATTACTCATTTGTTATAGTTTGCAAGGAATTGCTTGGTACGCTCATTCTGAGTATTACCAAATACTTCCTCTGGTACACCTTCCTCAATTACTATTCCCTTATCGATGAAGATTACACGGTCAGATACCTGACGTGCAAATTCCATCTCGTGTGTGACAATTACCATTGTCATATTTTCCTCAGCGAGCTGCTTGATTACTTTGAGCACCTCGCCTGTGAGCTCTGGATCGAGAGCCGATGTCGGCTCATCGAAGAAGAGAATCTCAGGCTTCATTGCAAGAGCGCGAACGATAGATACGCGCTGCTGCTGTCCGCCGGAGAGCTCACAAGGATAAGCTTTTGCTTTATCCTCAAGTCCCATTTTCTTGAGAAGTTCCATTGCCTCCTCTGTAACCTCTGCTTTGTCCCTATGAAGCACTGTAATTGGTGCATCAATTACATTCTTTAGAACGCTGTAATGTGGGAAAAGATTGAAGTTCTGGAAAACAAGACCGAAACATTGACGATAATCATTAAGATTCTTTACATATTGGCACTTGCCGTTAACTATTTTATTAACTGGCTCATCATTATAATAAATAACGCCAGAATCAATTGTTTCAAGGAATGTTGCGCAACGAAGGAGAGTTGATTTACCAGAACCCGATGGTCCAATGATTGATACAACTTCACCCTGTTCAACTGTAAGGCTTATGTCGGAGAGAACTTTTCTGTTAAAAGTCTTCTCAATATTAGTCATTTTAAGAATACTCATATTGCCCCTCCTTACATCTTATAGTAGCCCATCTTCTTCTCAATTCTCGCCATTACAAAAGCGACAATTAAGTTAAAGACGTAATAGAATACACCCGCGACTATGAACGGTGTGAAACTCGTCTGCGAGTTGGCTATCTGCTTACCTATCGTAAACATCTCTTGGTATGAAACCGTGAATGCAATAGATGTATCTTTTACGAGGGTTACTATCTCATTGGTCATTGCAGGAAGGATTCTTCTAATTACCTGAGGCATTATGATTTTAATGAACGTCTGGAACTTCGAATATCCCAGAATTTCAGCCGCCTCATATTGACCGACAGGCATAGAATCAATTCCGCTTCGATAGATCTCAGCGAAATAAGCAGCATAGTTAATACCAAATGCAATCATTACAGGAATGAGCTTATTTCTTGATACTGTAAGTCCAAAAAGATAATATGGGCCGTATGTTACAGCAAGGAGCTGTAACATAAGAGGAGTACCACGAAGTACTGAGATAATGAACTGCGTGATACGTGAAATAATCTTTACTTTGCTCTTCTCAAGAAGAGCTACGACCATGCCAAGAGGCAAAGATATCAGTAGTGTTAGAAAGAATATAGCGCAGGTCTTTCCAAGGCCCTCGCCCATCTTTAAAATCATTACTTGTAGTGTCATATATTTACTCCTAAATAGACGGCAAATTCCTGAAAGTGCAGAGCACTTTCAGGAATAGAATGCTATCTAAATTTTGCCATTAATTACTGAAGATATGTAAGGTTAGTCTGCTCAATGTCAGGATACTTGTCAGCGATCTCTTTGTACTTACCGCTTTCAACAAGCTGCTTGATAGCGCCCTGGATAGCTTCGCATGTAGCCTCTTCGCCATTTCTGAATGCGATACCGTATTCCTCAGAACCGATAACTTCATCAAGAACTACATAGCCCTTATTCTCGTTTGCATAAGCAACTGCTACTGGCTTATCAACGATAACTGCATCAGCGCTGCCGCCGCCAAGCTCTGTGAAGCACTTAAGGAAGCTTTCAGCTGTGAGATACTTACCATCTTTGAATGTCTTTGTGAGGTCTGCCTTGTCTTCGTCAAGAAGAGTCTGACCTGATGTACCAGACATTACGTATACAACCTTACCAGCAAGGTCTGCAGATGACTTGATGTCGCTGCCTTCTTTAACCATGATTACCTGGTCATTCTTAAAGTATGGATCAGAGATTACATAACCTGCTTCACTCATTGAAGGAAGGATTGTCATACCAGACCATACGCAGTCACATTCATTAGCATCAAGCTGGATGAGTTTGTTGTCCCAATCAACACCGAATACCTGGAAGTCCCAGCCAAGGATGTCACAGCAAGCTTTGCAGATCTCAACGTCGAAACCTGTGTACTCGCCGTCATCACCGATGTAGCTGAATGGTGGATACTCAGCGTCAATACCGATTGTGAATGTCTTGTTCTCATCATTTACCTCTGGTACCTTAGTACAAGCTGCAAATGCAAGAATCATTACAAGTGCAAGAACGATAGCAATAAACTTTTTCATAATTTTGTTCTCCTTTGAAATAATTGATACGCGTTGTGAATTGCCTTTAGCGTGTTACCATAGTAACGCTTTACTACGCTAAAGTCAATACTTTTTTTAAAAATTTTTCAAAAAAAATTTGACCCCTCTATTTGAGGGGCCAATTCTTTTATAATAGGAAGGCTTTCGCAAGTGCGAAATAAATGAGAAGACTGAGTGAGTCAACCAGTGTAGAAATTACTGGTCCGGCGATTACTGCTGGGTCAATCTTGAGAAGTTTAGCGAGGATTGGTAGCATGCAGCCAATCATCTTCGCCATGATAACTGCGAAGAACATTGCTGCGCTGACAATCATGTAAACTTCCATTGAGCCAGCTGTGCCGAGCACCCACATTCTTACGAAGTTGGCTGCGCCAAGAATAAGACCGCAGATACATGCAACTCTTATTTCTTTAAATAATACACGCAACCAATCTTTAAGTTCAATCTCGCCAAGTGCAAGTGCACGAATTGCGAGGGTTGAACTCTGGTTGCCTGCATTACCACCTGTACCGGTGATAATTGGAATAGCAGCTGTAAGTCCTGTGATAACAGCAAGCATATCCTCGAAAGACTGAATTATGGAGCCAGTGAGTGTTGCTGAAATCATAAGAATAAGAAGCCAACCGATTCTATTCTTTACAAGCGTAAGAACTGGAGTCTTCAGATACTCATCCTCAGATGGGAGCAAGCCGGCCATCTTTTCGAAGTCTTCCTCTGTCTCCTCTTCGATGATATCGAGGATATCATCGATGGTGACGATTCCGACAAGCCTGTCTTCATTATCAACTACTGGAACTGCGAGCAAATCGTAATGCTTTACGAGTTCTGCTACATGCTCCTGGTCATCTGTTGTCTTAACATAGATTAGTTGCTTATCATCATCCATGATTTCACGGAGCAATGCATCCTTATCATTAAATACAAGATCAGAGAGATCAATTGTACCTTTAAGATGTCTACTGTTGTCAATACAGTAACATGTATAAATTGTCTCTTTATCAACACCTGTACGGCGGATATGATCTATTGCTTCCTGTACTGTAAGTCTATCATGAAGTTCAACCATCTCGTTGGTCATGATGCTTCCAGCAGAATCTTCTGGATAATTAAGATATGTATTAATAAGTTTTCTTGTCTCTGGGCTCGCATTCTTCAATATTCTTGTTACGAGGTTGGCTGGAACCTCTTCAACCATATCTACGACATCGTCGAGGAAAAGGTCATCGACAAGTTTCTGAAGCTCAGTATCTGTGATGCTTGCGATGATATCCCCCTGGTCCTCGGATTCAAGATATGAGAATACATCTGCCGAGAGATCTTTTGGCAAAATTCTAAACACACGGATCATTACATCACGGTCAAGTTCACCGAGGAATTCGGCGATGTCGACCTCGTTGAGCTCAATGAGTTCAACTCTAAGGAACGAGAAATTGCCTTCTGCAATGAGATCGTGCAAATATGTGAAATTTGTCTCTTCCATAAAAAATACCTCCCTACTCTATGCGAGTCGGGAGGTGTTAATTTATACACAAGCCCATAGGGCACACTTAAAAGAGATAAGTGGCCCACTCGCATAATAGATTTTCAGTTGTAGAAACTGGACAACTTCGTGGTGTCGCGTCTGCTTCCATTACGTGGACCGCCTTTCTTTTAAAAATTGTATTGTTATATTAATTCTTTTAAGTCATATATGTCAACCCTTAAATTGATAGAAACCAATTTTCTTCATTGCCTTATCAAGAGTACGCTGTGAGATTTTAGTGGCGATTTCTGCGCCGTTTCTCATGCAATCCTCGAGATATGCGCGCTCATTGCTGAGCTCATTAAAGCGTTTTTGTACTGGCTCGAGCTCTGCGATTGCAGCATCGGCAACGGCCATCTTGAAATCGCCATAGCCATGACCTTCAAAGTCTTTCTCAATCTGCTCGAATGAGAGACCTGTGCAAGCGGAGTAAATACTCATAAGGTTATTTACGCCGTCCTTGCCCTCTGCATAGCATACTTTAGCATCTGAGTCAGTAACTGCTGACTTAAACTTATTTCTAATAACTTCAGGTGAATCAAGCATTGAGATGAATCCCTTAGGATTGGCATCTGACTTGGACATCTTCTTTGTTGGATCTGCAAGTGACATTACACGAGCGCCCTCCTCTACGAAGAGTGGCTCTGGTACTGTAAATACATTGCCATAGATTCCATTAAATCTATCTGCTATATCACGCGCAATTTCAAGATGCTGCTTCTGATCCGCACCAACTGGTACAAGGTCTGCCTGATAGAGCAAAATATCAGCAGCCATAAGTGCAGGATAAGCGAAAAGACCTACATTTACGTTGTCGGCATGTGTCTTAGACTTATCTTTGAACTGAGTCATACGTGACATCTCGCCGAACTGTGTATAACAATCAAGAATCCAGCCAAGCTGTGCATGTGTCGGCACTTGGCTCTGGACGAATACGATATTCTTCTCTGGATCAAGGCCGATTGCGATAAGAAGCGCATACATGTTGCGGATCTGCTCGCGGAACTTTGCTGGGTCCTGACGAACTGTGATTGCATGAAGATCTGCAACGCCGAATGCGCAATCGTATTCGTCAGCTATTTTATTCCAGTTCTTGAGTGCTCCAAGATAGTTGCCAAGTGTCGGTGTACCGCTTGGCTGGATAAGACTCAAGACTTTTTTCTTCTTTACTTCTTCCATTATAAAAGTTCTCCTAATATTTTAATTCCCTTCTCTATATTCTCATCCGTTGGTGTAGAGAAGTTAAGACGAATATACTGTGTAGTTGCATTTTCGTCTGGCAAGAATGTTGTACCAGGTACAACTGCAAGCTTATGCTCTACGCACTTCTTACAGAAGTCGAGCATATCTACGCCCTCTGGGAGCTTGCACCAGACGAACATGCCGCCCTCTGGGCGAACATAAGTGAGTGATGGGCAGTACTCATCAAGAAGATCACACATAAGATTGAGTTTTCCTCTATAAATTTCCTGCATGCGAGCAATATGTGCTTGAATGTCATTCTCGCAAAGCCATCGATATACAAGCATCTGGTTGAACATTGCTGTATGTACATCCTCTGTCTGCTTTCCAACTACCATCTTAGAAACAAGTTCTGCTGGAGCTACAAGATATCCCACACGGATACCTGGTGCTATAAGCTTAGAGAACGTACCTGCGTAGATTACACGACCTTCCTTATCAAACGATTTAATTGTTGGAAGGTCCTTTCCAGCTACGCGAAGGTCACCATAAGGATTGTCCTCAAGAATAATAAAGTCATACTCGCAAGCCAATTTGTAGAGGGCTTCGCGCTTCTCAAAAGACATTGTATATCCTGTCGGATTCTGAAAATTTGGTATTGTGTAAAGGAATTTTACTTTACTGTTATGATCAAGAACGGTTTTCAGAGCGTTAATATCGATACCATCAGACTCAATTGGTACACCAATAAGCTTAGTGTTATAGGATCTAAAGCAATTAAGTGAACCTATAAATGATGGGCTTTCGCAGATTACTACATCCCCATCGTTACAGAGAACCTTAGTTGTAAGTTCCATAACCTGTGTGGCGCCAGACGTGATAATGAGGTCATCGCCCTCGTGTCCAATGCCATGTTTATCGCTTATGTACTTTTTTAATTCCTGACGAAGAGGTGCATATCCTTCAGTTATTCCGTACTGAAGAGCCCCAATTGGATCTTCACGGAATATATCGGACGCGATTTTAGCGAGTGACTCAACTGGGAACGCGTCTGGCGCAGGATTTCCTGCTGCGAAAGATATAACTTCTGGATCTGCTGTTGCTTTAAGCATCTCTCTGATTGCAGATGGCTTCAAATTTGCCATCCTATCTGATATTTTGTAACTCATTTAATCGCCCCAAAAGTCAATATTACAAGTAATAATTTTAACACACACAGCATTACTTTGACAATGCAAATTTAACACTATATAATAAGGTATGTATTATATATAAAGAAAGGACATTTTTTCCTATGCCACTTGTAACAACTAAAGAAATGTTTGCCAAAGCATATGACGGCGGTTACGCTGTTGGTGCTTTCAACGTAAACAACATGGAAATCGTTCAGGGAATCATGAACGCTGCTGAGAAGAATCAGGCTCCTGTAATCCTCCAGGTATCTGCAGGCGCACGCAAATATGCTTCTCATGCTTATCTTACTCACCTCGTAGCTGCCGCTACTGAGGAGACAGATGTACCAGTTGCACTTCATCTTGATCACGGTGCTAACTTCGAGATTTGTAAAGATTGTATCGATGGTGGTTTCACATCAGTAATGATTGATGCATCATCTCACTCTTTCGATGAGAACATCGAAATCACAAAGCAGGTCGTTGAGTATGCTCACGACCATGGCGTTGTTGTAGAGGCCGAGCTCGGCACACTTGCCGGCATTGAGGACGATGTTAAAGTAGAAGCTGGTAACGAGAGCTACACCCGTCCTGAAGAGGTTGAGGAATTCGTATCCCGCACTGGCTGCGATTCACTTGCAATCGCCATTGGCACAAGCCATGGCGCATACAAGTTCACAGCCGCTCAGTGCACTCGTAATGCGGACGGTATCCTCGTACCACCTCCACTTCGCTTCGACGTGCTCGAGGAGTGCATCAAGCGCCTCCCAGGCTTCCCAATCGTACTCCACGGCTCATCATCAGTTCCTCAGGAATTCGTTAAGACAATCAACGAGCACGGTGGCTCAATGCCAGATGCTATCGGTATCCCTGAAGATCAGCTCCGTGAAGCAGCAAAACTCGCTGTATGTAAGATCAATATTGACTCCGACATCCGTCTCGCAATGACTGCTGCTATTCGTCAATACCTTGAAGAGCATCCAGATCATTTCGATCCACGTCAGTATCTCACACCTGCACGTCAGGCTGTTGAAGACATGGTAACTCATAAGATGATCAACGTTCTTGGTTGTAACGGCAAAGCATAATAGATGTAAAAAAATCCCCTTCGCTTTCGCGAAGGGGATATTTTTTTATTTATTCTTCTACAAGATTATCTTTCTTACGCTTTGCAATTACGAAAATAATTGCAGAAGATACAAGCATAACAAGTGGAAGAACTATTGGTGTGTTATCAAGTGTCTGAGCAATCTTATCCTCTTTCTCATATGCGATTGAGAATACAGAGAACTCATCAGTTGTAAATGCAACTGTAGGAGTAATTACAACACCGTCTCCATCAGGAGTCTTTTCAGCTACTGTCTTGCCTGTATGATCAGCGTAAACATAGAATACACGATCTTTCTTAGCATAGTCACCAACTGAAACTACGAAGCTGATTGGTTCTGAAGTATTTGTAATTGTTTCCTTGTTGATAAGAGCACCATCCTTGTCATACTGAGACTTAACAATTGTAATCTCAATATGCTTAACAAGAATATTACCGTCAGCCTTGATTGCTTTCTCGTTGATTTCGTCCTTGTCAATCTCTTTGATTGTCATAACGATTTCAACATGTCCGCCATCAATAATTACATCAACATCTGTATCATCGATTTCCTTGATAAGGATACCCTTAATGTCAGACTCGCTTGTAGCATTGACATTGTCAAATTCCATAAGGCCATCGACTTTAACCTCGATGCGGATATTGTCCTCACCGTCGTTGTTCTTACCGTTGATTACATCAACGATTGATTCAGCGGCTGTGAACATCTCATCATAAGAATCAAATGTGGTCTCATCACCAGTCTTAGTACCGATAAGTTTATCAACTATCTTCTGCTGGTTCTCTGTAAGTCCATCAAATGTATCCTTACCTGAGATTACCTGCTTAACATTATCAAGTCCGAGTTTGTCCTCAGTCTTGTCATAAGGATCGTTGTCGTCACCTGAGCAATACTCATTTACGAACTTCTGAGCAATAGCCTCGTCAGCAGCATCTTCAAATGCCTTTTCAGCATTTTCAATTGCTTTCTCAACATCCTCTACAGATTTAGCATCATCAATTGCGTCGAGAGCATCTTTCAGTGCCTCATCGACCTTATCCTTAAGTGCCTGTTTCTGTTCCTCTGTTAAGCCTTCAGTATTATCAATATCCTCTTTTGCTTTTTCAGCAGCTCTTTCGAGTTCTGTCTTTGCTGGAGGTTCCTTAGTATCAACAACAATAAGTTCTGAGCCATCCTCGAGACTTTTTTCAATCTCTTCTACTGTCTTGTCATCATCAATAGCATCCTTGATATTCTCTGCATGCTGTTCAATCAGTTTCTTAGCATCCTCTTTCTCTTCTTCTGTCAAGTTATCCATTGAATCGATAAGTTCTTCTGCTTCTTCTACTAAGTTATCGATATCCTGTTTTGCAGCCTTCTTAAGTTCGTCAAGAATGTCATTCTCTGCATCGTTCTTCTCTTTGACTACATCATCCTTATTGGTATCGTCGTCAATTGCATCCTTTGCATTTTCTGCAATTTCATCGATCTTATCTTTAGCTGCCTGTTTCTCTTCTTCAGAGAGGTTCTCCATGTCATCGATTGCATCTTTTGCTTTCTTCGCAGCATTATCGATATCATCTTTAGCATCTTTCTTAAGGTCATCAAGAATATCTTGCTCACCCTTGTTTACTGCATCTTTGATATCTTCAAATGTTTCAGCATCATCGATTGCATCTTTTGCCTTCTCTGCATCTTCATCGATTTTATCTTTAGCTGCCTGCTTTTCTTCCTTGCTAAGGTTCTCCATCTTATCGATTTCATCCTTAGCTTTCTTTGCAGCATTATCGATGTCTTTCTTAGCTGCTTCTTTCTCTTCTT
>JAZQQZ010000027.1:0-9663 GCA_045629305.1 Acutalibacteraceae bacterium | reverse complement strand
ACATATTTGTTGTTATCAACAACTTCGCCTGAAGTTGCACCGTTTCCATCATATGTAACGGTGTAAGTAAGTTCTAATTTAAGGAAGCCATCAGGTTTATATGCAACAGCATAGGCTTTATCATCTGATGTGAAATATTGTTCGTCACCTGATGTGGCGCTATTTGTTGTGAATTGGCCTGGAGGTGTTTCCATTGTAATGCCAATGGACATGCCACTCTTTGGTGCGTTGTCACCTGTGCCGATGTCGACTTTTTTGCCATTCATCAGTTGGAAGTTGTTTGGTGTATCGCCAACAAAATTGTTGGTGATTTTTGACGTACCTCCGAGTATGGCTGCCGTGTTGTTAAAGCACACACCGCCACTGTGATTAGTTGCTTTGTTATTGGTAATCTCTCCACCGTACATGCAGAAGTTTCCGTTAGCATTTACACCGCCACCCAAGTTGGTCGCTGTGTTGTTGCTGATACTACCGCCAAGCATATCGAGTGTGCCGCTAACATCTAAGCCGCCACCAAGTGAGGCGGTATTATTGCTGATGCTACCACCATTCAAGTTGAGTGTACCGTCACATTTTATTCCACCGCCAAATGTTCCTGCTGTATTGCCAGTGATGCTACCACCATTCATATTAAATGTGGCGTTTTTGCAAACTGAAACGCCGCCACCGTTGCTAGTAGCTTTACAACCAACGATGTTGCCACCATACATATTAACTGTACCGCCACCATTGATAAAAATACCAATGCCATCGATTTGGCCTGCCACTGGATTTATACCCATGATGCATCCGCCTGTAAGGGACTTGCTGCCGGAATCTTCGTTAAGTTTCCAAAGTCCAGTACTGTCCACATCGAAATGATGTGTTTTGTCACTGCAATCGTAGATGCTAAGTGTACCGCCATTGTTTATGGTGATACAGTTACCGCCTTCTCTGACAACGTTGAATCCGTTAAGGCAGAGGTTGATTTCATTGCTAACTGTCCAACTGCCTGAAATGGTTATATTATTCGTAAGATAATAACTACCTGCTTCGGTTGGCATTGAATTATGTCCATCGCCACCATCCCATGGAGTAGCAAATGTAATGGCATCAGTGCCTGTGCCGTGGACATGTGGGGCAATGGAGAAATATCCGGGATTGGTTGTGCCACCGTCGATTTTTGCGAATTCGCGACTAACGTTTTCAGAACTCCATGTAGTGCCTAATTCGCCTTTAAGATTTGTAGAGCAAGATGTGAAAGGAGCGTTACCTGTGCAGTCATCAGCATTCCATTTTTTGCTAGCATAGATTTTTTCGAGACCAGAACAACCGGCAAACATCCACTTTATTTCAGGCTTTGCTTCGGTTGAAAAAGAGGATAAATCCAATTCGGTAAGAGAAGTACATAGTTGAAACATAGAAGTCATGTTTGTTACTTTTGAAGTATCAAAACTACTGACATCAAGGCTGGATAATGCTTTGCAACCTGAAAACATCGAAGTCATATCCGTTACTTTTGAAGTGTTAAAGCCGCTGATATCAATTTTGGAAAGAGCCTGGCAGCCGTAGAACATGCAGTTCATATCTGTGACATTTGATGTAACAAAGTTGCTGACGTCAAGATTGGTAAGTTTTTTGCAGTTTTGGAACATATTTGACATGTCTTCGATTTTGGAAGTATCTAGACCGCTGACATCAATAGTTTCCAATTTTTCACAATAAGCGAATAACCTTGACGCATCTACAACATTTGAGGCTTTGAAATCACCAAAGTCAATTGTTTCAAGGCCCTTTAAACTAGAGAACATTCGTGAAATATCGGTAAGATTTGTTGTGTTGATATTTTCTAAACCTGAGATTGATTTAATGGAAGTGTTTCCATCATTAATTTGAAACCAAGCCTGTGTGCTTACTAGATCGTCAAAATTTTTGAAACTGGCATCAATTACAACGGCTTTAACTGTGTTGTATGTATCCTTGTTTTCCTGTGAGCACCATGCAGTTTTTCCGCCACCTTCACGTGAATCGGCCGGAACATCATATGTTGCAGTTGCAGTTGTGGCTCTTGATGCTCTGTCGGAATCATAATAAAATGTAAGAACGTCGTTTTCTAATACAGCATATGCCTCATTTGCTATTCCCGCAAACACCGTGATTGGTATAAGTGTGAGCAGCATAACAGCAGTCAAAAGTAAGCATAGAATTCTTTTTTTCATGCGTAGCACCTCTCATAAGATAGTTATACATCACTATGTTAGCACCAAATTTGTGTAAAGTAAATTACTTATAAGGTAATTAATAAAAGTATTTATAAAAAAAGTAGACACTTAAAAGTGTCTACTTTCTTTTTTAGCAACGGGACTTCTTCTCGATTGCATCTACTGCGAACTTCTCAACTACGTTGAGGATTGCATCTGGAAGACTAGCTGCAAGAACCATTACGCTTTCGAATGGCTGGTTACTATTGAGAAGGTGTACGAATGCTTCCATCATACCATCGGAAACTATTCCGCCTGATGATGCGCACATTCTGCAGAATGGAATTGATACAAGTGAGTTATATACAACTGAGTACATAACAGGATCATCTGCGAAGAATCTATCAAGTGCTTTCTCAACGAACTTGAGAACCTTAGCACCAATCTCTGTCTCGCCTGCGTCGAAGAGACAATTATCCATTGTAATACGGTCATCTGTCTTGCGACGGCTGAAGTCCTCTGGATAACCACCAAGGATATCTGCGAAGTCGTCGATATCAACGTTCTTGATATCGCCATCCCAGTATCTTGGAGTTGCCTCTCTGTAATCAATCTCACCGTTTGCCTCGTCAGATTTAATTTCAACCTGAGCCTTGAGACGGATGTCAGATGAAGATGCACCAATCATGATGTCATATACACCTGGCTCAACTGTCCAAGCATGAAGTCTCTTTGAGTAGTACTCGAATGCGGAGCGGTCGAGTGTTACAGTTACTGTCTGTGAAGCACCTGGGTTAAGATAAATCTTAGTGAAATCTTTAAGCTCCTTAGGTGCTCTAAATACATAAGAATCAGCAAGACCAACATATACCTGTGCAATCTCTGCTGCGCCATAAGCGCCAGTGTTAGAGATTGTAAACTGTACTGTGAGCTTCTCATCAGGTGTGATTGAATTTGCTGAAAGGCCCATTCCAGAATAACTGAATGATGTGTATGAAAGGCCATGTCCAAATGGGAAAAGAACTGGAACGTTTGCCTTCTCATAATAACGATATCCAACATAGATGCTCTCTTTGTAAAGAACTTCTCTGTTATCATCTGTCTTGTAATTTTCAAGGCAAGGTGTATCGCTGAGAGATACTGGATATGTCTCAGCAAGTTTACCACATGGAGAGTACTTACCAAGAATGAGGTCTGCGATAGCGCGGCCACCGGCCTCACCGAGCAAGTATGTCTGCATAATTGCTCTTGGAAGATCTACCCATGGCATCTCAACGCAGCTACCTGATGTAAGAATAACTGCTGTGTTAGGATTAGCCGCACATACTGCCTTGATAAGGTCAGTCTGAACCTTAGGCATTGAGATGTCTTTTCTATCTCCGCCCTCGCACGCATCTTCGTCAGCGCAGCTTACGAATACGAGTGCGATGTCTGACTTGCTTGCAAGTTCAACTGCTGCGGATGTGAGGTATGGATTTGCCTCTTTATCTGCAAGGCTATAACCACGTGAATATTCAACGTTTGCGCCAGCAGCAACAAGTGAATCCCATACGTTTTCAACCTTGTAAGAATTAATCTGTGCGCTGCCGCCACCCTGATAAAGTGGTTTCTTAGCACGCTCACCGATGATTGCAATTTTCTTACCCTGAGGAATAGGAAGGATACCTTCATTCTTGAGGAGAACAGGGCACTGAGTTGCAACTTTATAAGCCATCTCATGGTCTGCATCTCTGTTAAATGCAGGTGCAGGCTGCTTTAAGAGTGGCTCTGATTTATTTACGAGTTCTGCAACACGGTTTGCAGAACGCTCGAGAATATCAAGTGAATAAAGTCCACGACGATAAGCTTTCGCAAGCTTACGAACATTGTAGAAACCTGAACCAGGCATCTCAAGATCAAGACCACAGTGGAGGCCTTCTACTCTATCAGCAGTTGCTGTCCAGTCAGAAACTGTAAGACCCTGGAAGCCCCACTCCTGACGGAGTACGCCCTCTACGAGCCATTCATTCTCTGTGCAGTAATTGCCATTAATCTTATTGTATGCAAGCATAACTGTCCAAGGCTGTGCCTTTCTAACAGCGATTTCAAAGCCGCGAAGATAGATCTCGCGAAGAGCACGCTCATCAACGATGGAGTTAGAAACCATACGAAGATTCTCTGTGCTGTTGGCAGCGAAATGCTTAAGAGAAGTGCCGATACCCTTGCTCTGAACAGCATTGATGAAGCTTGCTGCGAGTTCACCTGCAAGTACAGGGTCCTCTGAATAATACTCAAAGTTTCTGCCGCAAAGTGGCGAACGTTTAATATTGATTCCAGGTCCTAAAAGAACTGAAACTCTGTTCGCTGCACACTCATTACCAAGTGTCTCACCAACTGCTGTCAATACTCCTCTATCCCAAGAGGAAGCCATTGCTGCTGCAGATGGGAAACAAATTGACTGAAGTGTTCCGCGCTTCATACCGTCCTTCTCTTCTTTACGAAGACCGTTCGGACCATCTGTTACCATAATGCTTGGCATGCCGTATTTAACCGGCGCCCATGTGTGCCAGAAATCAGCGCCTGTTATAAGGCGTGCCTTCTCGCGTATGGACATGTGTTTTACAATTTCTGTGTAATCCATTAATAATCCTCCTCAGATTATTGCCATACAATTAAAAATAAATATACAGATAAATTATACACAAAATATCCTTTATTGTAAATGTAAAAAGTATACTTCCTTATCTCAACTTGATATGCTAAAATTAAGAAAACAAAAGGGGGTAATATTATGAAAAAACATATCATAAAAGCCATAGCTCTAGCCATGGTTCTATCCCTCCTTTTACTCATTTTCTCTGGATGTAAAAAGTCCAGTGATGAGGCCACAATACGCGTACCTGTTGAGAATGTGCCGACTTTCTATGATCCTCAAATTGCAAGTGACCTTGAACTCGTATCCATCATCAACAACTGTATGGAAGGCCTTGTAAGAATAGGCAGCGACGGCAATATTGAGAAGGGTGTCGCGGAGAGCTGGACAATCTCGGAGGATGGACTTACATACACATTCAAGCTCCGCGAAGATGCAAAATGGCGTCTCCCTAAATCTTCATCAGAATATGTCGGAGATGATTTCAAAGATACTTTTGACGACAGGGTAACCGCTCATGATTTCGTTTACGCAATCAAACGAGTTCGTGATCCGAACACTGGATCGCCATCTAGAACAGGGCTTGCGGGAATCAAAGATGTCTATGCTGACTCTGACTTCTCACTTGTAATTGAGCTCTCTGCCCCATCGGCAAGTTTCATGACCATTCTTGCATCGCCTGCTTGCATGCCATGCAATGAGGCGTTCTTCGAAGCGACCGAGGGAAGATACGGCCTACGCGCCGCACTCCTTCTCTGCAACGGTCCTTATTATCTCCTAAGCTTTGATAAAGATGCAGGCAACGTAGTTCTTAAGAAAAATGATTCTTATGTCGGCGACTATGAGGCCATCTCTTCCGGAGTGAGCTTCCTCACCAAGGAGTCAGACAATGCGAAATATGATATCAAATATGTTTCCAAATATGAGTCCAAATCCATCAAGGGAAACTTTGAGCTTGCGAAGTATAAAAATGCTGTAAAAGCCTTCTGCTTCAACGCGAACTCAGAGAATGTCGCGAATAGAGACATCCGTCTTGCACTCGCTCATTCCACTGATGTGTCTTCGCTCACGAAGGACCGCGCGGAAGGAATTGTCCCTTCCTGCTGTGGCGTTACAGCAGGCGTCTCCTACCGCGCTAATGTTGGAATCGTAACTGGTCCAAAATATGATTTAGCCACCGCTGCAAAATATGTTGATGCAGCAGAAAAAAGTGGCAATGGCAAGAAAAAAAGCAAGAAGCGTGTCGCTCTTGACCTTCATGCAACCATCATCTGTCTCACGGAAGACGAGCAGGATATCAAGACAATCCTTCAAGATTGGCAGAAGACCATGGGCACAAGACTTGCCGTAACCATCGAATCTTTCGAGACCCAAGCAGAACTCGACAAAGAGATTACAAAGGGCAATTATGATATCGCCTACACGACAATCTCCGTCACAGAATTCATCTCATCTGAATTCTTTGCAAAGTTCACAAGTGGCGCTGAGGGCAACATCATCAACCTCCAGTCAGAGGATTATGACCAGCTCATCAAAGCCATCTATAATTCCAAGACCAAAGAAGAAATCCTCGAAAACTCTAAAGCCGCCGAGGAATATCTTGTTAACAACGTCTATATTATTCCGACCACAACTGACGACTCAATCATCGCAGCAAAAGCGTCAGCGAAGGATGTGACGGTACGCCCGTCCGGAACCATTTTTAATTTCTATAAACTGAAATAATAAAAGACCCCGGATCAAATGATCCGGGGTTTTCTTTATCTTTCAAATTTTCCTGATTTGCCGCCATCTTTATATGTAAGATAACAATCGGAAATTTCCATTCCTCTATCTACGGCTTTGCACATGTCGTAGATTGTGAGAGCAGCTACGTTTGCCGCTGTAAGTGCTTCCATCTCAATTCCTGTTTTATAAGTACATGATACGAAAGACTCAATCAAAACTTTCGTGTCAGAAAGTTCAGAAATGTCGATTGAAACCTTCTCAATAGGAAGAGGATGACACATTGGAATAAGCTCGGAAGTCTTCTTCGCAGCCATAATTCCTGCGATGCGTGCGGTTGCATAGACATCGCCTTTTTCGATCTCGTTGGCCTTGATAAGGGCGAGTGTCTCAGGCTTCATTGTAACTACTGCCTGTGCTCTCGCGGTACGCTTTGTATAAGGCTTTTCACCTACATCAACCATGTTGGCTTCGCCATTTTCATTTACATGAGTTAGTTCCATGTCTGATATCCTCCGAGCTTCTCAAGTCTACCTTTCAGTTCATCACTTCTTAGAACCTCAAGGAAGTCTTGTATTTTCTTATCACCATAAGCATTTTCATCTATGAGCAAATCGTATTCCTCATCACAGATAGGGATGAAATCAAGGTCATATGTCTTCGCTGCGGAATAGATTCCGAGACCTGCATCCGCAGTTCCGGATGCTATCTGAGCGGCGACAGATGTATGGGTAAATTCCTCTCTGTCATAGCCATAGATGTCTTTCGCTTCCATGCCATTTTTCTTAATGAGATAGTCACAAAGAATCCTTGTGCCAGAACCCTTCTGACGATTTACATAAGAGATTCCATCACGGGCAACATCGGAGAAATCTTTGATATTCTTCGGGTTGCCTTTTGCAATCATAAGGCCTTGAATTCTCTTAACACCCTTCTCAAGTTTTACACCGCCATCTGGGAAGTGCTTTGCGATATAAGAATCATTGTAATGGCCAGTTTCCTCATCGAGGAGATGGATTGCGCCCATCTGTGCCTCGCCTCTCTTGATTGCCATGATGGCACCCATTGAACCGACATGAGATGAGGATACTACAGAATCAGGATTGCTTCTCTTTAAAATATCAGCAATCTCATCGATTATTGGATCATGACTTCCGATGATTGTAAGACAATTCTTTAGATCTTCCTCTGGGCGAAGAAGATGAACCTTTACAATATCTCCTGCCTCATATCCCTCGCAGTCCTGAGGTACATCGATTATACCATCGGCCTTTACGAAAGATGTTACAACGCCCGCTCCGCGGTTAAGTGGAGTTGCGATATACTCGCCGTTCTCATTGATGCCAACTCGTACACGAACGAATTCTCTGTACTTCAGTGGTGATGTCATAAGACGACCGAGCTTCGCATCAATGATCTCTTCTCGATGAAGGTTGCGACCTGTCATCACTTCAATTACAGGGCGCATAATCTCATCGAGAACGATAATACCGGATACAGGATATCCAGGCACTCCAAGGAGTGGCTTGTCATCCTTGTATCCAAGGATTGCCGGTTTGCCCGGCTTTATAGCAATGCCGTGATAGAGCATATTGCCAACCGTGCTAATTGCAAGACTTGAATAATCATCACGGCCTGCCGACGAACCGGCATTAATAATCACAGCGTCACATTCATCTGCAGCTTTAGTAAGGGCTGCGAAAATGTCTTCCTTAATATCCTTAACTATAGGATATGTCTTCGGGATTGCTCCCCAGTTCTTAAGTATTCCACTAAAGATAGTTGAATTAAATTCAATGATATCTCCTGGCGCAGGATTCTCACACGGTGGCACAATCTCATCACCTGTTGGAATAATTCCTACAACCGGTGGCTTTACAACATCAACATTTAGCACGCCACCTGCAAGCATTGCGCCAAGTGCAGCTGGCTCTATCTCAGTATATGATGGAAGAATCATATCGCCAGCACATACATCCTCGCCAACCTGACGAACATGCTGCCAAGGCACAGCCGCTTTATAAAGCAGCACATCCTCGCCATCACGAACTACATCCTCAATCATGATGACTGCATCTGTGCCCTCTGGCATTGGATCACCTGTATCCACCTGGATAAATTTATCCGCTGTCAGACGAACTGGTGTTGTCTCTGTTGCGCCGAAAGTTACAGACGCCATGAGTGCGATGCCATCCATCGCAGAGGCGTTGTAATGAGGCGCACAGATACTCGCATAAACCGCTTTCGCCGTTACGCGTCCCGATGCTTCTGCAACCGGAACTGTCTCCGACTTCGGAGCGAGTCCATTTGCACGAAGCACTGTAATATATTCAGTTACGGCCTCTGTGAGAGGTGTGTTTGTTAAATACTCATACTTCATAATTCACCTAAAAAAGTTCTATCTCAACTTCTTCTTTATCGCTCAGTCCTTCACAGTCCCTTGCAATTCGAATATATCCATCTGTACTAGACAGAACACTTATAAGACCTGACTTTGCATAAACTGGTTCTGCCATTTCCTTACCATCTTTTTCAACAATCTTCACACCCATACACTCTTCTCTTCCGTGGTTACATGGAATTGATAAAGTGAGTGATGCTACTTTTGTAGCTTTAATATCTTCATCTGTTCCACACATTGAAAGTACCAATGGCTTTACAAAAAGATTGAAAACATAATAAGCGGCAAGTGGGTGTCCCGGAAGTCCGAAGCAAGGCTTGCCATCTATCGAGGCTAAAATTGTCGGCTTGCCAGGTTTAATTGCAATACCGTGGAAAAGCACTTCACCAAGTTTGTCATACACTTTAAATGTTGCATCTTTGACACCGACAGAACTGCCACCCGATACGATCACCATATCAAAGTTTGATACAGCATAAGAAACTTTTTCTGTAAGAAGAGGGAGATCGTCGACCACTATTCCTATCTTCTCATATGAACAGCCCAGTTCCGAAAGTGCAGCACAGAGTGTGAAACTATTTATATCTCTCACCTGTGCTCCAACTGGAGTTTCTGTCACATCGACAAGTTCATCACCAGTAGAAATAACTGCAACTTTTGGCTTCCTATATACAGATACCTCAGAGAATCCAAGTGCTGCAAGCGCACCAATGTGGCGAGCTGCA
>JAZQQZ010000026.1:0-41099 GCA_045629305.1 Acutalibacteraceae bacterium | reverse complement strand
AATTAAGGAGGGAACCACTGTGGTACAACAACAGAGTTACCTCAAGGTTGCCGACAATTCAGGCGCAAAAGAAATCATGTGCATTCGTGTGCTTGGAGGTACTGGCAGGAGGTATGCCAATATAGGCGACGTCATCGTAGCTTCAGTTAAGAAGGCTACACCAGGTGGCGGCGTCAAGAAGGGCGAAGTAGTTCGCGCAGTAGTAGTAAGAACTAAGAAGGGCGTTCGTCGTGATGATGGTACATACATCCGTTTCGACGAAAACGCAGCAGTTCTTATTCGTGATGACAAGAGCCCAAGAGGAACACGTATATTTGGACCTGTTGCTCGTGAGCTTCGTGAGAAAGAATTCACAAAGATCTTGAGCCTTGCTCCAGAAGTACTTTAATAGGAGGACCGGATAATGAATAAAGTTCATGTTAAAACAGGTGATGAAGTTATCGTTATCAACGGTAAGTACCATGGCCAAAAGGGCAAGGTACTCGAGGTTGCTCCTTCTGAAGGAAAGATTATCGTTGAGGGTATCAACATCATCACAAAACACGTTAAGCCTCGCAGAATGGGCGAAGCTGGTGGACTTATCAAGGCAGAGAGTGCTCTCTATGCTGATAAGGTACAGCTTATCTGCCCTAAGTGTGGCAAAGCTACTCGTGTAGGACACGCAGTAGATAAGAATGGTAAAAAAGTTCGCGTTTGCAAGAAGTGCAACGCTCAGTTTGAATAAGGAGGGGGCTAAACCTTATGGCAAGACTTAAAGAAATGTACACCAAAGAAGTGGCTCCTGCTCTTATGAAGAAGTTTGAATATAAGAGCGTAATGCAGATTCCAAAGCTTGATAAGATCGTTATCAACGTTGGCTGCGGAGAAGCTAAAGACAATGCAAAAGTAATTGACGCAATCATTTCTGACCTTTCAATCATCACAGGTCAAAAACCTATCGTTTGTAAGGCTAAGAAGTCAGTTGCTAACTTCAAACTTCGTGAGGGTATGCCAATCGGCGTTAAAGTTACACTTCGTGGCGACAGAATGTATGAATTCCTTGATAGATTCTTCAACTTGGCACTTCCAAGAGTAAGAGACTTTAGAGGAATTAATCCAGATTCATTCGATGGTAGAGGAAACTACTCAATGGGTGTCAAAGAGCAGCTTATCTTCCCAGAGATTGAATACGACAAGATTGATGCCATCCGTGGCATGGATATTTGTTTCGTAACAACAGCTAAAACAGATGAAGAAGCAAAAGAGCTCCTTACACTTATGGGCGCTCCATTTGCTAAATAAGGAGGGGTAGACAGTGGCAAAGAAATCAATGAAGGTTAAGCAGGCACAGCCAGCTAAATATTCAACAAGACAGTACAACAGATGCAAAATCTGTGGTAGACCACACGCCTACCTCAGAAAGTACGGCGTATGCCGTATCTGTTTCAGAGAACTTGCTCACAAAGGCCAGATTCCTGGCGTTAAAAAGGCAAGTTGGTAATTTGAGCAATAACATAAGGAGGGAAAGCAAATGCAGATCACAGATTCAGTAGCAGATATGCTCACAAGAATTAGAAATGCTAATGCAGCTAAACACGATACAGTTAAAATTCCCGCATCTAACATGAAGAAGGCTATTGCTCAGATTCTTGTTGATGAGGGATACATAAAGAGCTTCACCGTTGAAGAAGACGGTAAGCAGGGTATGATTGAAATCGTACTTAAATATGGCCCTAACAAGGCACCAGTTATTACTGGTCTTAAGAGAGTATCAAAACCAGGTCTTAGAATTTACACAGACTGTGAAAACATGCCTCAGGTAATGAAGGGTCTCGGTATTGCTATTCTTTCTACATCTAAGGGTATTATGACAGATAAAGCAGCTCGCAAAGCTCATGTTGGCGGCGAAGTTCTTGCATTTATCTGGTAAGGAGGAAACAGTATGTCACGTATAGGCAGAATGCCAATCGCAATTCCAGCCGGCGTTGAAGTTAAGCTCGACGGCAACACTGTTTCTGTAAAAGGCCCTAAGGGTGAACTTACTAGAACAGTGCACAAGAACATGAAGGTTGAAGTAAACGGTGCTGAGATCATCGTTACTCGTCCTAACGATGAAAAAGAGAATCGTGCTCTTCATGGTCTTACAAGAACACTCATCGCTAATATGGTTGAGGGTGTTACAAATGGATTCGAGAAGAAACTCGAAGTAAACGGCGTTGGTTACCGTTCACAGGTTCAGGGCAACACACTTGTTCTCAACATCGGTTATTCTCATCCAGTAGAGATGCCTTTCCCAGAGGGTGTCAAGGCTGAAGTAAATGATAAGATTATCACTATTTCAGGTATTGATAACCAGAAGGTTGGCCAGTTCGCAGCAGAAGTTCGCGAGAAGCGCCCACCAGAGCCATACAAGGGCAAGGGTATCAAGTATATCGACGAACATATTCGCCGTAAAGAAGGTAAAGCCGGTAAAGGCGGTAAATAATAAAAGGAGTGAATTAATATGGTTACTAAGGCAGATAGCAATAAAGCTCGTCTTAAGCGTCATAAGAGAGTACGCGGAAAAATTTCCGGTACAGCAGCACGTCCACGTCTTTCTGTTTACCGCTCACTTGACAACATCTACGCACAGATTATTGATGACGTAGCTGGTGTTACACTTGTAAGTGCTTCTACAACAGAGAAGTCTTTCAAGAAGTACGGTGGAAATAAGGACGCAGCTAAGGAACTTGGTAAGATCCTTGCAGAGCGTGCTCTTAAGAAGAATATTAAAGAAGTAGTTTTTGATCGTGGTGGCTATGTATATCATGGTCGTGTAGCAGAGCTTGCAGAGGGTGCCCGTGAGGGTGGCCTCCAGTTCTAATAATGGTAAGGAGGAAAAACTTTTGGCTAGTAAAATAGATGCTTCTAATTTAGAGTTACAAGAGAGAGTCATTACCATTAACCGTGTATCAAAGACAGTTAAAGGTGGACGTATCTATAAGTTCGCAGCACTCGTAGTTGTTGGCGACGGCAACGGCATCATAGGCTTCGGTATTGGTAAATCAGGCGAAGTTCCAGATGCTATCCGTAAGGGTATCGAGGATGCAAAGAAGAACTTAATTAAAGTATCTCTTAAGGGAACAACAATTCCTCACGAGATTACAGGTAAGTACGGCGCAGGCGTTGTACTTCTTAAGCCAGCTGCACCAGGTACTGGTGTCATCGCAGGCGGTCCTGTTCGTGCTGTTGTAGAGACAGTAGGTATTAAGGACATCCGTTCTAAGGCACTTCGTTCAAATAACCCTTGCAATGTTGTAAGAGCTACACTTGACGGACTTTCAAAGCTCCGCAATGTTGAAGAAGTTGCTGAGATTCGCGGAAAATCAGTTAAAGAGATTTTAGATTAAGGAGGGCGGTCAAAATGGCTAAAGCTAAAGTAGATACTGTTGAAGTTAAGCTCACAAAGAGCCTTATCGGAAGCAAGAAAGACCAGATTGCTACCGCTTACTCACTTGGTCTTCATAAGATTGGTGATACATCAATCCAGCCTGACAATGCTCAGACACAGGGTAAGATCAAGAAGATCTCTCACCTTCTCACAGTAACAAAGGCTTAATCGGAGGTAAGGATAATGAAATTACATGAACTCACACCTGCCGCTGGTTCTAAAAAGGACGTTAAGCGTATAGGTAGAGGCCCAGCCTCAGGCCAGGGTAAAACTGCTGGTAAGGGACATAAGGGTCAGCTCGCTAGAGCAGGTAAAGGTATGCGTCCAGGCTTCGAAGGTGGACAGATGCCTTTGCAGAGAAGACTTCCAAAGAGAGGCTTCAACAATATTTTTGCTAAAGAAATCGTTACAGTAAACGTTTCTGATCTTGAAAGATGCTTCAAGTCTGGTGCAACAGTAGATGCAGCAGCACTTATCGAAGCTGGTCTTATCAAGAACGCTAAGGACGGCATTAAGGTTCTTGGCAATGGTGAGCTTAAGAAGAAGCTCAACGTAAAGGTCAATGCTTATTCAGAGGCTGCAAAAGCTAAAATAGAAGCAGCCGGCGGAAAGGCAGAGGTGGTATAAAATGTTGCAAACACTTGCAAATGCATTTAAAGTACCTGACCTTAGAAAGAAAATGTTATTTACAGCATTTATTCTTCTCCTATTTAGAATAGGTGCTGCAATCCCAGTTCCATTCACTGCAGCTGCAGGTGGTATCATTGCAGACCAGACAGGCTCTAACATGATGAACTACCTTAGCATGATGACAGGTGATGCGTTTAACTATGGTACATTGTTCGCAATGTCAATTACACCATACATCAACTCATCAATTATCATTCAGCTCCTTGCAGTTGCAATCCCAGCTCTTGAGAATCTCTCAAAAGAGGGCGAAGAAGGCAGAAAGAAGCTCCAGTTTATCACACGTATTGGTGCGGTAATCATCGCTGTTCTTCAGTCTGCAGCATATTTCTTCTATCTTCGTTCTGGCGGATTCATTTCAAAGGCTGCAGACGGAAGCGCTTATACAGGAGCTTCTGCTGTTCTTCAAGCCCTTGTTATCATTCTTGTTCTTTCAGCTGGCGCTTGCCTTCTTCAGTGGATGGGTGAAGCAATTAACCAGAAGGGCATCGGCAATGGTATCTCAATGATACTTTTCGCTGGTATCGTTTCACGTATTCCGACAACACTCACAATGATCTTCGGATACTTCAAGCAGGGTGGTATTTACTACCTCTTCGCACCAATCGCTCTTCTTATTATGATTGGTCTTGTAGTATTTATTGTATGGATCGATAATTCTGAGAGAAGACTCCCAGTTGCTTATGCAAAGCGTGTTGTAGGTCGTAAGATGTACGGTGGACAGGCCACACATATGCCTATTAAGGTTAACATGTCTAGTGTTATGCCAATCATTTTCGCAAGCTCAATTCTTTCACTTCCACCAACATTTAAAATGTTCTTTGGAAATAAGATAGCTGAAGGTAGTGGTTGGGACCGTTTCTTTAACTTGTTCAATACAACCAACTGGTTCTATGGACTTGTATACTTTATTCTTATTATATTCTTCGCATATTTCTATTCGGCTATTCAGTATAACCCAATTGAGATGGCGAACAACCTTCGTAAGAATAGCGGTTCTATCCCAGGTATTAGACCTGGTAAGCCGACATCAGACTACATCGCAAAAGTTCTTTCAAGAATTACACTTCTCGGCGCTCTTTTAATAAGCGTTGTTGCAATTCTTCCAATCGTTTTCTCACAGATCACTATGCTCTGTGGAAAGACAATGAACATTTCCCTTGGTGGTACATCAGTAATCATCCTTGTTGGTGTTGCTCTTGAAACAGTACGTCAGCTCGAATCACAGATGATGATGCGTCACTATAAAGGATTCCTTGATTAATTTGGAGGGCTTTTGTATGAACATTATTTTTCTTGGTGCCCCAGGCGCTGGTAAAGGTACACAGGCAGAGATAGTTGCTGAAAAATACAACATCCCTACTATTTCAACAGGTAACATTATTCGTGAAGCTTTAAAGAACGGCACAGAGATGGGCCTTAAAGCTAAAGCTTACACAGAGGCTGGCCAGCTTGTTCCTGATGAGGTAGTTATCGGAATCATTAAAGAGCGTCTTGCAAAAGGCGATTGTGAAAACGGTTTCATTCTTGATGGTTTCCCACGTACAATTCCACAGGCTGAAGCACTTGATGCAATGGGAATCATTATCGACAAAGTTGTTGATATCGAGGTTCCTGATGAAGCAATAGCAGAGCGTATGACAGGTCGTAGAGTATGCCCAGATTGTGGCGCTTCTTATCACCTTGTTAATAAAAAGCCTGCAAAAGATGGAATTTGTGACAGCTGTGGAGCAGCTCTTATTCAACGTAAGGACGATGCTCCAGAGACAGTAGCAGATAGACTCAAGGTTTATCACGATCAGACAGAGCCACTTAAGGGCTACTATGAGAAGACAGGTAAACTTGAGATAGTTGAAGGCCTTGGAGATGTTGCTGAAATTACAGCAAAGGTTATCAAGGCACTTGAGGACTAATACATGGTAGTGCTGAAAACTTCTAGAGAACTTGAACTTATGCGCGATGCGTGTAAGATCTCTGCGGAAGCACTACAGGTTGCTGGGGAGGCAGTTCGCCCAGGTGTTTCCACTTGGGAAATTGATAAGATTGCCCATGACTATATAATCAAACAGGGAGCAGAACCCAACTTCCTCGGATTATATGGTTTCCCAGGAACAGCATGTATTTCCATAAACGACGAGGTTATTCATGGAATACCGAGTAAGGATCGTATCCTAAAAGAGGGCGACATCGTCTCTATTGACCTTGGAGCCAAAATTAAAGGATACAATGGCGACAATGCCGCTACATTCGCAGTAGGAAAGATTTCCGAGGCTGCGCAGCGGTTGTGCGACACGACCTTAGAGTCACTTTATAAAGGAATTGAGGCAGCGGTCGCTGGTGGCAGAGTCGGAGATATCGGTCACGCAGTGCAGGAGTACTGCGAAAGTCGCGGCTACGGTGTCATTCGTGAATACGAAGGACATGGCGTAGGCACTAAGCTTCATGAAGACCCCGGAGTACCAAACTTCGGTACAGCCGGCAGAGGCATACGACTTCTTCCGGGAATGACAATTGCGATTGAACCTATGATTGCCGAAGGTAGTTATAAGATTAAGCAGTTGTCAGACGGATGGACGGTTAAGACAGCCGATGGAAAACTTGCAGCTCACTTCGAGCACACGATAGCAATTACGGACAACGGTCCAGTGATTCTAACGAAGGCTTAATGAGTGCAACGATTGGAGGTTAAATTATGTCAAAGCAGGATATGATCGAAATTGAAGGTACTGTTGTAGAGGCATTACCAAACGCAATGTTCCAGGTAGAGCTCGAAAACGGTCACCAAATCTTAGCCCATATTTCTGGAAAACTCAGAATGAACTACATTCGAATTCTTCCAGGCGATAAGGTAACGGTTGAAATGTCGCCATATGACCTTACCCGCGGGCGTATAACATGGCGTTCAAAGTAATTTATTAAAGTATATTTTTAGGAGGTAACACAAATGAAAGTCAGACCTTCTGTAAAGAAAATGTGCGAGAAGTGCAAGGTAATCAAGCGTAACGGTAAAGTTATGGTTATCTGCGAAAATCCAAACCACAAACAGCGCCAGGGCTAATTAGCTCTGTGAAACCACTATTATGGAGGTGCAGAAATGGCTCGTATTTCAGGTGTAGATTTACCAAGAGATAAGAGAATTGAAGTTGCTCTTACTTACATTTACGGTATCGGTCAGAAGACAGCAAAAGATATCATTGCTGCCACAGGCGTAAATCCTGACACAAGAGTTAAGGATTTAACTGAAGATGACGTAGCAAAGCTTCGTGAGTACATCGACCACAACGTAAAGGTAGAGGGTGACCTCAGAAGAGAAACAGCTCTTGAAATCAAGAGACTTGTTGAAATCGGTTGCTACCGTGGCATTCGTCATAGAAAGGGACTTCCAGTAAGAGGTCAGCGTTCTAAGACAAATGCTCGTACACGCAAGGGTCCAAAGAGAACCGTTGCTAACAAGAAGAAGTAATTTAGGGAGGGGTACAATTGGCTACAAAAGGTACAAAGAAAACCACAGCCACACGTAGACGTCGTGACCGCAAGAATATTGACCGCGGTGCGGCACATATCCAATCCACCTTCAACAATACAATCGTTACAATAACTGATACACAGGGTAACGCTGTATCATGGGCTTCAGCTGGTGAGCTTGGCTTCAGAGGTTCTAAGAAGTCAACACCATTCGCTGCTCAGACAGCTGCTGAGACAGCCGCTAAGGTTGCTGTAGATCATGGTATGAAAACTGTTGAGGTTTATGTTAAGGGACCAGGCGCAGGCCGTGAGTCTGCTATCCGCGCATTGCAGACAGCAGGTCTTGAAGTAATCTCTATTAAGGATGTTACTCCAATTCCTCACAACGGTTGCCGTCCACCAAAGAGAAGACGCGTTTAATTTTAGGAGGAAAAAATTATGTCAAGATACACAGGTGCAGTTTGTAAGCAGTGCCGTCGTGAGGGCAAAAAGCTTTTCCTCAAGGGCGACAGATGCTATACAGGCAAGTGCGCATTAGAGCGTCGTTCATATGCTCCAGGCCAGCATGGTCAGGGACGTAAGAAGAGTTCTGAATACGGTATCCAGCTTCGCACAAAGCAGCAGGCTCGTAGATACTATGGTGTTCAGGAAGGTCAATTCCACAAGTATTTCCTTATGGCTGAAAAGCAGGAAGGAATGACAGGTGAAAACTTACTTAGAATCTGCGAAAGCCGTCTCGACAACGTAGTATATTTACTCGGTTGGGCAAGTTCACGTCAGCAGGCTCGTCAGCTTGTTGTTCATGGACATTTCATGGTAAACGGCAAGAAGTGTGATGTTCCATCATACCTTCTTAAAGCAGGGGACGTAGTATCAATCAAGGAGAAGAGTGCAGATACTGATAGCTTTAAGGTAATCCTCGAGGCTAACGGTGCAAGACCAGTTCCAACATGGCTCGATAAGGCTGACAAGTCTGGTAAGGTAGTTACACTTCCAGAGCGTGAGCAGATCGCAGCTCCTGTTGAAGAGCACTACATCGTTGAGTTCTACTCCAAATAATGCCGCATAATTTATCAGCGCATTATTAATATTCTAAGGAGGGTTTTTGAATGATTAGTATCGAAAAGCCAAAGATCGAATGTGTCGATTTAGGCGAAACTTATGGTAAGTTCACTCTTGAACCACTTGAGAGAGGATTTGGTACAACAGTAGGTAATGGCCTCCGTCGTGTACTTCTTTCATCTCTCCCAGGTTATGCCATAACATCCGTTAAGATTGATGGCGTTCTCCATGAGTTCACAACAGTCAAAGGCGTTAAAGAAGACGTTACTGAGATTGTTCTTAACTTAAAGAGCGTTATTCTTAAGATAAACGGTGAAGGTCCAAAGACTCTTTATATCGAGGCTTCTGGCGAAGGCGAGGTTACTGCTGGTGACATCAAGGGCGATTCAGAAGTTGAGATTTTAAATCCAGATCTTCATATTGCATCACTCGATAAGAACGGTAAGCTCTCTATGGAACTTACTGCTGACATCGGTAGAGGTTATGTATCTGCTGAAAGAAATAAGCAGGAACTTGATCCTCCAATCGGTGTAATTGCTATCGATTCAATTTATACACCTGTTTTGAAGGTTAATTATACTGTTGAGAATACTCGTGTTGGTCAGCGTATCGACTTTGATAAGCTCACACTCGAAGTATGGACAAATGGTACTATTTCCGCTAAGGAAGCAGCATCACTTGGTGCCAAGATCCTCAACGATCACCTCAAGTTATTCATAGATTTGTCTGACAACCCAGACATGCAGGATGTTCTCGTTGAGAAGGACGACAACTCAAGAGAGAAAGTCCTCGAGATGACCATTGAAGAACTTGATTTGTCTGTTCGTTCATTCAATTGCTTGAAGCGTGCAGGCATTAATACAGTAGAAGACCTTACAAACAAGTCTGAAGACGATATGATGAAGGTTCGTAACCTCGGCAAGAAGTCTCTTGACGAAGTAGTTGCAAAGCTTGATTCTCTCGGATTCACTCTTCGTAACGACGAAGAAGATTAACGGAAGGAGTGTTTTAATATGCCAGGAACAAGAAAACTTGGTAGAGCAAGCGACCATCGTAATGCAATGCTTCGCGGTATGGTTACATATTTGCTCGAAAATGGCAGACTTGAGACCACCGTTACCCGTGCAAAAGAAGTTCGTTCAATGACAGAGAAGATGATTACTCTTGCAAAGAACGATTCACTTGCAGCAAAGAGACAGGCTATGGCTTACGTAACAAAGGAAGACGTAGTAAAGAAGCTCTTTGATGAAATTGGTCCTAAGTATAAGGACGTAAACGGCGGTTACTGCCGTATTATTAAGACAGGTCCACGTCGTGGTGATGCAGCAGAGATGTGCATCATCGAGCTCGTATAAGGGAAGTCTTATAATACAGTAATAGATAAATAAAAACTCCCTGGAGTAATCCAGGGAGTTTTTTATTTTGTCTATTTATTGTTGTTGCCGTAATATTCAAGGGCTTTCTGCATCACCTTGTTGGCGATTGGGATCGCCACTTTAGGGCCGGAACCGCCGTTTTCAACTACTACAACAATGGCGAGCGGGAGATCGGAGCGCTGGGAGTAGCCAACGAACCACGCATGTGGTTCTTTATCTGCTACTTCAGCTGTGCCGGTCTTACCGCACATTTGAAGGTTAGGGAATTTGCTGTCCTTATAATAACTTGTAACGTTGTTGCGAAGCATGCTGTTAAGTTTCTTTGCCTCGGCGGCATCCATGTATGTAATGGAGCCAACGCGCTTACCCTTTATAAGGGTTGGCTCCGGTGTGACACCGGTACGGTTGGCAATGGCGCCGAGAAGTGTAATCTCGTGGCACGGATTTACAAGTGTTGTATATTGGCCGATACCTGCCCATGCACGGTCGAGGGTATATGCCTTATATACATTGATTGAACTCTTAGCACATCTGAAATTGTCAACTGTAACCGCTTTATTAAATCCGCATTCAAGTGCGGTCTCCATAATAGCATCGTTGCCAAGCTCGACAGCGATAGCAGCAAAAGCGGAGTTACATGAGTGAGCGAGAGCGCTCTTGAAATCGAGTGTGCCATGGTGGCCAGTACAATTTACTTTTCCACCGGTGGAACTTGTATATGCACCGTTACATTTGAATGTTCGTTTCTCGATATCTTCGATATGCTCAAGCGCACAGCAACTTGTGACAATCTTGAAAGTTGAACCTGGCGTATAGAGACCGCTGAAGAAGCGGTTCATATATATTCCCTCATACTTTCCTGTTGTATCCGTCATAATGTCATCTGGCTTGTTATAGACATCATAGGTCGGAAGAGAGGTTGCACAGAGGATTTCACCAGTCTCATAGTTGTATACGCCGACTGTACCTTTGTTGTTGCCCATGGCTTTCATAGCATCAACACAGAGACGGGAATCGATTGTGAGTTCCACATCGTTTCCGGTGCCACTTTTCTTTAGATTGTAGACACCGTTTAGAAGACTGTATCCTGTGAGGTTGGACTTCATCGAGGAGTGGATACCGGTTGATATGAATCCGCCGGTGTCGCCGACAACGTGGAGTGTGGCCTCACGGGTCGCTTTGTTATTATTGAATTTACGTTCTCCATTGACCGTTTCCGCGAGGACTGTACCACGTCTGTCGGTGATCTTACCGGCGGTCAGAATCTCGCCCTTGGCATAGAGATGTTGATTATAAGATTTTACTACCCATTTGCCGGAGTTTATCTGCATCGTGAGGAAGAGAATTACAAGTCCGGCAAGGAAGAGGGCAGCGAAGATATACATGAGGTAAGTACGTTTATTTATCCTGTTCATTTCTTACCTCCCGCCCATGTTCGGTTGTCAGCGGCCTTGATAAAGGCGAGGAGCGCCCAACACGAAATCGCGCTGGAACCACCACGGCTGATGAACGGCAAAGTGACGCCGGTCAGCGGTAGAAAATCTGTGACACCGAATATATTAAGAGCTGCCTGGAAGAGGAATAGTCCTCCGGCGGCGCAACTCGCGATTGAGTAGAAGGCACTGCGAGCGCCTTTCGCACAGCGAATGCTGTGGATGAAAATAAATATAAATGATGATGCAACGAGGAATGCAATGAGCATACCCCATTCTTCGCAGAGAACACCGAAGACAAGGTCTTCTTTAGCTGCGAAAATATCTCGAAGATGACCGTTACCAATTCCGAGACCGAGGAGTCCACCACTGACTGCATATGTGAGAACACGTGTCTGCTGGTAACCCTTAGAGTCAACATAGTCCCAGATATGTCTATAAGCGGCAAATCGCGACATTACATAGTCGGAACGAATTAGAACAACAAGTCCTGCGAGCATCGCCGCTCCCATTGCAAGGAAGATGATTGTACGAATATCACCTGAACGCATGAATGCAAGCACGATGAATGTGAAGAAGAATATAAGTGCAGTACCGAGATCTCTCATAAGGAAGAGAAGAAGAATACATATGACAGAGAAGATGATGTAAGTTGTAAGACTTCTCGTCGACTGAATCTTTTCGAGTGTTGCTGCACCTACGAAAATGAAGGCAACTTTTACAAGTTCGGATGCCTGAATTGAAATTCCACCGATTACAATCCAGTTATAGGCACCGTTCTTGTTGCGTGCAAGAAGGAGGGTGAGCACGAGGAGCACAATGGCCGCAACAGCCATAGCTACGCGGAATTTCTCGGCTCTTTCAACATTTGCAATTATATAGAGAAGTGCAATATAAGACGCAACTCCAAGTACAACTGCAATAAATTGCTTAAGAAGTTGGGAACTGCTTTCACCACTTCCTGTGATTACAAGGCTTATACCTGTAAGGAAGAATGCTATGCAATCAATTGCGAGCGAGGACTTCTTTAGGAGGATGGTTGAGGTGATTGACCAGGCCCATTCAATGATAAGAAAAGCCAAGAATACGAATGCAGCCATTTTATTAAATGTGCCATCTGGTTCTAATATGATCTGGAAAAATGTAATCGCTTGGAAGAGCGAGATGAGTACCATAGTCGGCATCCATTTTGGACCGTTCATTGTCATCCTCCTTTCTATGATTTTAGGGCAAATTAGTCCTCTACAAATTTAAGTGTGAAGCCACAGATTTCAATTATGTCACCGTCACCAATTGGTGTGCATTCGGTGACTGGAACGCCATTTAGAAGCGTTCCGGCATTGGACTCAAGGTCTTCTATAATCCAGCCATCTTCGACACGCGATAGAAGCGCGTGATTTCTAGATACGGCCGGTGAGGCGATTCTTATATCGGCCTCGTTGCCTCGGCCTATGAGAACCGATGCGCTTTGATCAATGCTGATTGTATCTTTCGTGATACAGTTCTCTATCTTGCAACCTCTCTTTATCTGAGAAGGTATGAAAATTTCACCGGTGTTCCACTTGTTGTCGCCGAAGAAAAGATTTGGATTTTCTTTCTCTTCAGGCATCGGTTCTGCACTCTTCGGCAGGTGATCAAGGAATGTAAAGAGAGCATTGCCGAAGATGATTGCGTCACCGTTCATAAGTTCATGAGGAGTAAGATTTACATCATCAATTTTCTCACCACTGACGAATGTTCCCGTCTTGGAGTTAGTGTCGAAAATGTACCATTTACCGCCTCTCTTGGCAATTACCGCGTGAAATCTTGACACGGTGTTGTACGACAACACGATGTCGCACGCGTTACTTCGACCAATAGAGGTCTCATAGCTTGTGAGCGGGATTCTATCTCCGTTGGCGGAGTTAATAAGATATCCGATTGTGCCAGTTTTCTTGTTGCCTCGAACAAGTGAGATTCCGCAACCAACTATTACATAAAAGGCAATAATTGGCAGTACCCATCGGCCGAAACCAACGATGAATGCCGTGTTCATAACTCCACCTCCAGTCAGAAATTTTAAAGGTAATTTAATATATTAAAGTTAAAATAATATTAAATTAATTAAAGTTTTTAGTCAAGTTGAGTAAAAATCTACTTTTTACCTTTATATATTATATAGGGTTATGTTATAATTTATAAGCTATAAGAATGGTAATAAAAGGGAGGCGAATATTTTGAACAGACTGGATATTATTACTGCTTCAAAAGAGCAGAAAACTCTAGACGAACTTCAAAATGAAATCGCTACAAGACTTGGCGCCGCACCAATTGGTGCATGCCAGATAGACACTTTAATTGCTCTTATTAAAGTGGCTCATGCACAGTCTTGTGGTAAGTGCTCACCTTGCCGTATAGGACTTTCTCAAGCAGAGAAACTCCTTGAAAACGTACTGCAGGGCAAGGCTGATGCACGTGTAACAACAGATCTTAAACTTCTTGCACAGACAATCGCAGATTCATCTGACTGTGAAATTGGTGCCGGCGCAGGTCGCATGATATTAAAGGCACTCGACACGTTCAAAGATGAATTTGATGCACATATTGAGAAGGGTGTATGCCCATCAACTTATGCAGCAATTCCATGCGTTGAAAAGTGCCCAGCACATGTAGATATTCCTGGTTATGCAGCACTTGTTGCAGAGGGAAGATATGATGATGCTATTAAACTCATAAGGAAGGACAATCCTTTCCCAACAGTTTGCGGATATATCTGCGAGCATCCATGTGAGCATAACTGTAGAAGAAATATTGTTGATACAGCAGTCAACATTCGTGGTATCAAGCGCTTCGCAGCTGATAACACACAGAACGTTCCAGTACCTGCTCCTATGGACAATACTGGTAAGAAGATTGCCATTATCGGTGGTGGCCCAAGCGGACTTTCTGCTGCTTACTATCTCTCAATTATGGGTCATAAGGTAACGGTTTATGAGCAGAGAAAGAAGCTCGGTGGAATGCTTAGATATGGAATTCCAAGTTATAGACTTCCACGTGAAAGACTCGACAATGATATAAATGCAATTCTTACAAATGGGGTTGAGGTTCATACTGAGACATCAGTTGGTAAGGATATCACATTCGAAGATATCAAGAAGAACAATGATGCAGTTTATGTATCAATTGGTGCTCATACGTTCAAGACAATTGGTATCCCTGGTGAGGACGCCAAAGGCGTATTGTCCGCAGTAGAACTTCTACGCGGAATCGGCGATGAGGAGTATCCTGATTTCACAGGTAAGAAAGTTGTAATCATCGGTGGCGGCAACGTTGCAATGGATGTTACAAGAACAGCTCTCCGCCTCGGCGCCGAGAGTTCTACAATCGTTTATAGAAGACGTCAGAATGATATGACTGCACTTCCAGAGGAAGTTGAAGGCGCTATGGCAGAGGGCTGTGAGCTTATTACTCTTGAGTCCCCAGTTCGCATCGAAACAGATGCAAACGGCAACGCTGTCGCCCTCATCACACAACCACAGATGATAGGACCAACAGATAAATCTGGTCGTCCTCGTCCAGTTGCAGCAAACAAGCCAGAACGTAGAATAGAGGCCGACATAATCGTTGGTGCTATCGGTCAGGCAATTGAATTTGAATACTTCGAGAAGAATGATATGAAGGTAACTCGTGGCACATTTGACGCATTGTCATCATGCGCAGTAGAGGAACTTGATGGAGTATTTGTAGGTGGTGACTGCGTATCTGGTCCAGCAACAGTTATTAGAGCAATTGAAGCTGGTAAGGTTGCAGCTGCTAACATTGATAATTATCTCGGCTATGACCATAAGATCACAGCGGATATTGAATATCCAAAGAAGCGCTTTGACAATCACGTGGCTTGCGGTCGTGTTAACATGCAAGAGCGTGAAGCAAACGTTAGAAAGCATGACTTCGAAGGCATTGAGAACGGCATGAGCCTTGAAGAGGTTCGCCAGGAAGCATCTCGTTGTCTCCAGTGTGATTATTATGGACTTGGTTGTTTCAAAGGAGGCAGGAAAGAGCAATGGTAAACTTAACTATTAATGGAAAATCTGTCTCTGTACCAGAGGGTACAACAGTACTTGAGGCTGCAAAGCAGGCTGGTTTTGAAATTCCAACACTCTGCTACCTCAAAGAGATAAACGAAATCGGCGCATGCCGTGTATGCCTTGTAGAAATTGAAGGCGTAGATAGACTTGCGGCATCATGCGTGACACCTGTTACAGAGGGTATGGTCGTAAAGACCAATACACCAAAGGTTCGCGCTGCTCGCAAGACTAATATGGAACTCATTCTTTCAGAGCATGATTGCCATTGTACATCATGCCCAAGATCTGGAAACTGCGCACTCCAGGAGTTCGCAAATGATCAGATTGCTAAAGAGGATGTCTATGAGAAGAACCCTGATGAGAACAAGTGGGACAATACATTTGCTCTTATCCGTGAGAACGCAAAGTGCATCAAATGTATGCGTTGTATCTCATTCTGTGACAAGGTTCAGTCACTTGGAGTATGGGATCTTCTTGGATCTGGCGCCCATACAATGGTAGGCGTTAAAGAAGGCAAAAACATCCGCTCAGCAGATTGTTCACTCTGTGGTCAGTGCATCACTCACTGCCCAGTAGGTGCTCTCCATGAGAGAAATGATACAGACAAAGTATTTGAGGCAATCGCTGACCCGGATATCGTAACAGTAGTACAGATCGCACCTGCAGTTCGTGGTGCTTGGGGTGAGACACTCGGCCTCAAGAGAGAGGAAGCAACTATCGAGAAGATGACTGCCGCTTTCCGCGCACTTGGTGTTGATTATGTATTTGATACAGACTTTGCAGCAGACCTTACAATTATGGAAGAGGGAAGCGAATTTATTGAGAGACTTACTCATAAAGATGAGTATAAGTTCCCAATGTTCACATCTTGCTGTCCAGGTTGGATTCGCTTTATCAAGACTCAGTATCCTGATATGCTTTCACAACTTTCAACAGCAAAGTCACCTCACCAGATGTTCGGTGCACTGCTTAAGTCTTACTTTGCTAAGACAATTGATGTTGATCCATCAAGAATTTTTGTTGTATCTATTATGCCTTGCGTTGCAAAGAAGTCAGAATGTGACATCCCTGTAATGCAGAAGAATGGCATTAAAGATGTAGACGTTGTTCTCACAACAAGAGAGATGGATAGAATGTTCAAGTCCGACAGTATTGATGTCAAGTCACTTGAGGATAGTCCATTCGATTCACCATTTGGTGAGGCAACAGGTGCAGGTGTAATCTTCGGTGCAACCGGTGGCGTAATGGAGGCAGCTCTTCGTTCTGCTTATTATCTTGTAACAGGTAAGAACCCTGATGCAGATGCATTTAAAGAGGTTCGTGGTATGGACGGATGGAAAGAGGCAACTATTGATATCAACGGTATCAAAGTTCGAGCTGCAGTTGCATCAGGTCTTGGCAATGCACGCAAGCTTATCGAAGCTGTTCGCGCTGGCAAGGTAGAGTATGATTTCGTTGAAATCATGGCTTGCCCAGGCGGATGTTCAGGCGGTGGCGGACAGCCAATCGCCTTCAACGAGGAACTTGCAGAGGTTCGTGCTGACAATCTTTACTTCCTTGATAAGAATGCGAAGATCAGATTCTCACATGAGAATACTGATGTTGCGAAACTCTATGAAAACTTCCTCCTCAAGCCACTTTCACATGTATCTCATGAATATTTGCATACAGAGTACACTTCTTGGGAGACAAAATAACAAAAAATCGAAAATTTTAGCAAAAAAATTGGATTTGTTCATAATTTGTTAATAATTTTCATTTAATATCTACTTTAACTAGTTATTTTATAAAGGGGATTAGCCTATGTTTACATCACTTGGTCTCGCAATTATTGCTCTTATCGCAATCATTCTCATGTTGGTATGTATCGTATTTGCAGTACTTGCAATTGTATTTATGTATACAGGTCGTTCTGCAACATATGATAGAGCAGGCAAGAAAATGGCTAAGGCTGCAAAGAAGTCTAAAAAGTAATTTTAACTTTGTAAAGCCCGCTTGGACTCCAAGCGGGCTTATTTTTCTATAAGGTGATATTATGGCAAACGATTTCTACGCACTTGTATCAAGAATGAAATATATTAACCGCTGGGCGCTTATGCGTAATACAGAGGAGGAATCGCTTACACAGCACTCCTATGAGGTGGCTGTGCTTGCGCATGCGCTCGCTCTGATTAGCAACAAGCGTCTCGGCACAAATTATGATGCCAATAAAGTTGCTCTTATTGGTCTATTTCATGATACATCAGAAATTATTACTGGCGATATGCCAACACCCGTAAAGTATTATAGCGAAGAGATTCGTGACTCGTTCCGTAAGGTTGAGGATGTTGCGACATATAAACTTCTTGATAAGTTACCAGATGATCTTCGTCCAGACTATGAGGAACTTCTCATAAAGAACGAGAATGATGCAGATCTTTGGAAACTCAACAAAGCAGCTGATAAAATTTCTGCTCTCATCAAGTGTATTGAGGAGGAAAAGGCAGGTAATTCGGAATTCGTACTTGCTAAAGAGGCAACAATTAAAGGTATCCACGATTTGAATTGTGAACCAGCAGAAATTTTTCTTGAGGAATTTTTACCAAGTTATTCGCTTACACTTGACCAACTGAGCAAATAAATTTATAATATCACTATTAATATATTATTATTTATTTTGGAGGCTTTAATATGAATGTCCCAATTAATGATATCCTTGAAAAGGTTTCAGGTTTGCTTTCAAAGGCAAGTGATAAGGTACAACCAATAGTTCATTCTGGTATTTTCCAGGAATTTTGGAATTGGGTTGATGCTAAGTGGTATCGTTCAGACCTTCACAACGGTGTTAAAGATCCAAGAAATGTTAAATAATCAGGAGAACTAAAAATGTACGCAGTTTGTCTAGATCTTGAAGGTGTATTAGTTCCTGAAATATGGATCGCCTTCGCAGAAGCAACTGGTATTCCTGAGCTTAAGAAGACAACCCGTGATGAACCGGATTATAACAAGCTTATGAATTATAGACTTGATATCCTAAGAGAACACGGACTTGGTCTTAAAGAGATACAGGATGTAATTGCAACTATTGATCCAATGCCAGGTGCTAAAGAGTTTCTCGATGCATTGCATGAGTTTACTCAGGTGATTATCATAAGTGATACTTTCTCGCAGTTTGCAAAGCCACTGATGAAGAAACTTGGCTGGCCTACAATTTTCTGTAACGAACTTGAAGTTGCTGAAAATGGTGAGATCACTGGATTCAAGATGCGCTGTGAGCAATCCAAACTCACAACAGTAAAAGCACTTCAAAGTGCTGGCATTGAGACAATCGCTTCAGGTGATAGTTTTAACGACCTCGGAATGATTCAAAACTCTAAAGCAGGTTTCCTGTTCAAGAGTACAGATAAAATAAAAGCCGACTATCCAAACATTCCAGCATATGAAACTTATGATGAGCTTCTTGCTGCAATTAAAGAAGTCATATTATAGGGAGGACTTTACGATGGAAATTAAAAAGGAACAGAACGGTGCAGCTCTTTCACTTGCACTTACAGGTAGACTTGACACAGTTACAGCCCCAGAGCTTGAAGCAGAAATCAGAGCTCTTCCAGCAGATGTAACAGAGTTAAACTTTGATTTTAAGGAACTTGAGTACATTTCTTCTGCAGGACTTCGTGTACTTCTTGCAGCACAGAAGGAAATGAATACAAAGGGTAAGATGGTTATCAAGAACGTTTCTGATAGTATTATGGAAATCTTTACAATCACAGGTTTCACAGACATCTTAACAATCGAATAAGATAATAGTTAAGCCCCACGGTTTTACCGTGGGGCTTTTTTCGTTTATCGATTAAATATTTGCCTTTTTAAGTGCCGTGATAAGTGCACCAGAGATTATTGTGTTGAAGATTGCCTCTATAATGCCGTTGAATCCTACGAAGGCGAATATGAAGGCGAGTATGCCGGTCGTGCCGAATCCTTCGGCAAGAGTTTCGACATAGTCGCTGTGCCAGTAGGAGAGCATGAATACGCTGACGAACAGTACGGTGTTGAGGAGTGAACCGAGCAGGCCGCCGATGAAGTAGTTGGTACTTTTGTCTTTTACTTTATCGAAGAATAGGCCTGTGAGGTATCCCATGAGGATACGCGTCGGCACACAAGTGATGAAGGCGAGAATCGGGTTTATTGCGAAAATAACTCCGCCGAAAGCCGAAAGGCCAGTGAAGGCCTGTATGAAACTTGTCGCTCCAAATAAAAATCCGAGCATGGCTCCGGCTCTCCTGCCCATTAGGGCAGCACCGACAATTACAGGGATTGTAATAATTGTGATTTCAATACCTGCTGTCTTAATATATCCTACTGGCGTGAACGCCATAAGAAGGATAATTGCGAAAAAGAAAGCAAGCTTGGTTATTGTTAGTATTTTTTTATCGATTTTTTCCTTGTTCAAAAGAGCACCCCTTTATTGGGAAAAGGCCCCGAGGAACCCTCGGGGCTTTATGAATTATTGATTAAAAGATATTGTGAGCTGATTTATTGAGAAGTGTATCTGCGCTTCCAGCGGCGGATACTAATGAGAGATCATTTTCGCTGAGCTCAGAATCGTAATGAGCTTCTGTCTCTTCAATGAGGCTTGATAGTCTGGTGTTGTTTTCAAAACGATTATACTCAAATAGAGTCTTTAGTGTATTCTCCATTTTGTAATCCTCCAATCTGGTTTATTGTTGGTTCGTCTTTTTATACGAACTAGAAAACTATATGGCTACTATTTTCTTAAAAATAATTTTTCATTGTAGAGAGAGCTTTGTTATGGAGTATCTTTACATAAGAGTAGGAGATATCCATTCTCTCTGCAATCTCAGTGAGTGTCATGCCCTTATAGTACTTTAAGATGATGAGATCGCGTTCACGCTCGTCGAGATCTTCGAGAGCGTCAGCGAGCGTTTCAAGCATCTCATTTGTGCAAAGTTCATCATCAATAGATGAATCGTCTGCGAGATCTTCTGGGACCTCTGAGAAAACTTTACGGGTACGATAGTAATCTGTAAGGGTATTTCTCGTTATGGTGAATATCCAAGTTGAGATTGATGATTTAGTTTCATCAAAAGTATCTAGTTTCTCATATATTTTGAGGAATATGTCTGAAGTAATATCCTCCGAAAGGTCATAGTTACAGACTTTAGAATTAACATATGCCTGTACTTTGTCATGAAAATCTGTATAGATTTTGGTTTTGTCGGAATCAGTCACTGTGTCACCCCTCAGTCTTTGAGATCGATTTGCTGACGTGCAACAAGCTCAGCAAAAAATCCATTTTCTGCTATCAACTCATCATATGTACCGTCTTCGATTATATGTCCTTTATCAAGGACAATGATACGTGAACAGTGCTTGATTGTTGAAAGTCTATGAGCGATTACAATACGTGTACAATCGAGTGAATCGATTGCATCAGAAACGTTTTTCTGAGTTACATTATCGAGCGCTGATGTTGCTTCGTCGAACATAAGAATCTTCGGACGAGGTGCGACAGCACGGGCAATCATGAGGCGCTGCTTTTGACCACCGGAGATTCCGCCCTGACCCTCAGCGATAACCGTGTTCATGCCCATTGGCATGTTGCGGATGTCGTCCGCCATGGACGCGATTTCAGCTGCTTCCCAAGCATCAGAAAGTGTGAGCTCCGGTGCGGAGATTACAATATTTGAATAGATGTCACCGAGGAATAGTTTGCCGTCTTGCATTACTGTTCCTATCTTGCGACGGAGTGATTTGATATCGATTTTGCTTATATCTTTCTTGTCATAGAAGATGTTGCCCTTCTGTGGGGTCTCAAATCCAAGCATGAGACGCATAAGAGTGGATTTACCACAACCTGTTTTACCTACGATTGCGACATACTCACCAGGGTTGATTTTGAGTGAGAGATGATCTATGACATTTGGCATATCATCTTCATATTTGAAAGTGACATCGGATAGTTCAATCTCACCTTTAAGTTCATTAATTACCTCTTTACCTTCACTCTCTTCTGGTACAGCATCGAGAATAGGCGCAGCCATCTCGAGAGTAGGTTTAATATCTGCAAGTGATGTTGCGATATCGGCAAAAGCTGTAAATGAAGCTGACATAATCGCATATGAAGCTGTGAATGCATAGAAGTTACAAGCGAGAATATTGTTCTTTAAAGCAAGGGCATACAGAACAAGTGAACCGGTGAGAGAAATCGCGAGTGTGATTGTCTCACGGAGCTTGATAAATGTAGGTGGGTTGTAAGTGAGTGCAACTTCCTCTGAATAGAGCTTTGCCCAGCGAGAGAACATTCTCTTCTCGGCACCGGCGAGTTTAATCTTTTGGATGCCGGTGATCATTGCATAGGTCATACCACTTGACTTGGTCGCAATCTCCATTTTCTTCTTTGTAATCTTCATCTGGGCATAAGTTGCAAGAAGCGTAAATGCCGCTGTGAGAAGAGAAATTATAAGAGCTGGGCCTGTAAGTGTCGGTGCGAACGAGTAGATCTGTCCAACATAAATAAGCGAGAAGAGAGATGTGAAGCTGACAGTTGCAATTGTATTAATAAGAATAGAACAGAGGGCACTGATATATGTGGACCTCTGTGTCAATTCACCTGAGGAGAACTGACGGAAGAATTTGGCAGGGAGTGTCAAAATTCTATGCATTACTGCAGCTTGAATTGCAACGTTCTCTTTGGTCTCAATTCTGTTGTTTACAAGAAGTTGGAAAGATGAGATAAAGAATCTACTTATCGCATAAGCAATCATGAGAGAACCGAGTGCATAGAGCACGGTTATGCTTCCTGATTTCAGTACATCATAGAAAAGTATCTGTGTGAACAGTGGTGAGAGAAGACCGAAAAGAGCAAGGAGTAACATAAGTCCGAAATAGAGAATGATATCCGATGCGTTGAGTCTTGCCACCATATATTTAAAGAGATCAAGAAGTGAAATCTTTCTATCTGGCAAAGGCATATAGAAGCAGATTGCATCTTCGGAAAGAAGCTTTTCAGTCTTTCGATTTAGTTTTACAGTTTTACCTGTCTTGTAGTCAAAATATGTATAGCCGGAGAACTTATTAGGTATAAGTGCAACAGATGAACCATCTTCGAGGAGAGTTCCCTTCATAGCGCCTATTGCATGTTTATACCAACCCTTTGTGAGCTTAACTTCACGGCTAATAAGATTCTGAGTTCCGTAATATTTATAAATTTCTTCTTTGGCAGAAATAGTGATTTGACCTTCGGTGAGGCCGAGCGCAAGTTTCTCGCCGAGAACTGCGCTTGCGATTCCGGTCATGGCGCCCGCAAAGTTTTCGTTATCTTGAGCTTTTCTATATTTTAATTGTTCTTGAAACCAACTCATACGGACACCTCCTTTTATTCTGCAGAAATTAGTTTGTTATAGAGTTTGCCATTTTCCATAAGTTCCTTGTGAGTACCGCGCTCTACTACATTACCATTATCGAGTACGATGATTTCGTCACATGAACGAATGGTAGAAAGTCTATGTGCAACAACGATACATGTGATTCCACGATCTTTTATTGCGCGGACAACGTCGTGTTCTGTACGCGCGTCAAGCGCAGATGTTGCTTCGTCAAGAATTATAATTGTAGGATCCTGCGCGAGGACGCGGGCGATTTCCATTCGCTGACGCTGTCCGCCAGAGAAGTCGCGGCCGCCCTCTGTGAGCTTGTGCTGATAGCCAAGCGGTCTCTCCATGATGTCATCATGGAGTTGGGCGTCACGCGCCGCAAGGATCATTTCAAAATCTTCAATAGAGTTGTCCCACATCTTAATATTATTGGCGATTGTATCTTCGAAGATGATGATATCTTGATCGACAACTGCGAGGGAACCTGTGAAAACGCTTTTTTCTATTTCGGAAAGTGGATGGCCATCGAAGAGAATCTCGCCATCCCATTGTTTATAAAGTCCAGCAATCAGTTTTGCAATCGTAGATTTTCCTGAACCTGAGGAACCTACAAGGGCAACCGACTCACCTGGAGTTATATGAAGATTGAACTCTTTGATGAGAGGTTCTGCGAGCGGGGAGTAACCGAAGGTTATGTTGTTAAGATCGATTGTACCCGTGAGCTTGGAGACTTCGTCATCGTTCTCATCAATCTCTTTCATAAATGTATTATCTTCTGGATACTCCATGACATCGTCGATGCGTTCCATCTGCGTGCGCATCTCACCGAGTGTCTGACCTGCTGAGACAAGTGTCATAGCAGGTGTGATGAATGCGGTGAGGAAGCCTTGGAACGCCATTACCATACCGACGGTGAAATCTCCTTGCATAGTAAGAAGCACACCAAGAATTAACACTCCCGTATTGGCAATTGTGAGAATTGTCTGTGGAATAAGACCGAGGAAGTTGTTGAGATTGGAATATTCAACCTGCGCTGTGTTTACGCTGGCTTGGAAGCCGGCCCATCTTGCGAAGTATCCCTCTTCCGCACCGGATGATTTGATTGTTTCAATCATCTCAATGCCGGCAACAGTTGCCGAGTTGAGTTTTGCTGTATCTCTCATTGCGACACGTGTGATGTTGACACGCTTTTTAGAAATGATGCGTGACAATGCAACGTTTAGAATGATTGATACAAGACCTATAGCGGTGAGAATTACACTGTATCTCAACATGATGACAAGATAGAGAATTGTCATTATAGAGTTAAGCACAAGAGGTGCAAATGTGTTGATAAGAGTATTGGCAACTGTGGCATTAGAAAGCTGCCTATCTTGAATGTCACCGGCCATACGTTGTGAGAAGAATTCAATTGGCATATTGAGAACCTTCCACATGTATGTGGTGCTTCCTACCGCCGTCATCTTTCCGTTTATACGTAGGAAGTAGATGTCACTTATTGCAGAAATAATTATTTCGACTAAGTTGACGCCGGCAAGAATTAGAATGAAAGGTGTAATCCAATTTGGATTGATACCAGAAAGAAGACGATCAATGAACACTCTTGAGAATGCTGGTCTAATCGCTTCAAGAATCATTGCAAGAGATGTAACGATTGCGGTAAAAGCGAGCGCTGCGCCTGTTCCTATAAGACGTTTCTTCGCAAATTCAAGCATGCTCTTTTGCTTGCCTGATGGCTTGAAATCTTCAGAAGGCTTAAAGGTTAGACATACGCCGGTGAAAGATTCATCGAATGTCTTCATTGAAACGGCGTATGAGCCACGCGCCGGGTCATTTAGGTAGGCCTTGCCGCCACGGAACCCATTGAGAACCACGAAGTGGTTGAAGTTCCAGTGGATGATGCAAGGGAAGTCACCGCTCTCTTTGAGAGCCTCTGGCTCGAAGCGGTAACCTTTCGCTTCAAGGCCGTAATGACGAGCGGCGCGAATCATGTTACGTGCATTAGAACCGTCGCGTGAAACGCCACAGTCTACACGTACCTCTTCGAGGGGTATCCACTTGTCATAATAAGCGAGTATCATTGCGAGGCAGGCTGCACCACATTCGAGTGCTTCGAGCTGCATAATGATAGGCACTTTCTTTACCTTACCCATTTCTTACCTCAGTTGTTGAAAATATAAACAATAGGGCTTACAGATTCTACGACAATATCAACGTTATAAGAACCTTCGGTGAGGTCCTCTGGAAGTTCTGTTTTTGAAGTAAACGTTCCATCTGCATTGAGCGTGAGTGAGATGTTATATGATTTGTTGTCAATAACAAGTCTTGCATCTTGACCGTTGTAACCGTTTGGAAGTTTCTCTTTATCTGTGACTGTGAGATTCATAACTCCACCGGTTATAGTTGCTGTAGATGGAACCGTTGTATCTATATGTCCAAATGTCGCCCAGAGAAAAGCACCGACGAAGAGGACAATGATTGCAGCAAGAAGGAGCCACACGCTTGGGCGTGTAACTTTTACATAGTCATTGAGACTCTCAGGTGATTCAATTCTTTCAAGGCTCTTTTTTCTGAATATCTGTTCGTTCATTTCTTACCTCGTAGGATGAATTACATATGTGTTTCTTTTTGAACGAGTTCTAATACATAAGGATCGCCGTTAAATTCAATGTACTTTGATGTAACATGGAACTTAACTGAACCAATTGATTCGTGCTTTGTGAGTGTACACTTATTCTTAAGTGCTGTTGTTGATGTGCAGTTTGTACACATTGATTCTTTGCCCCATACAGAGAAACAACATGTTTCTGTTGGAACGATTTCGCCTGTTGGTGCTACGTTATATTCGATACCATTGAGTACGTCTACAAGGCGAGCCTTGAAGAAAATGGCATCGAGAACGCGGAGATATTCATAGAGATCATTTTTCGAAAGCTCTATTTCTGCAGGTGCGCTCATATCATCAAAAAGAACAAGTTTTGATTTAAATAATCCCATAATAAAACCCTTTCAAAATTAATAGTTATTGTGTAAACTGCATTATATCATAAGGTGAGTATTTATTACAATATAATTGTATATTAAAAATTATGGTGTTTATTTTAATACAAGTATATGATAAAATTAGAAAACTAAACGTAAAGGAGGAATTTCATGTTCGCTTCCAGTATATGCCTTTATGCCTACACAGATATGCTTTGCATGTTTGTGTTATTGGGTGTCGCACTTGTTGCTACCGGTTATGGATATAAAGAAAAAACCAATTTGATAATTACATGGAACCTCCTATGTCAAGGAATATATTTCATCTTTGACTTTGCAAGACTTGCCGTTGATGGAAGAATGGGAGTTCCAATAGCGGTGGATTATATCATCAATATAGCATATCTTTTGATGGGTGTTATCTGTGGATATTCGTGGTTTGTTCTTGTAGAACTTCTGCTTAACAAAGCGATTTTCGATAAGAGACCTTTCCATCTTTATTCATCAATTCCTATATTTTTGACAATAGTGCTTCTCGTCATTACAATTCCTACAGGAATTTTATTTAGGATTGATGAGAACCATAAGGTTGTAGAAGGTGGAATGCTCCACGTCGCTTATGTGGTCGCAGCTATGTATCTCGTTGTATCACTTGTAGAGGCATATAGACATGGTTCAAGGCTTAAACAGAAAGAGGTATTTAGCCGAGATTCTGCACTTATTTTCTTCGCCGTTCCACCGATTATTGGTGTAGTATTGCAGATCTTTTTCCCTGGCATCCCATTTATTGCCGGTGGAATTACTTTCTCAATGGTTTATCTCTATACCAATATGATTCACGAACAGAGCTCTAACCAGGCAGAGATTCTCGCAGATCTTTCAGATGATTTTGTACTTATCTTCAAAGCGGATATGATAACCAACGAAATCGTCGTTTATCGCGGTGAGGAATTCTATGATAGAATCACTGGATCCAGTGGATCAAATATTTCTTATAACCACCTCGTTGCCCATATGGCAGACGAGTATATCTTCGAGGAAGATAGAACTATGTTCCTTGATTCTTTCTCAAGGAACCATATCACTGTTGCTCTTGCAGTAGAGCCTTCCTTTACAGTTGTTGTAAGGGATAAATTTGAGCATAGATATTATCAGATAAGAGTAGTTCATCCAAATAAGAATGATAAGAGTACTGAAATCATGTTCGGTATTCGCCTCGCTGATGAAGATATACGAAGAGAGAAAGATATTCAGGCAGAACTTGCTTATGCAAAGAATGCGGCTGAAATTGCTAACAAGACCAAATCTAACTTCCTCTTCAACATGTCTCACGATATCCGTACTCCAATGAATGCGATTCTTGGATTTACAGATCTTGCGAAGCGCCATATCGATGACACGGAACGTGTCAACGATTGTCTTGATAAGGTTTCTTCATCAGGTGGACACCTTTTGAACCTTATCAACGACGTTCTCGATATGTCACGTATCGAGAGTGGCAAGGTCACAATTGAATACGCCCCAGTAAATGTGCCGAAGGCAGTACAGGGCGTAGTTGCAATGGTTAGTGACCTTGCGAAAGATAACCATATTGATTTGCAGGTTGAAGTTGAGAACATTATAGATGAAAACGTCTATGCGGATCTTCTCCATGTAAATGAAGTAATTATTAATCTTCTCAGTAATGCTATCAAATATACCAATCGCGACGGACAGGTTAATTTCAAAGTAAGACAAATTGAATCTCAACTTAGTGTTGCAAGATTTGAGTTTAAGATTCAAGATAACGGAATCGGAATGAGCCCAGAGTTCCTCGAGCATATATTTGATGCTTTCGAGCGCGAGAAGAACTCAACTGTATCAGGTATTCGTGGTACAGGCCTTGGAATGTCAATTACCAAGAAACTGGTTGATATGATGAACGGATCAATTGACATAAAGAGTACAAAGGGCGTTGGTACAACAGTTGTTGTTTATCTCGATTTTGAAGTATTTACTGGTGATGTCTCAGAACTTGAAAAGAGTAGTGAAGAGACAATCAAGGAGTATAGTCTTGAAGGTAAGAGAATACTTCTTGTTGATGATAATGAACTTAACCGCGAGCTCGCAATTGAGCTTCTTTCTGAGGCGGGAGCCGTAGTAGAAGAAGCTGTCAATGGCGAGGACGCTTTGGAAGTTTATACATCGAAAGCCCCTGGTTATTACAATCTAATTCTTATGGATGTTCAGATGCCTAAGATGAACGGATATGAGGCAACGGAGGCAATAAGACGACTTCATAATGCTAATCAAGCTGATATTCCAATCGTTGCAATGACAGCAAATGCATTCCAGGAGGATATAGATGATGCAATAGGACATGGAATGAATGCCCATATTGCGAAACCAATAGAAGTAGAGAAGCTTCTTAGAACTCTTACAAAATTCTTGTATGAATAAGAAAACCCTTGTGGCTTATGCCACAAGGGTTCTTTTTTTATTCTGACATTCGGTCAACCCATACATTGCCGCCGGTTATAGTTACGAGATATTCTCTCTCTTCACCATCATCGCTCTTTGTATAGATGTACGTGTTACCATCGTGCTTGGATTTTATAACAAGCTTGTCACCATCCCGCTCGGCAGTCACCTTGGATTCATCCTGAATTGTATAAGACCAATTTCCATCACCGAGAGTAATCTCATATGAATGAGCTCTGCCGGTGTAGATGAATGTTCCAATTACTGAAGCTGCAACAAGTGCAAGAGCCACAATCTTAAGTCCTTTCTTATCTATAAGAATAAGATCTAAAAGGATTGCTGATACAATGCAGAAGATTGCGGAGAGAAGGTGGTGAGGGAAGTCGGATATGATAGAGTAAAAATAAGGAACTGCTGCATATCCGAGATATCCTGTTGCCACTGAAAGGATGAGAACTGATAAGATGTTCTGCTTCTTTACAAGATAGGCAATTGCTGCACCAGGAAGGGTGAGTATTGTGATTGCTCCCCAGTATTTATAATTGGTGAACAGACTCCAATCTGCTGATTTGCAAAGAATTTGAATCAGATAGATGAGCGGTTGGCTCACAAGGAAGAAGACGAACGTCTTAATTGAGGCCTCCCACCATTTCTTACAATTCATAATTATGAAAATTGCAAGTACGAACCAAACGTCAAGATTGATGCCTATGTCTTGGAGTGAGCTCTCCTTGAGAGCGGGGATCATCATCATTACAGCTGTGAAAACAGCTGAGGCGATAGCCATGATGATGACCTTCGGCCATGACATATCATATTCACCAAATAATTTTTTAAGTTTTTCCATTAGAATTTCCTCTACTTTAATTTGTTGTATAAATATACGAGTAAAAATCTCTAATGGCTACAATTAATAATTTTCAGCGTTGATTTCGAAATAAGCCTTTGGATGAGCACATACTGGGCATATTTCTGGAGCCTTAGTACCAACAACGATATGACCGCAGTTGCGGCATTCCCATATTTTAACTTCGCTCTTCTCGAATACTTCCTGTGCTTCAACATTGTGAAGGAGAGTACGATATCTCTCTTCATGGTGCTTCTCAATTGCAGCTACCTGGCGGAATTTAGTTGCGAGAGCAGGGAATCCTTCCTCGTCAGCCGTCTTTGCGAAGCCTTCATACATGTCTGTCCATTCATAGTTTTCGCCATCAGCAGCAGCTGCAAGATTGGCAGCTGTGTCGCCGATGCCTTCGAGCTCTTTGAACCACATCTTGGCATGCTCTTTCTCGTTGTTAGCTGTCTTCTCGAAGAGAGCAGCAATCTGCTCAAAGCCTTCCTTTTTTGCTTTGGAAGCAAAATATGTGTACTTATTTCTTGCCTGAGATTCGCCAGCAAAAGCGGCCTCAAGGTTCTTTTCTGTCTGTGTTCCAGCGTATTTATTTGCCATAAAATTTACCTCTTTCTTTAAGAAATTTACAATTATTAGTATATCAAAATACTGGCTTTTGTCAAAGTGCTAGACTATAATAATTACATATTGAAAACATAAGGAAAATGATATGAAAAAGTCAACTTTATGCTATATTGAAAAAGAAAATAAATATCTTATGCTCTTCCGTAACAAGAAGGAAAATGATGAAAACGAGGGCAAATGGGTCGGCGTTGGTGGCAAGTTTGAAGATGGCGAAACTCCAGAGGAATGTCTTCTAAGAGAAGTCAAAGAGGAGACCAATTTGACGCTCATTAATTATACCTTTCACGGTATAGTTCACTTCCATTCGGACAAGTGGGAGGATGAGGATATGTATCTATTCTCATCCGATGAGTTCGAGGGTGAACTCATCGCCGATTGTCCGGAGGGCGAGCTTAAATTTGTAGATAAAAAAGAAATACTTGAACTACCTCTTTGGGAGGGAGACAAGTATTTCTTAAAAGAATTATTAGCTGGTAGTAAAGATATCAATATGCATCTTTATTACGAAGGTGATAAGCTTATAAACTATTAACGATATCGATGATCTCTTCAAAGAGAGGTCTTATGTCGTTCTTTCTTGTAAGACCACCGTTTAGCGACATATGGTCACCTTTAACGGTTGGCATTATATGCCAGATACCAGGTGCAACAAAATTGCCAGGAGTGTAAGGAACACTTGGTGCTGATGTTGGTGCCTTAGCAGAAATTGTATTTACAAGACCGTCATTATCGAACCAAGTCTCGTCGATTACAACGCCACCCTTGGTAACTGTCTTATAAACACCGATTGCACGGGATGCCTTTCTAAACATCACTTCTGTGATTTCGTTTATTGGGGCATAAGTGCCATCAGATTGAAGTTCTGAAGATGATGCAGGATATGAGAAGTAATATACATTTTTCAATGTAGAAATCTTCTTATTGAGTTCCATTGCATTATCTACATCCATATCATAATCAGCATAGTCGGAAGCATCTTTGCTTCCGTCTTTTTTAATTACTGTGGATTTTGTGATAAGTCCATTTACGATATTTTCGAAAACTCCATAAGCACCCTTTGGAGGTCTTGGATCGTTGCTCAAATCCTCTGCGACATAGTAAGCGGTTGTGCCGTTGTGAGGCGCAGCAAGAGCCGTGAGGCTGTGGATGTAATCGCCTTTTCCACCTTTAAAGAATGGCGATACATCATCGCCAGACTTTTCAACTTCTTCGGCACAGCCGTTTGCAAGAAGTTCAGAGAAAAGTCTGATTGTTGCGCCACCAAATGAGTGACCTACAAGATTGATCTTGTGTTCTTTGTCGAACTCTTTGATAAGTGGACAGCTGCTGAAATCCTTGCCGAAACGAGGGTGACCCATACGCTCGGAATGTGCCTCGCCGTAATCAACTACTGATCCTGTGAGCTGTGCATATAGCTCGCAGGCACGGTCCCATGCTGATCCATATGGATCAACCGATGCTGCCGCTGCGGTGACGCCCCAATTTGCCAAATATGGCACCATGTCGCCACCTCGCATGCCCCAGTAAGGCATCTGCTTATAGCGCCCATCATATGATCCCCAACCGGAGAGACCATGAACAAGTACATATGTATAATTAGTTTTCCAATTTGATCTATCCATAATTCACCTTATTTAGCTACGCACTCAGCAATCCACTTACGTGTTGCATCAAGTGCCATAGCGCCTTCCTTACCTGGAGAAATCATGAAATCGTGGAATGAGTTAAGAGGATTCTTGCCGATGTAGTAAGTTGTATTTACACCTTCAGCTTTAAGTTTCTTAACCATCCAGTCGGACTGGAATATTGTGAGAATATCAGTCATACCCTTAAGTACAAAAGCATTTCCAGCATCCTTATTGATGTATGGAATTGGGTTGTGATAAGCCCAAAGTGGATTCTTGTGAGGAGCCTTGTCGCCCATAAATTTAACCCACATTACACGACCTACTGGGATGTACTTGTAGATGTTCATGTTGTAGAGACCGCAGTTCATGATGAAGCCCTTTGGCTTAAAGTTTGGAAGCTCTACGCCGAGAGCGTTGCGATATTCCTCGGAGCAGAAGCAAGCCATAACGATACCTGTCATCTCTGAACCAGCTGAGTCGCCTGATACGAATACGTTGTCGAGGTCGATGTTGTATTCTTCAGCATGCTCTGCAACGTAGCGAAGAGCATCCATATGTGTACGAATAGGAAGTGGGAATACCCAATCATCGTTGTGTGAAGCCTTAGGGTCAACGCCCTCGAACATTGCAGGTACTTCTTTGCCTGGCATACCATAGTTGATATTGAAAACGATAGTGTCAGATTTGCCTGCTATTTCGTAGCAGTAGTAAGTGGAGTTCTTCTTATCGCCGATGATAAGTCCGCCACCATGGATATTAACAAGTGCTGGTCTTTTCTTTGCTGGCTTTTTCTCTTGATAATGGATATCAAGTTTACAAGCAGGGCACTTGTCTGAATATTGGATGTCCATTTCGTCTTTAACGTTTGTATAAGACTTGCGAGCTTTGTTCTCTGGGATAATCATTACCCAGTTACAGATGTTGAAGATAAAGCTTAAAATGGTGTTTTCAACGTTCATAATAATTCTCCTTTTTAATATAAATTACTAACAATATAATTATATATCTTTACATAGAGATTTCAAATGGTAAAATATAATAGTATTTTACAAAGCAAATTAAAGAGTGATTTTAATTTAGTTTGTATAGAGGAAACAATTATGTGGTGGAAAGTACTTATAGTCTGCTTCCTTGCGGGAGCGGGCGCTGGCATTGGAACTGGCTTCGCGGGCATGAGCGCCGCGGCTATAATAGGCCCAATGCTGATTACATTTCTAGACGTTCCAGCATATCAAGCAATCGGCATTGGCCTCGCCAGCGATGTGCTTGCCAGTGCTGCCAGCGCCTGGACATATAAAAAGCACGGAAATCTTGACATAAAAGGCAGTTTGCCTCTTATGATTTCCGTACTTACAATGACTGTAATAGGTAGTTTTATAGCCAGTCTTCTTCCAGACCGAGCAATGAGTAGTGCAGTTCAAATTGCACTCGTTGTCGTAGGTCTCAAGTTCATAATCTTCCCTAACAAGAATACCAGGGAACTGACACAGAACGAGAAGTCCAAGGTTATCAAAGCTATTGTCGGTGGTATAATAGTTGGATTCATATGCGGCTTCGTTGGAGCGGGCGGTGGCGTAATGATGTTATTCGTTCTCACTACCTTCCTCTGCTACGATATGCATATGGCAGTCGGCACAAGCGTCTTCATCATGATGTTCACCGCTTTCACCGGCAGCATGAGCCACTTCTTAATTGGCGGCGTTCCAGATTCTGGTTATCTCGCACTTTGTATCATCTTTACCCTCATCTGGGCACGTATCTCGGCGAAACTCGCCAACAAGGCCACCGCCGCCACGCTCAGCCGCGTGGTAGGTACCATCATGGTACTCATTGGCATAGTGGTTCTCATGGTAAATTACATATAAAAAACAAAAGGTCCGTAGCTACCACTACGGACCTTTTCAATTATGATCTAAGTTCTTCTTCAATTTCAGGTGCCGTTGGAGCACCATCTCCAAGTGTATCATTAAGTTTCATAATATACTTTTCATCATCAGCTATCTTAGGCATATTATGTGCTAAAGCACCATAATCATCTCCGCCACCATTAACTGTTTCTAATTCTTTATCTTTAAGTTCTACCATTTATAAAACCCCTTTCGTTTCATCTTACATCTCATTATACGAAACATTTTATAATATGGCTACAAATCATTTAATTGGATAGATAATAAGTCCGTATTTTGGTACAATATTTAATGTATGATGTATTAAACTTTATGATTACTGGTTAGGTGATTGAATGAAATTTTTACACATAGCTGATTTGCACCTTGGTCGTAGGATGGGTGATATATCTCTTCTAGAAGATCAAGCATATGTGCTAAAGCAGATAGTTGAAATTGCAAAGGAAGAGAAGGCTGATGGCATTCTAATTGCAGGAGATGTATATCAGAAAGCATCTCCAAATGCAGAAGCCATGACACTTTTCAATGATTTTGTGACTTCAGTTGTAGGACTTGGAATTAAGGTTTTCGTAATAAGTGGTAACCATGATTCTGATCAGAGAATATCTTATTTTTCTTCATTGATTAAGAATGCTGGTGTATATGTATCCGAAAAGTTCGAGGGTACATTGCAGCAGATTACCATGAATGATGAGTATGGCGAGGTCGTTATTAACCTTTTGCCATTCATCAGACCTGCCAATGTTCGCAAATGTTATCCTGATGAAGCAATCGAATCTTATGATGATGCAATTAAAGCTGTCCTTGCTCATTCAATCGTTGATAAATCGAAACGTAATATTCTTGTTGCGCACCAGTTTATTACAGGTGCGCAGACTTGCGAGTCAGAAGAGCGCGTAGTAGGCGGTGTCGACAATGTCGACGCGTCGCTTTTTGATGCCTTCGATTATGTGGCCTTAGGCCACATTCATGGCGCTCAAAAAGTTGGCAGAGATACTATGCGCTACGCTGGCTCGCCATATATGTATTCATTCTCCGAGACCAATCATAAGAAGAGCGTAACTATTGTTGAGGTTAAGGAAAAGGGCAATATTGTAATTGATACACGACCGCTTAAGTTTATCCATCAGGTTCGCGATGTTGAAGGAATGCTTGATGAGATATTGAATATGCCTTATTCAGAGGACTTTGTCCGTGTAATAGTTCATGATGAGCTTACTCCACCAGATGCTCGAATCTCTGTTGGAACAGTATTTCCAAATATGATGAAATATTTCATCCAAAATTCAAGAACTATTCAAGAAGTTGATGTTATAGCGAAAGAAAGCATCGATGACAAAGACGTTGTATCTTTGTTCATTGATTTCTTTAAGCTGCAAAATAATGATGCTGAGCCAACATCAGAACAACTTGAAGTGCTAAATGAAGTGCTTAAGGGATTGGAGGAAGACAAGTATGAAGCCGATTAAACTTACAATGTCTGCCTTCGGACCTTATGCCAATGAAACTGTTGTAGATTTTACTAAACTCGGAAGTGATGGACTTTTCCTTATTACTGGCGATACAGGTTCAGGTAAAACAACTATATTTGATGCAATTAGCTTTGCGTTATATGGCGAAGCATCCGGTGGTACAAGCCGTAGGATTACAAAGTCATTCCGTTCAGATTATGCGGCATCAAATGTTGAAACATTTGTTGAATATAAGTTTAAGCACAAAGACAGGACATACGTTATAAGACGCAGTCCTGAATTTGAGCGTGCTAAACTTCGCGGAGAAGGAACAACCACTAGTCCTGCAACGGGTGAATTTAAGTGTCTTGAAACAGGAGAACTTATTACTAAAGTTGAAGCAATCACAGAGCGTGTAAAGGAACTTATGGGACTTGATAGAAATCAATTTTCACAGACCGTAATGATTGCTCAAGGTGATTTCTTAAAGATTCTTAATGCGCCAAGTAAGGATAGAAGAGAATTATTCCAAAAGATCTTTAATACTAAAATTTATGAGGACTTGCAGTTTAAACTCAAGGAAATGAATTCTGAGTGTACCTCACAGAACGATAGAATTATCGAAAAGATTGAGGGCTCTATGGCTCGCGTAATAGTGGATAAAGAATTTGAAAAAGCTCTTGATATTGAGACGTTTGTAAGCTCTAACACTCACATTGTTGAACTGTTACCAGCACTGTCAGAAATGGTAGAATTCGATTCTGACAAGGCAAAAGCCTTTACAGAACAGCGTGAGAAGTTCGATGCCACTTTTGAAAAGTTAAGTAAGGACATTACTGATGCTGAAAATACCAACAAAGATTTCGATACAAGAGACAACTTTAAAAAGCAATTAGACGAACTCGCCTCTAAGAAAGAGGAAGTTGCCGAAAAAGATCAGAAGGTTAAACTTGGCAAAAAGGCACTTGCTGTTGAGAAGTTCGAAAATGCTTTTGAAGAAAAAGCGAAAGAGTTAAATGATGCCAAAGAAACAGGCAAGACTTTAAATGAAACACTGGAAAAGATATCTGGCACTTTGACATATTCAAAAGAGAAAGCTGAAAAGGCCAAAGAAAAACTCCCTGAGGCTAAGGAACTCAGAGAGGATAGTAAGACATTATCTGATTCTATTGATTTGTTGTTACGCTATAAAAATGCTGCTCGGAATTACGAATCACAGAAAGAAACAGTGAAGGTCCTATTTGATGAAAGCAAAGCAACTGACGATAAGTATTTGCTTGTTAAGACCAATTATTATGCAAGCCAAAACGGCTTGATTGCCAAGGATTTGGTACAAGGTCAACCTTGCCCAATTTGTGGCTCGGTTGAGCATCCAAATCCTGCAAAGTTGCCGAGTTCATCTGCAACAAAGGATGAACTTGAGGCGGCAGAGAGTGCTAAGAGCATAGCGAATAAGCAACTCTCTGATGCTAATGAAAAGCAGTCAGAGTACAAGGCAACGATGGACGAGGCACTTGTAAGCCTTAAAAAGGTCAAACTCACTGGTGAGGAAGACCAGGAAGAACTCGTTGCGAGATCTAAAGAATTGCTTGGCAAGGCTGAGCAAATTGAAAAAGATGCCACTACGGCTGAAGAAGAATACAACAAGATAAATGTAACTATCGAAAAGACTAAGACAAGTATTGAAGAGAATAAGAAGTTGCAAGATACTCTTTTAGAAAGTCTTAAGGAAATCAAAGCAAATTATGCATCTTCAATCAGCGAGCAAGGCTTCAAGAATGAAGATGAATACAAGGCTTCTAAGATGCAACATGCAGATTTGACTGAATTGGAGGAATATGTAAATACATATAATTCTAATAAGAAGTCGCTTGAGGATCGCCTTGCAGACATTGAAGCAAAACTCAAAGATAAAAAGATTATTGATGTTGATCATCTCAAGGAAGAATTTGAAGTAGTAAAAGTAAATCGCAAAGAACTTATTGGTGAGGAGACGGAAACAAAGAAAAATCTCCAGATTAATCAAAATCTTCTTTCGGAACTTACTTCTTTGAAAGATGAAAAGGATAAACTTGGCAATCGCTGGGCCATTGTAAATGATTTGTATAAAGTTGTTGCGGGCCAAGTATCACAGCATGTTAAGATTTCCTTTGAAACCTATGTTCAGCAGTATTTCTTTAAGCAAGTTATTGCTGCTGCAAACAAACGACTTACTGTACTTACTGGTGGTATGTTCGTGCTTCGATGCAAAGAGCAGGCTAAGAACATGAGGTCACAAGTAGGACTTGACCTCGATGTTCTTGATAGAAGCACTAACCAGTGGCGCGACGTTTCGACCTTGTCAGGCGGCGAGTCATTTATGGCCTCTATGGCCTTGGCCCTTGGCCTCTCTGACGTCGTTCAGTCGCGCAGCGGAGGAGTCCGCCTGGATTCAATGTTCATTGATGAAGGCTTCGGTTCGCTTGACGAGAACTCACTTCGTCAAGCTGTTAACCTCCTTGTTAAACTGGCAGATGGCAAACGCCTCATAGGCGTTATCTCCCATATGCCAGAGCTCAAGGAGGAAATCGATCGCAAGATTGTCATCACCAAGAAACTTAATGGTGCTGAACTATGTATTGAATAGAAAACAAAAAGAGTAGCCTTTTTTGAAACTCATTCGTATGCATAAGTGAAAACACAAAAGAGGAGGAAAAACAATGAATACAAAAGAAGAATTAAATGCTCTCAAAGAGGAAGAACTTGAAGAAACAAATGGCGGCGTTAATATCTGGGATATTGCTGTTAAGTTAAAAGAAACCCAAAATGTTAAGACAATTCTAGATAATAAGAATCCGGATACGGAAAACAAATAATAATAAATAAAGAAAGCCCACCACTGATTTGTGGTGGGCTTAACTTATACTTTAATAGTCAAAATTATAGTTCGTTTAGAAGTGCTGCGCAGCCTTCTAAGATGTCGTCATATGCCTTGGAAAAGTCTCTTGAATACCAAGGGTCAGAGACATCTCTGTCAAGGAGAAGACGGACCTTACGGTCTGTGTCTTCTCCTATGATATACATTATATTTCTCAAATTGTAGTGATCCATAAGGATTATGGTGTCATAGTAATCATAGTCCGCTTTGGTCATCTGACGGGCATATTTACCACTGGTATCTATGCCTTTTTTATTTAGGAGCTCTCGCATTGGCGGATAGACGGGATTGCCAAGTTCCTCTGTGCTAGTAGCAGCAGAGGCAATCTCAAACTCGTCTTCTCTGTCCGCCTTCCTCACGAGCTCCTTCATTACAAACTCTGCGCACGGCGAACGGCAGATGTTGCCGTGGCAGATAAAAAGTATTTTAGTCATTATATTCTCCTAAAACTTGTTTGTTATATCATATCATATACTTCAAGCAATGTTAAATTCTCCATAGAATTTTGTATAATAGTTGTGCTAAAATAGTGGAGAAATATTACTGCAAACAGGAGAGATACAAATGAATTTTAAAAACGTTTTATCAGACAAGAGAATTCCAGTTCCAACACCAAATGATATCTGTGATGAGAACGGAAAATGCTATTTTGGAACATTTGAGAGTGAGTTTCCTCAGATGAACTTTATGAATGTTCACAGACAGTCAAGATTTCTTCCTGATTTCATGAACAAGTTTAGATATACATGCTGGGAAGCAGTTGAGATTACACTTAAGGATGTAATCGTACTTACAGCTGTATGTAACATGGGCCTTTTCGGAACTAGCCTTACAATCGTATATGACAAGAAGACTAAGAAAAAGATTGCTTGTCAGGAAATGATGCTTCCACAGCAGGCAGTAATGGCTCCAACAATTATCAATGGTGACACTTGCTACAGCCAGAGCGTTATCAACAGAGTTAATATTAAGAACAACTTTGAAAATGGCAAAGCATATGTTTCTGGTCGTGTAATTAACCCTGGTAAGATGTTCAAATATGACTTTGAACTTACAAGAGTATCAAAGCCATCTGTTGTTATGATTCCATTTGGTAAGAACAAGCCACTCTATAGTCAGAAGGATCTCTTCCATGCAGAAGGATACATCAAAGTAAATGGTAAGACATACAAGACAGACAAGGATTCAACAGCAATCATTGATGATCATCGTGGTTACTACCCATACAAGATGCACTATGACTGGGTAACAACAATGGGTACTAATACTGTCAATGGTAAAAAGGAATTCTTTGGTTTCAACTTAACAAGAAACCAGTCAATCAACCAGGATGACTACAATGAGAACCTCATCTGGTTCCAGGGTAAGACATCACGAGTAACACCTGTTTACTTCCACTATGATGAGCCTGACCTTTGCCATGTATATGATGATCATGGTATGGTTGATCTTTACTATGAGATAGGTGACAAGCATCCAATGATTATGCACATTGGAATTATTGATGAGGACTACACAATTACCTTCGGTGAACTTCGTGGTTTCATCAAGGATGAGGATGGCAACACCTACACTCTTGATGGCATGTCAGCCATTGGTGAGGATAAGAGCTTGAGAATTTAACAAATCAAAGAGCCAGGTTCAATCATCGAACCTGGCTCTTTCTTTGTCCCTTATTATTTATGCTGTCAATTACATTAACGTTATAGAGATGCTTTTAACTGATTTTTATCTCCCTTTATTCAGTGTGCTTTTGCAAATAAACAGCGGCCCATCTTCGCCTGTTTTTTCTGTCGGAATAAACCCGGCTTTTCTTAAAACTTTTTGAGAAGCAATATTGGTTTCTTCTGTTTCCGCCGTAACAGACGATACGCTGGGCTGCTTCAATGCCCAATTTACAAGTGCTGATACCGCTTCTGTCGCATAACCGCAGTTCTGATAGTTTTCAGCAATGCCATATCCGATTTCGGCACTCCCGTCTTCTGAAAGCCCTTTGAAGCACAATTCTCCGATATGAGTGCCGTTTTTCAACTCAATCATCCATATGGCATACCATTCCCACTGTTCCGGATGATTGGTTGCCCCGTCCAGCATTTCCGTATAAGCCGCTTTCAGAACATCGTCCGACTGCACAGCGATAAACGCTTCCATTTGTTCTTCGGAAGCGGTATATATTTTCAAACGTTTTGTTTCGATCATGTTTATCATCTTCACTTTGATTTGATACTTACATCGGCGTACCGACCTCGATCAGATTTCCGTCAAGGTCATAGAAGCGCACCACACGCTGTCCCCAGCTATGGGTCATTGGCAGGTTGACAAACTCCGTTTCGGGATATAACGTTTTCAGTTTTTCATAAAAAGCGTCCACATTTTCTTCCTCAAAATACAGTTCGCAGGCGTTGTTATGCGGAATAATATCCCTGCCGATAAAACCATGCCAGTATTTTTCCTCCTGCAAAACAAGCCCGCCTGAAAGGATCATGTTGCCGTCATTGTCAACAAGCATTTCAAGGCCGAAGAGGTCGTGATAGTATCTCTCTGCCTTTTTGATATCCTTTACAACAATCAAAAATCCGCTGAATTTCATAAGTTATGTTCTTCTTTCTGATTTTTCATCAATACAATTTTTTATGTTTAAAAATTCTTTAATTACCGTTACCGTCGCAACGATACATACAAGCGCCGCCCCGTATTCCACATCTGCAATATAAACCGAGAGCGGAAGAATAAACAGCAAGACCCCCGTAAGCCTGTTGCCGAATGAATGCTCAATCGACATTTTTTTCGCTTTTTTGCTTGCAATTACAATACCCACAATTTTGGTTACCGCAACTATCGCAGTCCATATCCAAATCCAATACGGTACGGACAAAAGCGGAAGTATTTTCACGGCGTATATAACCGCAAAGATTAAATCCGCTACACTGTCGAGTCTTGCTCCCTTTTCGCTTTCCGTGTGAAGTTTTCTCGCAACAAAGCCGTCAAGCAAATCTGTTATACCGCACAAAAGATAAAGCACGGCAAAAGTATATGAATTTGGCGAAAAAACAAGCAGTAACAGAGAAAACAATATTCGGCTGAGTGTGATAATATTTGCAGCCATATTTTATTGCCTCCTTTTCCGGTTCGCGGTCGCAGCAATGAATCAGTGATGTAATAGGACCGATAAAATTACAATTTTACTCTGCATTATCTCAATAGATTTCTATCGCATTTGCTACGAAGATGGCTGTACCTTCTCCGCCACATGAATCGATATTTGTTGTAAAGTCTCCACCGCCTGAATACATTTTCCCTAATCCGCGCAAAATCTTATTTGTGCATGTATAAAAGTTTTCTGTAATATAGTCCTGTATTCTCTTTACAAGATTCTGAGCATCAGCAGAAGCCGGATCTATATTC
>JAZQQZ010000025.1:0-68798 GCA_045629305.1 Acutalibacteraceae bacterium | reverse complement strand
GCAGGCGTTAGCACACTTCTTGAGACAGCATTCCGCTTTGACGAGAAGGGCCTTGACTAATAGTTAAAATAAAAAGCTCCGTTGGGTTACCAACGGAGCTTTTCTTATTTATATCTTATTTATCAGCCTGCTTTGAATATTTGAGTACATAGATTGTTCTCATGATAAAGCAGTCGATAGGTGAGAGAGCGGAGACACCTGTACGTAAAAGTGAGTACATTTCAGTCTTACACTCTTTCTCAAGAACAAGCTTTACAGCATCTACATCATAGAGAGAATTGCCGTAGCAGAGAGCACCCTGACCACGTACGATAACAGCGTTGCGACCTTTGGCTGCTTTGCCGATATCTTTAGCATCTGTACGATATGAAGCCTTGAGCCAGTTGCAGATATTAACTGTCTGACCTGCAATCTGAGCGAAGTCATCGAGATAAGGATGAAGCTTATCTACTCCATAAGAGAGGGCTTTTACATCCTCAGATGCAAAAGCTTCGATGAGCTTCGCATCTGTATTCTTATAAATCTCAGCGTGGATGAGAGCTACACGAGGAGCAATTCCTGTGACAGCAATGCCTTCCATAGAGCAGAGATATTCAGAACCGTCTGCCATTGTAAGAAGGAAGAACTTATCTTCAACGAGCTTGGAAGAACCAAGATCGATTGCTGGAAGTTCATCAAAGCGGAACTTCTTCATAAATCCCTTATAGAGATTCTTAGGAGTTTCCTTGCTGCCACATGTGTAATCAGTTACACGAGCAATCTCTTTGGCAGATGTCTTCTCAAGTTCCTCGGCAATTTTGAAAGCCTCGTCGAAGTCAGCACCCATGCAGAGAGCACCGTGGTGCTGCATGATTACTGCCTTGCAATCTGGGTTCTCTTCAACTGCTTTGGCAACGCCCTTACGAAGGGCACCAGTTGATGGCATACCGTAATCAGCGCAAGGAACACCTAAAACGGATACTCCTGCAGCAGATACCACAGATGCATTTACCTGGTGGGTATGAATAACAAAGTTAACTTCTGGACGAAGTCTGTATGCGTCAGCATGTACGCCTTTTTCTGAAGATGGCTTGATGTCACCCTCATATTCGCAGTCAGCTATATTTACTACTACGATTTCATCAGGCGTGAGTGTCTCATAGGCACGGCCTGATGGTGTGATAACGAACTGTGTATCGGAGATACGAGCAGATACGTTACCCCATGTTCTAGCAATAAGTCCTGATTCTACAAGCTTCTTACCAGCTTCTACAACAAGGGCTTTTGCTTCATTTATTTCATAAGCCATAGTTGTACCTCTTTAGATTATTTTTTCTTACCTGTTGGGATGAGTTCACACTGTGCGAGAACCTTGTCGAAACGAGCGATACAATCGTCGATCATTTCTGGTGTATAAGCAGCTGATGTGTAGAGACGTGAGCCAGCAAGTGTTACAAGGCCTTCTGCCATGTAGGCTGCACCCATGTTCTGCATCTCGATCTGACGGATACCTGTCTGATCAAGAATGCCAGGGATCTCCCAAGCCTTCTTGAGATCGATTGCGAACTGCATTGTACCAACTGTATCAAGGTGACATACAGAACCTACGTTAAATGCAACGAATGGAAGATTGTACTTCTTGATAGAGTCCTGGATACCCTTAGTGAGGCGGTCACCCATCTGACCAGCTACCTGGCAAGCATTACGCTTCTCAATCTCGCAGATTGCTGTGTAACCAGCAACGCAAGAGATTGGAGTTGCAGCCATTGTACCACCGCACATTGCCTTCTTAACCTTCTTGCCAGATGCATCGAGGCCTGCGCCGAGATGCTTCATGACATCCTTGTGACCGCCGATACCGCCGGCACCTGGGTAACCGCCAGCGATTACCTTACCGAAGATTGTAAGGTCTGGGTCGATACCATAGTAACCCTGAGCACCAGAAAGACCGATACGGAAACCAGATACAACCTCATCACAGATGAGGAGAGCACCATATTTATGACAGAGTTCCTCAACGCCCTTTACAAATTCACGAGTTACAGGACGAGTTGCTGACTCTGGGCCGATTGGCTCAATGAATACACCGGCTGTGCCACCGTTGAGTTCGTTGATCTTGAGCTTTCTTTCGAGGTCCTCAAGATCGCCAGGGAAGAAGCCCTGTGTATGCTTGAAAGCATACATTGGGATACCCTTAGACTGAAGGTTCATTGTTCCAGGAACACGCATATCCCATGCGATCATATCTGACCAACCATGGTAAGCGCCACCCATCTTAAGGATGTTCTTGTGGCCTGTTGCAAGACGAGCAACACGCTCTGCGCACATGCATGCCTCTGTACCTGAACCGAGCATACGGAACATTTCTACTGATGGAACGCACTCAGAGATTTTCTTTGCGAGTTTCATCTCATATTCGTGGAAAAGACCTGTTGATGGACCACATGTGTTGAGAAGGTCGATAACAGCATCTCTTACAACTGGATCGTTAGAACCGAGGATTGTAGGACCACCGGCCTGAAGAAGGTCGTAGTACTTGTTTCCATCGATATCATAGAGATAAGCACCCTCTGCCTTAGTCATAACGATAGGGAATGGGTGGTTGAATGCGAGGTTGTGCTGTACGCCACCAGGGATTACATCACGTGCCTCTTCGATCATTTCTTTTGATTTCTTACACTTCTTCTCAAAGTACTCCTCTTCGTAGTTCTTAAGAGCAGTTCTGTTGAGAGAGTAAATTGGCTTCTTAATGAGCTCGTTGAGTTCATTGTTAATAGCTATCGCATCAGGATATTCTGAAATAGCAAATCTTGTGTCCATAGTTTTACCTCCATAAAAATAGCGTCCCGTGAGCGGTCGCTCACAAATTTACTCTTTAATTATACCACTATTATATTGAAAATAGAAGAGTAAATCCTTATTGAATTTTACAATTTTTATTGATACAATTTAGTCATAGTGAGCAAATGCTCACAACCAATGAGAGGTACTATTATGGCAGATAAATTGCACCATAAAGAGGCCTTCGAGAGAGCTGACGATAAGTATAAGAAAGCGGTGCTCACCGCTGGCATAAACGAGTTCTCGTCACTGGGTCTTGAGAAGGCAAATATCAATGTGATTGCTAAAAAGGCAGGAGTCTCGGTAGGCCTGCTCTATAAGTATTTTGACACGAAGGAAGATTATTTCTTGACCTGTGTTGACGAGGCAATGAGGACCCTCGAGGAAATTATCGATGGAGTCGTTAACACAGATGATAAAATCCTTGTGCGTGCAGAGAAACTTATACGCGCAATTCAGGCTACATCTGGTGCAGACTCTAAGTATGTAAAATTATATAATGAAATTACGCGTCTCTCGGAAAATGAGGGCGCTGCAGTGCTTGCTAAGCGCGTTGAGGACATCTCCGCACGCACATATAGTGAGTTTATAGAAGCCGCGCGAAAAAGTGGCGATATAAGGTCGGATTGCGATCCTCAAATGTTCGCATTTTTCTTCGATTCACTTCTTATGTCACTTCAGTTTTCGTACACATGTGACTATTACAGAGAGCGACTTAAAATATATTGTGGAGACGATATATTTGATGATAATGAGAGAATGGTAAAGGAACTTCTAAAGTTTATTGAATCGGCCTTTACATTCGAACATGGAGACGTTAAAAAATTCGGTAAATAATCCAGAAAAGGGGTATATATATGGGAAAGTTCGTTATAGCTTATGACATCGGAACAACTGGCGTTAAGACTTGTCTTTTCGAGATTGATAAGACAATTAAGCTTAAAGGTGCATCATCAATGGGATATGGCCTTTATATGGTTGAAAACGGCGGTGCAGAGCAGGATTTTGATGAGTGGTGGAATGCAATGGCTGCTACCACGAAGGAGATTTTCGAGAGCGATGATGTGAAAGCACTCGGAGTAAAGCCTTCAGATATTGCAGGTATCTCTTTCTGTTCACAGATGCAGGGACTTGTAGCACTTGATAAGGACTGTAATGTCCTTCGCAGACCTATGTCCTATATGGATCAGCGCGCTAAAGAGGAGATTAAGAAGGGTATTGCCAACGGTATTCAGATCGCTGGTGCAAATGTATTTAAACTTCTCCCATATCTCTATTATACTGGAGCAGTTTCTTGCTCCGTTAAGGACCCAATTTGGAAATATAAATGGATTGAGGCACATGAGCCAGAAATCTTTAAGAAAATCTATAAAATTGTCGATGTAAAAGAGTCACTTATTGCCCGTATGACAGGCAGAATCGTAATGACTCAAGACTCAGCTTTCGGTCAGCTCCTCTACGATACCCGTAAGGGCCACGAGGGCTGGTGTAAGCCTGTATGTAAACTTGTCGATGTAAATCCTGACCACCTTGCAGAGATTGTAAAATCTACTGATGTTGTAGGTGGCCTTACGGAGAAAGCAGCAGAGGAGCTCGGCCTTGTGCCTGGCATCCCTGTCTTCGGCGGTGGTGGAGACGCCTCTCTTATCGGCGTCGGCGCCGGAGCAGTTCTCCCAGGCGACACACATATCTATTCTGGTACATCTGGCTGGGTATCAACTGTTGTTGAGAAACAGACGGTTGATACAGGCGCTATGATTGCAGCAATCGTTGGTGCAGACCCTGGTAGATATAACTATTTCGCAGAGCATGAGACATCAGGAAAATGCCTTGAGTGGGTGAAAAATCACTTGGCTCTTGATGAGATCGGCATCTATCTTGAGAAGAAAGATGTAACAGAGACACCTGAGAATTATGAGATTGAATACACATCACTTTATGACTATCTCTCTAAGGTAATGAGTGAGACACCTGCAGGTTCTGACGGTGTAATTTTCTTACCTTGGCTTCACGGCAACCGTTGCCCATTTGAGGATCCAAATGCAGCAGGTGCATTCTTCAATATCAAGCTTGAGACAGGAAAGAGAGACCTCATCCGTTCAGTTATCGAAGGCGTCTGCTTCCAGAATCGTTGGATGTATGAGCAGCAGGCTAAGAAGGTACAGGTATCTGATACAATCCGCTTCGTAGGTGGCGGTGCACTCTCTGACGTAACATGTCAAATTCTTGCTGACGTACTTGGCAAGACGGTTGAGACAGTTGACAGCCCACAGAACGTTGGTGCTGTTGGCGCAGCCGCTATAATTGGCGTAGGTATAGGAGAAATCGAGAGTCTCTCCAAGGTAAAGGATTTCATTCCTGCAGCTAAGACTTTCACACCGAACCCAGAAAATAAGGCTGTTTACGACAAGAATTACGAAGTATTCAAAGAGTTCTACAAGAACAATAAAAAGGCGTATAACGCGCTCAATGGTTAAAGGATAAATTTAACATGAAAGTACTTTTTGTATGTTCTCAAAATATGTGCAGAAGCCCATATTGTGAGTATATGTTTAGACGCATGGTGGAGGAGTCCGAAGTGCTTGCCGGCAAGGTTGAGGTCAAGTCTTCAGCCGTTATGAGTCCGGTGAATAAGATTGACCCGAACACCGCGGAAGCACTTATAAGAGAGGGCTTCGATAAGGATTATGTAAATGCGCATAAGCCTGGATTTATCTGGCGTCGATACGACCTAAAACTTTTCCGCGATGCCGATATAATTATCGGCATGACGAAAGGCCATAAATTGCTCGTGCCAATATGGTGGCAGAGCAAGTTTATGACCCTTTCTGAGGCGGCAACAGGTACGTATTCCGCCGTACCAGATCCATGGCTTATCCGCGACATAGACAAGTATATTGTCGAGATGAATAAGATTAAGGAATTTCTCATTCTTTATAAAGAAAAACTTGAGAAAGGTTTGACTTAAACTTAATAATTTATTATAATTTTTGCATATTATTTAAAATAATATAAATAAAAAGGAGAATTATTATGAAAAGAGTAATCGCACTCGTACTTGTTCTCGCAATGGTATTCTGCTTCGCAAGTTGTTCAGCATCAACAGGTGACGCAGAGAAGGTTATCCGCATTGGCGTATTTGAGCCAGCATCAGGCGACTCAGGCGCAGGCGGAAAGAAGGAAACTCTCGGTATGCAGTATGCAAACTCAGAGACTCCTACAGTTACAATCGGTGGCGAGGAATACAAAGTAGAACTCGTATACGCTGATAACGGTTCTGATCAGTCTAAGGCTCCAGCCGCAGCTCAGGAACTCGTTGGTAAAGACGTTGCTATCGTTCTTGGCTCATATGGCTCAGGCGTTTCAATCGCAGCTTCTGAGACATTCAAGAATGCAGGCGTTGCTGCTCTTGGTGTTACATGTACTAACCCTAACGTAACAGCTGGTAACGATCATTACTTCCGTATCTGCTTCCTTGATCCATTCCAGGGCACAGTACTTGCTAACTTCGCAAACGACAAGTTCAAGGCTAAGAAGGCTTATTGCCTTGGCGAGCTTGGTAATGAGTATGACCAGGGTCTCATCAGCTACTTCACTAAGGCTTTCGAAGCTAACGGTGGTAAAGTACTTTCTGATTCATTCCCAACTAACAACTCAGACTTCAGCTCATATATCAACAAGGCTAAGAGCAATGGTTGTGACGTTCTCTTCTGCCCAGTATCAATTGCTTATGCTACACAGATCGTAGCTCAGGCTGCAAAGCTTGAAGCTAACTTCCCAATCCTTGGCTCTGATACACTCGATGACAACATGGTTCTCGATGCAGCGAAGGACACAGACATCAAGCTCTATGTTTCTACTTTCTATTCTGAGGGTGGTAACGCTGACTTCGATGCTGGTATCAAGAAGTACATCAATGAAAACGCTGACGCTAAAGCAGCTAACGGTGGTAACGACACAATCTCTGCTGTAACAGCAATGGGTTATGATGCTTACTATGTAGCTCTTGAGGCAATTAAGAAGGCAAACTCTGCTGATCCAGCAGCAATCAAGGCTGCTCTTGCAACAGTTGAGTACACAGGCGTTTCTGGTGCTATCGCATTCGACGATGTAGGCGATGCTAAGCGTGACACAGCATTCATCAAGGTTGCTGACAACGCAAATGCTGCATGGTTATTCGAGACACAGCAGACAGCAAAATAATCTCTAGTTCGTAATATGTTTTTTCAAGGGGAGCCCACTCGGCTCCCCTTGATGCTTCAATAAGTAGGGGTAATTTATGGAATTTATAGTTTCACAAATATTATCCGGTATATCTCTCGGCGGACAGTATGCCCTCATCGCCATCGGTTATACGATGGTCTATGGCATACTTCGTCTTATCAACTTCGCCCATGGCGACGTTTTCATGGTTGCCGGACTTCTCATGATATATTTGTCGACTGTTATGCCTATTTACATTGCTGTTCCTCTCGTAATTGTCCTCACAGTTCTTCTTGGCTTTATTATTGAGCGTGCGGCTTATCGTCCACTTCGTTCAGCACCAAGAATGTCAGTTATGATTTCAGCAATCGGTGTAAGCTATTTTCTTCAGAACCTTGCACTCTATGTAACAGGCGGTCAGCCTAAGACATATACATCAATCCCATGGATTTCTAATACAATTCATATCCTCGGAGCACCAACCCGTGTCGTAACAGTTGTAACTCCGATTTTGGTTATCGTACTTGTAGTAATCCTCTCACTCCTTATCAACCACACTAAGGTTGGTATTGCTATGAGAGCGGTATCTAAGGACTTCGAGACAAGCCAGCTTATGGGTGTAAAGATTAACTCAGTTATATCTGCAACATTCATAATTGGCTCATTCCTTGCTGCAGTAGGTAGCCTTCTTTACTTTACAAACTATCCTACAGTTGTTCCAATGTCAGGAGCTATGCCAGGACTTAAAGCATTCGTTGCAGCGGTATTCGGCGGCATCGGATCTATTCCAGGTGCTGTAATTGGTGCATTTATCATTGGTATCTGCGAGACACTTATCAAGGGTACTGATTATGCTATCTTCTCAGATGCATTCACATTTGCACTTCTTATTGTCATCCTCGTTGTTAAGCCTACTGGTATCTTCGGCGAGAAGACAACTGATAAGGTATAAGGAGGGTGCCGTATGCTTAATGAAAAGAAACGCATCGATAAAGGTACTCTCATTACCTTAATCATCATTCTTGCAGTGCTCGTATTGACACTTGTTCTTGAGAACACAATCAATGCGAACTCACTGCTCTTCACAGTAATTCGTAAAGGCGCAGTATATTCACTCGTCGCTGTATCAATGAACCTCCTCAACGGTTTCACAGGACTTTTCTCACTTGGACAGGCAGGTTTCATGCTCCTCGGTGCATATACTTATGCTATTCTTACAATTCCAAATGACGTAAGAGATGATATCTATTATCTCTTCCAGGGCTCTTCAGTTCACTTCAGCTTGGTGGACATTTTCGAGGGTGCACTCGGTGAGACATTCGGTCTCATCGTCGCTGTTGTACTTGCTTGTATCGCAGCAGGTATTGTCGCAGCTATCTGTGCTTTCCTTATCGGTCTCCCGGTACTCAGACTTAAGAGCGACTACCTTGCTATTGCTACACTTGGATTTGCTGAAATCCTACGTGCGATTTTCCAGTGGGACAAGCTTGGCAGGGTTACAAACGGTGCAAACGCACTCCGTGGTTATCCGACATTCTCCGATTTCAATATAACTGACGATATCGGACGAGTAGTCTTCCGACTCTCGTCATTCGTTCCACTTGTTCTTGCAGGCACTTGTATTGCTATCATCGTGCTTCTTATCAACTCATCTTATGGTCGTGCTTTCAAAGCAATCCGTGATGATGAGGTTGCAGCAGAGGCAATGGGTATCAACCTTGCAAAGCATAAGATGCTCTCATTCTGCATCAGTTCATTCTTCGCTGGTGTAGGTGGTGCGCTTTTCGCAATGTTCGCATCAACAGTTCAGGCCAAGACATTCACATCAGCTATGACATATGAGATTCTTCTCATCGTCGTAATCGGTGGTATTGGTTCTGTATCAGGAAGTTGCCTTGCATCATTCCTTTACATCGCTTGTTCAGAGTGGTGGCTCCGTTTCCTCGATAACCCAATGTATATCGGCGGCACACAGGTTCCACTTCTCAAGAACGGATTCCGTATGGTTGTATTCTCAGTAATCATTATGATTATCGTACTTTTCTTCCGTCAGGGAATTATGGGTGAGAGAGAAATCTCGGATCTCTTCAGGCGAAAGAAAAAGAAAGAGATAAAGGAGGGCGAAGCAAATGAGTAATAATGTCCTCCATGTAGAAAATATCACTATGCAGTTCGGCGGCGTTGTAGCCGTTAACAACTTGTCCCTCGACATCCCAGAGGGAAAGATAGTTGCTCTTATCGGCCCTAACGGCGCCGGCAAGACAACAGCATTCAACTGTATCACAGGTGTATATGAGCCAACAAATGGTTTGGTTGAATTTATGGACGAGCCAATAGTTCGTAATCATCCAACAGGCAAAATGAAGAAGAACTATAAGGGCGAGAATGGCGATAAGTATCTCGGCGCTGTAGTATCTATGACACCTGATAAAATCACTGAAAAAGGAATCTCTCGTACTTTCCAGAATATCAGACTCTGGAAGAGTATGACGGTATTCGATAACGTTCTTACAGCAAAGCACATGCGTGCAAATCAGAACGTTTTCTCTGCGACTTTCCGTGGCAATGCCAAGGAGGAAAAGCGCATGAGAGAGGAGACAATGGCTCTTCTTAAAGAGCAGGGACTCGATAAGTATAAGGATGATATCGCAACAAGTCTTCCTTATGGACTTCAGCGTCGCCTTGAGATTGCCCGTGCTCTCGCATCAGAACCAAAGCTCCTCCTTCTTGATGAGCCAGCAGCAGGTATGAACCCTCAGGAGACTGAGGAACTTGCAAGTTTCATCAAGGAGATAAGAGACAAGTACAATTTGACTATTTTCCTCATCGAGCACCATATGAATCTCGTAATGGATATCTCTGATCATATCTATGTTATCGATTTCGGTAAGATGATCGCTGATGGTACTCCACAGGAAGTTCAGAAGAACCCTGCTGTTATTGAGGCATATTTGGGGGTAGTTGACGATGAGTGATAAAGTACTTGAAATAAAAGATCTTTACGTATCCTATGGCGGAATTGAAGCTGTAAAGGGTATCTCACTCGACGTATACGACGGACAGATTGTTACCCTCATCGGCTCCAATGGCGCAGGTAAATCTACAACACTAAAGTCTATAGCAGGCCTTGTAAAGCCAAAGTCTGGTTCTATCAAGTATAAGGGCAAAGAACTTATCGGTCTTTCACCAGATAAGATTGTAAGTTCAGGTGTTGTACTTGTACCAGAGGGACGAAGAGTATTCCCTAACCTCACAGTTAAAGAGAATCTTAGAATGGGCGCATATCTCCGCAAGGATGATTTGACAGCCGATTATGAATATGTCTATGAGCTCTTCCCACGTCTTAAAGAGCGTGAGTGGCAGCTTGCGGGTACACTTTCAGGCGGTGAGCAGCAGATGCTCGCAGTTGCACGTGCACTTATGAGCAAGCCAGAGCTTATCATGATGGACGAGCCATCACTTGGTCTCGCACCACTTGTAGTTGCAGACATCTTCAAGATTATCAAGACAATCAATGAGGCAGGCATCACTGTTCTTCTTATTGAGCAGAACGCATTTATGGCTCTTGAAACAGCTGACTGGGGATATGTCCTTGAGACAGGTGAAATTACAATGAACCATGCCGGCCTCGATCTTCTTGAGAATCCAAGCGTTAAAGAAGCTTATCTTGGAAAGAGTAAGTAATCTATGAATAATTCCAGTCTCGACATGTATGCAAAACTTGGAATAGGGGAAAAGGTATACGAGTTCTCCGAGGGCATCCTCGGAGGACTCGAAACTCGCTTCTCCGAGATTGACAAGGTTGCAGAATATAATCAACTTAAAGTCATCAAAGCGATGCAAGACAACAAGGTGAACGCAGGTTGCTTCGCCGGCACAACAGGCTATGGCCATGACGACCTCGGTCGTGATACGCTTGAGGCAGTATATGCCTCAATCTTTCACACAGAGGCGGCACTTGTTCGCGGCCAGATCACCTGCGGTACACACGCTCTTGCCATCGCGCTTTCAGCAAATCTTTTACCAGGTGATGAGATGTTATCTCCAGTTGGTAAGCCATATGATACCCTCGAGGAGGTTATAGGTATCCGCGATGGTATCGGCTCACTCAAGGAGTATGGTGTGACATATTCACAGGTTGATTTGTTGCCTGATGGCTCATTTGATTATGACAACATAAGACGAGCAATAAATGAGAAGACCAAACTTGTCGAGATTCAACGCTCCAAGGGATATGCGATGAGACCGACATTTTCTGTAAAGCAGATAGGCGAACTCACAATGTTCATCAAGCAGATTAAACCGGACGTTATCGTCATGGTCGATAACTGCTATGGCGAATTCGTTGAGACGATTGAACCATCTGATGTCGGCGCAGACTTGGTAGTTGGTTCTCTCATTAAGAATCCAGGTGGTGGGCTTGCACCAATTGGTGGCTATATCTGCGGCCGACAGGATCTAATCGATCGCTGCATGAATCGCCTTACAGCGCCTGGAATAGGCGGAGACGTTGGTGCGAGTCTTGAACTTAACACACGCCTCTACCAGGGACTTTTCCTTGCTCCGACTGTCGCAGCGGGTGCGCTGAAAGGCGCTATCTTCGCAGCGCGTGCTTATGAGACTTTGGGATTTAACGTTGTACCAAATGGTACAGAGTCACGCCACGACATTATCCAGTCTGTGGAACTTGGCTCCAAAGAGGCTATGTGCGCCTTCTGCGAAGGCATACAGGCCGCAGCACCTGTGGATAGCTATTTCACACCGGTGCCAGAGATGATTCCGGGTTATAGTGATGAGGTTATTATGGCCGCAGGCGCGTTCGTACAGGGCTCGTCAATTGAACTTTCAGCAGATGGACCTATCCGTCCACCGTATGCTGTTTATTTCCAGGGTGGACTTACATTCCCACATGCGAAGCTCGGCATTATGATGTCGATGCAGAAACTTCTTGATAAGGGACTTATCAATTTATAGGATCTATTATGTGGCTTATATTTACAATGATAACGCTCCTCGCCTGGGGCACCGCAGATCTTTTCTACAAGCGCGGTGCATCATCGGAAGAGCGTTTTTCACATCTTAAAACATCTATATATGTCGGCATAGTGATGGGCATCACGGCCATCGGCACGATATTTATCAAAGGTATTGATTATGATTTTCGAAATCTTTTGATTTACCTGCCGGTGTCACTTATGTATATCTTGTCGATGACGGTAGGGTATTTTGGACTTAGATACTTGGAACTTTCGATTTCGAGTCCTATTCAGAATGCTTCGGGAGCTGTGTCTTGCATACTCCTATGTATCGTTCTTCACCGCATGCCGGATTTGATGTCTATGATTGCGATAATTTTCGTCAGCATGGGCGTTGTACTTCTCGGAGTGTTCGAGAAACACGAGGAGAGGGAGATAGGTGTTATAGCATTTTTCATACCAATTATATATTGTATAATAGACTCCCTCGGCACCTTCTTTGATGGCTATTATCTTGATGATATAAATAAGACGCCACTCGTGGGAGTGACGCCAGATAACTTCGAAGATGTTGCTAATATCTCATATGAACTTACATTTCTCATCGTTGCAATTGTACTTGCAATCTATGTTGGAATAATCAAGAAAGAGCCTATAACGATGGGACTCAAGGGCTCGCGACCATGCGCCGCAATCTGCGAAACTGTAGGACAGTTCGCTTATGTATATGCAATTGCGAGCAGACCGGAGGTCGCAGCGCCAGTCATTGCCGCATACTGTATCGTATCCGTACTTCTCGCGAGGGTTTTTCTCAAAGAGGAACTTGAGAGAAATCAATATGTTTCGGTATTCCTCGTTGCAATAGGTATCATAATTCTTGCGATAGAAGAAATATAAAACTCCTGACCAAAGGTCAGGAGTTTTGTTTATTTTTCTATATATTTTTCGATGAATTCATCAACTTTGGACCAGTAGAGATCTGGGTCGTAGAGAACACATGTAGCGTGTGTCGCGTCATCTATGATGACGAGTTCCTTTTCGGTAGGACACGCGCTATACATCTCGCGACCCATCACTGTCGGAACGAAACCGTCACGACCGCCGTGGATGAAGAGAATAGGACATTTTGCATCATAAATTCTCTTGTGGGCATCGGTGTAGCCGAGGGTGTAACCGGCCTTGATTTTGTTGACGAAACTGAGAATTTCAATCACTGGATGAACAGGGATATTTCTTATTTCGAACTCATGAGCAATCTGCTGCTTTCCGCCGGTGAAACCGCAGTCGTCGATGGCGAATTTGACATTCGCTGGAAGGTCTTTGCCCGCCATCTGACAGACGGTTGCACCGCCCATTGAAACGCCATGAATGATGATCTGGAAGTCACCTATATTCTCTTTGATATACTTGAGCCAGAGGAGACAGTCATCTGATTCATAGCCGGAAAATCCAACATAGTGACCCTCACTTTTTCCTATAGCTGTGTGATCCATGACGAATATGCCATAGCCATATTCTTCGTAGTAATGCTCAGCAAAAAGCATTGGATTACGGAAGGCGTTTGACTTGTAACCGTGGATGAGGAATGCGATTACATTGCATCCATCCTTCGGTGGGAGATAGTAGCCACAGAGCTTTTCATTTCGCTCGTTTGTCATATAGACCTCTCTATATGGCTGAGCTTTGAACCACTTTTTTCCTGCACTTTCACCGGAGTTTAAGAGCTCACGCTCGACCTCCATTCCTATGGTCTTACCATCGGATGGAGCGGCTTTCTTATCCACGCCTATTGCTTTTTCTTGAAGGTAGCTCGCAGCTGCCAAAGTAAAGGAAATGGCCCCGCAACCGAGGCCATATAAAATCTTTTTATTAATCATAATAATTTGATACCGTTTTCTTGACATTCGTCAATGATTTCATCAGGCCATACTGATACCTGAACCTCACCAATATGGGCTTTTTCAAGCATGTACATACACATACGTGACTGGCCAATTCCGCCACCGATTGTAAGTGGGAGAGTGCCGTCAATTATGCCCTGATGATAGGCGTACTGAAGCCTATCTTCAGCATTAGCAAGCTTAAGTTGACTCTTAAGTGACTTCGCATCAACACGGATACCCATTGATGAGAGCTCGAGTGCCTGGCCGATGACATCATCCCAGACGAGAATGTCACCGTTGAGGTCCCAGTCATCGTAGTCCGGTGCACGACCGTCATGTGGCTTGCCATTGGAGAGAGGACCGCCAATCTTCATAATGAAAACTGTCTTTTTCTCTTTAACGATAGCATTTTCACGCTCTTTGTCGTCCATGTCTGGATACATATCGAGGAGCTCTTGTGATGTGATGAAGAAGACATCTCTTTCCATTGAATTTGTGAGTTGTGGATATACGAGATTTACTTTTTCTTTGGTATCAACAAGTGCATTTACGATAAGTTTTACGATGCCCTTAAGGAAGTCTTCGTTTCTGTTGGATGCATTTATAACTCTTTCCCAGTCCCACTGATCAACATAGATTGAGTGGGTGTTATCGCAACTGTCGTCGCGACGGATAGCGGACATGTCTGTATAGATTCCTTCGCCTGGCTGGTAGTGATAACGCTTTAGCGCCATGCGCTTCCATTTCGCGAGAGACTGTACAACTTCCGCGTTACCGTCGATACTTTTCATGTCGAAAGAAACCTTACGTTCAACGCCGTTCAAGTCGTCGTTGATACCACAGCCGCTGCGTACGATTACAGGGGCGGTAACGCGATCGAGGCTGAGCGCTCTCGCGAGGTTCTGCTGGAAAGTATCCTTAGTAAGTTTAATTGCTCTTTGAGTTTCCTTGAGGGACAATTTTGACTGATAACCCTCAGGGATATAAAGTCCATCCATAGTGTGCACTTCCTTTAATTTATGCAATAATCTTACTATATTAATAATTGATTATCAATACTAAATAATGTATAATTTAACAGTATATAAGTAATTTACGGGGGAATTGGAATGAATTTGCCTAAACCGCTCATTCAGTCTTTCTGGAAACTTGATGCGAAACTCGACGCAGCTCGTCTCGCAAAGCAAGATTTTCCAGAGGATGTAGAGCAGATCTGTGACATAAATTATGCCAAGGATAAGAACGAATGGCATACACTTGATGTCTACTATCCAAAGGATACGAAACCAAATGCTAAGCTTCCAGTTATCATCGATATCCACGGTGGTGGTTGGTTCTACGGTAGCAAGGAAATTAATAAGAACTACTGCCTTCACCTCGCACAGAGGGGATTCGTAGTATTCAACATCAACTACAGACTTGTTCCTGATGTTACTAATAATGAACAAGTTCAGGATTGTATGTTGGCAGTCAAATTCATTGCAAAGCATCTTGGAAATTATCCTTGCAATAAGTCAAGGCTATATCTCACCGGTGACTCAGCAGGAGGCCAGCTCGCTGGCTACGTCGCTGCGGCAACGGTTTCAAAGAAGATGCGTGATGCATTCTCACTTGTAGATCCAGGTGTTAAATTCAAAGCGGTTTCACTTGTATCACCTTGTCCATACCTTGAGAAGAAAGGACTTCTCAAGTCATACGTTGGACATGTAATTGGCAAGAAGTGGAAGAGTGAACCATATGGTAAGTACTTCAACTTCGATAAGGTTGTGAAATCAACCAAGGGCAATTATCCACCTACAATTATTTTCACAAGTCTTGCAGATGTAATTGCCAATGGCCAGTCCAGTAGAGCACGTAAGATTTTGAAGAAGTGCGGTACCAAAGTCAAATATGACTATAAATATAAATTGTCACTCAATCATGTTTATCAGGTTCTTGTACCAGACAATCGTGATTCAGTAGCTGCAATTGATCGCATGGTAAAATTCTTCAACAAGCATAAATAATAAAACTACATTTTCTGGAGGGAATTATGCAGCTTTATACAATAATCTTCATTGTTGCATATCTTGCGTTGCTCGTTTCTTACTTCTTCTCTGAGACATCTGGCAATTTCAAGCGTCGTGCAATCAATAAAATCGTAATGGCAACAGCGTTTATTACATATATTGCTTTCGAGATGTTCCACTTCGGTAGGTGGGGAGATCCGATAATGATAGAACTCTTCATTGGTATCTTCTTTGCTTATCTCGGAGATGTTCTCCTCCTTTGGAGCTTCTCCAAAGGTGGCGTATCGTTTGCAATAGGAAATGGAATCATTTTCGCTTCGATGATTAAGTTCGTAATGGCCAAGGGCCTTGCATTTGAGAACTTCTGGTGGTTCCTTCTCATATTTGCAATATTCTTCGGAACATTCTTGATCCTATGGTATAAGGGTTGGTACGATTACGAAGAAAAACCAATGATGAAAAATGTCTTTCCACTCTATATCGCAACAGTATCACTCCATGGTACTTTGTCGATAGCAGCACTTATCATGCTACCGTTTAGCTGGAATGTGTTGCTTCTCTGCGTAGGACTTATCCTATTCATGATTTCGGACTATTTTATCTCACTTCACAAGTTCAAGTATAAGGAGAGTAAAGCAATACTCAGACTTAACAGCGGAACTTATTTCTTAGGACTTATGCTTGCAGCAGTAAGCTTTTCATTTTAATTTAGGGGGAAACTAATAATGTTCAAAAAAGAAAATCCACTTTATCAGTCCGTACTTTTGCTTGATTTGCTTCTCGCATTATCAGGCATCATCACAAGCGTAGAGATGCTTATCAACGCACAGTCACCACTTCTTATGCGTATAAGCACAGCTCTCGTAATCATTGCTCTTTCAGTATCTTTCTACTATGTAGTAAGAGGTTTCTCCAAGAAGCAGGCATGGGCTTATAAGACATTCGCAACAGCATTCATTATTGAGACAGCAATCCAGGTTCTCTTCGTTGCTAACACTAACGACGGAAACGCAACATTCATGATCCCAGTTATCGCTTATACACTTGCACTTTGCATGCTTGTATTTGTAGTAATCGGCAAGGACCTTGGAAAGAAAGGCTCAGTAGGCCTCTGCATCGGAACTGGCATTATGTCACTCGTTGCAATCGTATATGTAATTATCACTAACAACGGCTCAGAGGAACTCATTAACAAGTTCTATATTCTTCAGAGCCTTTCACAGTTCGATATGGCACTTATGCTTGGTGTTCTTACTTATGCTAAGTACCTTGACAAAGAGGAAAGAGGCACAAAATAAATTAAATTCGAGAGGTATTTCTCATGGATGAAAACAGAAATGAACACGAGGACTTTACTGTAGCCCTCGCACTTGTTGATGCAATCCCAGTTATATTCTTCTCCCTTAGCATGATTATTCTTGCTACCGCTCTAAGTGGCAGCGGAATCGCATTTTGGATTTTCCTTGTAGGCGCAATTTTGATTGCTGCGTCGGGCTTATGTAAAGTCCTCTGGAAACTTCTCCTTGGACTTAAAGTAGGAGATGTTAAAATCCTCAATAAGGCCTTCGTACCTTGCATGGCAGGTGGCTTTATGATTGCTATTATCGGTGCAATCATTGGCACAATTACCGGTGCAATCGTTTGGAAGGGAATAATTAAAGCAATTATTAGTATCCCAGCAATTATTTTCTTTATCGTTGGATTCTGCGGAATGGGCGTTATGGGATATGTTAAGTCATCACAGTCACGTGAAGACTTCAATAAAGATGCCAAGAAGAATTGGCTTGCCGAATTCGTAAATGGATTTTCTCAGGCAATGCTTTTCCTCGGCATATTCTTCGCAACTAAAGGTTAATGGTGAAATAAATGGCAGAAAAATTTGACTTTACAAACTATTTTAAAGAGTATCCAAATGATGATGGCTTCTATGGCCCTTACGGTGGATGCTACGTAGAGCCTGAACTCAAGTCTGCGATGGATGAGATTACAGAGGCATACTTCACCATCTGTAAGTCGTCTAAATTCATTGCAGAGCTTCGTGAAATTCGAAAGAATTTCCAGGGCAGACCTACACCAATTACATATTGTGAGAACCTCTCTCGTTCAATCGGAGATGTTCAGATTTATGTAAAACGTGAGGATCTAAACCACTCAGGTGCTCATAAGCTCAACCATTGTATGGGTGAGGCACTTCTTGCCAAATATATGGGCAAGAAGAAAATCATCGCAGAGACCGGCGCTGGCCAGCACGGCGTTGCACTTGCAACTGCTGCCGCTCACTTCGGTCTCGAGTGCGACATCTACATGGGTGCTGTTGATATTAAGAAACAGGCTCCTAATGTTGCACGTATGAAAATACTTGGTGCCAATGTTATTGAGGTAACAGAAGGTCTTCAGACTCTTAAAGAGGCAGTAGATGCCGCATTTGCAGCATATGCTAAAGAGTATAAGGACTGCATCTATTGCATAGGTTCAGTTCTCGGCCCTCATCCTTTCCCAATGATGGTTCGTGACTTCCAGTCAGTAGTAGGAATAGAGGCAAGAGAACAGTTCCTTGAGATGACAGGTGAACTTCCTGACTCTATCGTTGCCTGCGTGGGTGGCGGATCCAACGCAGCTGGATTCTTCGCTGGATTCCTTTCGGATCCAGTTAAAATCTACGGTGTTGAGCCACTTGGTCGCGGTGCCAAAATCGGTGATCACGCTGCATCCCTTATGTACGGTGAAGAGGGCATAATGCACGGCTTCAATAGTATCATGCTCAAAGACGAGAATGGTGAACCTGCACCTGTGTATTCATGTGCATCAGGCCTTGACTATCCATCCTCTGGTCCAGAACATGCTTTCTGGAAATCAATTGATCGCGTTACCTATGATGTAATCGATGACGAGGCAGCAATTGATGCATTCTTTGAACTCTCACGTAAGGAGGGCATTATCCCTGCAGTTGAGAGCTCACATGCAGTTGCTTATGCAATGAAACTTGCACGTGAGCAGAAACATGGCTCTGTACTCGTCAACCTTTCAGGTCGTGGCGATAAAGACATGGATTATGTAATGGATACATTTGGACTTAAATAATTTCCCATAAATAAACTCCTCTTGGATTCCCAAGAGGAGTTATTTTTATACCATCATTTTCTTTGTCTCATCTTTGTTGCGATAGTAGAGGATTATTGAAAAAGCTAGCATGCTGAAACCGGACACGAAAAGTATTGTTATCAGCGGAACTACAAATTCTTTGGAGAAAGGATCTCCGACATTACTACCGATGGCTGTAAATGAGATTATTTTGAGTGATGTACCGAGCAAGGAAAGTAACAAATATTTTGGGAAATCATATCCCATCTTTCCGTACATCTGACTTATAGGATTAAGTGGTACCGTTGGTACCAGACGCAGAACGAAGAGGGTTGACGGATTTCCTGTCGGATTGCCGTTCTCTTCGCTTTGAATGAATTTCCAGAGAAATTCGGAGTGTTTCATAAGCTTCGAAACATTTCCTTCACCGATGTATTTGCCCCAGAAATACTTTGATGTGAATATCAAAGCATATCCAGCAAAATTTATGAGTAATGCTGTCTTAAACGGGAAGATGATGGCTGTTACAAGGCAGGTGGCGGATACAGGTATCAACGCCACGATTGATTTGATGGTGAAGAGGAGAAGGAGAGAGACAACAATTATAAAGTAGTTGTCAATCTCGGCGATGGAGTTCTCCATCTTCTCAATAATGGCTTGGAATTTGATATACAGTTCCTGTGCTCTTGTAAGTTCAGGAATCTCGCTTAGGTGCTTCGAAAATTCTGCTACAGGATTTTCCGTCTCCTTGTCATCGATGCCAAGTTCATCTGCGAGTTTCTCGGCTTCTCTTGCTGCTTCATATTCATGGAGTTTATCTATTACTTTATCTCCAATATAAGTACCACTGATGTTGGTCTCAATCGCTGCTTCGAAAGGAGCGGTGATTGTATATACATCTATGGACTTGCTCATGATTGTAATTCCGATAGCGAGAAGTATCATTATAAGGCCAACGAGGTTGGTCAGTTTATTGGCCTGTTTTTGTCTATTCAATACCGCACCTCCTTTTACAGAAACACAATATATTGTATAGATATACCGTAATATTATACCAAAAGATGGAATTTCGGTCAACATATAGAAATAGTGAAGGACTTCGTGTATAATTAATATGTATATTATTAAAACGGAGGGACCGTAATGACAAACGAGGAACTTAAAGCTTTAATCGATGGTAAAGAGCCTATGTTCAAAGCACGTTCATCTGAGGTCTATGACATAGGTGATGACAAAGTGCTTAAGCTCTATTTTGACGATGTCGATAGGGACAGTCTTGAGATTGAATATGAGAATACCTGCACAGCTTTTAAACTCGGCTGTACTCCAATGGAGTGCTATGGCAAATTCGAGATAGATGGAAGACTTGGTCTTGTATTTAAGAAACTCTCTGGCGTCGCACTTACAGATGCTCCAACATCTGTTTCACCGGCATACCTTGCCAAAGGTGGCCGTATCATCGCAGAACTTCATGCGATGGTACATAAGCAGCATGCGCCAGGCCTCCGTGATGTTCGCAAGGTTGCCGTAGAGACAATCGAGAAGAACCCTGATATATTTGCATTCTTATCTGCAGAGGATAAGAAAAAATGTGAGGATTATATTATGAACCTTCCAGAGGAGGATAATCTTATCCACCTCGATTTCCATACAGACAATATTCTTGTAGATGGTGATAACAATCAGGTTATCGACTGGATGACAGCTTGCAAGGGCTCTCCACTTGCAGAGGTTGCAATGATGAACTTCCTCTTCCATGATGCAGAACTTTTCCCAGGTTGCTCGAAGCTCAAGATATTCCTTCTTGGAACAATTCGTGTGTTTATCTATAACGGCTATATTAAGAACTACACGAAACTTACAGGTATTAAGGAAGCAGATTCTGCTCCTTGGAATGTAGTTGCCTATGTTCTAAGACTTGGTCTTTGGAACATTGCATCGGAGAAGGAATTCCTCTCCGGAAAGATTCTCGAATGTGTTAAAGGATTTTAATAATGACCTCTTTTGAAAAGAAAGTTGCTAAAATTCATGAGATAGATCCAAACATCCAGGTTACAGAGGAGCGGGGCTGTATCGTGCTCCGCGGAGAACTGGATGATTGGAACAAGATAGTACGAGCTGGTAAGAAGGCAGCCAGCAAGGAATATATCGGTGTAATTAATGACATAAAGCTCAAAGGCTTCACGCCACGCGTGAAACTCCCATCCGAGAAGGATAAGCTTTATGACGGTGCTACACCGGATGTACTTGTCATTGGTGGTGGCCTTACCGGCTGCGCAACTGCGCGCGAGCTCAGACGCTATAACCTCGATGTTATGCTTATTGAGAAAGGACCGGATGTAGCGTCTGGTCAATCATCGCGTAACGGTGGCGCAGTACATGTCGGCATCAACTATTCACCAAATTCTGGCAAGCATAAATATTGCCACCGTGGTAATGCGATGTTCGACGAGCTCTCGCGCGATCTTGATTTCCCATTTGAGCGCCCAGGACATCTCCTGATTGTTGGCGCGAAATGGGAGAATATACTTCTCTATGTACTCTGGCTCAACTCCTTCCGTCTCCATATTGATGGCGTGAAAGTTATCGATAGAGAAGAACTATTAAAGCTTGAGCCATATGCACCATCTTGGACAACTAATGCACTCTTCATGCCAACAGGTGGATTTACATCACCTTATAAGATGAATGTTGCACTTGCAGAAAATGCGGTTCAGAATGGCGCGAAAATTTGTCTCAACACAGCTGCACTTTCTATGAAGGTGAAGAATAATAAGATAATCTCTGTTAAGACAAATAGGGGAACAATTTACCCTAAAGTTGTAATTAACGCCGCAGGCGTATATTCCGATGTTATTGCGGATATGGCGGGTGACCGCACCTTCACTGTTCACCCAAGAAAGGGTACGGATATTATCCTCGATAAGAAAGTCGGAAAGTATATAAAGAGCACTATGGATAAGTCACCAATTACTGTTATTGGTGGTTCGAAGGGCGGAATAAAGGCCAAGGTTGACTCCGTAAAATTCGCACTCTCTCATGAGAACACGAGTAAGGGTCTCGCTGTTATCCATACTGTTGATAAGAATATGATTATCGGTCCTGATGCGACTGAGACGCCTGATAGAGAGGACATAACAACCAATGCATCGACAGTCAATATGATTATCGGTGAGGAGATGAAGGTGGCTGAGAAGATTAAGCCATCCGATGTTATCGCTTATTTCTCCGGTGTCCGTTCTCCGACTTATGAGGAGGACTTCCAGGTACGCCCAGGTATTTTCACTGAGAATATTATGGAGGCGGCTGGAGTTCAGTCACCGGGTGCTACAGCTGCACCTGCAATTGCAGAGGACCTTGCCAAATGGTCTATTGAGTATCTAAGATATAGATGTGGAATGAATGTTACGGCAAACGATGCCTTCGACCCGAAGAGGCCACGTCATCCGCATCCTAAGGATATGACACCGGATGAGCGGGCAGAGCTTATAAAGCAGAACCCTGACTATGGTCAGATTATCTGCCGCTGCGAAGAGATATCCAAGGGTGAGATTCTCGACGCCCTTGATTCTCCGCTGCCGGTATATACGCTTGATGCCATCAAGCGTCGTTGCCGCCCAGGCATGGGCCGTTGCCAAGGTGGTTTCTGCTCACCACTGGTCGCAGAGATCTTGGCAGAGGCAAAGGGCTGCACTCTTAATGAAATCAAGAAGGGCAGCAAAGACAGTACAATAGTCTTCGGACCAACAAAATAAAAATCCTTGAGGAGGAATTGTAATGGTAAGCTTAACAGGTCAACTTATTAGAAAAGCACTCTACACATTCTCAAACATCAACCCAGAGCGTGTAGAATCAGCTATTCCAGGCTGCGCAGGTCTCGACATCTTTAAGATGAGAAACCCTAACAGAGAGATGAGATATTTCGATGGCGTAGCTCCAAATGGCACAAAGTATGAGGTCTATCTTCCAAAAGATAAGAGCAAAGTTCATCCAGACAACTGTGTATATTATCTCCACGGTGGTGCTTACATCGGTAAGCAGAACTGGATCTACAGATATCAGTCACGTTATTTCTCAGCTGCAGCAGGTGGCGCTACAGTAGTATATGTTGACTACGATGTAGCACCAGCAGCAGTTTACCCAACACAGCTCGACCAGGCAATCGATGTATGGAACGAGATTACAGGTAAACTTGGATTTAAGGCAGAGAATGTCGTATGCGGTGGCGACTCAGCAGGTGGTAACTTAACACTTGGTCTCATGCTTAAACTCAGAGACGAGGGCAGAGACATGCCTCGTGGCGCATTCTGTATGTCACCTTGGGCTGATATGCTCGGACAGGGTGATTCTTATATCGATAATTACAATGTAGATATCATGTTTGGTAATAGAAAAGGTGAACTCACACCGGAGAAGAAGCAGCAACTTATGGACTTCGATGTATATAGCTGGACTAAGGGCGCTGACAGAGGAGATCCTTATGTATCTCCAGTATATGGTGATTATCATGACTTCCCACCAATGTTCTTCACAGTAGGCTGTGATGAGATGCTTCGCTCTGACACAGAGACAATTGCTGCGAACCTCAGAAAGAACGGTGTTCCAGTAGAGGTATTCCGTGGCAACGGTATGTGGCACGTATTCACACTCTTCCATGGTATCGTTCCAGAGGCAACAGCAGCATTCTCTTGCCTTACAAACTTTATCAGCGATCGTTTTGAGACATACGATTACACATATCCAGGAAAGAAATATAGAATTTCATAATGGCATAAAAAAGGCCCTCACGAGAATTTCGTGAGGGCCTTAATTTTTGCTTTATTCTGCTTCGTTTGTAGCGATGATATCAGCGCCTGTGCCGAGGATGTTCTTAATAGCAACATCACCGATGTGAACAGGTGCAGGAAGAGTTGCTTCGTTGATGAGCTTCATTGCATCGAAAAGGAGTTCCTTCGGAATGTCAACTGAAGTCTTAACTGGAACAACTGCAGATTTACCACCAGTAACCTTTACTGTGGATGTGAGGTTACGCATTGGATGTGTAACCTCATTTACTGCATATGTCTCACCGTTCTTGCAAGTTGCACCTTCGATAGATGTAACTGCACCGGCGTCGTCGAGAGTTACTTTGATAGGGCAGCCACGTGGACATGCGATACAAATAAGATTTCTTTCAGTCATGTCTTTATGCCTCCTCAATTGAAATAACAATCTCGTCGCCTGCATTCATGAGGGCGAGGTCCTCTGGCTTGATGAACACGTTCTCCATCTCACCAGGAGCGAGCTTAGGTCTCTTTCTATTCCAGAGTTCCTTGTCGCCACACTTTACAACAACGCGCTTGTCGCGATATACATTAGCAACACGGAAGTAGATTTTAACCTCTTCCTTGTTGTTCTTGTTGATCTGCTGAGGAACTGTGTAACGGACACCGTTTATGCCCTTACATGTTACATACTCAGGTTCCTCTGTGCCCTTGATATATTCAGCGGCACCCTTACCTGCAATCTGTGACTCCTGAGTTACGAAGTCAACGAGGTCATGTACCTGGAGAACATTACCGCAGGCGAATACGCCTTTGTGAGATGTCTCACGCATCTCGTTTACACGAGGACCGCGTGTGACAGGATCCATATCAAGACCAATTTGAAGTGAAAGCTCATTCTCTGGGATAAGACCAACAGAGAGAAGGAGAGTATCACATTCGATAAAGCGTTCTGTGCCTGGGATAGGGAGCATGTGGTCATCTACGTCTGCGATGGTTACGCCAGTTACACGGTCTTTGCCGTGAACCTGGATAACTGTGCAGGAGAGATAGAGAGGAATGTCAAAGTCCTCAAGACACTGAACGATGTTCCTCTGAAGTCCACCTGAATAAGGCATTACTTCACATACACATTCAACTTTCGCACCCTCAAGTGTCATACGACGTGCCATGATAAGGCCGATATCGCCGGAGCCAAGGATTACAACCTTATGGCCTGGCATATATCCGTCGATGTTGACGAACTTCTGGGCTGCGCCAGCAGACATAACACCTGCTGGTCTTGAGCCGGCGATATCGAGAGCTCCGCGTGGACGCTCTCTACAACCCATGCAGAGGATGATTGCCTTCGCATTGATTGCATAGATACCGTCTTCTTTATTGGAACAGATAACCTGGTTGTCCTCTGTGAGGTTAAGAACCATTGTATCTGTCTTTACAACGATGTTGGTTGCTTCTACCTGGTCGATGAAACGCTGAGCGTATTCAGGACCGGAGAGCATCTCACCGAAATATGTAGCACCAAATCCTGAGTGAATGCACTGCTCGAGGATGCCTCCGAGACGCTCAGCGCGCTCAAGGATTATGATGTTCTCTTCTTTGATACCATTGTCTCTAGCAGAGAGGGCTGCTGCCATTCCGGCAGGGCCGCCACCAACTACGACAAGGTCATAATTTAATATCTTACTCATATTATTTCGTCCTTTCGTAGATGATCTTAGAATCTCCACCAAATTTGCTTACTTCATTGAGAGGTGTGCCGAGTTCCTCTGCGAGGATCTCGAGTACCTTAGAACCACAGAAGCCACCCTGGCAGCGGCCCATGCCGGCACGAGTACGACGCTTAACACCGTCGATATCGATGGCGCCTGCAGGTGCTTTGATAGCTGCACGGATTTCACCCTCTGTGATTGTCTCACAACGGCAGATGATATGAGCGTAAGCTGGGTCTTTCGCGATAACAGCTTCCTTCTCTTCCATAGAAAGGTTACGGAATATAATTGGCTGCTTTCTTGATGGATTCCAGTTTGCTTTGAGTTCTGGCTTGCCGATTGTATCTATTACCATGTCCTCAACATACTCTGCGATAGCAGGGGACGATGCAAGACCTGGGGATTCAATACCAATAAGGTTGATGAAATGATCATTTGCAGTAGCTTTCTGGATGATGAAATCATCTGTTGCCACGTGAGAACGGATGCCTGCAAATGATGTGATCATATCTCTTGAAGATACTGTAGGAACAGACTTCTGAGCAATTGCGAAGATCTCACGAAGAGCGCCAACGCGAACTGATTTGTCGTCCTTATCCTCTACATTGATAGCTGATGGTCCGACAAGTATGTTGTGGTGGCATGTAGGTGCAACAAGGATTCCCTTACCCATCTCATTCGGGCATTGGAAGATTGTATGGCTACACAGATATGAGCATGAGCGGTCGAGAAGACCATACTCACCGAGTCTGCCGATAATCTCGAACTCTTCGCCGTCGAATTTATTGGCGAGTTCAGCAGCGTAGAGACCTGCGCTGTTGATTACGAGGCCTGCCTCGATTGTCTTGCCACATTTACATGTGATTGCAAATTTACCATCAGTAAATTTAATATCGTCAACTGCGAAGTTGCGGATGAACTCCACACCGTTGCCTACGGCACACTCAGCTGCGGCAATTGCAAGCTCGTAAGGGCTTACAATACCTGCGCTCTTTGCCCAGAGCGCACCCTTGGCCTCATCTGAGATGTAAGGCTCGAGCTCTTTGAGCTTCTTCGCATCAATGATTTCCATATCTGGAACATCATTGCCAAGTCCACGGTTATAAAGTTCTTTAACATGCTCCATCTCGGAGTCAGAAAATGCAACAACGAGAGAACCATTCTTCTCGTAAGGAACGAAGAGGGTAGAACAAACCTCTTCCATCATAGCGCAACCCTTGACGTTGAGTTTCGCTTTGAGAGTTCCGTTCATAGCGTCAAAGCCCGCATGAACAATTCCACTGTTGGCCTTGGATGTTCCCATAGCAACATCAGAGGTCTTCTCAATGAGTGCAACTTTCAAGTTGTACTTTGAGAGAGCTCTGGCGGTGAGAGAACCTACAACACCAGCACCGATAATGGCAATATCATAAACCATTATAAAATCTCCTTCCGGAATCAATAAAATACATTAAAATTTTAGCACCAAAATGGCCTCTTATCAATACATATTGATTGGTTGCTAATATAATAAATCTATATATTTTTTCATCATTATTGACATATAGTAAATATAAGTTTAATATTTTATTTGTATAAGTATGCCTATATGACAGGAGGAGTAAAAATGTCAATTGAATCTACGATTCTCGGCCTCGTATTTAATGTGGATAACTGGGCAAAATTCCCTTTTATAGACATTCGCGACAAGTTCCCAGATGTCACAAACGAGTATGACATCACCTTCGATAAAAAAGAAGAGGATGTCTGCAAGGCTGACCTTCACTACAAACCAAGGAAGGACGGCAAAAAGATGCCAGTTCTTCTCAACATCCACGGCGGTGGATGGATTATCGGCGATAAGTCAAATAGCACAAGCTATTGCCTTCCTTTTGCCGAAGAGGGTTTCTTCGTAATGAACGTTAATTACGGTATGCCTGAGAAGATTTTAAAGCCTTTCTTTAACAAGGTTGACCCGAAGGAATTTCACAATAAGAACTGGGTATGGCCATACCCAATAAAGACCCACTTCCTCGCTATGAAGTGGCTCGAGAAGAACGCAAAGAAATACAACCTCGACCTCGACAACGTATTCATTGCTGGCGACTCAGCAGGTTCTCATATGACAGCTGTCGTATGTGCATGCTTCTGCGATGATAAGTATGCGAAGAAACTTAAAGTTGAAAAGCCATCATTTGTACCTAAGGGCTACATTATGAACTGCGGACTTTACAAGGTTTCTATCTATGAACATATTCCAATTGGCCGCGCAATGATGCAGAGATTTACAGGTTATAAGAACATCAAGAAGTGTAAACTTTATGATGAACTCAACCCAATTCCATACATCAATAAAAAGGCAAACAATGTCCTTGTTGTAAAAGGACAGTTTGATATAATGACTATCTTCCAGTCGGATATGATGGTTAAACAACTCAAAAAGCAGAAGGTTAATTACGATTTCTATGTAGGTCGAGGATTCCCTCTCGCAACGTTCCACGATTTCATGTTCCTTACATTCACTAAGCATTCTAAGGACTGCATGAAGTACGAGACTGATTGGGTTAAAAAGATTGCTAAGAAGAGATAAGGAGGAAGAAAAATGATTCAAGCAATTGAATATCTTGGCTGTGGTATTCTTTGGATTGCTAGCGCAATTCTTACAATCGTAAAGAAGAACCCTATAGGCATTGCCATCCTTGCTATCATGCACGGTACAGAGTGTGCTCTTATAGGCGTTAAGACAGGCCTCAAGTATGGTAAGAAACTTCCATACTGCATCGCAATGTGCATGACATTCGGCTTCACATGGTGGCTTCCACTTAAGAAGCAGATTGAAGCAGAGACATTCACAGATGATGATTTCGTAAGAACTGATCACGATTTCACAATGCCAGAAACGGGGGTACAGGACTAATGCCAGCAGTATATGATAAGAACGCAGTAGTAATTACTAAGGCTCCTGCACTCAACTATTTTCATAATAATGTAGAATTACCTTACAACTATGGTACACCAGCATATGATGAGCGTGCAGATGTTAAGGCAATCAAAGCAACAGTTCGTAAGTCACTTGACGAACTCGATAAAGAGACAGGTTGGAAGGCTCAGTTTAAGGGCAAGAAAATCCTTGTTAAGCCTAACCTTGTTTTCGTAACACCTAAGGGTGGCTATCGTTATGATTATGCTATTCCTCAGACAACAGACCCACGTGTATTTGATGCAGCTATCGAAGTTCTTAATGAGATCGTAGATGACATCGTAATCGGTGAGGGCTCAGGTCTTGTAACATGGACATACGCTCATATCGCTGGATATGATCGTATTGCTAAGCACTATGGCGCTAAGATTGTTTACTTTGAGGAGCAGGCAACAGACCGTTACTTCTGCCCTAAGGCTGAGTGCGGCCAGGAAGTATATGTACCTAAGATTATTTCTGAGGTTATCAAGGGCGAGCGTCTCTACGTTTCTATCCCTAAGATGAAGACTAATATCTATACAGGTGTTACACTCGGATTCAAGAATGCTATGGGTACATTCTCATGCAACATGAGATATAGAAACCACACATGGCAGATCGATAAGAAGCTCTCTGACCTTCTCTATCTCTTCAAGCCAGACCTCACAGTTGTTGATGGTATCATCGGCGGCGGCGGAAACACACCAGGTCCTAACTTCCCAGTACTTGTTGACAAGATTGTTACTGGTACTAACTCAGTAGAGGTTGACCGTGTTGTTACTGAGATGATGGGATTTGATCCTACTAAGAACAAGCTCCTCATCGAGGCAGGTAAGCGTGGCTTTGGTGATCCTAATGTTAAAATCTGTGGTGAGAAGGAAATCACTCCATTCATCCCAGCAGAGCAGTCACTTATTACAAAGCGTTTTGAGCACAACTGGCCAGGCGTTAAATATTTCGTAGGTCATACTAATGATCGTGCTCCTAAGCTTACATCTCTCCAGACAAGCCGCGATTTCGCAATTGAGATGGAGAAGACATGTGGCGGCGGATGTGTAGCATCTATCGGTACAACATTCGAAGTACTCTTTGCTTCACATACATATCCACTTAACAAGAACCGTAAGATCAACATCATCGTTGGTAACGGTGCAGAATATAATGGACAGAAGTATTGGCTCGACCGTGACGGTAAGGCATATTCACTTGAGGACCTCAAGAACCTCAAGGGTATGACTGCTGTTGTAGGTGAGTGCTCATCACCAGCAAAAGACGCAGCAACTCCTGGTCTCTGGATCCGTGGTTGTGGTGAGGTTAACAACCTTGCAGCTCGTCTCATGATCGCTATGATGCCTGCACTTCCAGGTCAGTTCGATCCTAACAATCTCCACCTTATCATGTTCGGTATGGTTCGTAAGTATGTAATCAAGCTCTTCATGGCTGCCAAGGGCACACCAACAGAGCCTAACTTCGATGCTTACAATGACGGTCTCTTTACAATTCCAGAACTCGCAGCTCAGAATCTTGACTGTGACTGGGTAGAGGCTCCAGTTCCTCCACTTACTTGGGAACAGAGGAAAGAGGCAATCAAGAACGTTAAATTCCTTGCTAAATTCTTATTCTAATTTTAGAGGTGTAAAGACATGAAAAAGTTTTTATTTACAGTATTCACAAAGCTTGAATATGTAGATTACTTCCTTGTAATCGTTCTTTGGGCACTTGGTGCTATCGCATCAATCTGTGGTTTCCCATGGATCACACTTGGCATCGTTGTAATGCACGCTACAGAGCTCGTTACAATCGGCCTCAAGGCTGGTATCAAGGGTGGAGAGAACATCTTCTATAGCATCGCTATGTGCATGATGTTCGGTTTCACATGGTGGGTACCACTTAAGATGAAGACAGGCCAGGTTAATTTTGACTAATTTGCGGAGGTACTGATATGATTCAGGCAGTTGAATATCTCGGTTGCGGAATTCTCTGGATCGCTAGTTCAATTCTCACAATCGTGAAGAAGAACCCTATAGGTATCGCTATCCTTGCAATTATGCATGGAACAGAGTGTGCTCTTATAGGTGTCAAGACAGGTCTCGAGTATGGTAAGAAACTTCCATACTGCATCGCAATGTGCATGACATTCGGCTTCACATGGTGGCTTCCACTTAAGAAGCAGATTGAAGCAGAGACATTCACAGACCAGGATTTCGAACTTACAACAGAAATTCTCAATAAGTTCAATCATTGATAGGAGGGGGAATAACATGCCAGTAAATTATGAAAAGAATGCAGTAGTTATTACTCCTGCTCCACAGATGAACTACCTCCACAACTATGTACAGCTCCCCTATGACTATGGTCGCGATACATACGAGGCGCGCCCTGATGTTAAGGCAATCAAGGCAACAGTTAGAAAGTCACTTGATGACCTTGACAAGGCAACAGGTTGGAAGGCAAAGTTTAAGGGCCAGAAGGTTCTTATTAAGCCTAACCTTGTATTCGTAACACCAAAGACAGGTTATCGTTATAACTATGATATTCCTCAGACAACAGACCCACGTGTATTCGATGCTACAATGGAAGTTCTTTCAGAACTCTGCGATGACATCGTAATCGGTGAGGGTTCAGGTCTTGTTACATGGACTTACGCCAAAATGGCAGGTTATGACAGAATCGCAAAGAAGTACGGCTGCAAGCTCGTATTCTTTGAGGAAGAGTCAATCGACCGTTACTTCTGCCCTAAGGCAGAGTGTGGCCAGGAAGTATATGTACCAAAGATCATCTCTGAGGTAGTTAAGGGTGAGCGTCTCTACGTTTCACATCCTAAGATGAAGTGCAACATCTACACAGGTGTAACACTCGGCTTTAAGAATGCTATGGGTACTTTCTCATGCAATATGAGATACAGAAACCACACATGGCAGATTGATAAGAAGCTCTCTGACCTTCTCTATCTCTTCAAGCCAGACCTCACAGTAGTTGATGGTATTATCGGCGGTGAGGGCAACACTCCAGGTCCTAATGACCCTGTTCTTATGCACACAATCGTAACTGGTACTAACTCAGTTGAAGTTGACCGTGTAGTAACAGAGATGATGGGCTTCGACCCAACAAAGAATAAGCTTCTCATCGAGGCTGGCAAACGTGGCTTCGGTGATCCAAATGTAGAAGTTATCGGCGAGAAGAAGATCCTTAAGTTCCGTCCAGCTGAGCCAACACTCCTCACAGAGCGTTTCCACAAGAACTGGCCGGGTGTTAAGCTCTATGTTGGTCATACCAACAGCCGTGCTCCAAAGCTCGAGAAACTCGATGGTAATACACACGAGTTCGTAGAGGCTATGGAGGCAACATGTGCTGGTGGTTGTATCGCATCTCTCGGTACAACATTTGAAGTACTCTTTGCTTCTTATACATATCCAATTACCAAGTTCCGTAAGCTCTCAGTTATCGTTGGTAACGGTGCTGAGAAGGACGGAGTTAAGTACTGGATAGGCGAGGACGGCAAGGCATATACCCTTGACGACCTCAAGGCTCTTCCAGGCGTTAAACTCGTCTGCGGTGAGTGCTCAGCACCGGCTAAGGATGCTGCTTCTCTTGCAGGATTCCTTTGGATCCGTGGCTGCGGTGAGGTTAACAACCTTGCAGTACGTGTAGCACTTGCTATGATGCCTAATATCCCTGGACAGGCAGATATGCATTATCTTCCTCTCATTGGTGTTGGCGCACTTCGTAAGTATGTTATCAAGGTTGGTAAGGCTGCTATGGGCAAGCCTACAGAGCCACACTTTGACGCTTACAACGATGGTCTTTACACCATTCCTGAACTTGCAGAGAAGAACCTTGATGTTGACTGGGTAGAGGCACCAATTCCTCCACTTAGCAAGGCAGATAGAATAAGGGCAGTTAAGGATGTAAGACTCCTTGCGAACTTCCTCTTCTAATTTAATATAAATTAAGCTCCGGACCATTCGGCCCGGAGCTTTTTTTGTCTACTATTAACAAATAAACTTCATATTATTTTAATACTTAAAGTTACCAATTTGTAGTATAATATTAGTTGTAAAAATCTGTGATTTTTTAGGGAGGTATTGTATGGAAACTAAAATGGTTTTAACCCCTGAGCAGCAAGCAATTCTTGACGGCTCTAAGGGCGAGACTATGGCCAAAGTTATGAAGACTATGGTCAGATACGGCGAGATCTTCGGCGCCGAGAAAATGGTCCCTGTAACAAGTGAATATGGTCACTTGGTACTCAGCTTCGGACTTATGTTCCTCGGTCCTGTATTCGATCTCTATCAGGAACTTATCGATAATAAATGTCTCTCAGGTCAGAAGTTCACTTGTGACCCGAAGCCTTATGATCCAGCAGTTCCACAGAGCCCAATTGCTAAGGCGGCAGCCAAGGTAATTTACAGCAAGCAGGGAAGATATGACAAGGAGCTTGAGCAGCTCGGTCTTCTCAATAAAGATTCATATACATGCACATGCTATATGCCAGAACTCGGTAACGTTCCAAAGAAGGGTGACGTTCTCTCTTGGGCTGAGTCATCAGCAGTTGTATATGCAAACTCTGTTCTCGGCGCACGCTGCAACAGAAACTCAGGTATTATTGAACTCTTCGGTTCAGTATGTGGATTCGTTCCTTATTTCGGTTTCTTGACAGACGAGGGCAGACGCGCAACTTGGGTTGTAAAACTTGAGACAACAGAGATGCCTGACGCTCAGATTTTAGGTTCTGCTATTGGCATGAAGGTTATGGAGGATGTTCCATATATCTATGGTCTTGATAAATATCTCGGCAACGAGCTTAACGACGCTGCTAAGACATACCTCAAGGACTTCGGTGCTGCTACAGCTTCCAATGGTGCTGTAGGCCTCTATCATATCGACGGCCTTACACCTGAAGCAGTAGAGCAGGGCGAGAAGCTCATTGCCGAGGGCGCAAAGGAGTACATCATCACAGATGCTGAACTCCAGAGAGTTAAGGACAATTACCCATGCATTTGGAAGAATCCAAATGCGAAGCCAGAGATGTGCTTCCTCGGTTGTCCTCATATGTCGCTTCAGCAACTCAAGGATTGGACAGAGAAGCTCAAGGCAGGCCTTGCAGAAAACGGAAATACTAAGGTTTCAATCCCTACAGTATTTACAACATCTGTACCAGTTCTTAAAGAGTTTAAGAAGTGCCCAGAATACAAAGAACTTACTGGAATGGGTGTAGTGGTAAGCTACATTTGCCCACTTATGTATATGGATAACCCGCTTTGCGCAAGCAAGCCAGTTATTACAAGCTCTAACAAGCTTCGTACATATACAACAGCAAGATATTATTCTAACAGTGAGATTCTCACAATGCTTACGAAAGGGGAGTTTTAAATGACTGAGTTTAAAGGACGCGCAATCGTTCCAGGCGATGCAACATATGAAGCAGTTGTAACAAAGAACGGATTTAACACACTCGCATCTATGCAGATGATGAACCTTCAGCCTAAGACTAAGTGTAATGACCAGTCTAACCCTGATCTCTATAAGCAAATTATCGAGAAGAAAGCACTTTGCCTTCCACTTACAATAGGTTCTACAACAGGCGGCATGTTCCTCTATGCTGCCGTTAAAGAGGGCAAGGCACCTGCATGCCTTCTCTTCTCACAGACAATCGACTCACTTGCAGCAGCAGGTGCAGTTCTTGCCGATGTATGGGCAGAGGACGACATGCCGGTATATGATCAACTCGGTGATGATTTTCTGAACACTGTTAAAAATGGCGACAAGGTTACAATTAAACCTGATGGCACAGTAATCGTAGGATAGGAGAAATTATGGCAAACGTATCAAAATCCAATTTCAAAAAAGAAATGGATAAAATGAATAGCTTTGGAACCCGTCTTACAGGTTCTAAGGGCAACAATGATTTCATCGCTTACCTTAAGAAAGAAATTAAAGGCATGGGATTTGAAATCATCTCCGATACCAAGAAGTTTAAACGCTGGGAGTCCACAAACGAGAAACTCGTTCTCCATACAGCAAATGGTGACGTTGATGTAAAAGTATCATCTGCTCATCCATATTCTGGTATCACAGGACCGAAGGGCGTAACAGGCAAACTTCAGACTAAGGGTGTCCACAGAGACATCGTAGTACTTAAGATGAAGGACTTCGAGAAACTCACAGCTCGTTTCCCATTCGATCAGAAACGCGCTTATCCGAAGAAACTTCGCCTCAGCCCATCGTATCGCGGCCCTGTAACAACATCTTTCGTAAAGACAGTATCACTTCTCATCCAGTCATTCTTAGGAGCTAAGGGCGCTATCCTTATCTGGCAGGGCATGAGCGATGAGATGGTTGAGGGTCAGTACCTGAACTTTATTCTCGGCTACATGGGCGTTCCTGCAGTATGGGTAAACGAGCATGAGGGCGAGAAGGTTCTCAAGGCACTCGAGGCTGGTGAGAAGGCAACTCTCACACTCGAGGGTAATATTGAAAAGAATGCCAAGGGCGAGAGCTTCTGTGCAATCGTTCCTGGTAAGAATAAGAAGGAAGCAGTTATCATCAATACTCATACAGACGGCACCAACTGCGTTGAGGAGAACGGTGCTATTGGTATGCTCGAGATGATGCGCTACTTCAAGAAGAATAAGCCGGAACGTACACTTATTTTCGTATTTACAACGGGTCATTTTAGAATTCCAGACTTCTCTCATAAGCATGGAATCGTTGACCAGTCAACATCACTTTGGCTTCATAATCACAAGGAACTTTGGGACGGCAAAGGCAAGCATATTAAGGCCGTTGCTGGCGTAACAGTAGAGCACCTTGGTTGCACAGAGTGGAAGGATGTTGACGGTGTCTACAAGCAGACCAATGACGTAGATATTGAGATTGTATATACAGGCAACAAGGTTATGGATGACATCTACTTTGAGGCAATCAAGGATAGAAAGCAGATAAGAACTGTTACACTTCATCCACATAACCTTCTTCACTTCGGTGAGGGACAGTCACTCTTCAATGTCGGTATCCCAGATATCGCACTTGTAACTGCTCCTGACTATCTCTGCGTAGTATCAGACTCAGCAGAGATGGAGAAGTTCAACCTTGATCTCGCTGTCGAGCAGACAGAGACATTTATCAAGTGTGTTGAACTTATCAATGAGACAAAAACTAAGAAGCTTGGCAAGGTTGATGGATATAACTTTGGCCTTGGTCGTGCATAATAGGAGGACGCTATGAAGAAAGAATATGAGCCACTGTTTACCCCTTGGAAAATCGGTAACTGTGAAATTAAAAACCGTATAGTACTCGCACCAATGGGCGGTACTTGTATCTTTGGTTGGTGTGAACCTAACCATTTCGATAAGGAAGCAGCAAAACTTTTAAAGCAGATTGCAGACAACAACTGCGGACTTATCATCCCAGGTATCGCTCCTGTAAAGGACATAATGGGCGGCGCTTGGCTTTATCAGCACAAGTGGAAATTTAATCAGCTCAAGAAGTTCATGGATGAGGTACATAAGACAGGCGCTAAGATGTTCATTCAGATGACAGCTGGCTTCGGTCGTTCAATGGCACTCTCTGCAATGATGACAATGATGATCAACAATAAGATTATCGGTACTATTGCAAAGCCAATTATGGACCCTGAGTATCTCACAACTGCTCCATCACCACTTCCTAACCGTTGGGCTGAAGATATCACAACAAAGCAGATGACAAAGAAGCAGATTAAAGACATCATATATGCTTTCGGTGAGACAGCGCGTCTCTGCAAAGAAGCAGGCGTTGATGGCGTAGAAGTTCATGCTGTTCATGAGGGCTACCTCCTTGACCAGTTCACACTTCCATATACTAACTTCAGAGATGACGAATACGGCGGATCATTTGAAAACCGTTATCGCTTCCCAGTTGAGATTGTTAAGGCAATCAAGGCTTCTTGCGGTGAGGATTTCCCAGTATCTCTTCGTTATTCTGTAGTATCTAAGACAAAGGGCTTCCAGTCGGGTGCTATGCCTGGTGAAAAGTACGTAGAAGTAGGTCGTACAATGGAAGAGTCAGAGAAGGCAGCAAAGTACCTTCAGGATGCAGGTTATGATATGCTCAACTGCGATAACGGTACTTACGATGCTTGGTATTGGGCTCATCCACCACAGTATATGCCTGAGAACTGCAACCTCGAAGATGTTGCACATATTAAGAAATTTGTTGATATCCCTGTTGTATGCGCAGGTCGTATGACACCTGAAGCAGGTGCTAAGGCAATCGCTGAAGGCCGTATTGATGCTATGGCAGTTGGCCGTCAGTTCCTTACAGACCCAGAGTGGGTAACAAAGCTTATCAAGGAGCAGGAAGAGGATATCAAGCCTTGTATTTGCTGCCATGCTGCATGTTTCGATATGGCAAAGCACGGCAAGTCAGCTTGTGACCAGGATCTTTCTGATTCAATGGGCATGTGCCGTTGCGCTCTTAACCCTCAGTCAATGCAGTCTGAGAAGTATAAGATTAAGAAGGCACTTGTTAAGAAGAAAGTTGCCATCATCGGTGGTGGTATCGGCGGTATGGAGGCTGCTCTTGTACTCAAACAGCGTGGCCACAGACCTATTATCTATGAGAAGTCAGACCGACTTGGCGGTATCTTTATCGCTGCCGCTGCTCCTGATTTCAAGGAGCACGATAAGCGCCTCATCGAGTGGGAGAAGCGCCAGATAGAGAAGGCTGGTATCGAGGTTCACCTCGGTATGGAAGTTAGAGATCTTAAATTCATCGATGCTGATGTAATTATTATTGCAACTGGTTCTAAGGCTAAGAGTATTCCAATTCCAGGTGCAGAGAATGCTATGGATGCATGTGATTATCTCCTTGGAAAGCGCGATGCAGGTAAGAACGTTGTTATTATCGGTGGTGGACTTACAGGTTGCGAAATCGCTCTTGATCTCTTTAGAAAGGGCAAGAAGCCAACAATCGTAGAGATGCAGGATGACCTTATGTCAGTTAAGAATCTCTGCCTCGCTAACTCTTCATATCTCCGTGATTGCTTCAAGGCAAATAAGGTTCCTGTATATCTCAATGCAAGAACAGAAGAGATTGGTAAGGATCATGTAATTATCACTGATGAAAATGGCAAGTGCCTTACATTAAAGTGCGATAGCGTAATTATGTCAGTAGGTTATACACCAGCTCCAGTTGATATTAAGGCTAAGAATGTCTATGTTATCGGTGATGCTGATAAGGTAGGTAATCTTCGCTCTGTAATTTGGGGCGCATGGGATGTAGCTCTTAAAATCTAATTTTTTGGAGGAAATATTATGGCAACATTGCTTAAAAACGCTAAGATCTATGATGGTACAGGCGCTGATGCATTTCTCGGTTCAGTACTTTTTGACGGCGATAAAATCCTAGAGGTTGGCAATGTAGACGAATCCAAGGCCGATAAAATTATCGACCTTGGTGGTAAGTCACTTGCATCAGGTTTTATCGATTGTCATTCACACAACGACTGGTTTGCTATTAAGAATGATACATATAAATATTTCGCACCATTTATTAGACAGGGTATCACAACATTTGTAACAGGTAACTGTGGTCTCTCAACAATCGGATTTACTAAAGAGACAAGTGAAGAGAATAAAGGCCTTATAGGCGGTGGACTTTTCTTCTACGACGATGTAACTGGCAAATACGGTGATATCACAGAATATAACAAGGCAATCGATAAGAATATGCCTTGTAACGTGGCTACTTGCGTAGGCCACGGCTCAGCGCGTGCCGCTGTAGCCGGCAATAAGCCTGGCAAGCTTACGGCCGAGGAGGAGAAGGCCATGCTTGACATTCTTGAGGATAACCTCAAGAATGGCGCTGCTGGCGTGTCTCTCGGCCTTATGTACGAGCCAGGCATCTACTCAGACACAGAGGAGCTCCGCAAGGTAGCTGCTCTTTGCTGCAAGTATAATAAGCCACTCACAGTACACCCAAGAGCTGAGTCAAAATTTTCAATGTCATATGATCAGCTCTTTGGTCGTTCACATCTTCTTCGTGCAGAGGATGAACTCTATGACATCGCAACAGGTACTAACTTAAAACTTCAGCATTCACATGCTATTTTTGTAGGTACAAGTTCATTTAAAGATGTTGATGAGTTCCTTGAAATTCAAGAAAAACTCCGTGCTGAAGGCGTAGATGCTATGTTTGATATCTATGACCACGATCTCGGCGTATCTGTAATTACAGTAGTTCTTCCACCTTGGTACATGGGAATGTCCAAGGAGGAGAGAAGAAAGCCATTTACAAAGGTTAAACTTTGGGCTCTTATTACAGCTACAGCTAAACTTCTCGGCTTCGGATTTGACGATATCCAAGTAGCTTATATCGGCGAAGGATATGAGGAGTATGAGGGCAAGACTGTTCATCAGATAGCTAAAGAGAAAGGCAAATCAGACCTTGATATGTATCTCCAGCTCTGTGAGGAGTCAGACTTTAAAGGCCGTGTAAACCAGGGCCCATACACCAATGCTGAGATTATTAAACGCTTTGAACACAACCCTAACTGTCTCTATATGACAGATGCTTGGGTAGAGGAGCATGGCGTTCAGAATCCTTCAATCTATGACTGCTTCCCAAAATTCCTTCAGGATTCACTAAAGGGAACAGGCGATACAATGCCTGAGACAGTTCGTAGAATGACAGGTGCGACAGCAGATCGTTTCATGATTAAAGACAGAGGATATGTAAAACCAGGATATTTTGCTGATTTTACAATCTTTAATGAGGATGAACTTAAATCGGCAACACCTAACCAGACACATTCTTTCGGTATAGAAAAGGTATTTATCAATGGCACACTTGTATGTGACAACGATGAATGTGACAAGGAAGCAATGAAGACATCTGGTTATGCACTTACAGTATGAGAATATTAGGAATTGACCCAGGCTATGCAATAGTTGGATGGGGAATACTCGATTATGAGCGGGCTAAATTTACGATTGTAGATTATGGCGCTATAACGACAGATAAAGATACACCTTTTGGCAAAAGACTTGTTGAGATTTATGAGGATCTCGACTATCTGATAAAGCGCACTCACCCAGAGGCAATATCGATGGAGAAGCTGTATTTCCAGACGAATGTAAAGACAGCTATCGATGTTGCACAGGCGAGGGGAGTGCTGCTTCTCTGCGCCGAAAACAATGGAATTCCGGTATATGAATACACTCCGCTTCAAGTTAAGCAGGCGGTAACAGGATACGGAAAAGCTAATAAAAAACAGGTCCAAGAGATGACTAAAAACATCTTGGAACTGAAGAGTGTTCCAAAGCCGGATGACACCGCAGATGCCCTAGCTATGGCGATTTGCCATGGCCACGTGGGCGGCTCGGGACTGTCATCCGCGCCTTCAAAACGTAAGCTCATAGAGCGTAAAGGTATATAACTTTACAGTCTTAAAATTGGTTACTAATATTGTTATTTAAGATTAACCGTGGTATAATATCACGGTTAATTTTATTTTTTACGCGCGTATTATTCTTATATAGGAGGCGCCTTATGTTCTACAGTCTAACAGGTGAACTCGCATACACAGATAACAACACTGCCGCAGTTGATGTGGGCGGTGTGGCTTATCTTTGTTATGTCTCATTTAACACTTTGAAGGAACTTGGACCTATCGGTTCCAAGGTCACCCTTTATACCTACCTCAAGGTGGGCGAGGACATAATGGACCTCTACGGTTTCTTTGAGAAAGAGGAACTCGACGCATTCAAGATGCTAATTAGTGTATCAGGTGTTGGACCGAAAGCGGGTCTTTCGATTCTCTCGGAAATGACACCATCTCAGCTTTATCTTGCAATTGCGTCAGGTGATACGAAGACTATTACCTGTGCCCAGGGCGTAGGTCCTAAGGTTGCACAGAGAATTTGCCTTGAACTTAAGGACAAGGTTGGCAAGCTCGGCGGTACGGCCGGAGGCGCTACCTTTGCTGCCGCTGCATCAGTCTCTTCAGGTAAGGGAGATGCACCTAAAGCAATCGCCGCACTCGTCGGTCTTGGATACAGCCAGAGCGAGGCAGCAATCGCAGTTGGTAACTGCGATCAGAGCTTGCCTGTTGAACAAATGATTAAGCAGGCGCTTAAGCAACTCATGTAACGGAGGTGACAGTCTTGAATACAAGTAGCTTTAATTCTGAAGAGATGGACTTCGAGTCAAGACTCGTTGCTCCTGAGATGGGCAGTGAGGATTCATATGAGGCATCACTTCGCCCACGCACTTTGAATGACTATATCGGTCAGGACAAAGTTAAAGAGAATTTGAAGATTTATATCGACGCTGCTAAACGCAGAGGAGAGGCAATGGACCATGTACTTCTCTATGGCCCTCCGGGACTTGGTAAGACTACACTTGCTGGAATTATTGCAGCGGAGATGGGCGTCGACATTAGGGTTACATCAGGTCCTGCTATTGAGAAGCAGGGCGACCTCGTCGCACTTCTCACTAACCTAAACGACGGTGATGTGCTTTTCATCGATGAGATTCATAGACTTCCTCGCCAGGTTGAGGAGATTCTCTATCCTGCAATGGAGGATGGAGCAGTTGACCTCATAATCGGCAAGGGCCCATCGGCTCAGTCAATAAGACTTGATCTTCCGAAGTTCACACTTGTCGGTGCGACAACACGTGCTGGACAACTTACCGCACCGCTTCGCGACCGCTTTGGTGTGATTCTTCGTCTTGAACTCTATACACCAGAAGAACTCGCAGGAATAGTTAAACGTTCAGCGGGCGTACTTGACATCGGCATTGAAGATGACGGTGCATATGAGCTCGCATCCCGCTCACGTGGCACGCCACGTATTGCGAATAGACTTCTAAAGCGTGCGCGTGACTTTGCTGAGGTAGTTGGCAACGGCACAATCACCAAAGAAACTGCAGAACTCGCACTTGCAAGAATGGAGATAGACCCACTTGGTCTTGACAACATAGATAGACTTCTTCTCACAGCAATGGTAAAGAATTACAACGGTGGACCTGTTGGACTCGATACGATCGCTGCAGCAATCGGTGAAGAGTCAATCACTATTGAAGATGTCTATGAGCCATATCTTATGCAGATAGGCTTCTTGTCACGTACGCCACGTGGTCGTGTCGTAACTCCAGCCGGATATAAACATCTCGGCATTCCGTATCAGGGAAAAGCAGAACAGATAAAGTTTGAGGACTAAGAATGAGAAACACAGAATTTTGGGAGGATTATGAACTCCTAGATTGCTCGGACGGTGAACGCCTCGAGCGATGGGGCGACGTTACGCTTATCCGTCCCGATCCTCAGGTAATATGGAAAACTGAAAAAAGACATCCGGGATGGAAACATGCGAATGCGCACTACCATCGCTCGACTAAGGGCGGTGGAGAGTGGGAGATACTTTCCGATTATCCGGATGAGTGGACCATAAACTATCGTGATTTGAAATTTAAGATTAAGCCAATGGGCTTTAAACATACAGGCCTTTTTCCTGAGCAGGCAGTCAATTGGGACTTCCTTCGCAATGTTATCCGCGAAAACCAGGGTAAGGGCTCAGGTGAGAATGGACAGGTTAAGGTTCTCAATCTCTTCGCCTATACAGGCGGTGCAACTGTTGCGGCTCTCGCAGAGGATGCGGCAGTCGTACACGTCGATGCTTCTAAGGGCATGGTTCAGTATGCCAAAGAGAATGCAGAACTCTCCGGCCTTGGCGACAGATATTGTCGCTGGCTCGTGGACGACTGCGAGAAGTTTATAAATCGCGAGATTCGCCGCGGTAATAAATATGACATCATCATTATGGACCCACCATCATATGGCCGTGGACCTGGTGGTGAGGTATGGCAGCTTGAGAACAAGGTATATGACTTCGTATCTCTTGCATCGGAGGTTCTCTCCGATAAGCCACTTATGGTGCTCATCAACTCATATACAACTGGACTTTCACCATCGGTTATGAGCTATATCTTGGGCTCCACCATATCGCCGAAGTTTGGCGGTATCGTCTCGTGTGACGAGATTGGTCTTAAGACCACGGAAACTGGAATGTGCCTTCCATGTGGCGCATCAGCAATTTGGACAAGTAAGTAGGGAATAGTGTGGACAAGTTATTAGAGTTTAAGAATGTTTCATTCTCATATCTTGATGAGAAAGAAGACGCTCCTGTCAATCATAGACAGTGGGCTGTCGAAGACTTGTCTTTATCTATCGAAAAAGGTGAATTTGTCGCCGTACTTGGCCATAACGGCTCGGGCAAATCCACCCTTGCAAAACTTTCCAATGCTATCCTTATCCCTGATAAGGGAGAGGTGCTTGTAAATGGCATCTCCACAGCCGACGAGGAGCAGACGATGTACATCCGTCAGCACGTCGGTATGGTTTTCCAGAACCCGGATAACCAGATTGTTGCGACAGTCGTTGAAGAGGATGTCGCATTCGGCCCAGAGAATATGGGCCTTCACCCAGACAAAATCAGACAGCGTGTCGACGATGCACTCAAAGCCGTCGGCATGTATGAGCATAAAGATAAAGAGCCACATAAACTTTCCGGTGGTCAGAAGCAGAGGGTTGCCATTGCGGGCATAATCGCAATGCAACCGGAGTGCATCGTCCTCGATGAGTCGACAGCCATGCTCGACCCGAAGGGTAGACGCGAGGTCATGAGTACAATTAAGAAACTTCATGACGAGCTACATATGGCTGTCGTATATATCACTCATTACATGGATGAGGCAGCAGTTGCTGACCGAGTTATTGTAATGGAAAAGGGAAAGATTATGTATGATGGCAAGCCTATTGATGTCTTCCAGCATATCGATGAACTTAAAAGTGTAGGTCTTGATGTGCCAGAGGCAACGGAGCTTGCTATGAATCTTGGAATAGACAAGAAAGTATTGACGCCGGACGAATGCGCCGACGCCATAGTGGATTGGTTGAATAAATGAGTATTCTGAAGACAGAAAATCTCACATACCTCTATTCAGTTGGTACACCTTTCGAAGTCACAGCTTTGAATAATGTGAATCTTGAGATAGAGGAAGGGGAGCTTGTAGCCGTTATCGGCCATACAGGCTCGGGTAAGTCTACTCTTGTTCAGCATTTCAATGGCCTTTTGAAGCCAAATAAGGGCAAGATCTATGTCGATGGTAAGGATATCTGGGAGAGTAAAGCAACTCTTCGTGAGGCGAGATTTAAAGTTGGTCTCTGTTTCCAATATCCTGAATATCAACTTTTCGAGGAGACTTGTTATAAAGATATAGCCTTCGGTCCGAAGAATATGGGCCTCTCAGCTGAAGAGATAGATAGAGCGGTACGCCGTGCGGCTCTATTCACCGGTGTCACTGACGAGATGCTTGAGCGTTCACCGTTCGACCTCTCGGGAGGTGAGAAGCGTCGCGTTGCCATCGCAGGTGTAATGGCGATGGAGCCGAAGATTCTCATACTTGATGAGCCGACATCAGGACTCGACCCTCGAGGCCGTGATATGATTCTCGACCTCATTAACAACTATAGGGAACAGACAGGCAGTACTGTTCTAATCGTATCTCACTCTATGGAGGATGTTGCGAGAATCGCCACTAAAGTACTCGTAATGAATGGGTCTGAACTCATGAGTTATGATACTGTACCTGGTACATTTAAGGATCCAGAGAAGCTTCTATCTGTCGGTCTTGATGTGCCTGGCGTCACAAAGATATTTATGTCACTTGCAGCCCGTGGTATTCCAGTGCGTACAGATATCTATACCCTGGAACAGGGTGAAGAGGAACTTATGAAACTCCGAAAGGAGGACGTAAGTTTTGATTAAAGACATCACAATAGGACAATTTTTCCCAGGCAATTCAGTGATTCATAGAATGGACCCGAGAATGAAAATTGTCATAACTTTTCTCTATATAATTTTCATCTTCGTCTGCAAGAACTTCTGGGCTCTTGGCCTCATGCTTCTTGCACTCATAGCAATCATTGCAATCTCCGGTATTCCAGTGAAGACGATTTTGAAGAGTATCAAGCCGATTCTCATCATTATCACATTCACTGCAATACTCAATATCTTCTATGTCAAGGATGGAGATCCACTCTTTGATTGGAAATTCATCCATGTTACAACCGGCGGTGTCAATACGGCTGTCTTTATGATAGTCCGCATCATCGGCCTTGTCGTTGCCAGCTCAATGCTGACTTATACGACAAGCCCGACGCTTATCACCGACGGTATAGAGAGATTACTATCACCGCTCAAGTTCATGAAGAATGGTGTTCATACAATCGCCATGATGATGACAATTGCACTGAGATTTATTCCTACACTCGTAGATGAATTTGAGAAGATAACCAGTGCACAGAAGGCCCGTGGCGCAGATCTTGAAACGGGCAATCTTGTGGAGCGGGCAAGGGCACTCGTCCCAGTACTCGTTCCGCTCTTCATCACTTCGTTCCGCAGAGCATATGAGCTCGCCTTCGCTATGGAGTGCCGTTGCTATCACGGCGCCGAGGGCAGGACAAGAATGAAGATTATGAAATTTACAATTATAGACTGGGTGGCTTTCATTCTTATGGCGGCCCTCGTCGCAGGAGTTATATTCCTAAATATTTTCTTCACACACGTAATTTAGGGGAGACAGTTTTGAGACAGATTCTCTTAAAACTTAAATACATGGGCACGAATTATCATGGATGGCAGGTGCAGGACAATGCTCTGACTGTCCAGGAGGTAATTCAAGATGCGCTGGAATCCATCTTTGGAGAGAGACCTGATGTAAAGGGCTGTTCGAGGACGGACGCCGGTGTGCATGCCAATATGTACTGTTGCTCTTTTATGACCGAGAGCGATATTGAGCCATACCGTCTGATGGGCGGGCTCAATGCGAAACTCCCACCTGATGTGTCCTGCTTTGACGCATCGGATGTGCCTCTGGATTTCCATCCAAGATACAGTTGCACGGGTAAGCAGTACATTTATAAGATTTACAATGGCGCAGCACGCGACCCGTTCTATGATGGCCGCGCACTGTACTATAAACCGCACATCGATGCGGATATGCTTGATAGGGAAGCGAAGACTTTCATAGGCACCCACGATTTCACATCGTTCTGTGGCGCCAAATGTGACCAGGAGGATCTCACCCGTACCATTATGGATGCGAGTGTGACTCGCGAGGGTGACCTCGTAACTTTCTCGGTCACAGGAGATGGCTTCCTCTATAACATGGTTCGCATCATGGTAGGCACACTTCTCTTCATAAATGAGGGCAAGCGTGCACCGGGCTCGATACCGGAGATTATCGAGGCGAAGGATAGAAGTAGAGCTGGGCAGACGGCTCTTCCTTCGGGACTTTATCTAAATCAAGTTTTTTATGGAGGCGTAGATGAAAACTAAAAAGTTTAAATTGAAGAAACTTCGAGATATTAAACTTAGCGATAAGGCTGCGAAGATAATTCGAAATATTGTGAAGATACTAGCGGCAGCTCTTCTTCTCGCAATTTTTGTCTTTGCCGCCGCAAAGAAACTAAATATATCTGCAATTACCAATCTCAGTGATAATGTTCGCTCCGCTTTCGCGAGTATGACACCAGGTAAGGGATATCCTTACCAGATAAACTCAAGTTCAGTAAAGGGTATCACGGTTCTATCAGGCGATCTCTTCGTCATCATGAACGATAAGACGTTGGTACTTGATGCTACGGCTAAAGAACTTAAGGAGTCGCAGCATACTTACTCCACACCGGCCGTAAATGTTAAGGGCGGTAAGGCCGTTCTCTACAACAGAAACGGTAATCGTTACCGTATCGAGAACAGGTCGGATATACTCTATAGTGGAGAGACTGATTCTGAGGAGAAAATTATCACGGCCGCTCTCAGCGAGAAAGGCCACCTCGCTCTTGCGACAACATCCAAGAGCGCACAGTCGATGCTCACTGTCTACAGTTCCAACTATAAGAAAATCATTTTCCAGTGGAACTGCATACATGACAGTATCATCTCTGTGGATCTCTCGGCGAATGGCAAATTTGCTGCGGTAGCAGTGGTGGGTGCTCGCGACGGTGAAATCTATTCTAAGATTTACATCTTCGATTTTGAATATAGTGATCCAGTATCTGAATTTGAATATCCTGGCACCACTATTCTCGAAGTTCGTTTCACGAAGAGCGACAATGTGGCAGCTGTCGGTGACAATCTAACATCATTCATAAAGAGCTCCAAGAATAAGAATGATTTCGAGTATGGCACAAGCACGCTTGCCAATTATGCATTTTCCGATGATGGTCATACAATCCTTGCTCTCTCTGAGCACGGCAGTTCTAACAGTACAATTTTGACCTGCTATTCACCATCATTCGGTAAGACATTTGAGAAGAAACTTGATTCAACAGTTGAGTCACTTTATGCATCCAATGGTAGAATTTCGGTTCTTCTAAATGATAAGGCCGTTATCTATAGAACAGGTGGCGGTAAGTTTAGAACCTATAACGATGTTGATAATACTGCTCTTGCAGTATTTAATATGGGCAACAAAACTTATGCATATCAAATGGGTAAAATTACAAAGCTTAAATAAGGAGATAATTTAAAATGAGTTTAAATCCTAAAATGAGCACCCTAAGAGATCAGATAAAAGGTCTGAGCGAAGGCGCCCTTACAATCCCTAATCTACTTTCTTTGATTAGAATCATAGCAATACCTTTCTTCATGTATTTCTTCTTTGAGAAGAAGTACATTGTATCAGTTATCATAGTTTTCATCTCTGGAATTACTGACCTTTTCGATGGCAAGATTGCCCGCCACTTCAATCAGATCAGTAATCTTGGAAAACTTCTTGATCCTGCTGCGGATAAGTTGACACAGATAGCACTTACAGTAGTATTTTTCTTCTACTTCAACAATGCAGAGGATGATGCACTTCATATTTTCTCATATGTTTTCCTTCTGTTCTGTCTCAAGGAACTTATGATGATAATTTGTTGCTTTATTCTTCTCGCAATGGATATAGTGCCTCAACAAGCAATTATCTACGGCAAGGTGGCAACTTTCACTTTCTACATTGTTATGGGACTATTGCTACTCTTCGCACCTGGATTCGGTGCATTGTCTTTCCTATGGACACTTCCGCATATTGCAATCATGATACTGGTTACAGTATCTGCAATTTTAACAATTATTGCATTCTTCTCATATGTGCCTAACACCAAGGCACAGATTCGCGCAAAGCGCGCAGAAAACGAGGAAAAAGAATAATGAAGCAAATACTCTGCTGTAAATGTAAACAGAACCCAGCTGTGGTTTTCGTTTCTAAAATTGATGGTCCTGAAAAGGAGGCAAACGGCGAACCTGAGGGATATTGCCTCAAGTGCGCATGCGAACTTAATATCGGACCAGTTAAGAAAATGATGGACCAGATGGGTATAAGCCCAGATGATCTTGATATGGTATCAGAACAATTTAATTCCCTTATGGGATTCAATGATGATGACGCTGACTTCGAAGAGGGCGGCGCACCATCCATGCCGGATCTCGGCAGTCTTTTCGGTGCCCTCGGTAACTTTACAGGGGGATTCGGCGTTCCAAAGAACGGCGAGGAGGGTGCTACTGCATCTGAAGAAAAGACTGATGACGGCAAGAAACCGCGCCGCCATAAGAAAGGCGAGAAGGGCGATAGAAAGAAACGCCGTTATCTTGGCACCTATTGTACCGACCTCACCGAGAAGGCACGTGACGGAAAACTTGACGCTATAATCGGACGCGACACTGAGATTGCGAGAGCAATCCAGATCCTCTGTCGCCGTTCGAAGAATAATCCTTGCCTTATCGGTGAGCCGGGTGTCGGCAAGACCGCTATCGCAGAGGGTCTTGCCCTTCGCATCGCAGCAGGCGATGTACCTGCGAAGCTCAAGGATAAGGAAATCCATCTCCTTGACCTCACAGCCCTTGTTGCTGGAACACAGTTCCGTGGCCAGTTTGAGAGCCGTATCAAGGGACTCGTAGAGGAGGTCAAGAAAGAGGGCAACATCATCCTCTTCATCGACGAGGTGCACAACCTTGTTGGCACAGGTGATGCAGAGGGTACAATGAATGCTGCTAACATCTTGAAACCTGCACTCTCACGTGGCGAGATTCAGGTTATCGGTGCTACAACTTTCACCGAGTATAGAAAGCATATTGAAAAGGATGCTGCGCTTGAGCGCCGCTTCCAGCCAATTAAAATTGAAGAGCCATCTATCGAGGAGACATATGAGGTTCTCTGTGGAATTAAGTCATATTATGAGAATTACCACAGAGTTGAAATCTCTGATGCCCTTGTTCATAGGGCAGTTGTTCTCTCCGAGAGATATATAACTGATAGATTCCTTCCAGATAAGGCCATCGACCTTCTTGATGAGGCTTGCACATGTGCCAACCTCAGAAACAAGGCCATCTCTGAGGCTGAAATCATGGAGAAGGACCTCGCTGATTTGAAGGCTGACCTCGAGGATATGGAGGCCGAGACTGAGAATCCTGATTATGAGGAGCAGGCTAAGGCAAAGGCTGAGATTCTTGCATATGAGCAGAAACTTCCTGACCTTCAGAAAGCCGCTGCTGACAACAAAGTAACAGAGGAGGACCTCGCCAAAGTCATCCAACTTTGGACAGGTATCCCTGCATCTAAAGTGATTGAATCTGACCTCAAGAAACTTGCAAATCTTGAGGAGAATTTGAAGGCCCATGTTAAAGGGCAGGACGAAGCGGTCGCAGCAGTCGCTGCCGCTGTAAAGCGCTCGCGCATACAGATCAATGCAAGGCGTCGTCCTGCATCATTTATCTTCGTTGGCCCTACAGGTGTAGGTAAAACTGAACTTGTAAAGCGCCTTTCTCAGGAACTCTTCGATACACCGGAGACACTTATACGTCTTGACATGTCAGAGTTTATGGAGAAGCACAGCGTCTCCCGTATCATCGGTTCACCACCGGGATATGTGGGATATGATGAGGCAGGCCAGCTCACAGAAAAAGTTCGCCGTAAGCCATATTCTGTAATCCTCTTTGACGAGATTGAGAAGGCTCATCCGGATGTAATGAACATCCTTCTTCAGATTCTCGATGAGGGTAGAATAAACGATGCCCAGGGCAGAACAGTCAACTTTGAAAATACAGTTATTGTCATGACTTCGAATGCTGGCTCAGAGCGTAAAGATAACGCTCTCGGATTCGGCAAGACTCAGAACGAAGCAAATAAGGAGAAGGCACTTAAAGCTCTCCGTGATTTCCTTCGTCCAGAGTTCATCGGTCGTGTCGATGAAGTTGTCGTTTTCAATGACCTTTCCACAGAGAATTATGAGGAGATTGCTATCCTCATGCTTGAGGAGCTCAGACAGCCACTTCTTGATAAGGGAATCACTCTAAGCTATACCAAAGATGTACCATCTTGCATCGTATCCAAAATGGACTCAGATGTACGTGGAGCACGTGATCTTCGCAACGTAATTAGACGCAATATTGAGGACAAAATTGCAGACATAATTATAGCTGCAGACGGGGCTCCAGTAGCCGAGATTAAACTGTCCGTAAAAGACGGTGAAATCAAGCTTTCTTATTGACATTAGACGGTGGGTATGTTAGAATATCCACCGTCGCAAATGTGCAGGTGTAGTTCAATGGTAGAATTCCAGCCTTCCAAGCTGGTTACGTGGGTTCGATTCCCATCACCTGCTCCATATATGCGCTGATAGCTCAGCTGGATAGAGCATCTGCCTTCTAAGCAGAGGGTCGGGGGTTCGAGTCCCTTTCAGCGTGCCAGGATAAGGTGGGTATAGCGTAGTTGGTTAACGCGCAAGTTTGTGGCACTTGAGACCATCGGTTCGAATCCGATTATCCACCCCACAATATGAAAAGGTGGCTAGGATTTAGCCACCTTTTCTCAATAATTACAACAAAATATGGGGATGTCGCCAAGGGGTAAGGCAACGGACTTTGACTCCGTGACTCGTAGGTTCAAATCCTGCCATCCCTGCCAAACTGAGTGCTCATAGCATTATTCGCTGTGAACACTCAGTTTCTTTTTATAAAACTACTTACTTTTATATCTAACTATGATATAATATTAAAGTCTATGACTGAAAATAATTGGTATTGAGGAACGAGATGGCTTTTAGAATTTATGTTGAAAAAAAGCCGGGACTTGCACATGAGGCAGATAAACTTCTCGATGATGCAAGGAACCTGCTTGGCATAACATCTCTCATAAAGGTTAGAGTAATCAACCGATATGACGCTGAAAAGATCACCGACGACCTTTTCGGCTATGCTATCAAGACCGTTTTTTCAGAGCCACAACTTGATACTGTATCATACGAGCTTGATGCCGATGGCGCTATCTGCTTCGCAGTTGAATATCTTCCAGGCCAGTTCGACCTTAGAGCAGATTCAGCGGCGCAGTGTATACAGTTCATATCCAGGGGCGAGCGCCCTTTAATTCGCACTGCGAAAGTATATCTTCTCTACGGTGACTTGACTGATGACGAGATTGCTAAAATTAAGAAGTACGTAATCAATCCGGTTGAGGCTAGAGAGGCATCACTTGAACTTTCAGATACTTTGGATACTCAGTTCGAAATTCCAACAACTGTTGATACACTGGATGAATTTTCCGGTCTCAATCTTGCGATGGATGACGAGGATATAGAGGCTTGTAGGGAGTATTTCAAGGCAGAGAATAGAAAACCTACAATCACAGAGATTCGTGTGATTGATACATATTGGTCCGACCACTGCCGTCATAAAACTTTTAAGACGATAATCGATGATGTGACATTTGAGGATGCTCTTATTGAGGATACGTATAAGGAGTATCTTAAGATGCGCGAGGACCTCGGCAGAGCGGAGGAGCCGATCTGCCTTATGGACATCGCAACTATTGCGATGCGAGCTCTTAAAGAGCAGGGCAAGCTTGATAAGCTTGACGAGAGCGAGGAGATAAATGCTTGCACTGTCCGAATCAACGTTGATGTTGATGGTAAAAGTGAGCCGTGGCTCTTGCTCTTTAAGAACGAAACTCATAATCACCCAACTGAGATAGAACCGTTCGGTGGGGCAGCTACCTGTATCGGCGGTGCGATACGCGACCCGCTTTCAGGTAGGGGCTATGTCTACGCGGCTATGCGCGTGACAGGTTCTGCAGATCCTCTGCAGCCAATTGATGAGACGATAGAAGGAAGATTACCTCAGAGAAAAATTGCAGAGACCTCTGCGGCCGGTTCGTCGTCTTATAGTAACCAGATAGGACTCGCAACAGGTCTTGTTGATGAGATATATCATAAGGGATATGCGGCAAAGCACATGGAGATTTCCGCAACTATTGCAGCAACTCCAGTGGACAATGTCCGCAGAGAAGAACCGGTGCTTGGGGATGTAATCATTCTCCTTGGTGGAGCCACAGGCCGTGACGGCTGCGGTGGTGCTACCGGTTCATCTAAACCTCATACCGCATCGTCACTTGACACCTGTGGCCCAGAGGCACAGAAGGGCAATGCACCAGAGGAGAGAAAACTCCAGAGATTCTTTAGAAATAAGTCTGCGAGTCAATTGATAAAACGATGCAACGATGTCGGAGCGGGCGGTATAACCGTTGCGATTGGTGAACTTGCATCTGGACTCGAAATTAATTTAGATGCTCTTCCAAAGAAGTATGAGGGACTCGACGGTACAGAACTTGCTATTAGTGAGAGCCAGGAGAGAATGGTAGTTGTAATTGCAGCTTCTGATGTCGATGCTTTTCTCAGCATCGCAGACGCTGAGAATCTCAGCGCGACTCCTGTGGCAGTTGTCACTGAGGAGCCACGACTCAAGATGAATTGGAACGGCAAGACTATTGTTGATATAAGCCGTGAATTTTTAGATACCAATGGTGTGGATAAACACATCGTTATTAATACAGGAAAGGCCAGCATTAAAGAGCCTGAAATCGGAGATTCTTTCACCGAGAACTATAAGGCACTCGCAGGTGACTTGAATGTCTGCTCGAAGAGAGGCCTCTCAGAGAACTTCGATTCTACAGCGGGCACTGGCACTGTGCTTATGCCTTTCGGTGGGAAGAATCAACTTACACCGATTCAGGCAATGGCTCATAAGATATCCACTGAAAAGAAAGATACAGATGATTGCTCTATTATGTCTTATGGCTATAATCCATTTATAGCTGAGCAGAGCCCGTACCACGGCGCATATTTTGCAGCCTTGGAATCCGTATCTAAGCTCATCGCCACAGGCGCTGACTATAAGGATATCTATCTGTCATTCCAGGAGTACTTCGGTCGCCCTGGTACGGATGGCAAGCGCTGGGGACAGCCGCTTGCAGCAATCCTTGGCGCCTATAAAGCGCAGATGCAACTTGGCATCGCTGCGATCGGTGGCAAGGATTCGATGAATGGAACATTTGAAGATATTGATGTTCCACCTACACTTGTCTCGTTCGCGGTTACAACTTCGAAGACTGGAAGAGTTGTATCACCTGAGTTCAAGAGAGCGGGCGATAAGGTAATTTTCTTATCTCCGTCATATGATGAAAATGGTCTTCCAGAGACCGACTCACTTATCAGCCTTTATGGCAATGTATCAGAACTCTTAAAGTCTGGCAAAGCGGTGGCTTGCTATACACCGGGAATTGGCGGCATCGCCGCAGCAATTCTCAAGATGTGTATAGGCAATGGCTTCGGCTTTGCGTATTCCGATAACCTGTCGCTGAAGGGTATCTTCGGATACAACTATGGTGGCTTCGTTCTTGAGGTTGATGACTGGGATAACGAAGAGGATGTAATTGGCATCATCACAGAGAAAGATGAAATCTCATTCCGCTCAGATGCACTTTCTCTTTCTTTACTTCTTGAAATTTATGAGGACAAGCTTGAGAGCGTATACTCGTGCAACATAGAGCATGAGGGAGATGCGCCTGCGACTTTGTCCTATGACAATAAGAATTTCGCGACTCCGGCAATTCGCGTCGCGAAACCTCAGGTTCTTATCCCTGTGTTCCCAGGCACTAACTGTGAGTATGACTCCGCGAAGGCGGTAGAGGCCGCAGGCGCTGAGGCAAAGATTGTTGTTGTAAATAATCTCTCTGCAGATGGAATTGCAAGGAGTATGGAACAATTTGTAGATGAGGCCCGCGCCTCACAGATGATATTTATCCCTGGCGGATTCTCCGGTGGAGATGAGCCAGATGGCAACGGCAAATTTATTACCGCTTTCTTTAGAAATCCTGAGGTAAAAGAGGCAGTATCAGATCTCCTCGACAACAGAGACGGTCTTATGTGCGGTATCTGCAACGGATTCCAAGCACTTATTAAACTTGGCCTCGTACCTTACGGAAAAATTATTGATACAGATGAGAATTGCCCAACGCTTGCACGTAATACAATCTCAAGACATCAGTCGAAGATTGTAAGGACAAGGATTGTATCAAATAAGTCACCTTGGCTTTCACTTATGAATGTGGGTGACATTGTAAATGTTCCAATCTCACATGGTGAGGGTAGATTCTTCGCCAGTGATGAGCTTATAAAGCAACTCGCCGAGAACGGCCAGATTGCCACTCAATACGTTGATTTAGATGGAAATGCTACGAACGACGTTCGCTTCAATCCTAATAATTCAATGTGCGGGGTAGAGGGCATAACTTCGCCGGACGGTAGAGTATTTGGTAAAATGGGCCACAGCGAACGTATAGGCAGCGGACTCTACAAGAATGTCCCTGGCAATTACGACATTCGTATGTTCGAGTCCGCAGTAAAGTATTTCAAATAAAGAGGGATTACATTTTGGCTACTGAAAACGAACAGTATAAAGTCGAAGAGGAATATTTGACTAAATTTGTCAATGACAAATTGATGTCTGAGTATGCAACGATATTCCTTATTGACTTAGACCTTGATACATATCGACTAATTTATCGCTCTAAAACTTCTGGATTTGACGATGTCCAATTCGGAAAGTATAGCGATAAAATCAAAGAATATGCTTCTCGTGTAGACCCTGAATGGCAGGATCAATGGATGAAGATGGCAAAGCCACTCTACATGAAATCGTATCTTTCTAGTGCTGATAGACGTGAGATTATATATAAACTCACAGGCACGGAAATGACATGGCGCCGCTCTGTATCTCAGGTTGTAGAGAAACAGAATGGTGTTGCATCTAAAATAGTTCAGACATATACGACACTTGATTTCGCAAGTGCCAAGGAGTCTGAACTTAGAGATAGATTTGCTGAGCAACAGAAGACACTTGAAATTGCGCTTGAGCAGGCTGAGTCTGCCAATCGTGCAAAGACAGCATTCCTTAATAACATGAGTCATGATATACGTACCCCGATGAATGCTATTATCGGTTTTACGGGACTTGCTAAGACTCATATTGATGATAAGGAACTTCTGTCAGATTATCTCAGAAAGATTGAACAATCATCTCAGCACCTCTTGTCTCTGATTAATGATGTACTTGATATGAGCCGTATTGAGTCTGGCAAGATATCTATTGTAGAGACACCAGAATCTATCACGGAAATCATGCATACTCTCCGTGACGTTATCCAGCTTGATATCACATCTAAACGAATTGAATTCTTTATTGATTCAGTTGATGTAAAACATGAAAATGTTGAATGTGATAAATTACGCCTTAACCAAATCCTTCTTAATATAGTTTCTAACGCAATTAAATATACGCCTGTGGGCGGTAAAGTCTGGGTCCGCGTAGCGGAAACAGGTATGGCCGATGACGGTCGCGGAATTTTCAAATTCACGGTACGCGACAACGGCATTGGTATGAGTGAAGAGTTCTTGGAGACGGTATTTGAACCATTTACAAGAGCGAATAGTTCCACCGTATCAGGTGTCCAAGGTACAGGTCTTGGAATGGCAATTACGAAAAATCTTGTTGAAATGATGGACGGTACAGTTGATGTTAAGAGTACCGAAGGTGAAGGCACTGAGGTAAGTGTCGAACTTAAATTTAAGATCTCTGATATACAGTCAGAGAAGAAAATCATAGAAGAGATTAAGGGCTTCAAGGTTCTTGTTGTAGATGATGACGTGTTATCATGTGAGAGCACATCTCAACTTATACGCGATTTCGGTATGGAAGTTATGAGTGCAACAAGTGGTGTAGAGGCAATCTCACTTATAAAAGAAAATCATTATGACGCATTCTTCCTTGATCTTATTATGCCGGACATGAACGGAATTGAACTTACCAAAGAGATCCGTAAAACTGTTGGTGATGATGTTCCTGTATTCTTGCTTACAGCTTATGATTATTCTGATTATGCTGACGAGGCCAAGAAACAGAATGTTTTTGGCTTTGCTGTAAAGCCACTCTTCCAGTCTGATATTCAGAACTTGCTCGTTAAATCTTTTGGTTCAGAGGAACGCATAATAGATTTTGAAGTTAAATATTCTTTCGAGGGTAAGAAAGTTCTCCTTGTTGAGGATAATCAACTTAATATTGAAATTGCGTATGAGATACTTACACAGGATGGCTTAGTAGTTGATGTCGCAAATGATGGTACAGTTGCGGTTGAAAAAATTGAAAATTCAGCACCGGGTGACTACGACCTTATTCTTATGGACATCCAGATGCCGATAATGGACGGTTACGAGGCGACAAAACGTATCCGTGCCCTTTCGGAAGATTATAAGAACAGTATTCCAATTGTTGCTATGACTGCCAATGCTTTCGCAGAGGATAGGATGAAAGCACTCGATGCAGGAATGGATGAACATATTGCGAAACCTATCAGTCTTGATGAACTTCATATTAAACTTTCGGAGATTTTGTATTGATGAAGATTCTTAAATTTATTGGCAAATTATTGCTGGTTCTACTTATCTTGCTCATCATTCTTCCACTTATTACAATTGCACTTCCACTACGTGGAACTGCGAAGAATGTGGAACCGGTGGGCGACACAAGTATCAAATCATCTAAGACATTGGATCAAGATGGACCATACCCTTATGTATTCGTACATGGCATGATAGGTTGGGGTGAAGATGCTCCAATGAATGAGACTATGCCTTATTGGGGTATGAGTCATGCGACGGACCTTATGAAGCACCTACGTGCCGAAGGCAACGAGGTCTATGCTCCGTCGGTAAGCCCAGTGGGCAGTGCCTACGATAGAGCTTGTGAGCTCTACGCGCAGCTCACTGGTACACGCGTCGACTATGGCGAGGCCCATTCGAAGCAGTACGGCCATGAGAGATATGGCCGTGACTACACGGGCAAAGCCATAATGGGCGAGGCGTGGGATCTTCAGTCAAAGATAAATCTTGTCGGTCACTCCTTCGGCGGCCCGACAATTAGAGTGCTTGCAGCACTCCTTGCTTACGGCAGTACCGAAGAGGTAGAGGCCTCACCGGATGACTGCTCAGAACTTTTCAAGGGTGGCCATGCACACGCTATCAACGCAGTCATCACCTTAGCCTCGCCGTCAAACGGTACGCCTATGGCAGATGTACTCGATGATACATACGGTTGCTTCATTTTCGCATTTGTAATGAATAAGCTCTATGATCCGGATAACAAGTATGACCCTATGATGGATCAGTGGGGAATGACAGATGAGATTAACCTAAAGAACGATCTACGTGTCGGTCTCTCTAAAGATACATGTGGCTATGATATGACTATCAATGGCGCATCAGTGCTCAATAAAAAATTCCCGACAGTGCCGGGAATCTACTACATTTCTTATTCTGCAGATCTCACTGGTGGCGATGCGAGTGAAGCACAGACGCCAAGTGGAACTAATATTCTTGGCCCTTCCAATAAAATCATCAAAGTCCTTTCAAATGGAATTGTTGATGGTAGACATCTTGGCAAGGACTGGGAGGCAAACGATGGACTTGTGCCGGTCGTAAGTGCACAATACCCGGATACAGAAGAGGACAATCATGTGTTCTATACAGAGGGCATGACTATCGAACGTGGCACCTGGGTTGTAATGCCGACAGATATGGCACAATCACATGGATATTATTGCTCGCCATCAGGTGATGTTGATAATTTCTATGGAATGACAGAGAAAATGATTAGTCTGGTTAACAGTCTAAAATAATAACGGGGTATTAATTATGCTAAACGAAATTTACGGACCACTTAAAAGCGGAACAGATATCCGCGGTACCGCATGTGAAGGCGTTCCTGGTGAACCAATCAATCTCACCGATGAGGTGCTTACAGCAATCTCATACGGCTTCGCTGCTTGGCTCTATGAGAATGTGACTCCTAGCAATGGTGAGACCTACGTAGTAGGTTTCGGCCATGACTCACGTATCTCTGCTGATCGTTTCAGAGATGCAGTTCTTCCGCCGCTTATCGAATGTGGAATTACAATCAAGGACTGCGGTCTTGCATCGACACCAGCAATGTTCATGACAACTGTTGATTTTGACTGCGATGCATCAATTCAAATCACAGCATCTCATCATCCTTGGAATAAGAACGGTCTTAAGTTCTTTACAAGAAATGGTGGACTTGAGGGCTATGATATTGAAGCGATTCTTACCAATGCTCAATATGGTATAAAGCCGGAAATTCCAGCAGATATGCCAAAGGGCAAAATTTCAATTGAGCAGTATATGACCAATTATGCATCTATGCTCCGCGATAAGATCTGCGAAGCAGTAAATGCTGATGATTATCTTCGCCCACTTCGTGGATTTCATATCGTTGTAGACGCAGGCAACGGCGTCGGTGGCTTCTATGCCGAGAAAGTGCTCGCACCACTCGGTGCCGATGTCGAGGGCAGCCAGTTCCTTAATCCTGACGGTATGTTCCCGAATCATATTCCTAATCCAGAGAATAAGGTGGCTATGGCTGCCATCTCCAAAGCCGTGCTCGACAACGGCGCCGACCTCGGCGTAATCTTCGACACCGACGTAGACCGTGCAGCCTGCGTTGCAGCAGACGGTAAAGAGATAAATCGTAACGCTCTTATTGCACTTGCCTCTGTAATTGCTCTTGAGGGCAACGAAGGCGGTACAATCGTTACTGACTCGGTTACATCTTCTGGACTTAAAAAGTTCATTGAAGAGGACCTCTGCGGCAAGCACCACCGTTTCAAGAGAGGATATAAGAACGTTATCAACGAGTCTAAGAGACTCAATATGGATGAGTGTGTCAACTCACCACTTGCAATTGAGACATCTGGTCACGCTGCTATGAGAGAGAACTATTTCCTCGATGATGGCGCATATCTTATGACCAAGATTATTATCAAGTCTGCTCAGCTTGCAAAAGAGGGCAAGACCCTCGATTCTCTTATTGAGAATCTTCAAGAGCCAGTAGAGGCAGAGGAGTACAGAGTTAAGATCCTTGACCCGGACTTCAAGGCATATGGCGAGAAAGTCCTCGCTGACCTTGATGAGTGGCTTCGCGCTGCACCTGAGTATGTCGTTGCAAACGACAGTTTCGAGGGCGTACGTGCCACACGTACAGAGTCAGATGGCTGGCTTCTTCTCAGACTTTCAGTTCATGATCCAATTCTTCCACTTAACATTGAGACGAATATCGAGGGACAGATTACCCCAATGCTCCAAGATATGAAGACATTCCTCTCAAAGTACGATAAATTGGAACTCCCATTTTAAGGCATAATAAAAGGGCTCAGGATTCCTGAGCCCTTTATTTTTATATTAATAATTCTTATATATATCATTTATAGATACGTCTTTCTCGTCTGCGAGTGCAGCCGCACTCTTATATTCGAGAGAGACTTTTTCTATGTCTTCATATGTAAATTTGTTGCCACGGATGAGTCCATACTCTGTCTCAACTGTAACAGGGTTACGATCCATGATGATGCGGTCCATTTCGCTACGGCGAAGACCTACGGCTGATGTGTGCTTGAAGATAATCTTGATAGCTGCTTCCTCTTCTTCCTCTTTGCACATAACAGAGAGGGAATAGGCTGGGCGAGATTTCTTCATATAGATTGGTGTGAACCAAGCATCTTTTACACCGGCTTCGAAAAGCTTGTCGAGTGTATATCCGAGTACCTCACTTGAACAGTCGTCGATATTGGTCTCGAGAAGAATGATTTTATCTTTAGCCATTGTCACGACCTCCAACTGTCATTCTATTTATCTGAGCGGCGCTGTAGCCGGCTCCAAAGCCGTTATCGATGTTGACAACTGTTGTACCAGCTGCACATGAATTGATCATCGCAAGAAGGGCTGAGACGCCTCCAAAGTTAGCACCGTAGCCAACAGATGTCGGAACAGCGATAACGGGAACGTCTACAAGTCCGCCGATTACGGTGCAGAGAGCACCTTCCATGCCCGCAACTGCAACGATTGCATTTGCTTTGCGGATGTCGTCAATTTTAGAGAGGAGACGGTGGATACCGGCAACCCCTACATCGTAGAACTTGTCGACTTTGGCACCGCACATATATGCGGTCACTGCTGCCTCTTCGGCAACAGGTATGTCGGTTGTGCCTGCTGTGCAGACTGCAACACGACCCAAAGTCTCCTTTGGCTCACCAATTGTGATGCAACGTGCATCGTCATGCCATACTGCCTCAGGGATTTCAAGTTTAACAGCCTTATATTGCTCGAGGGATGCACGTGTGCCAAGCACAAGTCCGTTTGCCTCATAGAGCTTCTTGAAGATTGCGACTGCCTGGTCAACTGGCTTACCTTGACAGAATACGACCTCAGGGAAACCTGTGCGTTTCTTTCTCTCAAGATCAAGGCAGGCGAAATCGCCTACATTTTCAAAAGTTTTGTCAGCCATTGTTTTCTCCTTCATCCATTGTTCCCGAGCGGAAACCTTTAGGATCTATAGTTACGGATTTTACTCCGATGGATTTCATGATTTCTAAGATGTGGTCTGTGTCAATAGGAGGGTGGTCGATAAGACCGAGTTCTACCTCGACCTTGGCCTCTTTCCCATATACTCTAACTCTGCAGAATTCATAACCGAGTTCTTTGAGATATTGCTCTGCAACTTCTACTGCGTCGAGCATCTCCGGTGTCACGTGAGTGCCGTAAGGGAAACGCGTGAGACCGCATGGCGACGACGCTTTATAGGCAATTGGAAGATGCATCTCACGGCCTATTCTGCGGAGTTCTTTCTTGGTTATTCCACTCATTGCAATAGGACTTAGAACACCGTTCTCAGAGAGTGCTTTAAGTCCTGGACGATATTCTGTGAGGTCGTCGGCATTGGTGCCGTCGATGAGTACAGAATATCCTTTGGCGAGTGCTTCCTTTTTCAAGGTCTTCATCATGAGCGACTTACAATAGTAGCAGCGTTGCTTGTCATTATTGCATACCTCAGGAATCTCAAGAGCTTTCTTGAGATCGAATGTTAGAAGTAGAATGTCAAATCCCGCTTTACGCGCCACTTCGTAGAGAATTGTGCTGTCAACGCCACCGGAAAAAGCTATCGCAAGTTTTCCGTCGGGCGCAATCTCTCGAAGCGTCGCTTTGAGAAGCTGAGAGCTTTTACTCATATGGCGTTCCTTTCATTAGTCAAGCATATAGATACCGGAGGAGAGGACTACTACCTCGCGTCCAGCGACCTGCATATATCTAAGAACTGGTTCCTCGAACTTCTTATAGTCTGTAGCTACGTAGTTTTCGAGGTCAATTTTCTTTATGTTCTGGGAGTTCTTGCAGCACACGTAAAGGGTGTTGCCGATACGTGAGATGGCCATCGGTCTACCGATGGCAGTGGTGTCTGCACCACCGATACGGAAGTCGATTCGCTGCAATTTCTTGGAATATCTTACGATAGCGTTCTGATCTGGTACGCAGCACCAGATATAATCGTCTTCCGGTGCGCAAGAACGTACAGGTGAGTCGTGATAGGAGAGGTCACCTGTGAAAACGAGATTGCCACCGAGGTCAAATATTCCAATTTCTCCAGTTGGATATACAACATTGATATATCCTTCAGGACCCTCGCATACAGTGCATGTGATATAGTCCTTGATCTGCTGTGCAATTTCTATATATCCGTGTCCGAACTTATACTGCGCGTAGAAGCTGCGCTTTACGCGCTGAACCTTACGTGTAGCGAAGTTATAGAAACGGAAAGATATCTTCATTTTGCCTTGCTCATCTTTGCCATCCGGTACAACGATAATAAATCCGTCCGGATGAGGAACAATATCGAGAGGCAAGTGATTAAGCAATTGTTTCATAATTACCGCCTATTAGTCCTCGTTAATAATCTGATAGCAAAGTGTCATAAGACTATCGTTGAAGTGTACATTCTCAACGATGGCACGAGGGTATTTTTCATTGATATTGTAGTGTGAGAAGTTCCAGAATCCCTTAATTTTACAGTCGAGTATAAGTGTGTCGATAATCTCAACTGCTTCTTCATAAGGGATACAAAGAATTGCAACCTTTACGCCGTTCTCTTTGCAGAAATCTTCGATGTCTGCTGATGAACGGATAGGCATGCCGGCAATTACCTGGCCTGCGAGATTAGGGTTCTTATCGAATACACCGATGAGCTGGAAACCGCGCTTCTCGAACTCTATCGCATCAGCGAGAGTTCTACCGAGATTGCCGGCACCGATGAGTATTGTCTTAAGACCTGAATCAACACCGAGAATCTTACCAATCTCTGTCTGGAGGATTTCGATATTGTAACCGTATCCCTGTTGACCGAAACCGCCGAAGCAATTGAGGTCCTGTCTAATCTGGGAAGCGGAGAGCCCCATTCTATCTGCAAGTTCACGAGATGAGATACGTACCATACCTGAGTCTTTAAGAATACCGAGGAAACGGTAGTAACGAGGGAGTCTCTTGATTACTGAAATGGAAATATACTTTGATCCCATAATAATTCTCCTATTCTTCGAGGGACTTTACAGTGTCCATTACATAGTTACCGAACTCTTCACATGTAGCACCATTTGATCTACCTGTGATGACGTACTTTTTCTCCTTCTCAAGGCAGATGCTCATTGCATTCGCGAGAATATCGGCTTTGTCTGTATAGCCGATATGGCGAAGGAGCATCTCTGCTGCCTTGAACATCGAGGCCGGGTTCGCATAAGCGCCATCACCGCGTTCGATCATACGAGGTGCGGAGCCATGAATGGCCTCGAACATTGCATAGTGGTCGCCCATGTTAGCAGAACCTGCTGTTCCAACGCCACCCTGAATCTGAGCAGCTTCATCTGTGATGATGTCGCCGTAGAGGTTAGGGAGAACGAATACCTGGAACTGTGATCTACGCTCTGGGTTTACGAGGTTGGCTGTCATTATATCGATGAACCATTCCTCGGCTGTTATATCAGGGTATTCCTCGGCAATCTTATGAGCGATTGTTGAGAACTTACCATCTGTCTTCTTCATAATATTGGCCTTGGTTACGATGGCGACATTGTTCTTGCCGTTGTTCTTAGCATACTCAAATGCTGTACGAACAATTCTCTCTGTACCAGGGTTAGTTGTTACCTTGAAGTCTACAGCGAGCTTCTCTGGAATCTCGTAGCCACGGCTACCGAGAACATATTCACCCTCTGTATTCTCTCTGAAGAAAATCCAGTCGATTCCTTCCTCAGGTACTGCGACAGGGCGTACATTGGCGTAGAGGTCAAGCTCACGGCGCATAGCGACGTTCGCACTCTCCAAAGTGCCGCCTGTCGGAGTAGTTGTAGGTCCTTTAAGGATTACAGGACAGGTCTTGAGCTCTGCAAGAACATCGTCTGGGATAGCTTTGCCACATGCCATACGGTTCTCAATTGTAAGACCATCGATCTCGACGAATTTAATCTTTCCTGATTTTACATCTTCATCGAGAAGGAATTCGAGGAGACGCTCGGCCTCATGTGTGATGATAGGGCCGATGCCGTCACCACCACAGATGCCGATTCGAATCTCAGGAAGTGCCTTAAAGTCTACCTTGTCTTTATCATTTTCCATGCGTTCAACTCTCGCGAGCTGTTCGTTTAGAACCTCACGGAATTTCTCGCATGCTTCATTTACATAATTTTCGTAACTCATATTTTCATCCTTATTTCTGTTTTGTGTACTGGAGAAGGTCGCCTGCTTTGAGAATGTCCTTCTGTCTATCTGTAAATACGCCTACGAGAGGGATTTCGATACCCTTGGTCTTGTCAACAAGAACGAAATTACCACTGTCGAGTGCTGCAAATACGTTCTTAAGAACGAGCGAGTCACCTTGGTCAATCTTGTCGTAGTCGTCTGCATTTTCAAATGTGAGAGGCATGATGCCGGCATTGATAAGGTTCGCAGCATGGATACGTGCGAAACTCTTAGAGATGACGGCCTTGATGCCGAGGTAGAGAGGAACAAGGGCAGCGTGCTCACGTGATGAGCCCTGGCCGTAGTTCGCTCCACCGATGATGAATCCCTTGCCAGCTGCTTTGCAGTTCTCTGCGAAATTCGGATCGCACTGTTTAAAGCAGAACTGTGAAAGGAATGGGATGTTGGAACGATAAGGGAGAATCTTCGCGCCAGCAGGCATGATATGGTCGGTTGTGATATTGTCACCGACCTTGAGAATTGCTGGGGCAGAGATCTCGTCTGTGAGAACATTGGAGTCTGGGAAAGGCTTGATGTTCGGGCCGTAGATTACTTCCACATCCTTTGCTTCGTCAGGGGAAGCAGGGAGTTCAACCATATTGTCGTTGATAAGGAAGCGCTCTGGCATTCTAATTGAAAGAGGGGCGCCGAGCTCGCGCGGATCTGTCAAGTATCCGCTGATGGCTGAAGCGGCAGCAACTTCTGGTGATACCAGATAGATGCCTGCATCGGCTGTGCCGGAACGGCCCTCGAAGTTTCTGTTAAATGTACGGAGTGAGATACCAGCGCTGTTCGGTGACTGACCCATGCCGATGCAAGGGCCACATGCAGACTCGAGAACGCGAGCGCCGGCGTCGATAATATCTGTAAGGGCTCCGAGAGTTGCAAGCATTGAAAGAACCTGCTTGGAACCTGGAGCGATTGCAAGACTTACGTTTGGTGCAACCTTCTTGCCTTTAAGAATTGCTGCAACTTTGAGCATGTCTGAAAGGGAAGAGTTGGTGCATGAGCCGATACATACCTGGTCTACGCGGATTTTACCAATCTCGCGTACCTTGCGGACATTGTCCGGCATATGAGGCATTGCTGCCATAGGCTCAAGTTCTGAAAGATTTATATCAATTACTTCGTCATATACGGCATCGTCGTCTGCCTTGAGCTCACGCCAGTCGTCTCCACGACCTTGAGCCTCAAGGAATGCCTTGGTAATCTCGTCAGAAGGGAAGATAGATGTTGTAGCGCCGAGTTCCGCACCCATGTTGGTGATTGTGGCACGCTCAGGTACTGAGAGTGTCTTAACGCCAGGGCCCTGGTACTCGACAATCTTGCCGACACCACCCTTGACGCTCATAATTCTGAGGACCTCAAGGATTACATCCTTCGCTGCAACATATGGTTGGAGTTCACCAGTCAAATTAACCTTTACCATCTTAGGCATGGTGATATAGTACTCACCGCCACCCATAGCTACGGCAACGTCAAGGCCACCGGCGCCCATTGCGAGCATTCCGATTCCACCGCCTGTTGGAGTGTGGCTATCTGAGCCTATTAGTGTCTTGCCTGGGATACCGAAACGCTCAAGATGTACCTGGTGGCAGATTCCGTTGCCTGGGCGAGAGAAGCGCACGCCGCGCTTCTTGCACACGCTTTGAATAAAGCGGTGGTCATCTGCGTTTTCGAATCCTGTCTGAAGTGTATTGTGATCAATGTATGCAACAGAGAGCTCTGTCTTGACTCTGTCGATGCCCATGGCTTCGAGTTCAAGATAGGCCATTGTGCCTGTTGCATCTTGAGTAAGTGTTTGGTCGATACGAATACCAATTTCGTTTCCTACAACCATCTCGCCACATACGAGATGATCGGCGATGATTTTCTGACTAAGTGTCTGTCCCACGAGTGTTCTCCTTTATATAACTTATAACTTTTTTTAACAAAGATTGTTAAATATTATAACAACTTTAACCATTTTGTCAATATTACTATTTCTTATTTTATTACACTATATATTGCGTTTTTTCTTGTGTTTTGGTATAATATTTGACGTATATCTTGTATTTCAAGGAGAAATTTCATGAAAGAATTTTTTCAAGCAATTATTTTAGGAGCCGTTCAGGGTCTCACAGAGTTTTTGCCAATATCAAGCAGTGGACATCTTTCCATACTTCAACACTTTATGAATCTCAGTGGAGAGGGCTCACTTGCACTTACAGTTTTCCTTCACATAGGTACACTAATCGCCGTAATCGCAGTGTATTATAAGACCTTCTGGGACATGCTGAAAGAGATGGGATATTTCATCCGTGATCTCTTCACAGGAAGGCTTAGAAAAGAGGAGCCGACAGAGAACCGTCACATGCTCTACATGTTCGTTCTCTCTTCTGCACCACTTCTTTTCGTCCTTCTCCCAATAGGCAACGATATGAGAGTTAAGGATATCGTGGATATCCTCTCGGGCGATAACGATATAATCGTTGAAGGTGTGATGCTTCTTGTTACAGCAGCACTCCTTCTTCTTGGAACAAGGGTTTCAAGAACACATAATGATATCAGGGGCAGAGTAGAGACAAAGGATGCACTCGTTGTAGGCTTCACACAGCTTATTTCAGCAATCTTCCCAGGTCTCTCACGTTCCGGTTCTACAATCGCATCCGGTATGCTTTCTGGCGTTGATAAGAACTACATGGTTCGTTACTCATTTGTACTTGGCACGCCAGCCGTTATCGCAGCAACGGCCCTTGAGTTTAAGGATGTTATCGAAGGTGGCGACATTGCAATTTCAATTGCTCCAGTAATCGTCGGAATAATTGTTGCTGCAGTAGTTGGCGTTGCCAGCATCAAGCTTCTTGAGAAGCTCGTTAAGACAGATAAATTTATCGTATTCGGTTTCTATTGTTTGCTTGTCGGTGCCACAGTTACGATTACTGGCATCGCAGAACTTATTTTAGGTAGGTGATATAAATGGCAACAAATAATAAGAAAAAGGCACCTGCAAAGAAGGCTCCGCAGAAGAATACAGCGAATGGCAAGATGTATATAGAAAAGTCACGTAAAGACAATGCCAACCGCCAGGTTAAGGCAATTCTCTTATTTGCATTTGCCGTTTTATTCCTCTGTATCACACTTGTCCCAGGTGGCAATGTGTGGCTTGTGCTTCAGAACCTTTTATTCGGTTTCTTCGGAATCGGCGCATATATTTGGCCATTCCTTTTAATCTACATCGCAGTAATGATGTCACTCGACAAGTCATTCGATGATGTATTCACTTGCGTTTTCGTTGCAGGTATCCTTATCTCAACAATCTGCGGCGCAATTCATATTTTCTCTGACCAGGATGGAGTATTCATCTGGAATGATTTCTGGGAAGGAATTAAAGAAGCATATAAGCTTGGCAAAGGATCCGGAAACGGCGGCGTAGTCGGTGCTATGATCGGAGGCTCGCTCCTCTGGCTTCTCGGTGCGAAAACGCCAGCTGTAATCACAATCATAATTCTTTGTTTCGCAATGCTCATGATCCTCACAGGTACGACACTTGCCGGCTTCTTTGACTCTGTTAAACAGCCAGTCAAGAAGGGCGGAAAGATGGTCGCTGATTCATATGAGACTTCAAAGCGCAGAAGAGAGGAACACATCGAACAGCGCGCTATAGAGAAGGAACAGAAAAAATTTGATCCTGACATAGATCTTGGACCAGAATATGTTCCTGATGATGTAGAGGAAGAGGAACTTCCGAAGAAGAATAGACGCACTAAGAAGGTTAAGGACCCAGAGCCTGAACTTGAGCCAGAGAAACCAGTCGATTTCTCCACAACAGAGGAGAAACCTTCTGTACTTCTTGATGACATCATCAAGAAGGCTTCAAAGAAGCAGGAGGTAGAGGAAGAGCCTGAAATTGTAGAGCCAACTCTCGCTGCTCATGATGAGACAGAGGAGTATGCATATACATTCCCGAAGATGGATCTTCTCTCTGCACCGAAGCTCAACCTTTCAAGCAACAGCGAGTCCGAGATGAAGGACAACGCAGAGAAACTCATCGAGGCACTCCGTAGCTTCGGTGTCGAGACAACACTTGTTGACATCTGCCGCGGACCTTCAGTTACAAGATATGAACTTGCTCCAGCGCAGGGCGTTAGAATCAGCAAGATTACAGGCCTTGCTGATGATATAGCACTGTCGCTCGCTGCAACAAGCATACGTATTGAGGCACCTATTCCAGGTAAAGCTGCTGTAGGTATCGAGATACCTAACACAGGCCGTGATGCCATCACACTCCGTGAGATTCTTGAATCTAAGGAGTACAAGGAGCAGGTTAAGAAGAGCAAGCTCACAGTTGCTCTCGGTCGTGGCATCGCAGGTGACATCTGCACAATGGACATCTCTAAGATGCCTCATATACTTGTTGCAGGTACAACTGGTTCTGGTAAGTCAGTTTGTATGAACGGTATGATCCTAAGCCTTCTCTATAACTGCACACCAGACGAAGTTAAGCTCGTAATGATTGATCCTAAGGCAGTTGAACTCACCGGCTATAACGGCATTCCACACATGCTTATCCCTGTAGTATCTGACCCTAAGAAGGCATCAGGTGCACTCGCTTGGGCTGTAAAGGAAATGCTCAACAGATATAAGACATTCTCAGAGAACAATGTTCGTGATATCAAGGGATATAATGAACTTTCAGCATTGGATCCTGAAAAGAATCCGATGCCACATATCGTAATCTTCATCGACGAGTTCGCAGACCTCATGATGGCTGCGGCTAAAGACGTAGAAGACTCTGTATGTCGTCTTGCACAGATGGCACGTGCCGCTGGTATGCACCTTGTAATCGCTACTCAGTCACCACGTGTTGATGTCATCACTGGCCTTATCAAGGCCAACATCCCAAGCCGTCTTGCACTCAAGGTTTCCAACGGTACAGATTCACGTATCATCCTTGATATGATGGGCGCTGAGAAACTTCTCGGCAATGGTGATATGCTCTTCAATCCAGTTGGTGCATCTAACCCAATCCGTATCCAGGGTTGCTACGTACCAGATAAAGAAATTGCTGATGTAATCGCCTTCGTTAAGACACAGGGCGAAGTTCAATACAATGAAGCAGTGCTTGAGGATATCGACAAGCATGCAGCTGCATCTGAGGGTGGCAAGAAGTCCAACATCGACGCACCGGCAGGTGAGGACGATGGCGATGCACTTCTTCCACAGGCGATAGAGGCAGTTGTAAATGCAGGACAGGCATCCACAACCCTTATCCAGCGTAAGCTCAAGGTTGGTTATGCCCGTGCTGCTCGTATCATCGATGAACTCGAAGAGAGAGGCATAGTAGGCCCATTTGAAGGCTCCAAGCCTCGTCAGGTTCTTATCAC
>JAZQQZ010000024.1:0-18208 GCA_045629305.1 Acutalibacteraceae bacterium | reverse complement strand
CCTACTTTGCCACGGAAGCCATCAGTACCAAAATATTTACCCATATGAATAATCCTTTCATATTTCAAAATGTACTATAACATATAAATTATAACCACAATTGCTTGTATGTCAACATAACATTATATAACATTATACTATAGCCAAAAATTAAGGAGGATTCCGTCTCCGAAATCCTCCAAGTTTTTACTCACTGAACATCTTTGTCGAGAGATATCTCATGCCTGTATCGGGCATGATTACTACGATGTTCTTACCTGCATTCTCGGCGCGCTTCGAGAGCTGCTTTGCAGCGAAAAGGGCTGCGCCCGAAGTGATGCCGACGAGTATTCCCTCGCGGGTACCCATCTCGCGACCTGTCTCATATGCATCTTCATCTTTTACTGGAATAATCTCATCGATTACGTCGAGATTTAGTATCTCCGGCACGAAATTCGCACCTATACCTTGCAGGTCGTGAGGGCCCGCGTGGCCTTCAGTAAGAAGTGGACTTGATGCTGGCTCTACGCCGACAATTTTAATATTTGGATTCTTCTCTTTGAAGAACTCACCAAGGCCTGTGATTGTGCCACCAGTTCCTATTCCCGCTACAACAATATCAACTTTACCATCGAGATCTTTCCAAATCTCTGGGCCTGTTGTAAGAAGATGTGCACGAGGGTTGGATGGATTCACAAATTGGCCAGCAATTATAGAACCAGGTATATCTTTCTTCAGGCGCTCAGCCTTCTCTACTGCACCGGCCATGCCTTCGGCACCCGGTGTCAGCACAAGGCGTGCGCCATATGCGCGCATCAGAAGCTGACGCTCAGCCGACATGCTATCAGGCATGACGATTATTGCATTGTAACCTCTAGCAGCAGCAATTGCTGCAAGACCTATGCCTGTATTGCCAGATGTTGGTTCAATAATCGTTGCCCCCGGCTTTAGCGTTCCCGCTTCTTCGGCGTCCAGAATCATCTGGAGCGCAGCGCGGTCCTTGCTAGAACCCGTTGGATTCTGGCTTTCGAGTTTCAGGAATAAATTTGCAGAGCAGCCATGTGCTCTCATGTAATTTTCTGGCTTGAAAAGTGGCGTGCCACCTATAAGCTGTGTAATATCATTAAAAACTTTCATACACTTGATTTTACTAGTGCGCCGTTTCTTTGTCAATTTATGTTTGACCATTTAAAGGTATTATGATAATATTTAGTTTGCGCTTTTACGTAAATAATAGTCAGTTGTCGAAGAGAAAGGCACTGACTCGGAGGTATTCTTTTATGTACAAGAAAGTTTCAACCGATTTAAACTTTGTCGAAAGAGAAAAAGAGACTGCAAAATTCTGGAAAGATGAGCAGATTTTCGAAAAGACAGAAGAAATCAAAGGCCCTTCATATGTATTCTATGATGGACCACCGACAGCAAACGGAAAACCACATATCGGACACGTGCTTACACGTGTAATCAAAGATATGATTCCAAGATACCGTACAATGAAGGGCTATTACGTTCCACGTAAAGCTGGATGGGACACCCATGGTCTCCCAGTCGAGCTCGAAGTTGAGAAAGAAATCGGCATCGACGGAAAAGATCAGATTGAAGCATACGGACTCGAGCCTTTCATCGGAAAGTGCAAAGAGAACGTATGGAAATATAAGAGCATGTGGGAGGACTTCTCTGGCACAGTAGGTTTCTGGGCCGACATGGACAACCCATATGTAACTTACCACAACGACTATATTGAGTCCGAGTGGTGGGCACTCAAAGAGATCTACGACCGCGGACTTATGTATAAGGGATTCAAAATTGTTCCTTATTGCCCACGTTGTGGTACTCCTCTTTCATCACACGAAGTAGCACAGGGATACAAGGATGTAAAAGAGCGTTCTGCTGTTGCCCGCATGAAAGTAATTGGCGAAGATGCTTACTTCCTCGTATGGACAACAACACCTTGGACACTTCCATCCAACGTTGCACTCTGCGTTAATCCAGATGATGAATACGCTAAGGTCAAAGCAGCTGATGGATTTACTTACTATCTCGCAACTGCACTTCTTGACGCCAACCTTAGCAGCCTCACCGAAGGTGACGAACCTGCGTATGAGATTCTTGAAACAATGAAGGGTACTGACCTTGAGTACAAGGAATATGAGCCACTCTTCGATTGTGCTAAGGGCGTTGTAGAGAAGCAGCACAAGAAAGCATTCTTCGTATGCTGCGACTCATATGTAACAATGACAGATGGTACAGGTATCGTTCACCTTGCTCCTGCATTCGGTGAAGACGATGCGAACGTTGGTCGTAAATACGACCTACCATTTGTTCAACTCGTAGATGGCAAGGGTAACCTCACAGAGGAGACACCTTATGCCGGCAAGTTCGTTAAGGATGCAGATCCTGACGTACTTCGTGACCTTGATGCTAAAGGACTTCTCTTCGCAGCACCTAAGTTCGAGCACGCATACCCACACTGCTGGCGTTGTGACACTCCACTTATCTACTATGCACGCGAGTCTTGGTACATCAAGATGACAGATGTTCGTGATGACCTCATAAGGAACAATAACACAATCAACTGGATTCCTGAGAGCATCGGCAAGGGACGTTTCGGCGATTGGCTCGAGAACGTTCAGGACTGGGCTATTTCAAGAAACCGTTATTGGGGTACTCCACTCAACGTATGGGAGTGCGAGTGCGGTCATAGACACGCAATCGGTTCTATCGCAGAACTTAAAGAGATGTCAGATAACTGTCCTGACGATATCGAGCTCCATCGCCCGTTCATCGATGCAGTTACAATTAAGTGCCCAGAGTGTGGCAAAGAGATGCACAGAGTACCAGAGGTAATTGACTGCTGGTTCGACTCAGGTTCAATGCCTTTCGCTCAGCACCATTATCCATTTGAGAATCAGGATCTCTTCAAAGAGCAGTTCCCAGCAGACTTCATTTCAGAAGCTGTTGACCAGACACGTGGTTGGTTCTACTCACTTCTTGCTATCTCAACACTCATGTTCAACAAAGCACCTTTCAAGAACGTAATAGTTCTTGGCCATGTTCAAGATGAGAATGGCCAGAAGATGTCTAAGTCTAAGGGCAACGCAGTTGACCCATTCGATGCACTTGAATCATACGGTGCTGATGCAATCCGTTGGTACTTCTATACTAACTCTGCACCTTGGCTTCCTAACCGTTTCTATGGAAAGGCAGTTACAGAGGGTCAGCGTAAAGTTATGGGTACCCTCTGGAACACATATGCATTCTTTGTTCTCTATGCTAACATCGATGAATTCGATGCAAGCAAATATGAGATTAAATATGACACACTTGGTGCTATGGATAAATGGTGTCTCTCTAAACTTCAATCAATGGTTAAAGGTGTAGATGAGAACCTTGCAAATTATAGAATTCCAGAAGCAGCAAAATACATCTCAGAATTTGTAGATGAGCTCTCTAACTGGTATGTACGTCGTTGCCGTGAACGTTTCTGGGCTACAGAGATGACAGACGACAAGATAAATGCATACATGACACTTTACACAGCTCTTGTAACAACTATTAAAACTGCAGCACCTATGATTCCATTCATGGCCGAGGACATCTATCAGAACCTCGTACGTGAAATCGATAAGGATGCTCCAATCTCAATCCATCTCTGCAGCTTCCCTGAGGTTAAGACAGAGTGGATTGACGAAGAACTTGAAGCCGATATGGAAGAGGTTCTTCAGATTGTTGGCATCGGCCGTGCATGCAGAAACGGTTCTAACATTAAGAACCGTCAGCCTCTTGGCAAGATGTATGTTAAAGCCAACAAGACACTTGACGGCTATTGCGAAGACATCATCAAGGATGAACTCAACATCAAGGATGTAGAGTTTGTCGACGACGCAGGTGCTCTCCTCTCCTATGCTTTCAAGCCACAGATGAGAACACTTGGTCCAAAGTACGGCAAGCAACTCGGTGAAATCCGTGAAGCACTTCAGAATATCGACGGCACTGCTGCTAAAGCAGAACTCGACGAAACTGGAAAACTTAAACTCACGATTTCTATTGGCGAGATTGAGCTTACAGAAGAAGATCTTCTTATTGAAACAACTCAGAAGGAAGGTTTCTACTCACTTTCAGATTTCGGAGTAACAGTTGCTATCGACACCACCCTTACAGAAGAACTTATCACAGAAGGTTTTGTTCGCGAAATTATCTCTAAAGTTCAAACCATGCGTAAGGATGCTGGATTTGAAGTAATGGACCGTATTAACATTTATGTTGAAGGTTCCGACAAAATCAAAGCGATTGCCGAAAGCAATAAAGCAGCCATCATCGGTGATGTTCTCTGCGATGAAATAATCATTGGTTCTCTTGATGGTTATACAGCAGAGTGGAATATCAACGGGGAGCAGACCACTCTTGGCGTAAAGAAAAATTAATTATAGGAGTGTTCAAAATGAAATTCAAAAAAGCGACAGCAATTATTCTCACACTAATTATGCTTCTTTCACTCGTTCCAATGATTACTGCAACCGCAGCAGACCATGATTATTACAAAGCATATGATATTGCCTTTTCCGAAACTGGTGGAATATCATTTAAATTTGACTTCGATGAAACAGGGCACAATCAGTTTGTAAGATGTGATATGGAAATCTGTGTAGGCACAAGCGCAACAGACCCATCAACTGCATTCCCTGGTCTTGGGATGCCTTATAAAAACACACTTAAAACAGATAAGGGGCAGGCAGATCTTGTCATTGACAAAACAAACGACGTGGCCGAGATCACTATTCATCCAGAAGAGATAGACCTTACAGGCATAGATGCAGATCATCAGCATGTATGGATGATGACTCGTCCTTGCTATACTTTAAATGCACTCGATACCTTAAACGGCGGAAACCCAGGCGGAACATATTACAATGATTTCGTCTATCTCGGACAGTATGCATCTGCGGAAGATTTCAAAAATGGCAAAAAGATTTCTTTTAACGTTACTGTCGACGAAGAAATAGAAAATGGTTCGATTTCAATCCCAAGTTCACCAGTCAACGAAGGTGAAGTTGTCGAACTCACGATCACTCCAGATGCTGGATATAAAATTGATAAGGTGTTTGTTGATGACGTAGAAATCGAACCGAAAGATGATAAATACACTTTCGTAATGCCTGACCACGATGTAAAAATTAACGTTATATTTAAGTACGACTGTTCACATAACAACATAAAAATCACAGCTAATAATAATGTAATCACCGCCACATGTGCGGATGAAAAGTGTGATAAGCATACCAATCCTCTCACACTAACACTAACAGCTCCTGATAACTTAGTTTATAACGGAAATGCTAAAGAAATCACTTTTGCAGATGGTGAAAAAACCGCCTGGGATGAAACAGGTCTTCCAATTCCTACCATCACTTATGAAGCGAAAGAAGGCAGTTCTCTTACTAATGGCAAAGCAGTAAATCCAGGCAATTACACCGCAATCCTATCTTTCGGAGAAGGTCAAACGGCAACACTCGATTTTACAATTGTTAGTGCAGATAAAACTGCTTCCACAAGAGACTCAAGCAATATAGAACTTTGGAGCATTTTATTTGTTCTTTCCTCTGTTGGATTTGGCATTTGTCATAAATTCAATAAAGAAGAAATAGTTGAAACTTAATTAATTACAAAAACACCCCTGGTGAAAACCAGGGGTGTTATATTATACTATTTTATTCTTTTTCAATGTTCTGCTTATTTCTCTTACTTTTCTTACCTGTTCCAACAAGTGCAACGAATGCAAGAATAACGAAATATGCCATTACAAGAATAAGTGTCATAACTGATTTAGAATATCCTTGAGCGGCCTCACCAATAAGAATAAGCATTGGTATTGCCATTACAACACCGAATGAACTACCAAGTACAAGATTGTTAGCAGCTGGTGTCTCATAGTTTGGATCGATCTCGCGAAGAAGAAGTACGCCAGAACCAATTGTACCTGTAAGCATTCCAAACATAGATACAAGACCTTCATAATAGTAATCCGGATAAACTCTCTTACAAACGAACATAAGCCATACCCATGTGCCAATTGTACCAAGAGTTGTCATAAGAACGAATGGAAGAAGGTATCCTGTGAGTTCCTCAATATTGATTGATGCAATACCGCAGATGATCATAATATCGAAGAAGAAACCTGATATACGATTAAGAAGATAATTGTTCTGATACTGTTTCTTTATAATATGCTTTTCCTTTGCATCCTTGAAACAGATTCGTACAATTATTGCTACAGCGGAACCGAGGATAAAGTTAAATCCCCAGAGAATTGTCTTAAGACTTTCACCTACTCCGAACGCATCAAGCACCTCAGTAAGACCAATTGTAACAAAATAAGTGAGAAGATATACAACGAATACAAGTGCGAGCTGAATTGAGAGACGGTCGATTGAGTCAGATACAGGAAGTTCATCCTCGCCCTGGAAATAACTTAAAGGTATTTCGTCTCCCTCTTTTTCTTCACGGATAACGAGTTCGTTCTTACGTCTTAAGATATTTAAAATAATAACGCCTATTGTGCAAGCAACTATATATCCACAAGCTGCGATAGCAAGGCCATAGCTTCTGCCACCCTGCATGCCAGCTGCCTCAAATGTTGCGCCAACATTGTTGGCCTGTCCTGGGCCTTGGCCGAATCCCATAGCGAGAAGAATACCAGAACCTGGGAACATATCCTTCTTTATTGTGTTACAAAGAAGAAGTGAAATTACAAGTCCAATTGTTCCTTGAACAAGATATGTACTTACAATAATTGCTCCCGATTTTACACCCACAAATGAGCCGGAATCTCTCTGCGCATCATCTGTTGTTCTAAGAGACATTGCAATAAATCCAAGTGCGATTGCATGATATACAATCATCTCATAGAGCTCATCATTGATGATCTCAATGCCATATCCCTTAAAGGTATACTTTAGTGCAAGAAGAAGAAATCCTGCAACTACCGCAACTGGAATAAGAGCTTTCCTAATAGTTTGGCTTCTTTGACGAAGGAAGTTCGAGAAGAGAAGGGCTGAAAGAACTATGCCGATCTGAATTATGAACTCCCAATTTTCAATACTTGAAAAATCCATTACTACGCCTCCCAAAGTTTATTTTGCCAATAAGCGAGATACTTTCTAAGGGATGTTACTCCTTCATCTTTTATCTCGTAATAATTGCCTTCATAAGAGAAAAGAAGTCGTTTCGACTGAACCATAGACATATTATTTATCTTGGTTAAGTCGAATTCTGCATGTCCGCAGCGAAGCTTATCGCCATCTGCCGATAATGAAACTCCTCGCTCGAGGTGTTCCTCGCCGTGACCTCTCAAAATTCGAGTAAGCGATATATTCTCATCATAGAATGCCGCACCCTTCAATTCTTTCATAGCAGAATTTTGGTAATCTTCCCACTGCGAAATGTTTCTAAATACGAAATCGGATGCGAATGTACCCTGTCCCATATAGACAGAACCATTACCACAATGCGTGCAAGTGAATTTATCACCCTCACTCTTGATGGTTCCTATATGACCACAGTATGGGCAGATATATACTGCCCGCTCAATATTTTCTGCAAGGTTCTTACCCTTGTAACTTACACCGGCGATTTTCTCGTCCTTCCAACAATCAAGATAGATATCTTCATTGATGTGATTGAGGACCTCATCCGCTGTCATTGTAGATAACTCTTCCGGACTATACACATGAACAGGTCTTGCATATACCTTTCCTCTACGGAAAGTTTTTGCCCAACGTGGCGACGATAGATAGCCACCAGAAATTCGGACCGTTACAAGTGAGGCTCCCGACGACTTGGCAAGCTTGCCAGTCGCGGAGAATACAGGGATGGTCCTACCATCCCAGGACGCCTCCCCTTCGGCCATAAGGCCAACCGAATTTCCGCCCTTTAAATTGCGCAGACACATTTTCACGGTGTCAGCGCCGGAAGAAGCTTTCTTCCTTGGTATCGGCGCCACCAAGTACTCAAGCACTTTGGACACGAAACCAAGTCTAAAAATATGTTCAGATGCTACGAAGTAAAACTGATTCTTTGGGAAGCATACACTGAGAATAAGCGGATCCAAATCATTTGTATGATTGGCAATAACAAGGAAAGGGCCATCGATTTCAATCTCTTCCCATTCTTCGTTAAACATTATTCTCATGAGTGGGCGGGCAATCTTTTGAAGACCAGCCCATACCTTAACATGTCTTTCCCTATCAGTCATATTATCACCCGATAATTAAAGCATCATTGATTTCTCTTCTAAGTCATATTCTTCATCTGTCTTAATAACGATCTTCTTCTTGTGGGTTGTGAAATATATATACGCAACGCCAAGGAAGAGAAGACATACAGCTGCATAAACCGCAAATGAAAGTTTTACAACTGAGCCAGAGAAGATAATAAGTGAACCGATTGTTGCAAGAACTGGAGCAACATATCCGAGGAACTTGTTCTGAATCTCACCCTTTCTTGCAAGTTTAATAACCGCAACATAAAGAGCGATATAGATAAGATAAAGTACACAAATTGCAATTTCAGAAATATCAAGTCCTGCAACAAATTCATTTGTGCTCGAAAGAAGTAAATCATTTATAGCAAGATAAATGAGTGCGAGCACATATACAAGAATTGCTGAATTAAGTGGCATGCCACCAATTGCCTTGTTCTCTTTCTTGAACACACTGGAGAATGGCATCATATTACGAAGCGCAAGTGAGTATGGAAGCCTGATAAGGCCAAGGCATACACCGTTTACTGTGCCGAGAATAGATATTACAACGGCAACCAAAACGAGCTTCGCAGAGAAACTGCCAAGAAGACCTGTTGCAGCTATGAATACACTTTCGTCTCCGAGTGCAAGTACTTGGTCAGCGCCGAGATATGATGTGAGGCCAATAAAGTATGCAAGGTAAACGATAAGCACTGCAATAGGTGCAAACGAAAGAGCTAAAGGCAAATTCTTTTTACTGTCTTTAATCTCATGACAAACGGATGTCGATACAATCCAGCCGTCATATGAGAATGCAATTGGTCCAAATGCTCCAAGCCATGCAAGATCCTTCGCACTGGTAGCAAATGCTTCACCAGATGCTTCAGAAAATTCTGTGACTGGGTGGCCAAATATAAGTCCCATAACTGCAATGATTACAAGCGGAACCAGCTTGATAAACATTGACAAGTTCTGAAAACTACCGCCGAGTTTCGCGGATAAAGTATTAAGAGCAAAGAATACTGTGATTGCAATAAATCCAATTAAAGTATTTCTATGTACCGAGAAATCTGCGAAACCAAGAAGTTGGCTCACATAAATTCCCGATGCCCAAGCTACAACAGCTACAAGTGTCGGAAGGTACAAGAAACTTTCGAACCATCCGAACATAGTTGCGGCACCCGTGCCAACGAAATCCTCGGCATACGAGATAAGGCCACCTGGCTTATCTGTGCGTATAGCAAGTTGAGAAATTGTAAGAGCACCGAATACAACCGCAATTGCGGCAACAACGAAAATGATTACGCCGAGAAATACATTTCCGTTGGCATATTGAAGAATGTTGTCAGCTTTGAAGAAAATACCAGAACCGATAACTATACCGGTAATCATAGTAATGGCTGTAACGAGGCCATATGTTCTTTTCATTTCTATTTCCCCTCTAAGGAAACAAGCCCGCTCACTTCGAAGCGGGCTTTGTCCTTACAAGATATTATTTGCCTTCCTTAATAGCAGCCTGTGCAGCAGCAAGGCGTGCGATTGGAACGCGGAATGGTGAACATGAAACGTAGTCAAGACCAATGTTATGACAGAACTCAACAGATGTTGGGTCACCACCGTGCTCACCGCAGATACCGCAGTGAAGTGCAGGGTTAACTGGCTTACCAAGTTTAAGTGTCATTTCCATGAGCTTGCCAACGCCGTTCTGGTCGAGCTTAGCGAATGGATCGTTCTCGAAGATCTTAGCATCATAGTAAGCATCGAGGAACTTACCAGCATCATCACGGCTGAAGCCGAATGTCATCTGTGTAAGATCGTTTGTACCGAAGCAGAAGAAGTCTGCGTTAGCAGCGATCTCGTCGGCTGTAAGAGCAGCACGTGGAATCTCAATCATTGTACCAACTTCATACTTGAGGTCAGAACCAGCTGCTGCGATTTCAGCGTCAGCTGTCTTTACAACGAAGTCCTTAACATACTTAAGTTCCTTAACTTCGCCAACAAGTGGGATCATGATCTCTGGCTTAACATTCCAATCTGGATGAGCCTTCTGAACATTGATTGCAGCACGGATAACTGCCTTAGTCTGCATTACTGCGATTTCAGGATATGTAACTGCAAGACGGCATCCACGGTGACCCATCATTGGGTTGAACTCATGAAGACCAGAGATGAGAGCCTTGATGTCCTCAACTGGCTTGCCCTGTGCCTTAGCGAGAAGCTCAATGTCAGCTTCCTCTGTAGGAACGAACTCATGAAGAGGTGGGTCAAGGAAACGAATTGTAACTGGGCAACCTTCAAGTGCTTCGTAAAGAGCCTCGAAGTCTCCCTGCTGATATGGAAGGATCTTATCGAGAGCTGCCTCGCGCTCTTTCTTAGTATCAGCACAAATCATCTCACGGAATGCAGCGATTCTGTCTGCCTCGAAGAACATGTGCTCTGTACGGCAGAGACCGATACCTTCAGCACCGAGCTCGCGAGCCTTCTTAGCGTCTGCAGGTGTGTCAGCGTTTGTACGAACCTTGAGCTTTCTATACTTGTCAGCCCAAGCCATTACACGACCAAATTCACCGGCGATTGTAGCGTCAACTGTTGGAATAAGACCAGCATAGATGTTACCTGTTGAACCATCGATAGAAATTGGGTCGCCCTCATTAAATGTAACACCAGCGAGTGTGAACTTCTTGTTTTCTTCGTCCATGTTGATATCACCGCAACCAGATACGCAGCACTTACCCATACCACGAGCAACAACTGCTGCGTGAGATGTCATACCGCCACGAACTGTGAGGATACCCTGAGCAGACTTCATACCAGAGATGTCTTCTGGAGATGTCTCAAGACGAACGAGAACTACCTTCTCGCCGCGCTCGTCCCATGCTACTGCGTCATCAGCTGTGAATACAACCTTACCACAAGCAGCACCAGGTGATGCGCCAAGACCCTTACCGAGTGCCTCTGCCTTCTTAAGCTCAGCAGCGTCGAACTGTGGGTGAAGAAGTGTATCGAGGTTACGTGGGTCGATCATAAGAACTGCTTCCTGCTCTGTCTTATGTCCTTCATCAACAAGGTCACAAGCAATCTTAAGAGCTGCTGGAGCTGTTCTCTTACCATTACGGCACTGGAGCATGAAGAGCTTTCTGTTCTCTACTGTGAACTCCATGTCCTGCATATCGTGGTAGTGATTTTCAAGGATGTCACATACCTTAACGAACTCTGCATATGCCTCTGGGAATTCCTGTTCCATCTGTGCGATAGGCATTGGAGTACGAACGCCGGCTACAACGTCCTCGCCCTGTGCGTTGATAAGGAACTCACCCATAAGTTTATTTTCACCTGTTGCAGGGTCACGTGTAAATGCAACACCTGTACCAGACTGGTTGTTTAAGTTACCGTAAGCCATTGGCTGTACGTTTACTGCAGTACCCCATGAATATGGAATATCGTTATCACGACGATATACGTTTGCACGTGGGTTATCCCATGAACGGAATACAGCTTCAATAGCAAGCTTGAGCTGTACAACTGGATCTGATGGGAAGTCCTCACCAAGCTGATTCTTGTACTCTTCCTTGAACTGCTTAGCAAGTTCTTTAAGGTCAGCAGCTGTAAGATCAACGTCGAACTTAACGCCCTTAGCTTCCTTCATCTTATCGATGAGCTGCTCAAAGTATTTCTTACCAACTTCCATTACAACGTCAGAGAACATCTGAATGAAACGTCTGTAAGAATCATATACGAAACGCTCGAAAGCTGGATCTGGGTTACCAGCAATCATAGCTGCTACTACATCATCATTAAGACCAAGGTTCAAGATTGTATCCATCATACCTGGCATAGAAGCACGAGCACCTGAACGTACTGAAACGAGAAGTGGGTTGTTAAGATCGCCGAACTTCTTGCCGTTGATCTCTTCCATCTTCTTGATGCCTTCCATAACCTGAGCCATAATCTCATCGTTAATCTGACGGCCATCCTCATAATACTGTGTGCATGCCTCAGTAGTAATTGTAAATCCCTGAGGAACTGGAAGTCCAATTCTTGTCATCTCAGCGAGGTTAGCACCCTTACCGCCGAGAAGGTTTCTCATGTCCATGTTACCTTCACTGAACATATAAACCCATTTGTTAGCCATAATTTTATTGCCTCCATAGAAATATTTAGTAATTATTAATACCTTTAAATATATTAATAAAAATCATACAAGGGAAATTTTACCACAAAAAAACGCCCTATTCAATAGAAAACAGGGCGTTTTTTGTATCAAATTATGCTGCGAACGACTTGAATCCTGCGTCTACAAGTTCAACCGTTCTATCCTTCGATGCGCTCGCATCGGAGGCATTCTTTGTAATCGCGCTTAAGTCATCAAGTGGAGTTACGAGCCACGTCTTTTTATCATCTTCGCCGAGCTCGTTTACCCAAGTTGGTAAATAGTCAACTGACTTAAGTGCAACATGGCCGTCGCCATACTTTTCAAATGTTGTATATACAACGATTCCATCCTCTGTATTACCAGTCTTCAGGTTCATCATTCTCTTTCTCTGGTTAGAGATGAAGTTACCTGTTGAATAGATACAGAACGTCTTGTGTGTTCCAGAAGTGCTTGTGAGAACTGCAGCTGGCTGAATTACATGTGGATGACCACCGATGATAACATCAACACCGAGGTCGCACATCTTCTGTGCGATCGTTTCCTGCTGCGTATTTTGCTTCATCTTGTACTCTGTACCCCAATGGATATAGAGCATAATTGCCTCTGCACCTTCACTCTTCATATTATTGATATTCTCTTGCATCTCTGTATAGAATGCTTCCAGATTATCATAGTCGAAAGAGTTAATATAATCGCATGCTTCCGCAGCAACAACTACACCATTCATGGATTTCTGTGCAGGCTCTGTACGAACTGTTTCGTATGTGTAATTTACGATACCAATCTTGATACCATTTACGTCTACAACTTCATACTTTTTCTGTGACAAATCGGACTTTGTTCCTGTCTGTCCCATGCCCATTTCACGTACCTTAGAAGCGGTGCGTTTGATACCTGAAAATCTGCCATCATAGCAGTGGTTATTTGCTGTAACAAGGAAATCAAATCCGCAATCCTTAAGAGCTGTAAGAATTGCCTCTGGAGTTCTAAATCTTGGATATGCTGAGAAGTTATCTTCCGCTATCGTAACCTCAAGATTTGCGACTGCGAAATCAGCAGCTGAAATGACCGGTTTAATTGATGCGAAATGTCTGGTGAAATCATAATTATCACCTGAAGTATTTGATGCCACAAGTATTTTGTTATGTACCAAAATATCACCTACTGATGCGATTTTCGCACTCGCAACAACCTCATTCGGATCTCCCTGAGTGACCTCAGAAGTTCCTGTATTATTATTGTCACCCGCCTCAGCTTTTTTCTCTGCGCTGGCTTTGCATCCCTTGCAAATAAGCGCAATGATCAGCACCAAAATAAGCACAAGAATGGACACTGTAATCGTCCTTCTGATCTTGCGCTCTCTCGCCTTCTTCGCGCGAGCTGCGGCGGCCTTTCTATCCATATATTTCTTTGTATGAACCTGGTTATTATTTTCCTGTCTTTTGTCCATTTCAGCAGTCTCCATTTATATATATTATCTAAATTATACCTTATAATAAAATGGTTGACAACACACTTTTCCTTTGCTATAATACACCTTGCGCTCAAAATATAAGAGCACATCGAGGCGTAGCGCAGTTTGGTAGCGCACCTGGTTTGGGACCAGGGTGTCGGGAGTTCGAGTCTCTTCGCCTCGACCATTAAAAAAGTCCGTAACAACGTTTGTTACGGACTTTTCTTTTTTCTCTAAAACTGCTCAAACATGCGTTTTGACCCATCATTTGACCCATTGAGAAATGTAAACAATGGACATAAAAGACGTATTGGAAGCTCGAAAAATCGCTCTCTGGACACAATGGAAAGAATGGGCTCAAAGCACGTAGAATAAGCATTTTCCAATGATTTTGGGACCAGTTTCTCCAAGAAAACTATTGATATATATTGATATAATTAATGAAAAACAAGGAGTAGATTAATACAAATCTACTCCTTGTTTATTAGTTTGGTTAGAATTTAAAGCTGTCGGACATTTCGTTGGCGACAGATTGTTTGAAGCGAGCAAAATACGATTTTTGCGTAATAGAAATACTACTTTCCTATCTCTTATGATATAATTGTAACATCCATTTTCTACAGGAGGCATATTATGACAGACAAAGACAATATTCTCAATTGCCTAAAATCATACTACTCTAATATAAATATATCCCTCCCTGCAGAACTTCAATTTGTAGAAATAGATGAAAACATAAGCTTAGTAATGTGTAGCGAAAAGATAATAAATGGCAATATGCAAGAAGCAATAAATTCTTTTGAGGCATGGTCTATTGCAATTTATCTTGCAACCGGCAAAAGAATTGTCTTAGATGTAGATAAACATCTTAATTACGATAAATATGAAAATCAAAAGCATCTAGGAAGATTTTTATACAGAGCACTTCGCTTTAACGAACAGTACTCATGGTTTTCACTATCTCCATATTTAGAAAATGAAGTTTCAAAATTTAATGAATATCTAAACGATGCTAATAACAAATTTATCAACAACTGCCCTCACGGAGATGCAGGTCTTAAAACCGAGCACAACGATGAGAATCTTGTGGAGAGTATATTTGCTGAAAAAGGTATTCCCGGATATTCAAAAAATCCTATTTTTAGGCAACTCCCTGTTGGTTTATTTAAAAACGAAATTTCTGATAACAGCATGGTTTTTATCGGTGGAAAAGCCGCAATAGATTTATGGACATGGAAAGATTCCGAATTTGTTGTAATTGAGTTAAAAGCCGATAAAGAAAAGAAAAAGAAAATGGCAGGTATTATCACCGAAATTTTCTTTTATTCAAACTATATGAGAGATCTATTGTGTAGAAATATTTTCACATTAAATCGTGATACTAATACTTTTGAACGAGGATATGAAAATATAGTAAACGGTTCTTTTGATAAAATTACTGGTGTAATGCTTGCAAATGTTTATCATCCAATAATCAATGAAGCATTTCTAAATGTACTCAATAATAACAACTGTGAAATCCAATATGAAAAAACAACTTACGACATAGATGAATTATTAAAATGAAAACTGATATAAAAATTTTACAAGGACATCAAATTGGCGGATGCATCACCATTATTTCTTCAAACACAACACGCATTGTCATAGACTTTGGTGAATCATTGCCTGGAGCAGAATCAAATAAAAATGTTGATTTTGATTGGGAGAAAGAAAAAATAGATGCCGTATTCTTCACACATTATCATGGAGACCATATTGGAAGAATTAATGAAATCCCTTCCAACATTCCTATTTATATGGGAAAAGCTAGTTTTGATATTATGATGAATATCAAGAATACACTTCGCCTCGAAGATGAAACCCAGTTACTAAAAGATAGAAATAACATCTATTTTTTAGAAACCAATGTCGCCTCCATTGTTGGAGATATAGAGGTCACTCCGTACAGTGTTGATCATTCCGCTTTTGACGCGTATATGTTCCTAATACATAGTAAAAATGAATATATTCTTCATACTGGTGACTTTAGAGATCATGGGCACAAAGGTACAAGAAATGGTAAAAGTGTAATTCTTGAAGTAATTGACCACTATATACGTCAAAACGGAAAAAGAGATATTAATGCGCTCATTCTTGAAGGAACAATGATGAGTAGAATCAACGAACGTCATTATTCCGAAAAAGACATGCTAAATAATCTCACAGAAGAGTTTAAAAGCAACAAATATGTCTTCCTTAAAATTTCATCAACAAACGTTGACTCGCTTGCCAGTTTTTCAAAAGCTGCCGAGAGAAACGGAATGAAAATGTACGTTGGACAGTACTTGTTAAAACAAATTGAGATTTATAGAACTATAGGTGCTGAGCACGGAACTAACATGTACAACTTTAGCAACGTACTTCCTTACTTACCTTGTCCAGATGATTGTGTTTCCGAGAAACAAATAAGTTCATCTGTAATTCAACGACAGCATATGAGGCAAGATGGATTTATTATCATTGTTAGTGAAAAAGGAGATTACAAAAAAGTTATAGATGAGTTTTGTGATTTGCCAACAAAAACTTATTACTCCATGTGGAAAGGATATTTAATACCAGAGTCTCCAGCATTTAATAAGGAACTTTATAACTTATGTGAATACACTCATGCTGACACTACTTTCCACACAAGTGGGCATGCCTACCCAAAGTTACTTGAAAAGGTAATAGAAGCAGTGAACCCAACAGATGCAATTATTCCTATTCACACTGAAAAAGCAGAAGAGTTTTTAAACTTAAATATCTCCGAAAATCTCAAAAACATAATTTGTACAAATATTTAACGACGTATATCTAACACAAATCTAGCATTCGTGCTAGAAATAAAACGTTTTGGCAAATGTCGTTGCTATGTTGTTTGAACGGAGTTATTAAAATAAAGGTGCCAATAACCTCGTAGTTATTGGCACTTCGTTTGTTTTATTGGGAGTTTATTTATTCCAGTTTGATGTCTTTTTCTAAACTGTGATGGCTTTTGGGACCAGGGTGTCGGGAGTTCGAGTCTCTTCGCCTCGACCATTGAAAAAGTCCGTAACAAACGTTTGTTACGGACTTTTCTTTTTTCTCTAAAATCTTCAAAAATCGTTTTATCTAACGCTTTATCTATCACTTTTCCAAGAATTGTTTTTTGGTGCCAATTTTTATATTGACAATACCCCCCCCATGAGAAAATGTATTTAAACTATATTATTCATAGTTGAATTTTGGAGGGAGGAAAAAACTTGTCAAATATAGAAGTAATTAAAAACACTGTAGTAGAAACTCGTACAGAATACGAGAAAATCAAAGGGCAACTTCCCGAGCAACTTGTTGCAGAGGTAACTGAAAATGAGCAGCACTATGAAGCTGCTTTTAGTGCTTCATCTGAACAGTTTGAAGCAATGGCAAACATTTATATTCAATCAATGTCAAAGGCAATTAGAAAAACTAAAACTTATACAGAAAGATATGAAATGGTTAAAGGAATTTATAAAAAATCAATGCGCCTGGCAATTCCGTTTGGTATATTCCCAAATTTGTTTCTTTCAGCATTATTATTTACACTGACGTTTCAACCAGCTATAGCAAGGCTTTTTGAAGATGTTGATTCCACAGATCAAGTTGGAAATATAATAAGAGTACTTCTTTCAGCTGCCACATTGATTTTAACTTTATATTTTACAGGATTTCCTACTGCTTGTGGTTTTGTACTTAGACAAAACAACTCCTACTTTGGAGGATTAGGTCTAGGATTAGCAAATATGTTGTTTGGCACATTGGCGCTTTCCAGTGTGGGTTCTATTGTTTTCTTCATGTGTTTTGGAATTTTCATAATAGCATTCAACCATCTCAAAGCATATATTAAAGATTATAAGGCTTTTTTAAAAATATATAGATCACTAGATGTTTTAAAAGAAGCAAGTAAACTCGAACAAGAAGGCCAGCTAAAACAATTTGATGAAAATTTTGAAAAAGTTTTAGACAAATATGATGTATAACCAAAACAATGAAAAGCGGCATCGCTGCCGCTTTTTTTATTATATCAAAAGAGTTAAAGTAGCATTAGAAACTGCCTAAAAACCATCTTAGGTATAACATCTAATGTTTTAGCATAGTCTTAATTAATGTTGAGAAACAATTTCTCGGACCAGGGTGTCGGGAGTTCGAGTCTCTTCGCCTCGACCATCAAAAAGGACCATAGTCTACTGACTATGGTTCTTTCTTTTTTGTTGACACAATTTTCTAATCATGTATAATAGTAGTATAAATTTATACTACTTTAGGAGGTGCGATATGTATATTAATTCAAGCACCATTTTTTCAATGACGGATGCAAATAGGAATTTTACAAATATTGCCCATA
>JAZQQZ010000023.1:0-45413 GCA_045629305.1 Acutalibacteraceae bacterium | reverse complement strand
AACTCGACCGCTATCGTGAATTACCTGTACCGGCTATTATTCCTATTCCGGGTATTCAAGGAAATACAGGTCTTGGTATGAGAAACGTCAGCAAGTCTGTTGAACAGGCAGTTGGCTCAGATATACTTTCAGACGCGTAATGCGCAAATCAAAATTTTAGCCGTAAACAGAAAGGCAAGTGATAGATAGAATGAGTAAAGGTACTATTACCAAAGTCTCCGGACCACTTGTTATTGCCGATGGCATGCGTGACGCTAACATGTACGACGTAGTTCGTGTTAGTGACGAGAGACTTATTGGTGAAATAATCGAAATGCACGAAGACCGTGCTTCTATCCAGGTTTATGAGGAGACATCTGGTCTCGGAACAGGTACAGCTGTTGAATCAACAGGTGAGCCTCTTTCAGTTGAACTTGGACCTGGTCTTATTACAACAATCTATGACGGTATTCAAAGACCACTTGAAAAGATCATGGCAGAGACAGGTAACAACCTCAAGAGAGGTATCGAAGTTCCTTCTCTCGACCGTGAAAAGAAATGGCACTTTGTACCAAAGGTTGCAGAAGGCGACACAGTTGTTCCTGGTGATATCATCGGTATCGTTCAGGAGACTGAGGTTGTTGAACACAGAATTATGATCCCACCAAGATCAAAGGGTGGCGTTATCAAGTCAATCAAGGAAGGCGACTATGTAGTAACAGACACAGTTGCAACACTTGACAATGGCGAAGAGATCGGACTTATGCAGAAGTGGCCTGTACGTGTAGGCCGTCCATATGCTCAGAAGCTCGATCCTACAATCCCACTTGTAACAGGACAGAGAGTTGTTGACGCACTCTTCCCACTTGCAAAGGGTGGTTGTGCTGCTATTCCTGGCCCATTCGGTTCAGGTAAGACAGTTACACAGCACCAGCTTGCTAAATGGGCAGACGCTGAAATCGTTGTTTACATCGGTTGCGGCGAGCGTGGTAACGAGATGACTGACGTTTTGAACGAGTTCCCAGAGCTTATCGACCCACATACAGGTAAGTCACTTATGGAACGTACAGTTCTTATCGCTAACACATCTGATATGCCTGTTGCAGCTCGTGAGGCTTCAGTTTACACAGGTATCACAATCGCTGAGTACTTCCGTGATATGGGTTACTCAGTAGCTTTGATGGCTGACTCTACATCCCGTTGGGCAGAGGCTCTTCGTGAGATGTCTGGTCGTCTTGAAGAGATGCCAGGTGAGGAAGGTTATCCTGCTTACCTCGGTTCTCGTATTGCTCAGTTCTATGAGCGTGCTGGTCGTGTAATCTCACTCGGTTCTGATGGACGCGAAGGTGCTCTTTCAGCAATCGGTGCTGTATCACCTCCAGGTGGTGATATTTCAGAGCCTGTATCACAGGCAACACTTCGTATCGTAAAGGTATACTGGGGACTTGATGCTGCTCTTGCTTATAAGAGACACTTCCCAGCTATCAACTGGCTTACTTCTTACTCACTATATGCTGGTAAGCTTGGTAAGTGGTTCAACAAGGAAGTAGCTGAAAACTGGACAGTTCTTCGTACAAAGATGATGACTCTTCTCTCAGAAGAGGCAGAGCTTGACGAAATCGTTAAGATGGTAGGTATGGACGCACTTTCAGAGGCAGATCGTCTTAAGATGGAAGCTGCTCGTTCAATCCGTGAGGACTTCCTCCATCAGGTTGCTTTCGACTCAGTTGATACATATTCTTCTCCTAAGAAGATGCATTACATGATGACTCTCGTATGTGAATTCTACGATCGTTCAGCTGATGCACTTTCTAAGGGCGCTTCAATTAAAGACATCATTGACCTTCCTGTACGTGAAGCTATCGGACGTTTCAAGTATGTTAAGGAAGAGGACATTGATGCAGAATACGAGAAGATCGATGCAAGACTCAACTCAGAGCTTGCTGATGCTCTCAATAAGGAGGAGGACTACTAATGCCAAAAGAGTATAGAACTATACAAGAGGTTGCTGGTCCTCTTATGATCGTACGTGACGTTAAAGACGTTACATATAACGAACTTGGTGAAATTGAGCTTGCAAACGGCGAAGTTCGTCGTTGCAAGGTTCTTGAGGTTGATGGTTCTAACGCAGTTGTACAGCTCTTCGAGAGCTCAACAGGTATCAACCTTTCTGATTCTAAGGTTCGTTTCTCTGGTCGCCAGATGGAACTCGGCGTATCTACAGATATGCTCGGTCGTGTATTCGACGGTCTCGGTAATCCTATCGATGGTGGTCCAGAAATTATCCCTGAGAAGAGACTCGATGTTAACGGTGCTCCTATGAACCCAGCAGCTCGTGCTTTCCCATCAGAGTTCATTCAGACAGGCGTTTCTGCTATCGACGGACTTAACACTCTTGTTCGTGGTCAGAAGCTTCCTATTTTCTCAGGTTCAGGTCTTCCACACGCAGAACTTGCTGCTCAGATCGCTCGTCAGGCTAAGGTACGCGGTAAGGACGAACAGTTCGCCGTTGTATTCGCAGCTCTCGGTATCACATTCGAGGAACAGAACTTCTTCGTAGAGTCATTCCGTGAGACAGGCGCTCTTGACAGAACAGTCATGTTCTCTAACCTTGCAAACGACCCTGCAGTAGAGCGTATCGCTACACCTAAGATGGCTCTTACAGCTGCTGAGTATCTTGCATTTGACAAGGGCATGCACGTTCTCGTTATTATGACTGATATTACAAACTATGCAGATGCTCTTCGTGAGGTATCTGCTGCTCGTAAGGAAGTTCCAGGTCGTCGTGGTTACCCAGGTTACCTCTACACTGACCTTGCTACAATGTACGAGCGTGCTGGTCGTCAGAAGGGTAAGGATGGTTCAATCACTATGATTCCTATCCTTTCAATGCCTGAGGACGATAAGACACACCCAATCCCTGACCTTACAGGATATATCACAGAGGGCCAGATCATGCTTTCTCGTGACCTTGATAGACGTGGAATTCAGCCACCAGTTGACGTACTTCCATCTCTTTCTCGTCTTAAGGATAAGGGTACTGGTGAAGGTAAGACACGTAAGGACCACTCCAACACAATGAACCAGCTCTTCGCAGCTTATTCACGTGGTAAGGACGCTAAGGAACTTATGACAATCCTTGGTGAAGCAGCTCTTACAGATATCGACCTTCTCTATGCTAAGTTCGCTGATGAATTCGAGAAGCAGTACGTTTCTCAGGGTTATCAGACCAACAGATCAATCGAAGAGACACTCGACCTTGGTTGGGAACTCCTTCGTTTGCTTCCTCGTAACGAACTCAAGCGTATTTCTGATGCACTCCTCGATGAGTATTATGACAAAAAGTAAAGTAGGTGAAGCCTTGTGGCTAGACTCAATGTAAACCCTACCCGCATGGAGCTCACCAACATTAAGAATAAGCTTAAGACCGCTAGAAAAGGTCATAAGCTTCTCAAGGATAAACGTGACGAATTGATGCGTCAGTTTATTGAGCTTGTTCGTGAGAATAAGGAACTCCGTCGTGAAGTTGAAAAGGGAATAGCAGAAGCTAATGCTCATATGGCAGTAGCTCGTTCCGTAATGTCCGACGAAGCTCTTAATGTTGCTCTTATGCTCCCAATGCAGGAGATGAGCCTTGAGATAACTGAAAAGAATGTCATGAGCGTTATGATCCCTGTTTTCGATGCTAAGTTTAAGACAGCGGATGCAAACGACATTTACTCATACGGTTATGCATTCACATCTTCAGATCTTGATGATGCAGTTAAAGCATTATCAGATATTATGCCTTTAATGCTCAGACTTGCTGAGGTTGAGAAATCTTGCCAGCTTATGGCTGCTGAGATTGAGAAGACACGTCGTCGTGTTAATGCACTCGAACATGTCCTTATTCCTCAGTATGAAGAGACAATCAAGTACATTCGTATGAAACTTGACGAGAATGACCGTGCTACTACAACACGTCTCATGAAGGTTAAGGATATGATGCTTGAAGAGGCTCATCATTATAGCGAAAAAGAAGCTTAATAGCACTTTTCACTAATAAAAAAGGCCCGCTTTACAGCGGGCCTGATTTATTTTATAATAGTATGCGGTGATACTATGGAATTTGTTTCAACACTTAAAATAGTCCTTATTATTATATTTATTGTATATCTAATTGGACTGTTGATTTTAGCTCTCAAGAGAACAAGAAAGTTCATGAATGGGGAGAATGGGCCAGGTCTCACGGAAGACCTAGAAACACGTAGGTACAGCGATTATCACGTACATACGAATTTCAGTGATGGGTCCAACACCCCAGAGGAAATTGTGCTTCAAGCCATTGATAATGGCATGACTGAGATAGGTCTTTCTGCCCATTCTCACCTTGAATCACAGCCTGATTGGACACTCTCTTTGAAGGATAAAAATGAATATATTGACACTATAAATCAGCTCAAGAAACAGTACAAAGAATTCATCAAAGTACGTCTTGGAATTGAGCAGGATTATTGGTCTGATACATCTGATTTGGCCTATTATGATTATGTAATTGGCTCTGTTCATTCACTCATAGAAGAGGACATCGAGTGGTCATCAGTAGACCAGGATTATGCCAATCTTGACTATGCAATTTCCCACTATTTTAATGGTGATAAAATGGCTGCTGTCGAGCGCTATTTTGAGCTCGTCGGCGACCTTTATAACAAGACAAAATGCGATATAATTGGTCACTTTGATCTCATCACCAAGCTCAATGAAAAGCACTTGAAAGAGACTGGTGAATTGTTTATTGATACAGAGGATCAGCGCTATATCGCCGCCGAGCGTAAAGCGCTCGAAAAGCTCGTAGCTACGCCGGTTATCTTCGAAATCAACACCGGTGGAATGTCACGCGGATATGCCACAGTTCCATATCCAAATGCACGTGTTCTGACTTTCCTTGGTGAGCATAAAACACCTGTAATTTTCTCATCGGATGCACATACTAAAAAGCACCTTTGCTATGCCTTCGATGACATGATGAATCTTGTCACAAAATACAACTTAAATTTTGTTGAAAAGTTACCTTGATTATGCTAAAATAACCGAGTTGACATTACGCTGGTGTGGCGAAATCGGCAGACGCAAGGGACTTAAAATCCCTCGGTAGCAATACCGTACCGGTTCAAGTCCGGTCACCAGCACCAAAAAAGAGACTGCAGGAAAAATCCTGTAGCCTCTTTTTTTTGGTGCTGGCGGACTTGAACTTTAAAGAACTTTAAATTGGTTACTTATTGAACAAGTTTAGAACATATGCTATAATTTTATAATTAAATTAGAGTATTGTGTTTAATTTTTAAGAAGAGGTACTTTCGATGGGATTTATTAAGAACTTCGTAAATACAGGTTATGTTGCACAGAACGATGTGGAACCGAACTTCTGTGAGTACACAGAGGTGTTCGGCAAGAGTCCTGTGCTTATCTCATGTGATCTTGCATTCAATGATATGCTTCCTGCATCTGCATATACTTGCTGTCTCAAGATTCAGATGGATGTATATGTGCAGCCACAGCTACCGACATTGATTTCTGAGTCGGAGGCTTCATATGTTGCAATGGTACGCTCATCAATCTCCGAGCATATCGGTGGTAGATTTGTAGGCCAGTGCATTATGGGCTCATCTGGCACAGCATATCTCATGTTCTATATCCCTGAACGTCAGGCACAATATTGCAAGAAGATGCTCACAGAAGTGTTCATGGGTTCATTCAGACATGTTGTTACTGACATCAAGGTTGACCCTGAGGGAACACAGTACAAGAAGTATCTTTACCCAAATGAAATTGAAATTAGAAGAAGCAGCAATGCTCGCATGCTCAAGTCACTTAGAACTTATGGTGACAACGGAACAATTCCAAGACCAGTGACCTTCACTCTTGTACTCCCATCCAAGAAAGAGGCACTCGCGCTTTACTCCGACAGCATGGAGAAGGGCTTCCAGTACAAGGATGTAGAACAGCTTCCTGTTGAAGAGGGTATGGTTCTTCCAAAGTACAAGCTCACAATTGTAAAAGAGATTCCTTTCAATCTCGACTTGCTTCAAATGATTGACGCTTATCTCGTAAAACTCGCGGAGAAGCACGAGGGCGAGTACAAGAGTCTTGAAACGGAAATTGTAGAATAAGAAAGTGAGGATATTAAAATGATTGATCAATTTGCAATGCCAAACGCAGGCGAACTTACAGCAGTAATTAATACAACACTCGGTGCTATCAAGGTTAGATTCTTCCCTGAGGTTGCACCTAAGGCAGTAGAAAATTTCACAACACATGCGAAGAACGGTTACTATGATGGCATCATCTTCCACAGAGTAATCAAGGACTTCATGATCCAGGGCGGAGACCCACTCGGTAGAGGCATCGGTGGTGAGTCTATCTGGGGCGCTCCATTTGAGGACGAGTTCTCAGAGGAACTCAAAGTCGTACGTGGTGCACTTTGCATGGCAAATGCTGGCCCATTCACCAACGGCTCACAGTTCTTCATCGTTCAGTGCCCAGCATGCCCATGGCTTGATTTCCATCACACAGTATTCGGCCAGGTAATCGAGGGCATCGACGTTGTAGATGCAATCGCAAATGTTAAGGTTGGCTTCCAGGACAAGCCAGTAGAGGACGTTAAGATTATTTCTATCGATGTAGATGGAAGTTATAATTTCGAATAATTACGGAGAACATTATGAGAATTGGTCATGGATATGACGTTCACAAATTAGTTGTCGATAGACCACTAATTTTGGGCGGAGTTACAATTCCATATGAGAAGGGCCTACTTGGACATTCTGATGCTGACGTGCTTCTGCACGCGGTAGCAGATGCGCTGCTGGGGGCAGCGGCTCTTGGCGACATCGGTAAGCTATTCCCGGATACGGATGATGCTTACCTTGGCGCGAATAGCCTAGATCTGCTACGCGAGGTAGTTTCACATGTTGGCGATGCGGGATATGTTGTCGGCAATATTGATGCGACAATTATCGCGCAGCGCCCAAAGATGGCTCAGTATATAGACAACATGCGTCAGAATATTGCTATCGCGTGCAATATTCCTATTGACGCGGTTAATGTGAAGGCGACCACAGAAGAGGGACTCGGCTTCACCGGAAGCGGTGAAGGCATCGCTGCACACGCAGTGTGCCTTATCACAGGAAAGGAGGAAGAGAGATGACAAATATTTCAATTTTCTTTGAAAAAGTTGTAAGTGTATTTTCAACTTTTGATTGGAAGTCAGATATTCTTGATATTCTTCTCATCGCATTCCTTTTCTATTCCGTACTGAAGATTATTAGGGATTCAAGAGCATATACATTTGCCAAGGGCATCATCGTACTTGCTCTTCTTTACTTCCTTGTAACTCTCTTCAATATGCAAGCATCCGCTTACATATTCTCAACACTTTTCAGCAACATCATTCTTATTTTGATTGTTATCTTCGCTCCTGAGATTAGAAAATTTCTCGAGAGCATGGGTACAAGTAAGGCACTTACACCAATTAAATCAATTTTCTCATCAAGCAATCACCAAAAAATTATTGCATATAACGAGCAGGTTAAAGATGCAGTAAATGAAATCTGCCGTGCTGTTGATGATATGAGTGACAAGAAGATTGGTGCACTTATGGTATTTGAAAAAGGCACGCCGCTCGGTGAGATTGCCGAGACCGGCACAACTATCGATGCGACTATCTCAACAGAACTCATCGGTAATGTCTTCTATCCAAAGTCACCACTTCATGATGGTGCTGCGATAATCAGAAACTGTAAACTCTACGCTGCAGGATGTATCCTTCCGCTTACATCTCAGCACGATATCGCATCGAAGTTCGGTACACGTCACAGAGCGGCCATCGGTATGTCGGAACAGAGCGACGCTATGGTCCTCGTTGTATCAGAGGAGACAGGTGAGATCTCAATGGCTCAGAACGGACAGTTCCATATTGACCTCTCAGACGGCGAAGTTCGTGATCTTCTCCTGAACTTCCTTTCCAAGCCAATCCCAGGAGGTGATAAGCATGGAAGAGAATAAGAAGTTTTCATTTTCTGACCTTATTACTAATAATAGAGCACTCGCAGTAATCTCTCTCTTGCTTGCTGTCATCGTATGGCTTGCTATTGCCATCAATGAATCACCAGAGACAACAAGGGTTGTAGAGAAGGTCAAAGTCACAATAGATGACAGCGTGCCTTCCCAGCTCGGATACGAGATGTTCAGCGACGATGAAATTTATGTTGACGTAACAGTTAAGGGTAAGAGATACATGGTTGGAGACAATGTACTCTCAGCCAACGATATCAAGGTTGTCGCTGTGACAAATCAGGTTACAAGCCCTGGTCAGTATACACTTCAACTTAAAGCGACAGCGAAGGACAGCAACGCACAGTTCGAAATACTTTCGAAGTCACAGGATGTAGTCGATGCATACTTCGATACACCAAAGACGGAGGAATTTGAAGTTGCGAAAGAACTTAAGTGCGAAGCAAATAGAGTCGCTGCTTCTTCTGACTACAAGGTTGGAGAGACAATTCTCTCAACTGAGAAAATTGAAATCTCAGGTCCTGCTACAGAGATAGATAAGATTCGCAGGGTCACAGCAGTCGCTGAGACCAAAGGCGAACTTAAAGAGACAGAGATCTTGAATGTTAATCTCGTAGTAGAAGATGCATATGGCAACGAGCTTAAATATCTTACATACGGTACAAATCCTGAGGATATTACGCTTACAGTTCCAATCTACAAGATTGTGGAACTTCCAGTTAAAGTTGATCTTGTTGACTTCCCAAAGAACGAGAAGGTCACTGTAAAATATGAACCGACCAAGATTAAAGTTGCAGTTGATACAACGAAACTTAATTCTGTAAAAGAAATTGTTATCGGCGAAGTTAAATGGTCTTCAATCAATAAACGTAGAAAGAACAGATTTACATTTAGAGTGAAGAACGTAAGTGAAGCTCAGGTTATCAATGATAGTGAACTTTACAAAGTGACTGTAACAGTCGACTAATATGAATTTTGATGAGGAGAGGTGAGCAAATGCCTAGCAATAAGAAACTTATCGCTGCATATATTATTGCACTTGTGCTGTTGCTCGTTCTCCTTATCTGTTTTTTAAGACTGGATTCACCATCAGAGATTCTGTCTCCGCCAAGTCTCTATGGACAGAACTCGGAGATTCAGACGGCATTTGAAGAGTCTGTTGGAAAGAATGGAATAGAACTTCACTATCCTAAAGATGGAGAATATCGTTCTGCTTTCGTTCTCTATGACCTTGATGGAGACGACGCCGATGAGGCGATTGTCTTCTATTCTGATTCAAGCGACGAAGCAACTGTTAGAATCAATATTCTTGATTGTGTTGACGATAAATGGAAAAGCGTATATGACGAGCCTGGATATGGTGTAGATATCTTAAATGTCGCATTTGCCGATTTGAATGCCGACGGCGTAAATGAGGTCGTCTGTGGCTGGCAACTCTATGAGTCAACCTCGTCAAACGTTCTTACAGTTCATTCTGTTGAATCCAAAGAGGGAACTGTATTACGACTCCTTCCACTTGCTAACCAGTCTTATTCTTTCAAGGAGATTGTCGATCTCGACGACGACGGCAACCTAGAAATCTTTATAGCTTGGATTGATATTACTGATCCAACTTTGCCACATGTATATGCCAATTTGCTTAAATATGGAGCAAATGGCAAGATGACAAATGCAGGTAAAAATATTTCGCTTGATTCAAGCGTTACATCCTATGGCACAGTGAAGGTTCAAAAGAAAGACGGTAAGGTTCTTATGTTCCTTGATGCCTATAAAGGCGAGGACTCAATGATTACAGAGGTAATCGGTTGGGACGCTAAGAACAATCAACTTACAACTTTGATGAATGACTCTGTGACACATTCCAATCTCGCAACTATGCGAAGCCCGGCAATTCCGTCTTACGACATTGACGGTGATGGCGAGATTGAAATTCCTATTCTTTATTCGATAGGCAGTGAGGTGCCTGAGATTGATGAGAATAGCGATGAAAAGCTTATAAATCTCAGCGCATGGGCGTCAGTGAAGAACGGTAGTCTTCACATTGAGTCATATGCGCTTGTAAATAACACTTATGGATTTGCACTAGCACTTCCTTCATCACTCAAGGGTCATCTTATCGCTTATGAATCAAGTGACGGAGATTCTACAACTGTCTATTGGAGTGAGAACGGCAAGAAACTTGGCGACGTACTTTTCGTTATTAACGGAAAGTATAGGGAAGATTCTGATGCGAAGCTTGAATCCGCATTTAGTGCAATGAGTAAAGAGATATTCGTATATGGTAACGTAACAGCCGCTGGTGAAAAAGCGGGTCTCAGCAATGAGGTAATTGAAAAAGGAATCATATTTTTCGAGGAGTTAAATTAAAGGGGAGTAATTATGAAGAAGATCCTTGTAGCGGAAGACGAATCTGCTATCCGCGAGTTTATCGTTATAAATCTTAAAAGAGGCGGATATACCGTAACAGAGGCCGAGAATGGTCTCGAGGCCGTACAAGCATATGATGCGGCAGGCGGTGACTTCGACGTTGTCCTTCTCGACATTATGATGCCGGAGATGGATGGTATCGAAGTATGTAAGAGACTCCGCGAGAAATCTTCAAGCCTCGGCATTATAATGCTGACTGCCAAGGCAGAGGAGATGGACAAGGTCACAGGCCTGCTCGTTGGCGCGGATGACTATGTCACCAAGCCATTCTCTCCAGCAGAACTCATGGCACGCGTGGACTCTGTCCACCGCCGCGTTGTTATGAATTCTGGCACAACAACTTCTCAATCTGTAATTACGCTTGGTGAATTTGTGTTGGACATCCGCGCCCGCACACTCACAAGAAATGGCGAACTTATTGACCTTACACAGGTTGAGTTCCAGATTATGGAATATTTCTTCAAGAATCCTTCAGCTGCGCTCTCTCGTAATGACATTCTTCGTGAAGTATGGGGAGCATCCTACTATGGTGAGGAGAAAATCGTAGATGTAAATATCCGTCGTCTTCGTATGAAGATTGAGGATACACCATCTGATCCGAAGCACCTAACCACAGTATGGGGCATGGGCTACAAGTGGATTGTATAATTTGATTTTATTAAGATGAGGAGGGGATATTATGGCAAAGCCAATTTCTGGTATTACATCTAGATGGCTTAGAAACACATTGTCTGTTATTGCTGTAATCCTCTTCATTTTTTCTATCATGTTCCTTGTGATTCTCAAGGATTATTACTACTCGACAGTTGATATGAAACTGTCTTCGCAGTACTCCAACTCTGTTGCATCTTTCTTTGCAAGCTACACAGGTGGTACTGCTGAAAGATTTGAAACTGGTGCCCGCGAGTATGTGGATAAATTTTCACAGAAGGACATCATGGAAGTATGGGTCATCGATGAGAATGGGCATGTAGTAATCTCTTCATCAGGATTCGATATTGAGGACCAAGATATCCCAGATTTTCAGCAGGCGCTGAAAACTGATGCCCGCTCCGCAACTTTCTCTGGAAGAAATTCTGACGGTGAGTCTATTCGCGCGGAGACCTTCCTTCTCCCAACTGTTAACGGTGAGGAGACAGGAGCGGTAAGATATATCATCTCAACGCAGAATATTACAACTCAGATGATTGAACTCTTCTTCTTAATCTTCGCACTTTTCTTAATCATCATTGCTCTTATCACTCTCTCAGGACTTTACTTTGTAAGCTCAATTGTAAAGCCTGTAAATGAGATAAATGATATTGCAAATAAAATTGCGGCAGGCGATCTTACGGCGCGTACGCCGCCTCAGGAGTATCATGATGAGATATCTGAACTTGCTGAGAATATAAATCATATGGCTGAGGAGATAAGCTCATCCGACAAGATGAAGAACGACTTTATCTCCACTGTATCCCACGAGATGAAGACACCACTTACAGCAATTAAGGGCTGGGGCGAGACCATGCTTGACATGGGTGATTCCGACCCAGAACTTACAAGGCGTGGCCTTGAGGTTATCATCAACGAGTCAGGTCGACTGACAACGGTTGTAAATGATCTTCTTGACCTGTCACGTATTGTAAATGGTCGTCTCGTTCTCAGAACGGACAAAATAGACGCTCTTGCCGAGCTTGACGAAACTATCTTCGTTTTCAAGGATAGGTCGATGCGCGAGGGCATAGAGCTCAATTACAACGCACCGCACAATCCTGCTCCTATGGTCGGCGATGCCGATAGGTTAAAGCAGGTGTTCGTAAATGTACTTGATAATGCATTTAAGTACAATGAGCAGGGCGGCAAGGTAGACGTTACCGCTTCCATCGTTCCGAAAGAGGACGAGGAGGGTATGGCGGACCTTGTAATTAAAATTGCAGATAATGGCTGTGGTATTTCCGAAGAGGATCTACCACGTGTCAAAGATAAATTCTATAAATCCAACATTTCAGTTAAAGGAAGCGGTATCGGCCTTGCCGTATGTGACGAGGTTGTCACAATGCACGGTGGCGCGCTTGATATCGAATCTGAACTCGATGTTGGAACTACAGTAACAGTTACTCTTCCAATTGAATTTGTGGATGTAAGTAATTGAGAGTGAGGAATAGAATGCCTGAAATTAGAAAGACAGCCATAGGCGGACAGGCCCTGATAGAGGGAATCGTAATGCGCGGCAGACATGTCGCTGCTATGGGCGTCCGTCTTCCAAATGGCGAAATTGAAATAACTGAAAAGCAACTGACTCCGATTAAGGATAAGATCAAGATTCTCGGTCTTCCAATTATCCGCGGTGTTGTTAATTTCATAGAGGCAATTGTCTTCGGATATAACTGCCTTATGGAATCAGCTGAGAAATCTGGGTTTGATGATCTTGAACCGGAGTCAAAGTTCGACAAATGGCTTGACGAGCACTTCGGTGACAAGATGATGGCAATCATCGGTGTCCTCTCCGCTGTGCTCGGCATAGGCCTGTCACTCGTGCTTTTTATGTATATACCTGCACTTGTGACAGATGCGCTTGATAATCATGTCTTCGGCCAGGTGCTTGAGAATAAGAATCTTAAGCCGCTTCTTGAAGGAGTTATCAAAATCATCGTATTTATAATCTACATGGCCGCTTGTGCAAGACTTCCTGATATCAAGCGCGTGTTCATGTATCACGGTGCTGAGCATAAGACGATTTTCTGCTATGAGAACGGTCTTCCACTCACAGTAGAGAATGTTAGAAAACAGTCACGCTTCCACCCAAGATGTGGCACGAGTTTTATGTTCGTTATGATGATAATCAGTATCTTCGTATCGACAATTCTTGTAGTGCTTTTCCCAGGACTTCGCGCAAGCAGAGCTATCTGGGTGCTTGCGAAACTTCTTATATTACCGCTTATCATGGGACTCGGTTATGAGTTTATAAAATATGCAGGTCGACACGATAATCTCTTTACTAAGATTTGCTCGGCACCTGGACTCTGGATGCAGCGAATCTCAACAGTTGAACCAGATGATGGAATGATTGAGGTCGGTATTGCTGCATTCCAATATGTTCTCGACCACGATGAGAATTTAGATCTTAAATGATGGAGGTGCACTCGTGACCGAAAGTGAAGTAGTAACTGCTCTCATAAGTGGCGTCACGAGCGCCCTATATGATGAGGCCGATGCACGCGTTGATGCAAGAGAACTTATCCGTTTCGCCGCAGGCGATGAGGATGTTCTCAAAGAGGCTTTAGAGCGCCGCATCGGCGGTACACCACTCCAGTACATAATTGGTGAGTGGGATTTCTATAATTGCAATTTCCGTGTGGGCGAGGGAGTACTCATCCCGAGACCTGAGACGGAGATGCTTGTTGATGATACTCTCGAATATCTTAGAGCAAGATATCAAGATGCGTCGGATGATGCGACAAGCATGATTTACAAGGTTATCTATGGTCAAAGAGTGAGAGGAGAATATGTGCTCGATGAGACATCCAAAGCTATGATTCTCGATCTCTGTGCTGGCTCTGGATGCATTGGAATCTCTATTGCGAAGAACTTTCCTTCCTGTAAGGTTATGGCCGTAGAGAAGAGCCCAGAGGCATTTGAGTACTTAAAGCAAAATATTGCTTTGAATCAAGTAAAGAATGTCGTTCCTCTTAATGATGATGTCCTCCTTGGATGCAACAATCTTGTAGAACTTACCAAGGGTAAGTTCGACGTGATTGTTTCCAATCCGCCGTATATCCGCACGGACGAGCTCGAAACGCTCCAGGAAGAGGTTCAAGAAGAACCTCGAATGGCACTTGACGGAGGACCTGACGGTCTCGTCTTTTACCGTGCCATTTTGGAGCGATTTCTTCCTCTTCTTCGTCCCGGCGGATTACTCCTTATGGAGTGCGGAGAAGACCAGGCGGATGACATACTAAAACTCCTGGGAGAGACACCAGGAGTAGACTTCGAAAAAGTATACAAGGAAAAGGATTTCAGCGGTCTTGATAGGGCTGTTGGAGCTGAAATTAAGGTTTGACAATTTGCACAAATTTTAGTATGCTTTTATTTGTATATTTTTAATTATTTGTAATATTATGTGTATTGAGGTGTAAACTATGTTATTTTCTGCTCTAGCTAGCGGAGATAAGTTGACGATTGTCGTAACAATCGTAGCAGCAGTTTTCCTCATACTGGTAAGTATTCCTCTCCACGAAGCAGCGCATTCGTGGATTGCCTATAAACTCGGCGACAAGTCGCAGAAGGCACAGGGAAGACTTACCCTTAATCCGTTTGTGCATATAGATCCAGTTGGTGCACTTATGATTGTCCTTATTGGGTTTGGATGGGGCAGACCTGCATCAGTTGATTCCCGCAAGTTCAAAGACCCGAAGAAGGGCCTCGCTCTTGTTGCTCTTTTTGGACCGCTTTCCAACCTTCTTGTTGGCTGGCTGTTTATCTTCATTGAGACAGCAATTGTTAAACTTGCACCTAACCTTCTCTTGCTTGATATTGGACAGGCGATAGCTATATTCCTTCAGATCTGTGCAGAGATTAGTATCTGGCTTGGAGTACTCAACTTACTTCCAATCCCACTCTTCGATGGATTTACAATTCTTTCAGCATTCCTTCCACCGGAGACAGAGATTAAGATCGCTGAGAAGCAGGGTATGATTTCAATTATTGTAATTATCTTGCTCTTCGCTGGAATACTCACATGGCCAATTGAATTTATATCTAACTTCGTTATTAAATTCTTCTATTTCATTTCGGCTCTGCCGTTCAATTTGTTCTGAGGTGCCGTATGGAGAAGATAAATTATAAACTTGAGGTGTTCGAAGGACCTATGGACCTTCTCTTGAGCCTCATCACCAAGCACAAGCTTGACATCTTGGACATTCCAATTGTTACATTGGTTGATCAATACACTGATTATGTCCGTCAAATGCAAGAGGCTGACATGGAGGTTGCTTCCGAGTTCCTCGAGATGGCAGCGCGCCTTGTCTACATTAAGACTTTATCGCTTCTTCCAAAGCATGAAGAAGCAGATCAGCTTAAGGCAGAACTTCAAGGAGAACTCCTTGAATATCGCGACTGCCAACTTATGGCCGGCAAGCTTGCCGACGAGGCCAACGGCTTCGATTATCTCAGCCGTAAGCCAGATAAGATTGATAAGGATGAGACATACAGACTCCTCCACGAGCCTGATGAACTCTTCCAAGCATATATAAGTGCTCTCGGTAAAGGTATCAGAAAACTTCCACCACCGGTTGAATCGTTTTCCGCTATCGTTACCAAGAAGATTGTCTCAGTATCATCTAAGATTGTCTTCATCTTACGTCGAGCACTTAAAGGCGGAGACCTCAAATTCTCTTCGCTCATTGAGGCGTCCGAGTCCCGCTCGGACATGGTCGCCACCTTCCTCGCAGTGCTCGAGCTCCTTAAGGCGAAACGTATAGTTGCCGAGGGTGAGGGCGAGGATATGAAATTTTCACTTAATCGAGAAAATAACAGTAGGAGTTGAAACAGTTGAACGCCAAGTCATTGCAGTCATCTGCAGAAGCAATACTTTTCGCTGCGGGCGATCCAGTGCCTGTAGCACGTCTTGCTACTGCTCTTGAAATAGAGCCGGAACTTGCGGAACAGCTTCTACTTAACCTTAAAGCAGAATATGACGAACGTCAGGGAGGCATATGCATCCTTCATCTGGGCGACAAGTTCCAGATGTGCACGAGAACGGAGTTCTCCGAAGAGGTTCGCCGTGTTCTTGAGATGAAACGAAACGTACCACTTTCTCAGGCTGCATTTGAAGTACTTGCAGTAGTTGCTTATAATCAACCAGTAACGAAATCGTTTATTGAGCAGGTACGTGGAGTTGATTGCTCTGGAGTAATCACATCACTCTGTGCTAAAGACCTCATTGAGGAGAAGGGCAGACTTGATCTTCCAGGCAAACCAATTACTTATGGTACAACGCCAGCGTTCTTACGCTGCTTTTGTATAGAATCATTAGATGAACTTCCAGCTCTCCCTGGTACCGATGAGGAGGAATCCGAAGAGGTGTCAGAAGAAACTGTTGAAGAATCTGAAATCTAGGTAATTATTCACAAGTTAATATACTAGGGGGAGGTGTTGATTATTGGCATTTCTTAAAATTCTCTTTTGGATTGTTGTCGTAGTACTTGCCCTTGTGATTTTAATTGTCGGTGCAATTCTTTTCGCACTTTCAGTTAAGTTCCAAGTAGGATTCGAGTACACAGATACTTACAAGAAGTTCTGGATAAAGTACGGCATATTCAAATTGAAAATTTACCCTGAGATGTTCTCCGAGAAGAAAAAGGCTAAACGAGAGAAGTGGATGGGCAGACTTAGATCTTGGTTCGGTCCTACTGTAAACAAGATTACGAATAAGCTCAAAGCGAAAGCCTCTGACAAGATTGAAGAGACCAAGGAAAAGAAGGAAGCAGAGAAAGACTTCAATACTGCGGTCGCTATCAAAGAGGAAGAAGCTCGTATAGCTGAGGAAGAGGCAAGACTTGAGGTTGAGATTCCTGCAGCCGAAAAGAAGTATGAAGATGCTGCTTTCGCAAAGAAGGAAGGAAAACCTTGGCCAGACGTTGTCAATGAGGATGAAGTTTCTAAGATCGACGAGATTAAGACTTCTATCGAGGCAATGGATATTCCGGGAGCATATGACAAGGCAACTGATTTCTTGTCAGGTTTCTCGTTCGATTCAATTATTGCTTTACTTGCAACAATCGGTTCTGATACGGGTGATACTCTAGGTAAAGTAGTAAGAAAAATCAATATCAAACAGTTCATTGTAGGGCTTGTAATTAGTGGCGACGACGCAGCAAAGACAGCTCTCAAGTATGGAACAATCGGTGCAGTTGCTTATCCTGCACTGGGCAAGATGGTAAGTAAGTTGACCGTCGGCGACGTCGCTCTTAACATGACTCCAGATTATCTTGCTAAGAAAGATAGCGGTGAAATCCACGTAATAATTGCTTTGAGACCAATTACACTCGCAACACCATTTATCGGATATCTTCCGAAGGTTGGCATTGCCGGACTTAAGTTCGTTAAAGAGTACAAAGGTACGAAAAAGCAAAAGAAAAAAGAACAGAAAAACGCTAATTAATTCAATTTTAATTAATAGAGGTGCTTAAAATGAAAGAAACATCAGCAGCAGGAATGCTCGGTACAACAATCGAAAAGGTTAAAGAAATGATCGATGTTAGCACAATCATCGGCGATCCAGTATACACAGAGTCAGGTCTTACAATTATCCCTGTTTCTAAGGTTACTTATGGTTTCGCAAGTGGTGGTACTGACTTCCCAACAAAGGGCAGCAAAGAGCTCTTCGGTGGTGCAGGCGGAGCTGGCGTAACAATCACACCAGTTGCTTTCCTTCTCATCCAGAACGGCCAGGTTACTCTTAAGCACATCACTGCTTATGATAACGCAGCTGAAAGAATGGTTAACCTTGTACCAGAGATGTTCGATAAGGTAACAGGTCTTATCAAGAAAGACTAATTTTACGTGGCTTAAATAGCGGGGCTGACGATGTCGGCCCCGCATTAGTCGTATTTTAAGGTATTGACAGAAGGGACTTTTGGCAATGGCAGACGAGAAAATTCGTTTACAGAAATATATGGCTGAATGTGGCATTGCAAGCCGCAGAAAGTCAGAGGAACTTATTGTCGCAGGACAGGTCCGTGTCAACGGAAAAGTCGCAAGTCTTGGCGACAAGGTTGACCCGAAAACTGATAAAGTTACAGTTGCGGGTGATAGGGTTTCGAAAGAGACTGAAATGAAATACATCATGCTCTACAAGCCACGTGGATTCGTGACTACGATGAGCGATGAGCAGGGACGCAAATGTGTAGCGGACCTTGTGTCTGACGTTCCAGTCAGAGTATATCCAGTAGGTCGTTTGGACAAGGATTCCGAAGGACTCCTTCTTTTTACAAACGACGGTGAATTTGCGAATAATATGACACATCCATCAAAGCATGTGCCAAAGACATATAGAGTAACTGTCAGACCAGCCATAAGCGAGGACATACTTAACCGCCTCACGACTGGTATTATGATTGACGGTAAAATGACTCTTCCTTGTGATATCCATGTTATATCTGAGGAACCAGACAGAGTCGTTATGGAGATTGTCCTCGTTGAGGGACGAAATCGCCAAATTAGAAAGATGTGTGAGGAAGTAGGTCTTACTGTAGCACGCTTAAAGCGCGTCCAGATAGGACCGGTCAAGCTCGGAATGCTGAAGCAGGGAACTTGGCGTGAACTTACACCGCGGGAAGTATCGGGCCTAAAGAAGGCAATGAAATAAGGAGAATAAAATGGCTAGAAGTATGACCGGCTTCGGACGCGCTCAGCGTGACAACGAGAAGATGTTCATCTCGGTTGAACTTAAAAGCGTGAACCATAGGTACTTTGAACTTTCCACGAGAGTTCCAAGAACTTATGGATTCCTTGACGAGAAGATTAAGACCTATCTTCAGGGAAGAGTAGCCAGAGGAAAAATCGAATGTAACGTCACTATTGAGACACAGAACTCGGATGACGTTGTAGTTAAAGTAAATCACTCACTTGCGAAGGCTTATATTGATGCTCTTCATGAGCTCCTTGATACATATGAACTTCGCGATGATCTCACAGCAATTAACCTCGCTCGCTTCGGCGATATCCTCTCCGTTCATAAGGAAGAGGCAGATGAGGAAGAAATCTGGGAGGCAGTGAAAGAGGTCCTCGCCGAGGCGTGCGATAACTTTATCGCAATGCGTGAGCGTGAGGGTGAGAAGCTCCGCGACGACATTATCGGTAGAGCAGATACAATCCTTGAAAAGGTTGCATTTGTAGAGGAGCGTTCCCCAGAAACTGTTCGTGAGTACAACGAGAAGATGAAGTCACGTATACGTGAACTTCTCGATGGAGCAGATGTGGATGAGCAGAGACTTCTTCAGGAGGCTGCTATCTATGCGGATAAGGTTGCTGTTGATGAAGAGACAGTAAGACTTCGCTCCCATATTGAGCAACTTAAAGCTATGTTCGATGAAACAGATGCTATTGGACGCAAGATGGATTTCCTTGTACAGGAGATCAACAGAGAGTCCAATACAATCGGCTCTAAGGCATCTGACTATGAGATCAACAAAGTTGTCGTTGATATCAAGGCAGAGGTAGAAAAAATTCGTGAGCAGGTACAGAACGTAGAATAGGAAATAATATGAAACTCATAAACATTGGTTTTGGCAATTGCGTCAATGCGGACAGAATTATTGCAATTGTAAGTCCGGATTCCGCACCTATAAAAAGAATAGTAAGCGACTGCAAGGAGAAAGGTACGCTTATAGATGCGTCTCAGGGACGCAAAACACGTACCGTTATCATTATGGACAACGACGAGGTCGTTCTTTCATATCTCCAGCCAGAGACTCTTACGGGCCGCTTTGAAGAGGAGGAAGAGAATGGGGACTAAAGGATTCCTTTTAATCTTATCTGGCCCTTCAGGCGCGGGTAAAGATGCGGTGCTCCGTGAACTTAAAAAGATCGATGACAACACAGTTGTCTCAATCTCAATGACAACACGTGCGCCACGTGAAAAAGAGGTCGATGGCAAGGACTACTACTTCATAACGAAGGAGGAGTTCGAGCAGCATATCGCAAATGGTGAGATGCTTGAATGGGCAAAGTATGGTGAAAACTATTATGGCACCCCTAAAGCACCGATAGATAACTGGATTGCCGAGGGCAAGACTGTTATTCTTGAAATTGAAATTCAGGGCGCTGATAAGATTAGAGAGATAATCCCTGATGCACCATCACTATTTATAATGCCACCGTCTCTCGCAGTTCTTGAACAGAGACTACGTGGCAGACAGACCAATACAGAAGAGGATATACAGAAACGCCTTTTGACCGCAAGACAAGAGATATCAAGAGCAAATGACTACGACTTTATCGTAGTAAACGATATGCTCGAAGAGGCGGTAGAGAAGACACTTGAAATAATAAATCGACTTAGAGAAGAAAGAGGTTAATAATATGGCAGAGAAAAAATTCAATCCTGATCTTCGCAATCTCCTTGAGACTGAGGATGGTAACCAGGTAAGCCGTTACTCACTTGTAACAGCAACAGCAAAGCTTGCAAGACAGATTTCAGACGAAACTAACGAGAAGCCTGTTGATGAGAGAAAGAACATCACAGAGAAGCCAGTTTCTGTAGCTCTCGGTAAATTACTCGACGGTGAGTATAAAATTGAAGAGCCAATAGAGATTAGAGAACTTTAAGAAATGGCAGTAGTATCGTCGATACTACTGCCAAATATACTTTTTAGGAGGCTGTAACTTGAAGACTGTAGCGCGCGTAGCGGTGCAAAATGCTGTTTATCATTTCGATGAACTCTACAGTTATATTGTCGCTGACGATAGAGAAAATATCGTCGGCTGTCGAGTTATGGTCCCATTCGGCAAGGGCGACGCCGCACGCCAGGGCGTGGTTATTGAAGTGGAGCAGGTAGAGGATAAAGATGCTGAGAAACTTAAGCTTCTCGGTGCTGTCCTCGATGATTCTCCACTCTTCAACGATAAGATGCTTACCCTTGCAGCATTTATGAAAGAGCGTACATTTTGCACGCTCTACGACGCGCTACGCACTATGCTACCAGGTCTTTCCCATAAGCCACAGGATCTTACTATCAAGATGGTCAGGGTAAAAGAGGAAAGAGATCTAAAGCTCACTGAAAAACAGAGCGCAGCGTTCGATATCTTAAAATCAATGACTGATAATCCATCTGTTAAAGAACTCTGCTATTTCGCGGGAGTTGGCGAAAGCGTAATCAAAGCACTTGAAGCCAAGGGCTTTGTTGAGTTCTACGAGAAGGAAGTATTCCGTAGGCCTTATGATGAGGAGATAACTGACAGAAGTGAGATTGAACTCACTGATAGTCAGCAAAATGCATTCCAAAATCTTACACGTCAGTTTGAGTCTGGAGGCGGTACAAGCCTTCTTTTCGGAGTTACTGGAAGCGGAAAGACTCAAGTATATTTGAAACTTATAGACGAGGTCGAGAAGACTGGCCGTGGCATAATTGTAATGGTTCCAGAGATCTCGCTTACCCCTCAGACTCTAAGACTTTTCCATGCTCGTTACGGCGACAAGGTCGCTGTGTTCCACTCCGCTCTCTCTGATGGTGAGAGACTTGATGAGTGGAAACGCGTAAAGCAAGGACTTGCCAAAATCGTCGTAGGTACAAGGTCTGCGGTCTTCGCACCGTTTGAAAATCTCGGCCTTATTATCATGGACGAGGAGCAGGAACATACATATAAATCAGACTCGAGCCCTAGATATCATGCGAGAGATATTGCAAGATATCGTGCGGCAAGTGACAAGGCACTTCTTGTCCTTGCGTCTGCGACTCCGTCATTTGAAACATATACAGCTGCAAGAAATGGAAAGTACACACTTTCAGTTTTAAAAGATAGATTTGGCACAGCAGAACTTCCTGAGGTTACCTGTGTCGATATGTGTAAGGAACGTTTCGACGGCAACAAGAGCGAGATAAGCCGTGAACTTCTCTCTGCTCTGACAACCAACCTCGAAGAAGGTCATCAATCGATTGTCCTTATCAATAGACGAGGATATAACACCTACGCCGCTTGTGATTCTTGTGGCGAGGTTGTGATGTGTCCAAATTGTAGCATCACTCTCACTTATCATAGGCACAACAGTCGTCTTATGTGTCACTACTGTGGTTACAGTATTCCGTTTACGACTATATGCCCATCATGCGGTGAGAATGATGTGCATTACACTGGCGCTGGCACACAGCGCTTCGAAGAGGAACTTGAGACGCTACTGCCGAGCGCCCGTATCCTCCGCATGGATGCGGATACAACCATGCAGAAATTCTCTTATGAGGAAAAACTAAATGCCTTCCGTGAGGGTAAATATGATATAATGATAGGTACACAGATGGTAGCAAAAGGTCTCGATTTCGAGAACGTTACGCTCGTAGGTGTACTCTCGGCTGACCAACAACTTTTCACTGATGACTATAAGAGTATGGAGACCACATTTGATCTCTTAACTCAAGTTATCGGCCGTGCGGGCAGAGGAAAGTACAAAGGTAGGGCAATTATCCAGACAATTCAGCCGACCAATGATGTAATCACTCTTGCTGCAAAGCAAGATTTTGAAAGCTTCTATGATGTGGAGATAGGCATGCGTAAAGCGTGCGTTTTCCCTCCATATTGCAACTTATGCACAATAAGTTTTCAGGGCATGAAAGAGGAGCGCGTTATGGCGTCGAGCCTACGCTTCCTAAATCAACTTCGAGAGGCGTCGAAGGAGTTCTCCGATGTTAAGTTGATTGTACTAGGCCCTATGCCGGAACGCGTTGTTAAAGTCTCTGGTAAGTACAGACATAGACTTATAATCAAATGTAAGAACAACGCACGCTTCCGCCTTATGTTGTCGAAACTTCTTATGGATTTCGCAAAAGATAAGACGAATAACGGCGTATCTGCAATACCGGATATTATATAAAAGGTGATATATATGGCACTTAGAAAAATTGTAACTAAAGAAGATCCTATTCTTAGAAAGCATTGCCGACCAGTTGAAAAATTCGATGCAAAACTTGCTGACCTTATCGACGATATGAAAGAGACAATGTATCATGCTGAGGGTGTGGGCCTCGCTGCTCCACAGGTCGGCATGCTTCGTCGTATCGTTGTTATGGATGTCGGTGACGGTTTCTTAGAGCTCGTCAATCCTGAGATTATTGAGCAGGAGGGTGAGCAATTTGCAGATGAGGGATGTCTTTCTATTCCTGGTGAGTATTATGAGACAATCCGTCCTGCAAAGGTAAAAGTTAAAGCACAGGATAGAAATGGCAAATGGTTCATCTACAGTGGTGAAGAACTTAAAGCTCGTTGTTTCTGCCATGAGATTGATCATCTTGATGGCGTACTTTTCATCGATAGACTCAATCCAAATCCAACACCTAGAGACGATATAGCAAACGGGGAATAATATGAAGATAGTTTTCATGGGAACACCGGACTTTGCTGTGCCAACTCTCGAGAGACTTATAGAGAAGCACGAGGTTCTTGGTGTGTTCACACAACCTGATAAACCGAAGGGTAGACATATGACGCTTACGCCGTCAGATGTCAAGGTCTGTGCTGAAAAATTTAATATTCCTGTATATCAACCGGAGTCCTTAAAGCATGGTGAGGCCATGCCAATTCTTGAGGAACTTCAGCCAGATGTAATAGTTGTCGCAGCTTATGGTCAGATACTTAAAGAGGATGTACTGAACTTCCCGAAGTACGGCTGTATAAATGCACACGGCTCACTTCTTCCGAAGTACCGTGGTGCTGCACCTATTCAGCGCGCCGTCATTGACGGCGAGCAATATGCCGGCGTCACGGCTATGCAGATGGATGTCGGCCTAGACACAGGCGACATGCTCCTCGCCAAATCAGTAGAGATTGGCGAAAACGAGACCGCCGGCGAACTCTTTGACCGCCTTGCTGCACTTGCTGCTGACGTTATTGAGGAAACACTTGATAACATCGACAATTTAGTTCCAGTGAAGCAGGACGACAATCTCTCCACCTACGCCAGCATGCTCAGCAAGGCGGAGTGCCCAATTGATTGGACTAAAGATGCTAAGGTTATCCATAAGCAGATATGCGGCTTAAACCCATGGCCATCTGCTCAGACAACTCTTGGTACAGATGTATTTAAGATTCATATGTCACACTTGACTGAGAAGACAAGTGACAAAGCACCTGGCACAATCATCGACGGCAAGTATGTTGTCTGCGGTGATGGCAAGGTACTTGAACTTGTTGAAATTCAAGCAACTGGGGCTAAGAGGATGAATATTAAAGATTATCTTCTCGGTCATAAATTGGAAGGAGTGTTTGATTGATGGATGCTTTTTTATATTATCTTGTTATTCTTATGTTCTTTGCTGCCTTAATTGCGCAGTCTAAAGTTAAAAGTACTTATAGAAAATATTCGCAGAAGCCTTCTTCTAAAGGCATTACAGCAGAACAGGCAGTCGCAGCTGTGCTTCGCCACTATGATATTCACAATGTGGAAATACAGCGTATAAGCGGAAATCTTACAGATAATTTTAACCCTAAGACAAATGTAATTAGTCTTTCGGAATCTGTATATGGCAATTCTTCTATTGCTGCTATTGGTGTTGCTTGCCACGAGGCAGGACATGCCGCTCAGCATGCGACTGGTTATGCTCCAGTTGAGATCAGAAATGCTATAGTTCCAGCTTGCAATATAGGTGGTTCACTTGGACTTCCAATTGCAATTGTTGGTCTCGTTTTACAATATATTACGAACATGACAATGGGTTATTCGCTCATCATAATTGGTATTTGCCTTTATGCTCTCGTAGCACTTTTTCAGCTTGTAACACTCCCGGTGGAACTCAATGCAAGCAGACGCGCTCTTCGTGTAATCGAGGAGGAGGGTCTCCTCGAGCCAGACGAGCGCCCAGGTGCAAAGAAAGTTCTTACAGCTGCAGCCATGACATATATCGTTGCACTTGCTACAGCACTTGTAAACTTACTTAGATTCATCGTCATATTTACAGGCGGACGTGGTAACAGGAGATAACTATGAACGCAAGACAGCTCGCATATGATTGCCTTCTTAAAATTGAACAGGAGAATTCATATTCGAATTTATCTATTGCCGGTGTCCTAAAGACAGACTGTCTTCTGGGCGCCGACAAGGCGTTTTTTACAGCCCTTGTATACGGTGTAATCGAGCGTAAATTGACGCTTGATTACAACATAGATATCTATCTCAAGAATCCTAAGATAAAGCCACAACTACGTACTATTTTGAGACTTGGTGCATACCAACTTCTATTTATGGATAAGGTGCCTGCACATGCTGCAATCAATGAGTCTGTGAACCTCTCAAAGAAGCATGCAAATTATGCTGCAGGTCTCACCAATGCTGTGCTTCGCAAAATCAGTCAAAATGGGCTTACTCTTCCCGATGAATCGGAAGAGAACTATCTTGAAATTAAATATAGTTGCCCAACTTGGCTTATTGATATGTGGACGAGCGCCTATGGCGAGGAAAATACAATTGGCATTTTAGAGGCATCACTTGGCGGCAAGCCAATTTACAAGAGAGAATGTCCGTGGAATCCAGAACTTTACCATATCCAAGACCTATCTTCCCAGAAATGCTGTGAGGCGCTCGGCGCCTTGCCAGGGGAGATAATCTATGATATGTGTGCTGCCCCTGGCGGTAAAAGCTTTACTATTGCGGAGATTATGAATAACGAAGGAAAGATAGTTTCCTTCGACCTTTATCCGCATAGAGTAAAGCTTATTAAAGATGGTGCTGAACGCCTTGGCCTTAGCATAATTGACGTAAGAGTCGGTGACGCAGAGGTCTTCAACTCCGACCTGCCACTGGCAGATCGAGTGCTCTGCGACGTTCCTTGCGCCGGCCTCGGCGTCATTGGACGCAAGCCTGAAATACGTTACAAATCAGTTACAGATATTGAAAATTTGCCAAATTTGCAATATAATATCTTAATTAATAGCGCGCGTTATATAAGAATTGGTGGAACTCTTGTCTACTCTACATGTTCCTTGAATCCTAAGGAAAATGAAGAGGTCGTAGACAAATTTATCCGTGAAAATGCGGGCTTTGAACTTAGAGAAATGAGAACAATCCTCCCACAGGAGATGAACTGTGATGGATTCTTCTATGCAGTGATTGGCAGGGTAGAATGAAAGAAGACATAAAGTCACTTAACCTACAAGAGCTGACAACTCAGATAATAAATCTCGGACTGCCGAAATTCCGTGCAGGGCAGATTTACTCGTGGCTTCACAAGCAGGGTGCAGAGAGCTTTGATGAGATGACTAATCTCAGCAAGGATCTCAGGCAGAAACTTGATGATACCTATGAGATTAAGAACTGTAAGATTGTAAGGAAGCTTGAGTCCAAGATTGATGATACGAAGAAATATCTCTTCGAACTAAACGACGGTGAATTCATCGAATCAGTACTAATGAAGTATAAGTACGGCTACACCGTATGCGTATCGTCTCAGGTTGGATGCAATATGAAATGCAGTTTCTGCGCATCAACCATAGATGGCTGCGTTAGAAATCTCTATCCATCAGAGATTCTAAGTCAAATTTATGCTATCTCGAGAGATGAGGACATAAGAGTGTCTCACATCGTCCTTATGGGAATGGGAGAACCACTCGACAACTATGAAAATGTGCTGAAGTTCCTAGAACTCATCACAGACGAAAATGGACAGAATATCAGTGCACGCCACATCAGCATATCCACTTGTGGAATCGTGCCTAAGATATATGATTTGATCAAATATCATCCACAGTTCACACTTTCGGTTTCGCTACACGCTCCAAATGACGAGATACGTAGCAAGATAATGCCGGTAAACAACAAATGGGGAACTGAAGAACTTCTTGCTGCTTGTAAAGCATATACGGATGCTACAAGCAGACGTATCTCGTTCGAGTATGCGATGATGGATGGAATTAACGACACTGACGAGTGTGCGAAGGAACTTCGCAATAAGCTTCGCGGAACACTCTGCCATGTCAATTTGATTCCGGCTAATGAAGTTCGAGAGAATGATTACAAACGTAGCTCATTAGAAAGGCTCGAAGCCTTTTCTAAGATACTTGAAGCCGGAGGCATCACCACGACGATTAGACGATCGCTCGGCGGAGATATAGATGCTTCCTGCGGACAACTTCGACGAAATTCGAGAAAGGAGGAGAAGCATGAACGTATCAGCTAAAACAGACGTAGGCCAGATAAGAGATAGCAACCAGGATTCTTACGCTGCCGGCGAGTTCCAGAATGGAGTGGCATGGGCAGTTGTATGCGATGGTATGGGCGGCAATGCCGGAGGCAATGTCGCAAGTTCAGCTGCCGTACAGGCAATCTCTGAACGAATCACATCTGGTTATCGTGACAGTATGACTTCTTCTTCCATAAAAAATTTGCTTGTTACAGCAATTACAAATGCTAACTTCCAAATTTTTGATATGGCCGCCGACAATCCGGATCTCGCCGGAATGGGCACCACGGTTGTGGCAGCCTTGGTTACAAAGAATGCTGTCTATATCGCACATGCGGGCGACAGCCGTGCATACATCGTTACCGATAGCGAAGTAAGACAGGTAACTAAGGACCATTCACTGGTACAGGATATGGTTGAGAGGGGAGAAATTACTCCTGAAGAGGCGGAGACCCACCCACAGAAAAACTTAATAACCCGTGCACTCGGCGTCGGTGAGTCTCTTAAAATCGACTTTACTGTTGAAGACTTAAATGGTGATGAAGTGATTCTCCTCTGTACAGATGGACTTTCCAACTTCGTAGAACCTACCGATATTTACAGAATTATTTCTGATAATCCTCATGAGAATGTCGCTGATTTACTAGTTGATCTCGCCAATCATAATGGCGGTGGCGACAATATTACAGTAGTTGCAGTGGCAAGATAAGGAGAACAGTATGGATAGTTATGTAGGAAAACGACTTGATGGTCGCTATGAGATAAGAGAAATCATCGGCGTAGGCGGTATGGCTGTCGTATACAAAGCATACGACAACATCGACGACCGCATCGTCGCTATTAAGATTCTCAAGGAGGAGTTCCTCGCAAACGAGGAGTTCCGCCGTAGATTTAAGAATGAGTCCAAGGCAATTGCTGTCCTCTCTCATCCTAATATCGTAAAGGTTTATGATGTCTCATTTGGCGATAGACTTCAGTACATCGTTATGGAGTATATCGAGGGCATCACACTTAAAGAATATATCGAGCAACAGAAGGTAATTAACTGGAAAGAGGCAGTTCATTTCTCAATCCAGATCCTCCGTGCTCTTCAGCATGCTCATGACAAGGGCATCGTTCACCGTGACGTGAAGCCACAGAACATCATGCTCCTTCAGGATGGCACAATCAAAGTTACAGACTTCGGTATCGCACGTTTCTCACGTGGTGAGACACGTACAATGACAGAGAGCGCAATAGGCTCAGTTCATTACATAAGCCCAGAGCAGGCTCGTGGTGAAATTACAGATGATAAGGCAGACATCTATTCAGTCGGCGTTGTAATCTATGAGATGATTACAGGTAAGCTTCCTTTCGAGTCTGACAGCGCTGTATCAGTCGCAATTATGCAGCTTCAGAACGAAGCAGTACATCCACGTGACATCAATCCACAGATCCCTGTAGGACTTGAGCAGATTACTCTTCGCGCAATGCAGAAGAGCGTTAAGGACAGATATCAGTCGGCAGCAGAGATGCTCCTTGACCTTGATGAGTTCAGACGCAATCCAGCAGTTAAATTTGATTATTCATATTTCGTAGATAGAGAGCCTACAAAGTTCATTGAAAAGACTCCTGTTGCGAAGACAGCAGCTGTTGCTGCTGCCAACAAGGCAGTCCTCATAAGAGAAGAATTTGAGGACGAACAAGAAGAGGACGATGAGGAGCAGAACAAGGCGCTCCCAATTGTTGTTGGAGTTCTATCAGCACTCCTTGCAGTAATTCTCATTATCGTTATCATTCTTGCACTCTTTACAGACGTTTTTAAGTCTGACAAGGCAAAAGTACCTAATTTCGTAGGTATGGATTATGCTACAGAGATTCAAGGAAACGTTAAGTATGATGATTGGACTTTCAATGTTACATATGTAACATCCACAACATATAAAGCTGGTCAGGTATGTAAGCAGGATCCTGCTTCTGGTCAGAAAAAGAAGAAGGGCACAGTCATTACTCTCGAAGTTGCCGAGTCCGGTAAGGACGATGTTGTCCCTGATGTTGTAGGCGAATCCAAGGCTGATGCGCAGAGCATCTTTAAGTCGAAACTTATTACCAACGTTGTCTGGGTAAATGAATATGACCCAGACAAGGAGGACTATACAGTTCTCCGTACAGACCCAGTAGCAGGTACACCGCTCTCATCAATCAGTGGTTCTATCACAGTATATGTATCTACAACAGTTGATGAGAACGAACTCGAGGTTCCTAACCTCGTAGGTCTTAACTATGAGACCAATAAAGATGGCGTAATGGTTTATCTTGATCAGGCAATCGATGCTAAGCACTTAAAACTTGGCCAGGTTAAGGTTGAAGACAGTGACAAAGAAAAGGGCACAATTATCCGTCAGGACCCTGCAGCTGGTGAGAAACTCACAGCTGGTAAATCAGTTGACATCGTTATCTCAAGCGGTAACGGTAAATCTGGCAAAGTTAAAGTTGCTATGAGCACACCATCATCTGGTAAGACAAAGTTCCATTTTTATCTCGACAACGAAGAGATTGAAACTAAGACAATTATCTGTAATGGTGACTATACATATGAAGTTGAGGGTAAGGGCACTCAGAACTTTGAAGTTAGAATTGGTGATGATGAAGTAAAACTTTATTCATGCACAATTGACTTTGGCAAGTCTAAGATCTCTAATGAGACATCAATAGGCCTTGCAATCGTTCCTTCATATGGTTCAAAGACACCTGACGATTATATTAATACACTCTCAGCGGCTGGCCTTTATGGTAAGAAGTCTGGCATTGGATCTAAGATTAAGAGTGTATCACCAGCTGTTGGTGAAATCGTAAAAGAAGAGTCCACAGTTACTATCACAACGTACTAATATGGATGGAATAATTATTAAAGGCATTGGCGGTTTCTACTATGTAGAGACCGCCGATGGCGTAATTGAAACTAAAGCACGAGGCGTACTTCGAAATCAGAAAATTACACCAATGGCAGGCGACCGAGTTGAAATCAATCCGGAAGATAAAACCATTGATGTAATTAAAGAACGCAAGAGTGCACTTACTAAACCGCCGGTTGCCAATATCGACAAGCTCTTTATTATCGTCTCGGCTACACAGCCGAGGCCTAATCCGCTGCTTGTCGACCGTTTAACGGCAATTGCGGTACATAATAATATCGAACCGGTAATTGTTTTCAACAAGACTGATCTTCTGGATGCCAGTGAACTTATTGAAGAATATAAGAAGACAAGTTTCACTGTAATCAAGGCCTGTGGAAAAACGGGCGAGGGAGTCGATGAGATCAAGAGAAAACTTCAGGGATGCATCTCTGCCTTCACTGGTAATACCGGTGTCGGCAAGTCAACCTTGCTGAATCAAATTGATGAGAGCCTTGCGCTCCCAACTTCCGAGATTTCGCAGAAACTCGGCAGGGGAAAGCATACGACACGTGAGAGCGTCCTCATCAAGCTTGACGCTGACACCTACGTTGCCGACACCCCAGGCTTCGCCTCGCTCGACGCACTCGCCGATCAAATCATCCTAAAGGATGAACTCGCCGACTGTTTCCCAGAGTTCGCCCCTTATCTCTCTGACTGTCAATTCTTCCCTCATTGTTCGCATGTTAAGGATAAGAATTGCAAGATTCGAGAACTCGCAGAGGAGGGCATAGAGATATCAAGGAGCAGATATGACAGTTATGTCTCTATGTACAACGAAGTCAAGGATGTCAAAGATTGGCAACTAAAATAGTCAATTTATACAAAATGCACAAAAAAATATAATTTTATCAAAAGATTTTGTTGACAATGGCAATGCTATAATTTAAAATTAACTTGATTATTTATATTAATTTTGGAGCATTTTATGGCAGAAAAGATTAGAAAGGAAAAACCGAGACATAGTTTTGGTCATATTGTTGTCACGATATTGATAGTTGTTCTATGTATCGTGTACATTCCAATTCTTGTCTTGAATACATACCTGATTGTTAGGGGTTCGATAGACGCTAGCCATCCGGCAAATGTCTTCGGATACACTCCAGTTGCGAGTGATGACATCCTAATCTTTAAGGAGTGCGATTTCGCAGATCTTAAAGAGGGCGATGAAGTCGCTTTCACGAAATCCGGTAAGGAACTCGTCGGTACTGTTGCAAGTGTCAATGACGATGGTAACCTCATTGTCAAAATTGACGGCAACAATTTCGAAGTAAGTCCAGGCTCATTTATAGGAAAGCTCTTCTATAACATGACCGGTGCTGGAAGTGCACTCAGTTTCATTCAGAGCACTAAAGGTTTCCTGATGTTCGCAGGAATCCCACTAGTTCTATTTATCATTTTAGACGTTATTCGTAGGCGACTCCTTCATAAGAAGGAAAAAATCAAAAAGGATCAACTCCCAGAAAATGTTAGGGAGTTTGAAGAAAATCCTGACAATGTTGATTTGCCTCGGGAGGTGCTCAAGAAACCACATATAGAGGCCCAGTCTGATGTCAGTGAATACATTGACGTGACAAATCAGGTTGAGCCTGCGCCTGAAAGAATGGCCGAAACCAATTCATTTGATATAAACACTAAGTCGAATGAAAACAATGCCGAAGCACCTAGGTGTAACGAGCCTACGCTTCCACTCAAAGTTAAAGTCAAAGTTGGAAAGGCACCTAAAACTCGTAGTGGCCAAAAGGCTACTGCAATCAAGGTGAAAGTTTCCAAGTAAAAATAGCAAGTCACAATGTAATTTTAAGTACATTTTATTTTATTAAATTTTAATTCTAGAACGAATTTAAACAACACAGCTAAAGTCAAAAAGAGTTGCCCTGTCCTGTGAAAACGGGACAGGGCTAACGAATTAAATGGGGTTAAATTTCATCAATGAAAGGTGGCTTTTTATATGCAATCCGTATATGATTTTATGAAAAAATGTGGCACTTATTATCTCGCAACAATTGATGGAAATAGTGCTAGGGTAAGACCTTTTGGAACTGTTGATTTGTACAACGGAAAGCTCTATATTCAGACAGGCGCTGTAAAGCCAGTGTCGAAGCAAATTCTTGAAAATCCAAACGTAGAAATATGCTGCTTCGACGGGGAAAAGTGGCTTAGACTTGCTGGAAATTTAGTGCTTGATGATGACGTTTCAGCAAGAAAACATATGCTTGATAACTACCCAGAACTTCGTGCTATGTATGACGAAAATGACGGCAATACAGAGGTCTTCTATTTTGAGCATGCAACCGCCACTTTTTCATCCTTTACAGCGCCAAGTTCAACTGTAAAGTGGTAACATATTGTTTTAATAATATAATTTATAGTTGATTTTTCTAAGTAGGAAGACTATAATTTTTATATCTGTGAAATTGCGATTTTCAATTTCGCTTGCTTTTTATTTTTATATTAATTAATAATATTATTTTGCGAGGAATAATTATGAGGAACATGCCAATTGGCCAAATGCTCAAAGAGTATGGCTACATCACCGAGGCTCAGATTACTGAAGCTCTTGAAATCCAGAAACAGGATCGTTCAAAGAAGCTCGGTCAAATTCTTGTTGAACTCGGTTATATCACAGAGAAAGAAGTTCTTGATGCTCTTGGTAAGAGAATGGGACTTCAGATCATCAAGCTTGATAACTTTGAAGTTAATACAACAGCGTTGTCTCGTATCCCTAAGAATCTTGCAACTAAGTACAACATGATTGCTATTGCTGAGGATGAGGGCAAGCTTACTGTTGCTATGTCTGACCCACTTAACTTCTACGCAGTAGAGGATGTACGTCAGACAACAGGTATGACTCTTGAAGTTTATCTTGCTGAGTCACAGAGCATCAGCAAGGCAATTGACCTCTACTATGCTGAGATTTCTGCAAAGAGTGCTGCTGATGAAGCTAACCTCTCTATGGATATCCCTACAACTCAGGCAGTTGCAGAACTTGAAGACGCCGATGTAGGTGACGATGTTCCTATCGTTAAGTTCCTTAACTCACTCCTCGTACATGGTTATACAACACACGCATCTGATATTCATATCGAGCCTTTCGAAAAACAGACAGTTGTACGTATTCGTACCGATGGTATGCTTCTTGAATATGTTACCCTCGCAGCATCAATCAACAAGCAGCTCATCGCTCGTATCAAGATCATGTCTGGACTTGATATCGCAGAGCGTCGTGTTCCTCAGGATGGTCACTTCCGTCAGATTATTGAAGGCTACGACATGAACGTCCGTGTATCTACACTTCCTACAGTTTATGGTGAGAAGGCCGTTCTTCGTTACCTCGCAACTAACAACAAGCTCGATCGTACTGAATCTTACGGTATGAACGAAGAAAACTATGAAAAGATGCAGACAATCCTTCGTAACCCGAACGGTATTATCTATATCACAGGACCTACAGGTTCTGGTAAAACAACAACACTTTACATGATCCTTGATACACTCGCTCAGAAGCCAATCAACGTATCAACAGTAGAGGACCCTGTAGAGCGTACACTCCCAAGAATCAATCAGACTCAGGTTAACATACTCGCAGGTATGACATTCGCAGCCGGTCTTCGTTCTCTTTTGCGTCAGGACCCTGACGTAATCATGGTCGGTGAGACCCGTGATGGTGAGACTGCTGAAATCTCAGTTCGTGCTGCTATCACAGGACACTTGGTTTGCTCTACACTTCATACAAACGATGCTATTTCATCTATCGTTCGTCTTGAGGATATGGGCGTTGAGCCATACCTTGTAGCTAACTCAGTTGTAGGTATCGTTGCTCAGCGACTTATGCGTAAGGTATGTCCAAACTGCATGGAAGAGTATGAGCCGGATAACGTTGAGTGCGAAGCAATGGGCGCTCATCCTGCCACTGTTGTACGTGGCAAGGGATGTAACCAGTGTAACAACACAGGTTACAAGGGCCGTATTGCTATCCACGAAATTGTTATTATCGATAAGAAACTTCGCCGTATGATTGCTGACCAGGTTCCAATCGATGATATTACAAACTATGCAATCAATGAACAGGGCATGAAGACACTTAAGACATCTGCTCTTCAGCTTGTAGAAGAGAAGATTACTACAGTAGAAGAAATGCTCAAGATCTGCCAGACAGCAGAGTAATTCGTTAATTATAGGCCGTGTGCGAGTACTCGTGCGCGGCTTGTGATATATAAGTGGAGGATAAGTTATGGCAAAAGTCAAAAAGGATTCCAAAGCTAAACGTACAGTGATAACTGTCGTGCTTTCAATCCTTATTGTACTTGTTCTTACAGCTTGTATCGTTGGTATTTGCATCCTAAGTTATGCGATTAAATTCGTAAATGGTGAAGTTGCAATCAACCTCGATTCATATAAGAACAGTCAAGACCAAACTTCAATTTTATATGCTTACGACAAGAACAACGAGCCTTATGAAATAGCTCGTCTTCATGGTGAGGAGAACCGTATATGGGTAGATCTCGAAGAGATTCCACAGTGCCTTCAGGACGCGTTCGTATCACTTGAGGATAAGCGTTTTTATAAGCATGATGGTGTCGACTGGATAAGAACATTCAAGGCAGTTCTGACTCTTGGTAAGTCCGGTGGTGGTTCTACACTTACTCAGCAGCTTATCAAGAACTTAACTGATGAGAACGCTCCGACAATCTCACGTAAGTTCAATGAGATTCTCTATGCTCTTAACCTTGAGAAGAATTTCGACAAGGACGAAATTCTTGAAGCTTATCTCAACACAATTCCACTAGGCTCCGGTTGTTACGGAGTACAGACAGCAACTCAGAAATACTTCGGTAAAGATGTTCAGGATATCAACGCAGCAGAGGCCGCAATAATTGCTTCAATTACTAAGGCACCTACTAAGTACAATCCACTTCTTAATCCAGAGAATAGTAAGTCACGTGCTCGTAATGTCTGCCTCAAAGCAATGTATCAGAACAACAAGCTTACTAAGGCGGAGTACAACGAAGCACTTGAATATGAATATATTTTCACCAACTCTGATAATTATGTTCCATCTGAGGCAGCTTCCAAGACAGTTAAGCAGGATCAGAAGATTAACAGCTACTATGTCGATTACGTAATTGATTCTGTAATTGAGGACTTCATGGAGCAGTATGGATATACTAAGGCCGAGGCATATCGTATGGTTTACTACGGCGGTCTTAAAATCTATACAGCTGTAGACCCAGAGATTCAGAGCAAGGTCGAAAGAGTATATGAGAATCGTAAGGGATTCCCAACCGAAAAGAGCAGAGTGGAGTCATACGAGAAGGGTAGCCAAAAGAAAATTCAGTCCGCTTGTACAGTTATGAACTACGAGGGACGAGTAGTTGCAGTTGTCGGCGGAGCCGGCAAGAAGACCGTAAACCGCGGTCTTAACCGTGCAACGAATTCAACTCGTCAGCCTGGTTCTTCGATCAAGCCACTTTCAGTATACGGACCTGGTATTGATACGAATAAGCTCTATTATTCAATGAAAATCAATAACTACGGATTCCCGGTAAATGGTAAGATGTGGCCAAAGAACGCCGATGGTTCACGTGGAAGCCCGACAAGTTTTGTTCCACTTCACTACGGTGTTGCAAAATCTCTTAACACCGTATCTGCTCAGTCACTTAGAAAAGTTGGCGTAGATACATCTTTTGATTATCTTAAGAATCACTTCCATATCTCAACTCTCGTTGAGGATGGTTCCAATACTGATAAGAACTATTCATCACTTGCGGTTGGTGGTATGACAAATGGTGTTACCACTCTTGAAATGTGCGCAGCTTATTGCGCATTTGGTAATGGTGGTAAATATTACAAGCCTTATAGCTACTATAAGGTTACTGATTTCAAGGGTAAGGAAGTTTACCTTGAGAACAAACCACAGGGTGAGCAGGTAATCGGTGAGGATACTGCAACTATCATGCTTCATATCCTTCAAGCTGTAACGCAGACAGGCGGTACAGCAGCAGGCAAGGGCGTTAAGAATCAGCCTACATTTGCTAAGACTGGTACAACATCATCCGTTAAGGATAAGTGGCTCTGTGGCGGTACACCTTACTACGTATGTTGCGTATGGGCTGGTTATGATAAGCCGGAACGTATCAAGGGCAACAACCCAGCAATAGCTATTTGGGATGAAGTTATGAATTCTATTCATAAGTATCTCAATACTAAAGATTTCGAATACTCTAGCAAAGTAGTTAAGAGAGAATACTGCACAGATACAGGACTTCTTGCAACTGATAGCTGTCCTCATAAAGCAACAGGTTACTACAAGGCTAGCAATCTTCCAGCAACATGTAACGGTTCACATGCATCAGCATCTACAGAGGAAGAGACAACTAAGGCCTCTGGAGAGACAACTAAGGCAACAACCGCTGCTCAGACAACAGAAAGCGCTGGACAAAATTAAAGAGAAATGCGGCGGCAGTTTTGCCACCGCATTTTTTGAAAGGAATTCTATGATTATTTTAGGCGTAGATTACGGGTATGTGCGTACAGGACTTGCAGTCTGTGACGCTATGGAAATACTCGCATCTCCAATCGGTACAATTAAAGAGACTTATATGCCTAAGGTGGCCGACAAGGTGGCCGAGGAGGCCAAGGCGCGTGGCGCAGAGCTTGTTGTAGTGGGACTCCCACTCAACATGGATGGCTCGCGTGGCGAGCACGCTGACGCATCTTCGGAGCTCGCAGATATGCTGCGCGAAAGAGGACTCGAAGTTGTACTTTACGATGAGCGACTCACGACTACTCTAGCATATAGTTTGCTCGATGAATCTGGTACATTTGGAAAGAAACGCCGTGACGTCGTAGATACACTTTCTGCGACTATTATCCTTGAAGACTTTATAAAATCTAGAAAATGATCCGCCCCGGTTAGGAGTTTTTATGAGTTTATTTGATTCGATGAATGACAAACAGCAAGAGGCCATCAAGACAACAGAAGGCCCTTTGCTCATACTTGCGGGTGCCGGTTCAGGAAAGACGACTGTACTTGTAAAACGTATCGCCTATATCGTTGAGCAGGGTCTTGCAAGGCCTTGGGAGATTCTCGCCATTACATTTACTAATAAAGCGGCCAACGAGCTCAAAGAGCGCCTTGCGCTTTGGGTAGGAGAGGATTCCGCCGGTGTAGAATGGGCTGGCACGTTCCACTCAATATGCGCTCGAATTTTACGCTATGATGGCTCTTCTCTTGGATATTCATCTCATTTTACTATATATGATACAGATGATTCCAAGCGCATAATGAAAGAGTGCCAGCGCCTTCTTGATATTGATGATAAAATCTTGCCTCACAAGACAATTCTTGGCGAGATTTCAAGGGCTAAAGATAATCTCATTTCTCCTGAAGAATATGAGAAACAAAATGGCAATGATCCGCGTCTTCGTAAATTTGCAGAGGCGTATAAACTTTATCAGCAACTTCTTCGGCAAGCTGATGCTATGGACTTTGACGATATTATTGTTAACACTGTAAAACTTCTTCAAACCGATGATATGGTAAGAGAGAAGTACCAGGCAAAGTTCAAATATGTCCATGTTGATGAGTATCAAGATACGAACCATGCTCAATATGTCTTAACATCACTTCTTGCAGGAGGATATAACAACATCTGCGTTGTAGGTGATGATGACCAGAGTATCTATAAATTTCGTGGTGCGACCATTGAGAACATCATGGACTTCGAAAAGCATTATAAGAATGCGAAACTTATAAGACTTGAACAGAATTATCGTTCGACTGGCAATATCCTAAATGCTGCCAATTCAGTAATTAAGAATAATACAGAGCGTAAGGGTAAGAACCTCTGGACAGATGCAGGCGAGGGAGAACTTATTACTCTCCACACAGCTGATTCTGAGGTGGAAGAGGGACTCTATATCGCTGATGAAATTAACACATTTGTAGATAAAGGAAAGGCATATTCTGATATGGCGGTTCTTTATCGTACAAACGCCCAATCGAATGCAATAGAGCGTGCGTTTGTAAGATGTGGCATTCCATACAAAGTGTTCGCCGGCAAACGTTTCTATGAACGTAAGGAGATACGCGACGCTTTGGCATATTTGACATTACTTGTCAATCCGTCTGATTCTGTTAAACTTCGTCGTGTTATAAATGAACCAAAGCGTGGCATAGGTGATACCACCGTTAACGCTGCTGCCGAAATCGCGGCTGGACTCGGCATATCTCTCTTCGAGGTTATGCAGGAGGCAGATCAATATGAGCGCCTCGGCCGCGCAGAGAAGAAACTTATGTCCTTCACTGCAATGATAAATGAATTGCGGCTCAAAGCTCTTGATGAGCCTCTTCCAGCGCTCTTCGATGACCTTCTCGAGGTCACAGGATATGAGGAATATCTGAAACTTGATAAAGATACATATAACGATAGACTTGAGAACCTTCAGGAACTCAAGACCAACATGATAAGATATCTTGAGGAGAACGAAGATGGTGACCTCGAGGGATTCCTCGAAGAGATTTCTCTTCTCTCTGATGTGGATGATATGAATTCTAAAGACAACCAGAAAGACTGCGCCTTTCTTATGACTCTTCACTCCGCTAAAGGACTCGAATTCCCAGTTGTATTCCTTGTCGGAATGGAGGAGGGACTCTTCCCAAGCAGACAGTCTCTTGGTGAACCATCAGGTATCGAAGAGGAACGTCGTCTAGCTTATGTTGGCATTACACGAGCTAAAGAGAAACTCTATATGACCAACACTAACTGCCGTGTAATGTATGGCTCGACGACCCGTAATCCTCAATCAAGATTTGTAAATGAGATCCCAGATGAGTACTTCGAAGAGAAGACAACATCCGAGAACTACAGTGGCTATGGTTGGAATGGATATTCATCCAATTATAAGAAGCCGAGCTTCCAAGGATTCGGTGGCTACACCGACTCATACAATGGCGACTTTGGAAGCGAGGAGTATGAGGGACCTTATGGTGACTCATCTAAGATGAGGCAATATAAGCAGGCCCGTAAGATCTCTGCTGTATCGAAGAAACCAACAGAGTCTTCTTCTGTAAGTTACAGTGTCGGCGATACAGTTAAACATAAAGCATTTGGCACAGGTGTTGTAATCTCAGTATCACCGATGGGCAACGACAATTTGATTGAAGTTGCATTTGATAAAGCGGGTACTAAGAAACTCATGGCCAACTATGCTAAACTTGAAAAAGTATAAAAGAAACCCTCCAGAAAACTGGAGGGTTTTTCTTATACTCTAAATGGTGAAGCCATGCTTGATACTCTAAAGTCTTTAGGCTTCTGGTTGTAGTTCGTTCTAAATACCGAAAGGGCAAGTCCAAGGCCTATGTAAAGACACAGGGAGGATGAGCCACCGGCTGAGAAGAACGGAAGTGTGATACCGATAACCGGTCCCACACGGAGACACATTGCGATGTTGATAAGTGTCTGTGCACCAATCATTGCGCCGAGGCCGTAACACATAAGAGTGGAGGCTCCGTCAGCAGATTTTTTACCGCCCTTTACAACTCTTATCATAATAAATCCGATAAGAAGGAGAGCGACAATTGCACCGATAAGTCCAAGCTCTTCACAAATAACTGTGAAAATCATATCACTTTCACTTACAGGAACGCGTCCTGCTTGGGTGTAGGTGCCTTTTAAAAATCCCATTCCGAAGAAACCACCGTTACTCATGGCAACTATGCCACGGTTCTGCTGGTACGCAACGTCAGGGTATTCCTCTGGCTTAATAATTACTATAAATCTCTGCTTCTGATAAGTTGAGAAGAACTTGAACCAGAGAAGAGGAATCGCTGCTAGCATAAGTGCTACACAGGCTATAATATATTTCCAATCAAGTCCTGCAATGAAAATCATGATGATGGCGATGCAGAGGAATACTGCAGCAGAACCGTCATCACCGGATTTCATAACGAGGAGTGTCGGCACCATTGCATGTGCTGCAAGTCCGAGAAGTGTAAGAAGCTTGTTGATATTATTCTTAACTGCATTTAAGTGAGTTGAGAATGTGATGATAAACAGTATCTTTACAAGTTCCGACGGTTGGAAATAGAAGAATCCAAGATCAATCCAAACTTTGGAGTCTGGTCTATTTGGTGGTGCTACGCCGAGAGGAGACATAACCAGTAACATCAGTGCCACTCCGGCGATTGCCCAGATGGGCCAGAGCTTACATATGACATCATAATCAATTAGTGAAATAATGAGTGCAAGTACAAGGCCAAGTACGACCGCTATAGTCATAACGAGTGCATCACGTGGGAGACCACCGTCTTCAACTGTGTGAATCTTAGCACTGTACACCATCAAAATTCCGAAGACTGATGTGATGATGGACATAAGGAGTAGCCACTTATCTGTGCCTTTCACAAAATGGATTATTGAGTTTTTAAGGTTCAAGTGTCTACACCTCTTTTCAAAGATAGTGCTAATATTATAAATTGTAATAAAAATGTAGTCAATTACAAATTAATGTGTTAAAATATTGCGAATAATAAAAAGGGAGGCGAGCATGTGCGTAAATTTGAGTCTAAATCTGTGGCAGAAACAGAAGATTTCGCCGCATCATTTGCGAAAGATTTAAAGGGTGGCACAGTGCTCGCATTTTTCGGCGGAATGGGCATGGGAAAGACAGCTTTTACACGCGGCCTTGCGCGTGGACTCGGTCTTTCTTGTAATGTGTCCAGTCCGACATTTGCTATTGTCAATGATTACGGTGGAAATCCACCACTTGCTCACTTTGATATGTATAGAGTAGAGTCATGGGACGACCTTTATTCCACAGGATTTTTCGACTATTTAGATCAAGGATATATCCTTGCTGTTGAGTGGTCGGAAAATATTGAAAATGCTCTTCCAGACGGCACTATTCGAATTACAATTGAGAAGGGTGACGGGGACAATGACAGAATTATTACAATAGAGGACTAAGATGAAGATTTTATCAATTGATTGTAGTGCAGGACCGGCGTCCGTAGCGCTCTTAGAATTTGATAAAAGTGAATATAAAGTACTTGCTTTCGAATTTAAGAACGAAGGTCTAACTCACAGTCAGACCTTAGTTCCAATGATGGATGCTGTTCTTAAAACTTCCAAAGTACAATTATCTGATATTGATTATTTTGCAATTAATGCGGGCCCAGGCTCCTTCACCGGCGTACGTATAGGTGTCGCCGCACTCAAAGGCCTGACGGCACTTGATAGAGCAAACTGTATACCGGTTTCCACTCTTGAGTCTATGGCATATAATTACGCCGATGTGCCTGGCACGCATCTTATCTGCGCGTCCATGGATGCGCGCTGTCAGCAGACATACGCTGCACTTTTCTCCGTCACTGACGGAGCAGTTGAGCGCCTCTCAGAAGACGATGCGCTAATGGTAGAGTCGCTTGGTGAATTTATATTAGATAATAATTATAAAAATAATATAATATTTGTTGGTGACGGCGCTAATTTGTGCTATAATATACTGAAATCTAAAATAGACTGTTCTGTAGCAGATGAGGACCATTTATGGCAGAATGCAATTTCAGTTGCAATCGCTGCAAGGAATAAACTTGATGTAGGATTTGAACCGATTACTTCGGAGGAGATTCTTCCAGTTTATCTTAGGGCACCTCAAGCGGAACGAGAACTTAAAAGGAGAAATTCACAATGTTAGTACTTGGCTCTGACCACGGCGGATATGAACTTAAGAACGCCATTATGAAGCACCTTGATGAAATCGGTAGAGAGTATATCGATGTAGGTTGCTATTCAACTGATTCTGTTGATTATCCTGAAATTGCTGAAAAGCTCTGTGAGAAGATCACAAGCGGCGAGGCCGAGCTCGGCATTCTTTGCTGCGGCACCGGTATCGGTATGAGCATGGCCGCTAACAAAGTTCGCGGCATCCGCGCTGCATGCTGCAGTGATACATTCAGCGCACGTCTTACAAGAAACCACAATAACGCTAACGTATTGTGCCTCGGTGGCCGCGTAGTAGGCGCTGGCCTCGGTATTGATCTTGTAGACAACTTCATCAATGCTGAATTTGAGGGCGGTCGCCATCAGAGACGTATTGATATGGTAATGGCAATTGAAAATAAGTAATATATACGGAGGCACACAATGGGAAACATTGTAATTACTAATCATCCACTTATCCAGCATAAGCTCTCTATCCTTAGAGACAAGAATACTGGTAACAAAGAGTTCCGTACTCTTATTAGCGAAATCGCTATGCTCGAGTGCTATGAAGCAACTCGCGACCTTCCTCTTAAGGAAGTTGAAATTGAGACTCCAGTTGCTGTTGCAAAGCAGCATGACCTTGACGGTAAGAAGATGGCTATCGTACCTATTCTCCGTGCAGGTCTTGGCATGGTAGATGGAATTCATGCCCTTATCCCATCTGCTAAAGTTGGTCATATCGGTCTTTATCGTGACCCTGAGACCCTCACTCCAGTTGAATATTACAACAAGATGCCAGCTGATATGGCAGAGCGTGATTGCATCGTTCTTGATCCAATGCTTGCAACAGGCGGATCTGCTATCGATGCTATTACACAGATTAAGAAACTTCATCCAAAGACAATTAAATTTATGTGCATCATCGCTGCACCAGAGGGACTTAAGGCTCTTTCAGAGGCTCACCCAGACGTAGATATTTACGCTGCAGCTATGGATGACCACCTCAACGAGCATGGTTATATCGTACCAGGCCTCGGTGACGCAGGAGATAGAATTTTCGGTACTAAGTAAGGAGAATAATATGTCTTTATTTAAATCTTTAGATCGTAGCGAAAAGAAAACAGTTGAATATTTCATTGACACTAAAGTTGATGATATGATCGAGCGTGCTGTAGTAGAAGGCAAGAAGAGAAGACAGATTGAGACTAAAGTTGCCGATGTATGTGCTGATCCTTCAACTGAGATTGGCAATGACTACATTAACTCTTTCAGTGATTTTTCTGATTTCCCTAAATATGAGGGTCGTGGTATCCAGGATACTGCACCTGACTTTGACGGAAATACTCTTACAATGTGGTATTCAGAAGTAGCACAAGCAGATGTTGACCTCTTCATTGAGCAGGTTACAACTGCTGGTTTCGAACACAAGGTTCGCGATGATTATGTAAAAGTTGTTGATGGCAAAGACTATACAATGGCTATTTCATATAACTCTGGAAAACTTCGCGTTTTCTATAAAAAAGGCTAAATATTAATAGGAGATTTATATCATGGAAGAAACGAAAGCGCGTAGTACGTTTTCATCTCTTGGATTCGTACTCGCAGCGGCAGGTTCAGCTGTAGGTCTTGGTAACCTTTGGCGTTTTCCTTATCTTGCTGCCAAGGATGGTGGCGGACTTTTCCTTGTAATTTATCTTGTGCTTGTTCTCACTTTCGGTTTCGCACTTATGACAACTGAGATTGCTCTTGGTCGTAAGACCCAGAAGAGCTCAGTTGCAGCATTTGGTGAAATCGGAAATAAGTGGAAATTCGTAGGCTGGGGAGCAACGATTGTACCAGCACTTATCCTTCCTTATTATGCTGCAATAGGCGGTTGGGTCTGCAAATATGCTTATACATATATCACAGGCCACGGAAAAGATGCTGTTGATGCATCAGGCGGATTTTTCTATCAGGCCATCGGCCTTACAGAAAGTGGCGCTGTTGCATGGCAACCACTCATGTGGTTATTTGTATTCCTTACAGCTACATTTATTATCGTTTATCTCGGCGTAGAGAATGGTATTGAGAAAGCATCTATTATTTTGATGCCAATTCTTCTTATAATCATCATCTTTATCGCAGGATATTCTACATTTGTTAAAGACCCAGAGTCTGGTCGTACAGCGCTTGACGGTCTTAAAATTTATGTTATTCCGAACTTTGATGGAATTACCTTCACAAGATTCCTTCAAATTGTTCTTGACGCAATGGGCCAGATGTTCTACTCATTGTCTCTTGCAATGGGTATCATGATTGCCTACGGCTCATATATGAAGAGAGATTCTTCAATGCCGAAATCAATCAATGAGATTGAGCTCTTCGATACAGGTATCGCTCTTCTCGCTGGTTTCATCATGGTTCCTACAGTATATTGTTTCCTCGGTGACGAGGGACTCAAATCAGCAGGACCATCACTTATGTTCATTGCACTCCCACAGGTATTTAATGGAATGGGATCATTTGGACTTATAGTTGGTGCTCTTTTCTTTGTACTCGTAATATTTGCAGCTCTTACAAGCTGTATTTCAATCATGGAAGCAGTTACAGCATCTATCATGGACCGCTTCCACCAGACCCGTAAGGTATCGGTTATCCTCACATACGTTCTTGCACTTATCATCGGTGTAATCGTATGTCTCGGATATAACAAGTTCCTGTTCTCTGCAACATTTGCCAATGTTTCAGGTGGCCAGATCCTTGATATCCTCGACTGGGTAACTAATTCATTCCTTATGCCAATCGTTGCAATCTTTACTTGTATTGTTGTTGGTTGGTTCTGGGGCACTGACAAAGTTCTTGAAGAAGTTTCACTTAACGGTGAGAAGTTCCCACGTGCAGGCATCTATAAAGTTATGACAAAGTATGTCGCTCCAGTTCTTCTCATAGTAATTCTTCTTAACAGCTTTGGCGTATTTGGATAAACTAAATTGGGGGCGAGAATCCTCGCCCCATACATGCCGGTGTGATGGAATTGGCAGACGTGCCAGACTCAAAATCTGGTGGTAGCAATACCGTACCGGTTCGACCCCGGTCACCGGCACCAAAAGAGGCTCTGAATTAGGGCCTCTTTTTTCTTATAATTAATTACATAAATATATGTTTCATTCACTAGATGTGGATTCGAAATTTCAGTAGGGCCCAATTTCTTGAAATAGGGTAGAGATTGGAACACCCGGAAGCGCTTTAAAAATCGTTAAAATTCTTAAAAATTTGTGTTGACTTTAAGATATCCCTTTGTTATTATATAAAAGCGCTCGCGAAACGGGCGCTTATATGTACCTTGAAAATTAAACAACGACAAACTAGAAATGGACCCTGAAATTTCGAAAGAGATTTCAACAGTAATTTCGTACAAACGAAATGAAGACATTCATTGAATGTCAGCTTAAGTAATGAGCTAAATAATTTTC
>JAZQQZ010000022.1:0-34546 GCA_045629305.1 Acutalibacteraceae bacterium | reverse complement strand
TTATATACTGCATCAGGATTGTTACGGATGTTATTGAAATCTGTAGCAGTCTTGATGAGATATGGATTATATATTGTGCCCTGTTTAAGTTCAGTTGCATTCGCAGGAGCATTTTTAAGTGTTGGGAAAGGATAAACAGGTGTGCCTGTTGCGGCAGCCTGGAATTTTGCTAATGTGCCTGCAAGGTTTTCTACTGTAGAAGCTTTATTATTAACATTGAAAGTATCGCCAGCAACATATACGTTATCTTCATCATTTGTGAGATAAGCAAATCCTGCTGAACTTTCATAGTAATAACAATCTGTTACAGTATTGTCTGTTACATATTTATCTCCATCTTTTTCATAGAGGTACTTACCAACGATACCGCCGGCATTTGTAGCACTAAGTGTACCAATTGAATAAGAATTTGATACAGGAGCTCCACCAGTTACATAACCAGCAATACCACCTACTGCACTACCAAGTGAAGTATTTGTGATAGTACCTGTGTAATATGTATCAGAAATTTTTGTAGTTGTCTTAAGAGCACCAATCAAATCTTTGATTGCCTCTGCATAACTTACGTAACCAGCAATACCGCCGATAAATGATGATGAAATAGTAGCTGCTGCTGTTACTGTTACATCAGCACCGCTCCAGCACTCTGTTACGATACCGGTTGTAGAACCAACTACGCCACCGATACGTGCAGAAGACAACTTAGAAGCTGTGTTAAGTGTAATTGTAACGTCATTCTTTACTGCGCACTTTGTGATTTCAGAAAGAGCTGAGTTCTTAATAAGAGAACCGCCTGTGATTACTCCAGCTGCGTTTGCAGATGTTGTCTCAACAGCTGCACCAGCGATAGCACCAACTTTTGCATTAGAGCCACCAACCGTGAATGTTGAATCAGCAACTACAAGATCCTGGACAGTACCTTTGAGGTATCCGAATACACCAATCGCACCGCCAGTGTAAGATACGTTACCTTCTTTATCTTCAATTTCATCAGTATATCTAATGCCACTGATTGTATGACCTTTACCATCAAATGTTCCGGTATAGGCATTAGCACTAGTTGTACCGATAGGTGTCCAAGTCTTACCTGTGAGATCGATGTCGGCTGTAAGTTCAACATCTGTCTCAATAGCGTTCTCGTCGCCACTGTTAACTGCCTCTGCAAAAGCGAGTAGTTCTTCGGCTGTAGCAATTTCTGTTGTAGAACCGAAAAGACTAGCTGCGCTAGCGAAGAGGTAAGTAGGTACCATTGTCATGATTAACGCAACAGTTAAAATCACAGCAACGACCTTTCTGTTTTTCTTCTTCATAGGTTTATCCTCCCCTATAAATCATAATTATACAGTGTCATTATAATATATAAAAAATAATATTACAATTACATTTGAATAAAAAAAGAGCGAAATTTGAAAAAATTTCGCTCAATTTATCTCTTTAGATTTAATTTTCACTCAGAAGCTCAAGTGCCTTCTGAATATGTGGGTCGTCGGCATCGGACATAATGCCGATTTTATCGCGTTGGTCCTTCGTAAGCTTAATTACATAATTAGGCTTAAGGCCAACGCCGTCATAGCTCTCGCTGGTATATGGCTTGATGCCGGCGACAGTCAATACGACTGCGTCTCCGCCCTGGAGGCGACGTACTTCCTGCATGGTGCAGACACCACCGGTCTGCTCGCCGATGAGCTGTGCTTTGCCGAAGTCGCGAAGATCGCAGGCAAAGAGCTCAGCAGGGCCCTTAGTTCCGCCATTTACAAGCACCATCATCGGAAGTACAACGCAGTCAGAATCCGATGGATACGTGTCTATTGTCTCGCCATCTTTGTTGACAATTGTGGCGAGAGCAGCAGTTCCATCAGTGGCAACTGGCACCAAAATATCGAGTATTTCGGTGGCATAATCAATGCTACCTTCTGAGCAATTTCGTACATCGAAAATGATGGATTTTACGCCCTGTTTCTGAAGGGCATTTATAGCCGATTTGAACTGGGAAACGCTGTTCTGATAGAAGGCAGAAATTGTCACAATTCCTATGTCTCCAACGTCACGATAAGTGACAGCTGTAGCGCTATATCCCATTACCAAATTGACAGTTTTGGTTGCTTTTTCAGACTTGAAAGTTACGTAAACTGAAGAGAGTTTTTCACCTTCAAGGCTGGCAATCAAATCGCCAGAATTTCCCTCAGTTACGTCCTTATCGCCCACTTTGGTAATCTCATAGCCAGCCTTGATACCGGCGGATTCTGCAGGTGAACCTTTCGCAACTGCGGTGATATATAAATTGTCTGTTTCATCATTATAAGTGCAGGTAATTCCAGTGCCTGACATCTTACCCTGCATACGGTTCTGATAGACCGTATATTCAGTTGCAGAAAGGTAGAATGAGGCAGGATCGCCGAGGCCTTCTATATACCCTTTTACACTACTTGCGTTGACATTATCAGAGTTGATTTTGCCATAGTAGTCCTCACGGACAATCTCGTCAATTTTAGAGATGCCGTCGTACATAGATGACCTACTTGCAAGGTCACTTATAAGTCCGTTGTAGACGCCCATAGAAACCTTCATAGTTATGGCAATTGTGGCTGCCACAACTATGAAAAGTATAGCGAGCGCGGTTCCGATTGGAATCTTTTTGCCCATAATTATTCCTCAATTATTTATGTACATAATTTGAAGGGTTCTTTCTCTCACCGTTGATACGAACTTCGAAATGAAGATGGAATCCAGTTGAGTGTCCAGTAGAGCCCATAATACCGATTGTATCGCCACGTTTAACCTCCTGGCCAACGTGAACCTTGATAGAACCAAGGTGAGCATAAAGTGTGGTATAACCACTACCATGCTCGATAACTACGTACTTTCCGTAGGTTGCAAGACCCGAGCTTCCGCATGGGTCTGCGCCAGATTTACCATAGTTATGAGTACATGAGTCAGAAATTGTAATAACCTTACCAGCGGCTGCTGCGACAATCTTAACGTTGCCGTTCTTCGCACCACCGCAGGTGATATCTATACCCTTATGGAAGCCAGAACTTCTGTTACCATAAGGTGATGAAATATATGATCCACTATTAGCAACAGGCCAGATAAATCCAGTCTTGCTAGGGTTACCCTGATAGTCGTCATCAGTCTTACCTCTGATAAGAGCATCCATCTCATCGGCAGCTTCAGACATAGCAGTTTCAAGTTTTTTCTCAATTCTCTTGTACTCTGCGCTCTTTCTATCGAGCTTGTCCATATAGTCCTCTAGAACATCGAGTTTCTTGTCTACTTCTACTTTGGCAGCCTTAACTTCTGTCTGAGCAGCCAAAATTTCATCCTTGCTTGACTGGAGGTCAATCTTGTCTTCCTCGAGTTGCTGAATCATAGCATCAAGATTAGCAATTTCATTCTTAAGTGCAGTAACTACTTCGTTATCATGCTTTGCGATGCGTGCAGAAAGTTCTATGCGATTGAGGAGATCTGCGAAGTCATCTGCTTCGAAGATTATCTCAATCGTAGATGTGTTGCCCGCCATATACATGGCGCGAAGACGCTCACCGAGGATCTTCTGTGTCTCCTCGATTTTCTGTCTCTGAGTCTCAATCTGTGCCTCTGTACTAGCGATACGCTTATCAAGAGCAGTAATTGATGCATTTAATGTATTAATTTGCTTCTGATATGTGCTTATTTCCTTCTGAAGAGCATTGATTTCCTTCTCATAAGGCTCTGCTTTTTCCTTGGTCTCGTTGATTTCCTTCTGGATCTCTTTACGCTTAGCCTTAGACTCCTCAATCTCCTTCTGATACTGATTGCGCTCTTTCTCAAGTCTATCATACTCAGCCTGGTCTGCTGCAGACATAGTTGTAGTCGTAGCAGCGAAAGCTGGTACTGTGATTGAGAAAATGAAAATGAATGCGAAAAGGAAAGCAATTATTCTCTTACTCGTGGTGATGTTCATTGTCATTAGACACTACACCTCCCTGTTCCTTCAAGTATCTTGTCATCGAGAAGATACTTCCGAAAACGCCTGCGCTGACACCGACAACGATGAATGCAGCGAGCATTGGTAACGCGTATGGAAGGAATGAGATTTCCTTCGTTCCGAACAATGTGAAGATTGTACCGAACTGTCCCATTGCGAGCTCATAAAGTCCAAATACAAGTGCGAGTGATACGAAACCGGCGATAATACCGATAACGACACCCTCGATAATGAACGGCCAACGGATGAACCAATTAGTCGCACCTACGGCCTTCATGATACTTATCTCAAGTCGTCTGTTGTACATTGTAACCCTAACGGTGTTAGCAATAATGAACAGACTGACTGCAAGAAGCATAATTATAATACCAAGACTGATATATGTGACACCTGTACGCACATCACGGATCTTGCCTGCAAGATCGCTGTTACCACGTACACTATCTACATTATCAATAGTCTCAAGCATTTTAAGTACATTGTCATAATCAATAAGGTCATCAAGTGTAACCTTATATGAATCTGGCATAGGGTTATCCTTGAGTCCATCAAGGAGATTGGCGTCTGCGCCCATCGAATCAAGCTGTGCTTGATATGCGTCGTCTTTAGAGACGAAGTCCGCAGAGCCAATATTAGGTAGCATGCGGATATCCGCACCGACCTTATTTATCTTGTCATCACTGAGGCCATCATTTAGATATACCATGATGACATTCTGATCTTCTACGTTTTCAAGCATTGCATCTACATTGACGAAGAGCATTACTGCAATACCAATAAGTACAAGACATGATGTCAGTACTGCAACTGATGCAATTGACATAAGTCTATTGGACCAGACATTGCGTATACCCTCTTTGGTCAAGTACGATACGGAGGCTCTTCTATGTGTCTTTTCAGCCATTATTGTACCTCCTCACTTGACTCAAAATATTTAGAATAATCTACACCATCAGTAGTTGCAAAGTCCTCAGCTGGTGCTTCCTCAGTTGGTAAATTCTCAGCTGATACCTTTACATTAATAACTGGTGAAATTGTTCTATCGCTGTTGTCAAGATCAGCGAAGTTCTTGATCTCTGGCTCAGGCTCGGCCTGTGGCTCTGAAGCTGGTTCCGGCTGAGGAACTGGCTCAGGCTGTGTTTCCGGCTCTGCCGGTGGAGCGAACTCCACTGGAGCCTCTGGAGCAGGAGCGGCATCTGTATCTGCAGCTACGCCTGCAACAAGTTCCTCAGCTGTAGGAATCTTGCCACTGGCCGCAGCAGCAACCTTTGCTGCAATCTGAGCAGCGATGTCGTCGACTTCGCTAGCAACAGAATCCTCGAGATAATCATCTGGATTAGCAGTTGTCTCATCGAGTACATTTTCAATAATCTGTACTGACTGTGGTGCCTCTGGTTCCTCAGTTGGCTTATAGCCAGTTGTCTCATCATAAGAGAGAGTAGCGCCTTCGGCTGTATCGGAAATAACTTTTCCGTGATCTATAACAACAATTCTGTGATTGAATTTTTTAACGAGCTCGTGCTCGTGGGTTACCATAATAATCGTTGTACCGTTCTCATTGATGTGGTTGAGAAGGTCAACAATTTCGTAAGACATCTCAGGGTCGATGTTACCTGTAGGCTCATCGGCGATGATCGTATTAGCGTTGTTTACAAGTGCACGAGCAAGAGCTACACGCTGCTGCTCACCACCGGAAATTTCATTTGGCATAGAACGAGCTTTGTTCTGAAGACCAACAAGGCTGAGTACATAAGGTACTCTCTTTCTAATCTCCTTCTCGTTTGCGCCGATAACTCGCATTGCGAATGCGACGTTGTCGAAGACCGTCATATTAGGAATAAGACGGAAATCCTGGAAGACGATACCCATTGTACGGCGGAAATATGGAATTTCCTTCTCGTTCATCTTGGTAAGGTCGAAGTTATTAATCATAATCGTGCCGGAAGTAGGTACCTCCTCACGCATTATTGTTTTCAAGAATGTACTCTTACCAGAACCAGATGCACCAACTATGAAGACGAACTCTCCACGTTCAATCCTAAGATTGATACCTTTCAGTGCCTCTGTTCCGTTGTCGTACTTCTTGTAAACGTTCTTAAATTCAATCACGTTTGTACGGCTCCTTAGTTAAAAAATAAACTGTATTGGCGTATTACTACCAATACAGTTTAGTATTATACCATATAATAATGTAAATTGTAACCCTTTTGTAACAAATTTTCTAAATTTTGTATTTTTCTCTTCTTAGAACACAATATTTAGTGATTCTTTAGAATTTTGTAGGGTTAGAGTCGAGATACTTCTTTACCATGAGCGCTACCTTGAAAATGATAGCATCGTCAAATTCACGAAGATCAAGACCTGTGAACTTCTTTATCTTCTCAAGACGGTAAACGAGAGTGTTTCTGTGAACGAAAAGCTTACGGGATGTCTCGGATACGTTGAGGTTGTTCTCGAAGAACTTCTGGATAGTAAATAGCGTCTCGGAATCGAGGTTGTCGATTGTACCACGCTTGAATACTTCCTGAAGGAACATCTCACAGAGTGTTGTAGGGAGCTGATAGATAAGTCTTGCAATACCGAGATTGTCATAACTTACTATGCTCTTCTCCGTATCGAAAACCTTACCAACTTCAAGGGCAACCTGCGCCTCTTTAAGTGAGCTTGAAAGATCACGGATACCAGTTACAGTTGTACCGATACCGATGACTACACTGCTCTCAGTTTCCGTGCCGATAGCGTCGCAGATTGAATTGGCAAGTTTCTCAAGATCTTTAGAATCTATGCCCTCGTTAACTTCCTTAACAAGAGCGATATCTCTCTCATTTATACTTATAACAAAGTCCTTATTCTTATCTGGGAAGAGGTTCTGGAGTACATCAAAGACACCCGAATCCTTGCCCTGATTACGAATAATAAGTACAACGCGAGTAGCGTCATTATTGAAACGAAGCTCACGTGCTTTTACATAGATATCACCTGGAAGAATGTTATCGAGAATAACATTCTTAACGAAGTTACTTCTATCATATTTTTCGTCATAGAACTGCTTGATATTAGAGAGCGCAACAGCGAGGATAGTTGCATACTTATCAGCAAGATTATCGTCGCCTGCTACGAAGAGCGCATACTCGTGGCGAAGATGAGAACCGAAAGTGAGATAAGTCACGCCATCAAGGCAAATTGCCTCGTTGGTAGAAAAGATATCTTCGACACTAACGCCTATCTCTTCCCCTATTTTCTCGAGTTCGCTGCAAGAGATAATTGTACCTGTCTCGTCGATGACTCCGACAGTCCTATCTATTGCATCTCGCATCTGATGAATTACGCCCTGAAAAAGCCTGTTAGACATAAATTTGCACCCCTTTTGTGCAATATTTCTAAAATGCATTATACATTTTACACAAAGAACGTGTGAAATGCAAGGATTTTTGTGCATTTTTTAACTATATTGTACAATAAGCGGTGCTCTATTAGTGTATTTCGCATAAAAAAACGGTCAAATTTTAACTTGTAATTTTTACCAATTCCTCTTGTGTAATTTCCTTACAAAATCCCTCTTTGATATCAATATCTAGTGGTAGGCCACCCATTTTAACCCTTTTTAAGGTCAAAACTTTGTTGTTTCTTGCAGCTATCATTCGCTTAATTTGGTGGTATTTTCCCTCGCAAATTTTTATTTCAATTTCTTTATAATTTTTTCTATTTATTTTACATGGAAGACATTCATATCCATCTTTTAGAACAATTCCTTGCTCCAATGCTTCTATGTCCTCATCTGTCAGCTCTTCTGCTAAAGTGGCAATATATGTCTTTTCAATATGATTCTTTGGCGAGAGTATACGGTGAGCAAAATCTCCATCATCGGTGAGAAGAACGAAGCCGGTGGTGTCGGCATCCAGACGACCGGCTGGGAAAAGACCGTCGCGATAGAGTTCCGGTGGAACGAGATCCAGCACGGTCTTATGCGTCTTGTCGTCTGTTGCGGAGACGACACCGGCTGGCTTATTCATCATTATATAAATATGTTCCTTATATTTCAGCAATTCCCCGCATATAACAACTTCAGAGCTGTCAGGGTCTACCTGCAGCTCTGGAGATTTAGCGCATTCGCCATCTACTAGTATCTGGCCTTGCTTTATAAGTTTTTTAACATCATTTCTTGAATACTTCCCTTGGGAAGCAACAAGTTTATCTAGTCTCATAATTCAATATCATATGATGGTCTATCGTGAAGCGGTGGATCATCGAAGCTACCAAAAAGGTCCTCAAATGGAAGATCTATTATTTCTTCACGACGCTGACCATAGGCACCTTTAGCATTTCTTGCTTTATTCTGCTCATGCTTATCAAGTCTAATTTTCTCTGGCTTGTTATTTACAGCTTTTCTATGGTCTCTCTTGCTTCTGCCAGCAGCAGAATTAAGCTTGTTCTGGAGTTCATCAATCTCTTGATGGCTCTTCGCGATTCTATACTCTGCCTCGTTTACAATGTCATCGACATAAGCGCTTGCGCTCTTCTTTAAGTCGATCGCCCACTTCTCAGCAGCATCCATCTTAAGCTCTGCAGCCTCATCAGCGGCTGTAGTAATCTCGCTTGCCTTCTTCTTAGCATTTACAAGATATGCATCCGCCTCAGCTCTAATACGATTGGCAGCAGCATTCGCCTCATCTACAATATTCTCTCTTGTAACAAGACGGTCTGCTTCAGCTCTTGCAGTCTGGAGGATTGCCTTAGCCTTATTCTGAGTGATTTTCATAACTTCCTCAGTACGGCGATTGGTCTCAGTATCCATTTCCTTTGAGCGCTTCTCTGCAGCCATAAGAAGGTCACGGCTGATAATCTTAGCGTCTTCTACTGCATGTGATGCTTCAGAGCTTGCGTGTTCAATAATCTGACGACGCTCAGCTGCAAGCATCTTAGCCTGATTAATCTCCTCTGGAAGATTAAGTCTTATATTTTCAACAACATCTCTGATAGCTTCAACGTCAACTGACATTCTGCCTGAGAATCCTACTGGCTTCGCTTCATCAAGTATGTCATCAATCTCGTCAAGATACTTTTCAATACCTTCAGCCATCAAATCAGTCCTTTCTGAGTTTAGTCTTGAGTTCTTCTAGAACTTCGCTCGGAACGAAGCTTGAAATATCTCCGCCCATCTCACCTATTTGTCTTACAATGCTGGAACTTACGAACATGTTCTCAGCTTTAGTTGGGATAAATACTGTTTCAAGTTCAGGGCTCAGTTGCCTATTACCGAGGGCTTGCTGGAATTCGTATTCGAAATCCGATGAAGCCCGAAGGCCTTTCACGACTATCTTAATGTCGTGATCCTTCGCATAGTTGACAAGGAGTCCTGCATAAGTATCAACGGTAACGTTCGGAAGATTTTTAGTTGCTTTTCTAATCATCTCCACACGTTCCTCTTCTGAGAATACATGGGAGCCGATTTTTCTGGAGTTGACCATCACAACTACGACAACCTTATCGAACATTTTCGCTGCTCTTTCGATTACATCGATATGGCCGTTCGTAATCGGATCGAAACTACCTGGGCACATTGCTATGCTCATTCTTCGTCCTCCTTCTTCCTATATACCGTAAGCTTAATCTTGCCGTACTTGTATTCTTTCTTTGCGAAGAAAGAATCAACTTCTTCCGGCAAAGTATCATCTCTACTTGTCTCGCATACGATGACGCCGCCATCGGACATATGTGGAACGAGGAGAGGCAGCGCCGCCTCAATAAGTCCCTCACCATATGGTGGATCAAGGAATGCGATATCAAATGTGTCTCTTGTGAGGCGAAGGAAGCCGAGACTGTCCTCGTTCTTTACGATGGCGTCAGAAAGTTTCGTATGTGTAAGATTCGCATTGATAACTTCAACCGCTTTGCGGTTTCTGTCTACGAAAGTTGCACAATGTGCTCCGCGACTGAGCGCCTCAATACCAAGTTGACCTGAACCAGCGAAAAGATCAAGTACTCTCGCACCCTCAATTTCAAATTGAATAATACTGAAAATTGACTCTTTTACCTGGTCTGTAGTTGGGCGTATATCGAGTCCTTCGAGTGTCTGAAGCTTCATACCACGTGCAGTTCCAGTAATTACTCTCATAATACGCCTCCTAATTTAATAATTTATTATACCATTAAAACCGAAATTAGGCAAAATGATTTTTTATATTTGCAGCATCCACTGGCGAAATGCCTGAAACTGCTGCGATTGTATCAACGTCAGCACGCTTAATTGCCTCGATTGTCCCAAACTCTCTAAAGAGAATTCGGGACTTCTTCGGACCTATTCCAGGAATTGATAAAAGTTCACTTTCTGTGGATGTTTTGCTGTGCTTTTGATGATGATATCCGATGGCAAATCTATGCACTTCCTCCTGGATTCCAGAGACAAGTGTGAATACACGGCGCTTTGCGTGAATTGAGATTTCACCGCCGCTTCTTGTGATAGCACGCGTCTTATGCTTGCCATCCTTTACCATACCGAATACAGGTATCGAAAGGCCCGCTTTTTTTAGCACCTCGAGTGCAACATTTACCTGGCCTTCGCCACCGTCCATAAGAATGAGATCCGGAAGGTTCGGGAACTCATCATCATTTATATGGCTGAAGCGGCGCGTAAGCACCTCACGCATAGCGCCAAGGTCGTCACCAGGGATTGCATCTTCAATTATGAATTTGCGGTAGCCCTTCTTATACGGAGTGCCATTTCGGAAGACTACCATTCCGCCTACGGCGTCCTGTCCTGCCGTGTGGCTTATATCATATGACTCGATATATTCCGGTGGACAAGGAAGTCCAAGAAGCTCTGACAGTTCTACGACAGCAGTGGATGTCAAAGCGCGTGACTTGCGCTGCGACAAGGCTTCGTAGGCATTGTTCTTGGACATTTCAACAGCCTCAGCCTGCCTGCCCTTGGAAGGTACAAGTATCTGAACTTTGACGCCTTTTCTGTCGGATAGCCACTGGGCTATAAGTTCACTGTCAGTGGCCTTGCCGTCAAGTACGACGAGACGAGGAATCTCATCGTTCTGCGTATAGAAACGCTTCAGCATTTCGCACCTCGTGTTCTCGAGATCTTCGTCGAGTTCAGTGAAATAATTAGAGCTCTTCGTAAGCCTTCCATCGACGAAGCGCAGAACGTTGAAGCACAGATCCTCGTCGTCTCTTGCAAGGGCAAATACGTCCTTCGTATCATTGCCAGAGAATATGACTTTTTGCTTATCTGTAAGGCGTTTTATAGCATTAATTCTATCTCTCGTTTCAGCTGCTTTTTCGAATTCTAAGTTCTCCGAATATCTCTCCATCTTGGTCTCAAGATCCTTCAGATATTCGTTGGTATCTCCCTTTAAAAATTCAATTGCATCGTTAAGGGCAGCGTCATAAACTTCCTTGCCAATCTTTCCTGTGCAAGGTGCCATGCACTGTCCCATATGATAGTTGAGACATGGTCTCGACGGTGTCTTTACTGGGAAAGTCTTACCGCACTGTGGCAACTTAAAAATCTTTAGAGCCGCGTCGAGCGACTCCTTTACGACCCATCCGCTTATGTATGGGCCGATATACTTAGAGCCGTCCTCTACCCTCTGCTTTGCAGAGACGAGTTTTCGCCACGGCTCGTTCGTAATTCTAATATATTTATAGCCTTTGTCGTCCTTTAAGAGAATGTTATATTTCGGCATATATTGCTTTATAAGACTACATTCGAGGACGAGGGCCTCGTACTCTGACGCAGTCAAGATATGCTCGAAATCATATACATTCTCGACCATGCGGCGGACCTTTTGGTTATGCCGATTCTGTGATCCAAAATATTGGCTGACACGGTTCTTTAAGGCCTTCGCTTTACCGATGTAGATTATTTCTCCCTTGGAGTTTTTCATAATATAGACGCCTGGATGTAGAGGCAAATGATTTGCCTTATCCTTGAGATACGGAAGTCTATCTTCAGCCACTTTGAATCACCTCTCTTCTAGAAAATATAAAAAGCACACCGCAGAAGATGCAGTGTGCCTTAAATACTCAAAATTTAATTACTCAGCGAAGCCAGACTCTACAAGAGCAACAAGAGCTTCTACTGCCTCTTCTTCGTCTGAACCGCCAGCCATGATCTTGATCTCTGTGCCACCCATGATACCGAGTGAAAGCACACCAAGAAGGCTCTTAGCGTTTACTCTTCTCTCATCCTTCTCAACCCAGATTGATGACTTGAATTCATTAGCCTTCTGGATAAAGAATGTTGCTGGACGAGCGTGGAGTCCTACCTGATTCTGAACTTTAACGTCTTTAACGTACATAAATAATTCCCTCTCTTATATTAAAGAATTAAATGCTTAAATATGTCTTAATTATAACATTTAAAAAGAAACCGTCAACAAATAAGAATATTTTTGGTCACTTTTCAAATAAGTTTATAATATAGCACAAATCTGAACAACGCTATATGTTGCATTTTGTGCAACATTACCAGTTTTTAACGACTCACATCCGATTTGTCGAAATATCTTTGTTAGTTTTGCACAAATTTATCATACATGTCTTTACGTCTATCTTTTGTGCGTTCAAGAGCCTGTTCATACTGCCACTTTTCGACGTTCTCATGATGGCCAGAAAGCAGTACCTCCGGTACTTCTCTGCCCATCCACTCTGGAGGTCTCGTGTACTGTGGGTACTCAAGAAGACCGTCATAGTGGCTCTCTTTGCTGAATGCGTCCTCGTTGCGAAGCACGCCAGGAAGCATTCGGCATACACTGTCGACCAGCGCCATCGCCGGGATCTCACCGCCGGTGAGAACATAATCTCCAATGGAGATTTCCTCCGGCTCGAGTTCCTCTATAACGCGCTCGTCGACGCCCTCGTAATGGCCACAGAGAATTGCGATATTATCGAGTTTGCTGAGTTCTTTTACCCTCTCCTGAGTGAGGGTCTTGCCCTGTGGTGTCATATAGATAAGATGATATGGATTCTCACCGTTTTTCGTGAGATCCATATAGGCATCATAGATTGGCTGCGCCTGCATAATCATGCCAGTTCCGCCACCATAAGGCGTGTCGTCGACGTGCTTATGCTTATCTGTTGAATAGTCGCGGATGTTGTGACAATTTATCTCAACGATGCCAGCTTCTCTGGCTCTGCCAATAATGCTTTCATTTAGCACCGTGTCACACATCTCTGGGAAAAGGGTCAAAATATCAATCTTCACGTATCTCTTCCCCCTCGTCGAATATTCCAGGTATTGGCCGAACAAGTGCCTTGCACTCTGCGACATCTACATTTACAACAATTCCAGGAATTGATGGGAGCAGATACTGCTTTCCATCATTTCCTTTTATATCCCAGATATCAGTTGCACCGTTGTTGATAACATCAGTGATTTTGCCATATTCTTTGCCACTGTCGGCGTCGATTACGGCACATCCCTTAATCTCTGAGATGAAATAACGTCCCTCTGGGAGTGGTGCCTCGCTGCGCTTTACATAGAGTATCTTTCCACGGAGTGCATTGGCCATGTCAATGTCTGTAACACCTTCAAGTGTTACGAGCATGACATTGCCATGCTGGCGCGCGCCCAGGACCGTTCTCGGGTCTGAGCCGTTCTTTCCAAGATATACTGTTTTAAAACTCTGGAAGAACTCAGCCGAGTCACACCAGTGCTGGACGCGCATTTCACCGCGCACCCCATGGGTGCTCACTATTCTTCCAAGCTCCAAGTACTCTAGTAGCATAAAAACACCAAATAATTGTAAACAAAGGCAAGCCAAAGATTATTACCCTCAGCCTGCCTTTTGCTTACATATTAGTCAATTTCAACTGCTATGTGAGCGTCATTCTTATTAGCTGACGCACGCATAACTGTGCGGATAGCCTTAGCAATACGACCCTGCTTACCAATAACGCGGCCCATATCATCTGGACCAACGTGAAGGTGGTAAACTGTTACGCCGTTTTCGTTTGGCTCGTCTACTTCTACTGATACTGCAGATGGATCATCTACAAGGCCCTGCGCAATTGAAATAAGTAATTCACGCATAAGTGGACCTCCAATTATTTGATAGCGCCGCTCTTCTTAAGGATTGCACGAACTGTGTCTGTTGGCTGTGCGCCGTTTGCCATCCACTGCTTAACTTTCTCTTCGTCAATTTTGATTACTGCTGGATCCTTAGTTGGGTCATAGTAACCGATCTCTTCGATGAAACGACCGTCGCGTGGGAAACGTGAATCTGCTACTACTACGCGATAGAAAGGTGCTTTCTTTGCGCCCATTCTTCTAAGTCTAATTTTTACTGCCATTTTTAAAATCCTCCAAAGATTTAATTTAATAAGTTGTTAATATCGCTCATATTCATGTTACCAGCCATGCGCTTTAGCGCTTTTCTTGACTGCTTACTGTTCATCTGCTTGAACATCTTCTGCATCTGTTTGAATTGAGCGAGTAATTTGTTGACATCTTCAACTCTTTGGCCGCATCCAGCAGCAATACGCTTCTTTCGCTGACCGTTGATGATCTCAGGTTTTTCCCTTTCCTCAGGGGTCATCGATTGAATGATAGCTTGAATTCTATCGAATTCGCGTTCATCAATCTCTATATCTTTTGCCTGCTTTGAGAGACCTGGGATCATACCAAGAAGATCTTGCATTGGTCCAAGTTTTCTCACCTGTTGTAGGTTGGAAAGCAAGTCATTAAGATCAAATTTATTCTTGCGAAGTTTCTTCTCAAGTTCGAGAGCAGTCTGCTCATCGAACTCCTGCTCAGCTTTCTCAATAAGTGAAAGCATATCGCCCATGCCGAGAATTCTGGAAGCCATTCGGTCAGGATGGAACACATCGAGATCCTCGAGTTTCTCACCTGTACCGACGAACTTGATAGGCTTGCCGGTTATCGCTCTCGCTGAAAGAGCGGCACCGCCACGGGTATCACCATCGAGCTTGGTAAGAACCAAACCGTCAAGTCCAACTTCGTCATTGAATGTCGGTGCAACATTTTCTGCATCCTGACCGGTCATTGCATCGACAACGAGGAGAACCTCATGTGGATGAACAGCGGCCTTGATATTTTGAAGCTCCTCCATGAGGGCTTCATCAACATGCAAACGACCAGCGGTATCGATAAATACGTAATCATAGCCCTGATCTTTTGCAAGTTTAATTGCTTCAGTTGCAATTGTCACAGGATTGTCCTGTCCCATCTCAAATACAGGGACCGAAACCTGTTCGCCAACTACCTGTAACTGTTTGATAGCAGCTGGTCGGTATACGTCGCAGGCAACAAGTAATGGCCTATGGCCTTCGCCCTTAAGACGTTTAGCGATTTTCGCACAATGCGTTGTCTTACCCGAACCTTGAAGACCACACATCATAACTATCGTAGGTGGATGATTGGCTATCGTAAGCCGTGTCTCGGTGCCACCCATGAGCTCCGTGAGTTCTTCGTTTACTATCTTAATTACCATCTGTGCTGGCGTGAGGCTCTTCATGACCTCTGCACCGATGGCACGTTCAGTTACTGCGTTGGTAAAATCTTTAGCTACCTTGTAGCTTACGTCCGCCTCAAGTAGAGCAAGGCGAACTTCTCGCATGGCTTCTTTAACATCTGCTTCGGTTAAAGAACCCTTGCCTCTCAATCTGGAAAACGCCGCTTCCAGACGATCGGAAAGACCTTCAAACGCCATCGTTTTACCCCTTACTCTTCGTTATTAAGACCTTCTGCAATAAGTTTAATTCTAACCACTGCTTCATTAATGTCTCTTGAAAGACCTGTACGCATATTGGAATCGTTTATTATATCTGCACATTCAAGAATTTCTTCAAGTCCAGCACGTACCTCTTCGAAACGTTTAGCGAGACCCAGTCTCTCCTCCATCTCGTAGAGCTGTCCTTCGGCGCGTTTTATTGCGTCGCGGACACCCTGACGGGTTATGCCTTCATTTTCAGCAATTTCTGAAAGTGACAAATCATCATTATAGTAGTATTCAATAAAGGCTCTTTGCTTCTCTGTTAGCATGTCGCCATAGAAGTCAAGCAATATGTTAATTACTTCAAAGTTCTTAGCCACTCCCAAAACGCCCCCTAGTTAGATTTCTGTAAAGTCATTGTCTTTACACGTGTGCTCTATTATACATATAAGGAAATACCTTGTCAACATAAAAATTTTACTTCAGTGTGACGATTGTTACACCGTCTTCGCCTTCGCCGTAAACGCCGAGGCGATATTCTTTTACCTGTGACTGCTTTGCCAGGTATTTATGAACTGCTTTTCGAAGGACACCAGTGCCCTTGCCGTGGATAACTGTAAATTCAGGAATTCCACTGCGCAGCTGTAAATCTAAGAACCTGTCCAGTGTAAGAATTGCCTCGTCAGAGGCCATTCCGCGAAGGTCTACCGAAGTCTCGACCTTCATGTCGAGCTTCGACGTGACATGTCGTCCCGTCGCGCGGTTTACCTTCCTTGCGGTCTTGCCCTCGAGGAGGCGAAGGTTGGACAGCGGAGTCTTGCTCTTTATAATGCCCGCTGTGACCTCTACAAGCCCTTTCTTATCTGGAAGGGCTGTAACTGTCGCAGTGGTGCCAAGATCCGCAATTACAACCGTATCGCCGACTACGAGGTCACGTGGAAGCTCATAGTCTTCATCGTTTGCAAGTGCAACGATAGGATTGGTTATATCGTCAAGACTATTTGAATGTCTCTTTATAACTGCCTTGGCATCCGCTGACACCTGGGCAAGATCTTTTGAATTTTTCTGTTCCTTCTTAAGTTTATCAAGATCATCGAGGAAGTAGGCCGCCTCCCTGCGTGCCTGCTCGACAATCTTCATAGCTTCAGAGCGAGCCTTCTCAATCTCTTCGTTCTTGAGTTTCTCGATATTATCGCGCATCTCCTCGGCCTTCTGCTTCTCAGCACGCGCTTCGGCTGAGATTTGGAGAGCCTTCTCGTGCTCAGACTCCATCTCTGCACGGCTCTTCTCAAGTTTCTCAATTACATTCTCGAACTGAGTATTCTCAGCGGATACGAGATCCTTCGCACGCTGTACGACCTCGGCAGGCATGCCGAGTCTCTCTGAGATTGCGAAGGCATTGGAGCGACCTGGTGCTCCAATGAGAAGTCTATATGTCGGAGAAAGTGTATCGACATCGAACTCGCAGCATGCATTCTCTACGCGGTCAGTCTCAAGGGCATAGGCCTTGAGTTCAGCGTAGTGAGTGGTGGCTGCGATTTTAGCACCACACTTAGCGAGCTTCTCGAGCACCGAGATGGCGAGCGCTGCGCCCTCGACAGGGTCGGTGCCCGCTCCAAGCTCATCTATAAGAGCAAGGGTGTTGTCATCCGACCTACCGATAATATCAACAATATTGGTCATATGAGCAGAGAATGTAGAGAGCGACTGCTCGATACTCTGGTCATCACCAATATCGGCAAAGACATTTTTAAATACCGCTATCCTACTGTTATCAGCAGTTGGAATCATAAGTCCAGACGCTGCCATAAGCGACAATAGGCCTACAGTCTTGATTGAGACCGTTTTACCACCTGTATTAGGTCCAGTGATAACAAGGGTATCAAAGTCCTCACCGAGGCGTATATCCGTCGCAACGACCTTCTTTGGGTCAATAAGAGGATGTCTCGCCTTCTTAATATCAATTATTCCCTCATTGTTGAGAATTGGCTCAGATGCTTTCATGTCATAAGCAAGTTGTGCCTTAGCAAAGATGAAGTTCAGCATTACGCCCGCTTCATATGAGCGCTTAACCTCTTCATATATATCGCCAACAATGCCGGAGAGTTCTGCGAGAATTCTATCGATCTCGTCCCGCTCGCGGGAGAGCAGAACTCTTATCTCATTGTTGGCCTCAACTACAGACATCGGCTCGATGAATACTGTAGCGCCGCTGTCTGATGTATCCTGGACAACGCCAGCGACCTCGCCCTTATGCTCCCTCTTAACCGGTACTACGTATCTGCCATTACGCATTGTAACAATTGCGTCCTGAAGTGCAGATGCGTAATGCTCCGAATGAATTATATGGTCGAGTTGCTCCCTTATCTTATTCTCCTGTCTATGGAGATCCTTACGAATCGAGGCGAGCTCCGGCGATGCGTTGTCCGACATCTCATCCTCGGAGAGGATACAAGTATATATCTGATCCTCTACGCTTTTATGTGGAATAAGTGCATTGAAGTATCTTGAGAGAACAGTATCTACGCCCTCGCACTGGTTGTACCACTCGCGGAGTGCTCTAACAGTGCGCAGAGTTGATGCGCAATCGAGGAGATCCTTCATAGAGAGGATGCTTCCCCCGTTCGCGATATGGAGAAGATTATTTACATTCTTAAGTCCACTAAATGATGGACCGCCAAATTTAGCCAGCATAATATAAGCATCCACTGTCTCACGAAGGAGTTTCTCAGCGGATGCGAGATCTTTGGCTGGTTTCAGTTCGAGCGCCATATCGCGTGCGTCCGCACAGGATGTCTGTGCAGCGAGACGCTCAAGTATTTTGTCAAAATCAAGTGCTAATAGATGCTTATCCATAGATACCTCAAATTATTCTTACAGACTTATAGAAGTCCAATGTTTTAAAGTTACAGCCAACCTGTGACAATGCGAATGCTTCGCAAATTGAAGAAAGTTCTAGAAGACATGGGTCAGACAGTTTGAAATCAAAGATTTTCTTCGACTCACTGTAGATTATATGTCTCATCGCTGTCACCGTGCTAAACGAGAGCTTTCTGCCCCCGTCTTTGCAAACGTTACAGCGTAGCGTTCCATGCTTAATATCGAAATACATCGGCTCAGACTCGAACGCTCCGCATTCCGTGCAGGCTATAAGGTTCGGCGCATAGCCGGACATTGCGACTGCACGAAGCTCTGCAACCGCTTTCACCTGCACCCCGCTCATCTTATCCTTCGACAAAAGATAAATTGAGTTGAGTAGCAACCGAAGTAGCTCGCCGCACTCCGCTGTCTCGGGAGCGAGCTCACCAAAGAGTTCAGCGAGGTAGAATGCAATTGACAGATTCTCAATATTCGTACGCAGGTCAAAGAAGACCTCTTTCTCGGATGCAGAATTCACCGAGTAGGAATCTCTACCTTTGTAGAAAACGAAGTCCGAATAAGTGAGAAGGCCAGTGCCGGCGAGGTTCTTATTCTTCATAGTTTTGCCGCCGGTGACGAAGGCTCTGATGAGACCATATTCTGATGTAAGGACAGTTATCAGCCTATCTGACTCGCCTACGTTCGTCTCCTTGATAACAAGTCCGTCTGTCTCTATAAGCAACCTTCTCATCTCCTTTGGTTGGTGTCGGACTAATCTGAATAATCTAGGCCAAAGTTGCGGATGAGGGCCTCTCGGTCACGCCAGCCCTCTTTGACCTTAACCCAGCACTGCAAATTGATATGGCAGTCGAAGAACTTCTCCATATCTTGTCGTGCATAGGTTGAGACTTTCTTGAGCATCGAGCCATTCTTGCCGATGATTATTCCCTTGTGGGAATCGCGCTCGCAATAGATAATGGCCTCGATGTCGAGAATGTCTGAGTCCTCGCGTTCTCGCATCTTCTCTATGGATACTGCGACGCCGTGAGGCACTTCCTTATCGAGGAGTCGCAGCATCTTCTCGCGAATTATTTCGCCTGCGATAACGCGTTCCGGTTGATCCGTCAAGGTGTCATCTGGGAAGAAGTGTACGGACTCCTGGGAGAGCTTTTCAAGCTCATCGAGGAGTTCCTCTACACCCTGACCTTTGACGGCACAGATAGGTACAACCGCTTCGAAATCATAGAGCGGAGCAAATTGCTTGATTCTCTCTGCAATCTCCTCCGGGCTATGAAGCATATCAATTTTGTTGATTGCAAGGACAACAGGGATATCGAGTTTCTTGAACTTCTCAATGAGTTCAAGCTCACCCGGCTTTAGATCACCCTGTGACTCTGTGACGAAGAGGCAGGCGTCTACGCCACCTATGCTGTCCGTCACAGCCTTTACCATATTCTCACCGAGCTTGTTCTTCGGTCTGTGGTAACCAGGGGTGTCTGTGAAGACAAGCTGGCACTCGCCCCTTGTCAGGACACCCATGATTTTAGTCCTTGTAGTCTGTGGTTTATTTGACACAATTGCAATCTTGGCGCCAAGCATCTCGTTTAAGAGAGATGACTTGCCGACGTTCGGACAGCCAACGATTGCAATGAAAGCTGTGGTCTGTTTCATCACTTATCTCCTAAGTAGTCACTTTGGTCACGTGTGAGACCAATTTTCTGGAGAGCATTCTCCTCTTTCTCACGCATGCGAAGTAGTTCCATGCCGCCGTTCTCGTGGTCATAGCCGAGAAGGTGAAGCATTGAATGTACTGTGAGGAATCCCACCTCGCGCTCGAAGCTATGGCCATAGTTCTCGGCCTGCTCCATTGCTTTTTCAAGTGAGATTACAATGTCGCCGAGAAGGGCGGCATTTGTCGCAGGGTTGTAGTCATATACGCCATTCTCACCGAGTGGGAAAGAGAGCACATCTGTCTCTCTGTCAATATTTCTGTGTTCTTTATTGAGTTCGTGGATAGTGTCATTGTCAACGAAAGTTACAGAAACCTCTGCGTCACTTAGAAAGTTCTCCATGACGAGTACCGCTGTGCAGCAGCGACGAACGAGCATGCGCATTCCCTTCGGAATCTTAACCGCTTTCTGAGCATTGGTTATATCAACCTTTACTTTATTTGCCACGCTTCTTTCCCTCCGTCTTTTCGGCATATTTCTCATACGCCTTTACTATCTCTTGAACGAGGTGGTGTCTTACGACATCACGCTCCGAAAATCTTACTGTTTCTATTCCTTCGATCCCCTTGAGAATCTTAGTTACCTCTACAAGTCCAGATTTCTTGCCACCTGGCAAGTCAATCTGGGTGACGTCTCCGGTGATTACGGCTTTAGAGCCGTTGCCGAGACGTGTGAGGAACATCTTCATCTGCTCCGAAGTCGTATTCTGTGCTTCATCGAGAATGATGAAGCTATCGTCAAGAGTACGACCACGCATGTATGCGAGCGGAGCAACTTCAATCGTTCCTCTCTCCATCTGCCTCTGAAATCCGTCCGGGCCGAACATCTCGAAGAGTGCATCATAGAGCGGGCGGAGATATGGGTCGACCTTCTGCTGAAGGTCACCCGGCAGGAAGCCGAGACTTTCGCCCGCCTCTACAGCCGGACGGGTCAAGATGATTCTATTTACTTCCTTCGCCTTGAATGCTTTGACGGCCATTGCGACAGCGAGATATGTCTTACCGGTACCGGCAGGACCTATACCGAAGACAACTGTATTTTGGTTGATTGAATCTATATATTTCTTCTGGCCTATTGTCTTGGCCTTGATTGGCTTACCACTTGCTGTGATGCAGATACATTCTGAGAGAGAACGGGTGAGGTCGCCTGCTTCGCCCGCTTTGGTCATCTCGATGACATAGCGTACATTCTGTTCGTTTAGTTCCTCACCTTTTTCGAGAAGCGCGAGAAGTCCACTTACAGCCTTCTCGGCATCGGCGACATCAGTCTCCTCACCCGTGATCTTAACCTTATCACCACGGGCAACAATTGTGACACCGTATTCACTTTCAACGATGCGAATATTCTCATCGAAGCTGCCGAAAAGTCCTAAAATGTTCTCAAAATTCTTAAATTCAATCTCTTTTTCTGCCATAGGTATGCCTTCCCAAAATATATTTAATTAATTATATAATAAAAGAGAAACAGTGTCAAAAACTTGTATTGATAATGTTTTTATGTTAAAATTTTTTCATTATTTCTAAGGAGACATCGTAGATGAAGAAAATGTTTACAATGGAAAAAAGTCCTGCATGTGAATACTGCCACTACGGCCGAATGACCGCAGATGGTTCTGCTGTTCTCTGCGAGAAAAAAGGTATCATGCAGAATAGTTCAAGTTGCAGAAAATTCAAATATGATGTCCTAAAGAGACGCCCGAGAAAGCAGGCGTCAATTGACACAAATTACAGTGCAGATGATTTCAAATTATAGAGGTACGAAACATGTCAGATTTTAGACCATTCAAGGCTGTTCGCCCACTCCCTGCTTACGCAGAGAGAGTCGCTGCCCTCCCTTATGATGTTATGACATCGGAGGAGGCCCGCGAGAAAGTGGTAGACAACCCTTATTCATTCCTTCATGTCGACAAAGCAGAGATTGACCTCCCACTTGGAACTGATCTCTACAGCGATGAAGTTTATGCGAAAGCAGCAAGCAATCTCAAGAGTCTTGAGACAGATGAAATTGCAAAGCAGGATGTAAATCCTTGCTACTATATCTATCAACAGGAGTGGCAGGGCCGCTCCCAGACGGGCCTTGTTGGATGTGCATCCATCGACGAGTATATTGACGGTCGCATCAAAAAGCACGAGCTCACTCGTGCTGATAAAGAGGCAGACCGTATTCGTCACGTCGACACATGCGACGCCAACACCGGTCCTATCTTCCTCACCTACAAGGGTAGTGAAGAAATTGATAATATAATCGCGAATTTTAAAAAGACAAATCACCCTGTATACGACTTCGTATCAGAGGGTGATGTTCACAATAAAGTATGGGTTGTAAATAACGACAATGGCATCGCTGACAAGCTTAAAACTGCATTTCAGAGCATCGATGCTCTCTATATCGCAGATGGCCATCACAGATGTGCATCTGCTGTAAAAGTCGGCAAGATGCGTAGAGAGGCCAATCCTTCATACACAGGAGAAGAGGAGTTCAACTTCTTCCTTGCAGTAGTTTTCCCGAAGGACGAGCTTCGCATTCTTGATTACAACAGAGTAATGAAGAATACAAAGAATTACTCCAAGGAGGAGTTCTTCAAGGCAGTAAACGAGAAGTTTACAATAGAGACAACTCTCAACCTTGAGCCATATGCGCCAGAGGCACGTCATACATTTGGCATGCTCTTCGAGGGCAAATGGTACAAGCTCATTGCTAAGGATGGCACATTTGATGAGAGCGACCCTGTCGCCTCCCTCGACGTATCTATTCTTCAGGACAATTTGATTGCCCCTGTTCTTGGCATTGAAGATCCAAGAACAGACAAGAACATCGACTTCGTCGGCGGAATCCGCGGACTCGCTGAACTCGAGCGTCGCTGTGAGGATGATATGGAAATAGCTTTCGCTATGTTCCCTACCTCACTCGATGAGCTCATCAGCATCGCTGACGCTGGCGCTTTGATGCCTCCGAAGTCCACCTGGTTCGAGCCGAAGCTCCTTTCAGGTCTCTTCATTCACAAACTTAAATAAAAAAGAAAACTCCCGACCAACCGGTCGGGAGTTATTTTTTTAATTAGTCAACGTAATCTGTCTGTGCAACCTCGTTATCAGCGCTTGTCTGACCAACTTCGTGGCGAACACCATTAACTTTATGATTCTCACGGATCTGATTTTTTACTGATGTAACCTTGTGATTCTCACGGATTGCATTTGTTCTTACCTGTGGATTAGGAGCTACGTACTCAGCGCGTGCTGTGATTTCATAGATTCCATCCCAGCCATTCTTGATGAATTCCCACATGCCGTCTGTATTAAGAACCTCGCCCATAGAACAACCTGCGAAACCAAATGCCATAACAAGTGCGAGTGCAAGTGCTGCGATCTTTGACTTAATATTTTTCATAGTTATCCTCCTAAAAATTTATCCGTTTAAGATTTTATCATATAAGAACTTAAATGTCTATAAAAGAATGGCACGCCTGGCCGGAGTCGAACCGGCGACACCTAGCGTCGGAGGCTAGTGCTCTATCCAACTGAGCTACAGGCGCATTTTTATCTAATAATTGCATGCCACCTATGCTCAAGATTCCGCTTATTGGCCTTGAATCCCCAATATACAAGGAACTGCTTCCAGTCATCAGAATGACGGATTTTAATAAAATCTTTATAGTCGTTATCATTCATTGCAGCCACATAAAGCTGATTCTCAAGAATAATCATACGCTCTTTCTTAATCTCTCTTGGCCAATATGAACAATAGAACTTTCTACTTGCCAAATTTCTTGAAATTTCACCGAAATTGCTTGCATATTGGTTGATGGATACAGCACCAGGAAGAAGGTTAAAGCAAAGTGGTCCCATTGGGTCGCCCGCAAATGCATATTTATCATCATAGAAGCAAAGTGTTCCCTTGGTATGAGATGGGAATTCTTTGATGCGGACCTTTCTACCACCGAGGTCAATATAGTCCTTGAGATACTTCTTATCAATCTGAACAAAGTTAGGTTCAGAATACGTATGATCTTTAAGGTATTTTGCAAGAATCGAATGAAGTGTCTTATACATGCGCTTGGCCATTTTGACATCGGCCTTACCAAGCATGACTTCGTCGAACTCGCCTGCTCCGCCGATGCAACCATAATGGCCATGCGTGCAGACAACTATAAGTGGCTTATCTGTAATCTCTCTGATAGTTTCAGTGAGATTACCGATACCAAGTCCGGTATCGATAAGAAGTGCCTTATTCCTTCCAACAAGCAAATAGGACTGGAACACATATTGCTTTGCAATGCGATATGTGTTGCTTCCAAGCTTCTCAACTTTCAGTTCTGAGAAGAATTTGTCAACGGTGAATTTTCTAAGAAGTGGAGACTTTGCAACAGCTTTCGCTGTCTTTACGCCAGCATTCAAGACCTTCTTCTTGTTGTCACCAATTGTCTTATTCACTTTGTTATAGACAGATACGACTTTACCGTACTTACTCCAGTCCTCATAGGCCCAGGATCTGTCCATGTCAAGGAAAGGCAATTTCATTTTAAAACTCCTCGTTAATCGCCATCGTCGCACGGGCGTTGAGGTCGAGTGTCGCACGCCTTCCGGCAGCGAACTCGTAATAGCCCTGTGCTCCTACCATTGCCGCATTGTCACCACAGAGTGACAGATCCGGCATATAGAGTTTCCATCCATGGTTCTTGCATACATCAGCCATGCGTGCACGCAGGACTGAATTGGCGGATACGCCGCCAGCAAGAACTATCTTATCATATCCGAAGTCGACCGCAGCCTTTTCTGTGTTCTTCACAAGGCAGTCGACAACTGTACTAATTACTGATGCGCCCATATTGGCGACATCAACGGTCTCACCCTTCTGTTCACAGTTATGAACTGTATTGATAACGAAGGTCTTGAGACCGGAGAAACTGAAATCATACTCACTTCCATCCACATGTGGATGTGGCATCTTGTATGATTTCGGATCACCAGAAGCCGCAACTCTGTCGAGATTTAGCCCTCCAGGATAAGGGAGACCAAGTGTACGAGCTGATTTATCCATACACTCTCCAGCGGCATCGTCTCTTGTGCAGCCAATGATATTATAATCCGTATATGATTTAACTTCAATAATATGTGTATGACCACCTGATACAACTAGTGCAAGGAAAGGTGGCTCAAGGTCCAGAGAAGTTATATAGTTCGAAGCAATATGTGACCTTAGGTGGTGTACTGGGACAAGGGGCTTGTCGTACTTCAGTGCAAGGCCCTTGGCAAAGTTTACACCGACGAGAAGAGCACCTATAAGGCCAGGCGCTGCTGTGACAGCGATTGCATCGATGTCATCCATTGTGCAGCCCGCCTCTTCGAGGGCCTGCTTCGTAATACCCGAGATTGCCTCGGTATGACGGCGAGACGCTATCTCCGGTACTACGCCACCGTAGAGTTTATGCTCCTCCACCTGGGAGGCGACAACTGATGAGAGCACGCGTCTGCCGTCCTCTACGACAGCGGTAGCTGTCTCATCACAAGAAGATTCTATACTGAGTATTTTCATCATTTGAACCTCCTTGTCATAACGTATCCATCCTCATCAGGATCTCTAAAAATTTTTCGGCGAACGCCATCAATTTTGAAACCGTTCTCCTCATAGATTTTAATCGCAGTGGCATTGCTCGTTCTAACCTCAAGCGTGATAAGCTTGGCGTCACATTTCTCGGCATTCTCACAGGCTGCAGCCACGAGCATATTGCCTATACCCTGCCTGCGGTATTCCTTAAGGACTGCGACGTCTGTGACGGAGAACTCATCAATTACCACATATGTTCCAATATATCCCACTACCCGCTCATTGTCATCTATCGCAACGAAGAAATGACCATTCGGATAGCTAGAAGATTGTTCTATTTCATCATATGTCCAAGGATGAGGGAAACATTCTTCTTCAATCTTTACCACATCACTAATGTGTTCTTCTTTAAGTCTCTCTATTCTCATCCTTTGGCCTCATACCAGGTCTTACCGATATGTGCATCGGAAAGGAGTTCTACGGATAATGCGCAAGCATTCTCCATCTCCTCCTTGACGATAGCGCAGACGGTCTCCGCCTGATCCTCACGTGCCTCGACGAGAAGTTCATCATGAACTTGCATTATGAGTTTCGCGTCGAGTCCCTCAGCGAGGAGACGATTGTAGACCTTAATCATCGCAATTTTAATGATATCTGCTGCCGTGCCCTGAATCGGCATATTGCGCGCTACGCGCTCGCCAAATGCACGGAGCATATGATTCGAAGATGTGAGTTCAGGCAGATAACGTCTGCGCTCATAGAGAGTCTTTACAAATCCATCTCTCTTCGCCTCTTCGATTACATTCTTCATATAGGCATCAACGCCAGAGAAATTCTTAAGATATCCCTCAATATACTGAGATGCCTCAGCACGTGTAACACCGATATCCTTAGCAAGTGAGAAAGCACCGATGCCGTAAACGATACCGAAGTTTACGGCCTTCGCACGGCTTCTCATAATCGGTGTTACATCCTTGACAGGTACACCGAATACCTGGGATGCGGTTACTCTATGGACATCCTCACCGCTCCTGAATGCCTCAATCATATTGGCATCATTTGCCATATGGGCGAGAACTCGGAGCTCAATCTGTGAGTAGTCGGCGTCAATGAGTGTATAGCCCTCCTCAGCGACGAAAAACTTACGAAGTTCTGAGCCGAGTGGCTTTCTTACAGGAATATTCTGGAGATTAGGCTCAGTCGATGAGATACGGCCTGTCCTTGTCTCCTTCTGATTGAGTGTTGAATGAATACGACCGTCCTCGGCTATGCAAGCCACGAGGCCGTCGCAGTAGGTGGACTTGAGTTTCTGAACTGTACGATACTCCAAGATGTCTGCGACTATTGGATAGTCGGCAGCGAGTTCCTCGAGGACCTCTGCTGATGTGGAATATCCGCTCTTCGTCTTTTTCTTGGCAGGTATGCCAAGTTTCTCGAAGAGGGCCTCACCGAGCTGTTTCGGCGAGTTCAAGTTGAACTCGAAGCCACATTCATCATATATCTTCTTTGTTATCTCCTCGACCTTAGCACCTATGACCTCGCCGTATTCGATGAGGCCCTGCTTATCTACATAGAAGCCGACCTGCTCCATGGATGCGAGCACTTCGGCAAGAGATATCTCGAGTGCGAGAAGATCTGCCTGATTGTTCTCATCAATTTGGCAGAGAAGCTTATCCACAAGGATTTCGAACGTACCTGCGGCATACTCCTCAAGAAGTCGCTGTGCCGAATAATCATTAGCATTAGGATTCAAGATATATGCTGCAAGTGATGAGTCAAATTCAACGCGTGGTATAGCGTATCCACGCTTTAAGCCGAAGGCATAGATTGACTTCGCGTCCGCTACATATTTCTTAATTTTAGCGTCGCGAATCTTATCCTCTACTGCAGCATAAGTTTCATCACTTGTATCGAAAATGTAGAGTTTTCCGTCATCTGTAAAGTTAAATGGCTTTACATTGGTGGTTTTCTCTACGGTTTCCTCTATTTTTTCATCTAATCTAAGACCGAGTACATCGATCATCTTGAACATCTCAAGGCCCGCGAGCATGCGTGATGCAGCGGCCTTGTCGCCCTCAGAAAGAACGTAGTTACTGAGATTCGTATCAATTGGAACTGTGAGGCAGATAGTGCCAAGAGCGCGTGAGAGATACGCATTGTCCTTATCGTTTGCGAGCTTTGTCTTGACGCCTGGCTTGATATCGAGGTCATCAAGATTGTCATAGATATAATCAATATTGCCAAAGCGAGCGATAAGGTCACCGGCGGTCTTCTCGCCTACACCGGCAACGCCTGGGATACAGTCAGATGAATCACCTTGGAGTGCCTTAATATCAATCATCTGCTTTGGCTCTACGCCATAGTTCTCTTTAAGATATGCTGGTGTACAACGAGTGGTCACTGTCTTTCCCATCTTAGTTGTCGGGAGAATTACAGTTACGTTATCTCTGATAAGCTGGAAACTGTCGCGGTCGCCTGTTGCAAGGAAGCATTCGTCTTTTGGTCCGCAGGCATTCGAGAGAGTGCCGAGGATATCGTCCGCTTCATATCCCTCGAGTTCAAGTGTCTTGATACCGAGGAGAGGAAGCAGTTCTTTAAGAACAGGCATCTGCTCAGCGAGCTCAGGAGGCATACCGTGACGGTTGGCCTTATATCCGTCATACATCTTATGACGGAATGTTGGAGCACGCAGATCAAAGGCAACGGCGACCGCATCCGGCTCTACCTCTGCCTTTATTTTAGAGTATATTGAGAGAAATCCATATATACCGTTGGTAAACCTACCATCTTTCGTGGTAAGCAACTTTATACCGTAAAAGGCACGGTTGATTATACTGTTTCCGTCAATAACGAGAAGTCTCATAGGTGCTCCTTATTTACTAAATATAAAAATATGTTATTATAATACCATAAGTAAGTTACAAATTAAAGTTTTGAGGTATTAAATGTTTATTGGAAATGTCGAAATTGAGGGTAAAGCCCTCCTCGCCCCTATGGCGGGAGTGGCTGACCGAGCTTTCCGTGAACTCTGCATCTCATATGGTGCTGCCGGCGTGACATCAGAGATGGTGTCAGCTAAGGGCTACACCATGGGAGACAGAAAATCTAAAGAGCTCCTTCGCCTCTCTGATATCGAGCATCCGGCAGCAGTGCAGATCTTCGGAAGTGATCCGAAGATTCTTGCAGAGGCTGCAAAGAATGCTCTCGAATTCCAGCCAGACTGGATAGATATTAATATGGGCTGTCCCGCTCCTAAAATCGCTGGTAACGGCGGTGGTGCCTCACTTATGCAGGACCCTGTCCTCGCCCAAGATATTGCGAGAGCAGTTGTATCATCTGTCGACATCCCTGTCACAGTCAAATTTAGAACTGGTTGGGATGCTGAGCATATCAACTGTGTGGAGTTCGCCAAGCGTATGGAAGATGTCGGCGTTGCCGCTGTAACTGTACACGGCCGTACGAAGGCACAGATGTATGCACCAGGCATCAACTATGATGCCATAGCAGCTGTAAAGCAGGCCGTGTCCATACCTGTAATAGGCAACGGCGACATAGTTGACGGGCCGAGCGCGAGCGCAATGATAGAGCGCACAGGCTGTGACGCAGTCGCTGTCGGCCGTGGTGCCGAGGGCCGTCCTTGGGTATTCCAGCAGATAAATGCATATCTCGGTCCAGAACTCCGTATCATTCCAGAGCCACCTATATCCGAGATTATGAGAGTTATGATTACTCATATCGAGAAGATCTGCGAATACAAGGGTGAAACAATCGGAATGAAAGAGGCAAGAAAGCATGCCGCTTGGTATGTAAGAGGAATCCGAGGTGCTGCCTCCTATAGGAAGGAGATTGGCGCCCTCTCCTCTCTCGATGAACTCGAAAAACTTGCATGTGAAATAATTAAAGCGAGCACTTAAAATCAGTGCTCGCTTCTTTTATTCTATATTAAATAATTCTTTCGCATTGTTCGCCGTGACATCAAGCACTTCTTGTGCATCACAGCCCTTTATCTCAGCCACTTTCTCTGCGACAAATGAGATGAGAGACGAATCATTTCTCTCGCCCCTATGAGGAGTTGGCGCCATATATGGGCAGTCTGTCTCGAGGAGTATTCTATCGAGAGGAATACTCTCGACCACGGAGACTGCCTTCTTAGCATTCTTAAATGTCACTACACCGCCTACACCGATATACATGCCAAGTTTAATATATTCCTTGGCCATCTCAGCGGAACCGGAGAAGCAATGAATTACGCCCTTCGGACGAAGTTCTTTAACTATATTAAAAGTATCCTCGTGTGCATCTCTGTCATGGACAATAATCGGAAGTCCAAGCTCGTTCGCCATCTTAATCTGACGCCTGAAAAGGTCTATCTGCACATCTCTCGGTGCCCCATCATCATAGTGATAATCAAGGCCGATTTCGCCAACAGCGACGGCCTTTTTATTGTTCATGAGCATCTCTTTGATTGTGCTAAGGTCGCCCTTTCGCTCATCGGCGAGATCCTCTGGATGAAAGCCCATTGCACAGTAGATATAGTCATACTGTTCACTGAGCTTTAGGCAGCGATACGAGGACATAAGGTTCGTACCGCAGGTTATTACATGACTTACTCCCCGATTTGGAAGAAGACCGAGAAGTTCTTCTCGGTCTTCATTGAAAGCTTCGTCATCATAATGTGCATGAGTGTCGAAGATGTTTTCCATTATCTAAACTTTGCTCCTGTCTCGAAGTCGTCAACGAAAAGAACCTTAGCGCCGCCATCAGCTGTATCTGCAGCGATAATCATACCCTGGCTCTCAACTCCACAGAGTGTTGCTGGCTTTAAGTTCGCAACAACTATAACCTTGTGGCCGATGAGGTCATCTGGCTGATACCACTGTGCGATACCGGAGGCAACTATTCTCTCGCCTACGCCATCATCAAGTGTGAGTTTAAGAAGTTTCTTTGCCTTAGGAATTGGCTCGCAAGCCTTAACTTCTGCTACGCGAAGTTCTACTTTAGCGAAGTCGTCGATTGCTATCTCAGGCAATGAAGCAATGCCAACCTTAGCATTATTTGCCTGCTCAGCAGCAGCGGCCTTCGCCTGACGCTCGGCAACAGTCTTCATCATCTCTTCCTTGTCTACACGAGCGAAGAGTGGTGTTGCCTCGCCAACCTTAATGCCTGCATTAAGTACGCCAAACTTTCCGAGTTCGTCATATGAGTTACCGTTTGCACCAGTCTGAGCGAAGATCTTGTCAGATGTATCTGGCATAAATGGCTTAATCATAACTGCAAGGAAGCGGATTGCTTCGATGAGGTTGTAGAGAACTGTACCGAGACGTGCCTTCTGTGCCTCGTCTTTAGCGAGTGCCCAAGGCGCTGTCTCATCGATATACTTGTTAGCACGCTTTGCAATGCCAAGGATTGTGTCGAGTGAATCTGCGATTCTGTACTCGGCGAGGAGCTCCTCAACCTTGCCTACTGCCTCAAGGCAGGTCTTCGCAAGGTCATCGTCGAACTCGCCAGGTACTGATGGCTCTTGAATTACGCCATCAAAATACTTGTTGGTCATTGCGATTGTACGGTTAACAAGGTTACCGATTGTATTAGCAAGATCAGAGTTATATCTCTCGATCATTGTGTCATAAGTGATAGAGCCATCAGCAGCATAAGGCATCTCAGAGAGAAGATAGTAACGAACTGCGTCAACGCCGAAGAGTTCAACAAGGTCATCTGCATAGATGATGTTGCCCTTGGACTTACTCATCTTGTCCTCACCGAAGAGAAGCCATGGATGTCCGAAGACCTGCTTCGGAAGTGGCTCGCCGAGTGCCATAAGCATAATCGGCCAATAAATCGTATGGAAACGTACGATATCCTTGCCGATGATATGGACATCGGCTGGCCAGTACTTCTTGTACTGCTCTGATGAACCATCAGGATCATAGCCAATAGCTGTGATATAGTTTGAAAGAGCATCGATCCATACGTAGATTACGTGGTTCTCATCAAATGTTACAGGAACGCCCCATTTGAAAGATGTACGTGATACGCAGAGATCCTGAAGACCCGGCTTAATGAAGTTATTAAGCATCTCCTTCTTACGCTGCTCTGGGAATATGAATTTGTCGTTGCTCTCGATGTATTCCTCAAGTTGTTTCTGATACTTAGAGAGCTTTAAGAAATATGCCTCTTCTTTAGCAGGCTTTACCTCACGGCCACAGTCTGGGCATTTGCCATCAACGAGCTGTGACTCTGTCCAGAATGATTCACAAGGTGTGCAATAAAGGCCTTCATACTGGCTCTTATAGATATCACCCTGGTCATAGAGTTTCTTGAAAATCTTCTGTACAACCTTCTCGTGATAGTCGTCGGTTGTACGGATGAACTTATCGTATGTTGTATTGAGAAGGTCGCAGATCTCACGGATCTCACCAGCAACTTTGTCTACATACTCCTTAGGTGAAACGCCGGCAGCTTTCGCATACTCCTCAATCTTCTGTCCATGTTCGTCTGTGCCTGTAAGGAAGAAAACATCGTAGCCCTGCATTCGTTTATACCTCGCGAGAGCGTCGGTCATAACGATTTCATAGGTGTTTCCTATGTGGGGCTTACGGCTTGTGTAAGCGATGGCAGTAGTGATATAGTATTTACCCTTATCAGCCATTTTACATTCCTCCTTAAAAATTTATAAACCGCCAGAAATACTTCCGGCGGGTATAATCAATCCTCTATCTTTTCACGTGCGAGAAGTTCTTGCTCGCTCGTCTTCTGCTCAGCGAGGATGGTCGCCATGCTCTGCGCTGCAACGCCCTCGCCACTGGCGATATCGTTCATGCTGAATTGAATCTCGAGCTCGCGGAGATACTTCTCGCGATCATCCTCTTCATTCTTAGCAAATGATTCCCAGTGTTTCTTCATTTTCTTGAGCTTTGTATCTTCTTTTATGGTGTCGTTTTCCTTAAAACTCAAACGGCCGCGATCGTCCATAAAAATTCTCCTATCAGGGGATTATTTTGATTGTCTAAATATTAACATTTATTAATATTATAGTCAAGCAATTTACATTTAATACGAGTTAGTCTATAATATAAAGGTACTAAGTTTATGAAGGAGATATAATTATGGCTAACAAATATCCTACGATTTTGTTGCACGGCTTCATGGGATTCGGAAAAGGCGATTGGATTCATGATTACATGCTCGAATATTGGGGCTTCAAATTCTTCTGGAACAAGAAGCATAATGTAATCCCTTATCTCACAAAGAAGGGCTACGAAATCTATAATCCACCACTCGGCCCATGGAACTCAGCATGGGATCGTTGCTGCCTCCTCTACGCTTATCTTATGGGTGGTAGAGTTGACTACGGTGAGGCACACTCTAAGAAATATGGTCACGCAAGATATGGTCGTACATATCCAGGCGTTCTTAAAGACTGGGGTAAGCCGGGCAACCACGAGAAGATCAACATCGTTGGTCACAGCCTCGGTGGTTCTTTCGTAATTGCATTCTCTGACATGCTCCGCAACGGTTCTGAGGAAGAGCGTGCAACAACTCCAGAGGCAGAGCTTTCTCCACTCTTCAAGGGTGGTCAGGGCGACCTCTTAAACTGCGTTGTAACACTTGCTGGTGTTAACAACGGTACAACAATGGCTTCTAAGCTTATGGAAAATGGCGGTTATGAGAAGATCATGAAGGGCGTATGCTACGGCGTAGGCACAATCGGAAACATGGGCTTCCTTACACACTTCTGGGATCAGCGTCTTGACCAGTGGGGCATCACAGCTAATCCAGAGGACGAGCCTCCATTTGTTCATATTGCAAAGCCTGACGAGTATCGCGATGGTGCTATCGCTTACTCAAAGTGCCAGCAGGATAACGTAGGTTGGGAAATGACACTTGAGTACATGGCTGAAGCCAACAAGTCTCACGTTCCTAATCCTAACACATACTATTTCGCATATTCAGGCGCAGCAGCTGCTCCAAAGAAGAATGGCAACATGAAGCCAATTTGGAGCAAGATGAACTTCGTATCTTGGGGTGCAGGTTGGCTCACAGGTTCTTCATGGTCTGACGAGATGGCAAAGGTATATCCTGAGCATTCAAGAAAAGAAGAGTGGCTTCCAAACGATGGTTTCGTAAACGTAATCGGACAGCGTGCTCCTTTCAATGCTCCTCAGGAAGAATTTGTTGCAGGCAAGGAACTCAAGCCAGGTATCTGGTACAATATGCCTACACTTACACAGTGCCATCTCTCATGGAATGGTGCTCATATCACAAGACAGCAGTTCTTTATGTATATGGAAGACATGTTCGAGAGAATGGCTTCATTTTAATAGGTAAAAAAATAAGAGCGGTTCGGATTTCCGAACCGCTCATTTTTTTTATTTAAATAGACCTATAATCAAGTCAAACAGACCGTATGAAAGTGATGCGACGATGATGCCGGCAACAGCAACGCCTACGGCGATTACTTTGAATGCCTTCTTGGTATCCATACCAAGAAGTGCGGCAATCAAGGAGCCTGTCCAACCACCAGTGCCAGGAAGTGGAATTGCAACGAATGCCATAAGTCCCCATTCCTCGAACTTCGATTGCTTCTGCTTCATCTCCTCGGCTTTCTTCTGTCCATGGGCCTCTACCCAATCGACAAATTTTACGAGGATGTTATGCTTTCGCATCCACTCGAAGATCTTCTTGATGAAGATTAGGATGAAAGGAATCGGAAGCATGTTACCGATGTAACAAACTATCATTGCTGGAATAAGTGGTACATG
>JAZQQZ010000021.1:0-24619 GCA_045629305.1 Acutalibacteraceae bacterium | reverse complement strand
TCTTCGAAAGCGATTGGCTCAACTGGAGCTTCCTCTACTACTGGCTCAGCGAAAGCAATTGGCTCAACTGGAACTTCCTCTACTACTGGCTCAGCGAAAGCGATTGGCTCAACTGGAGCTTCCTCTACTACTGGCTCTTCGAAAGCGATTGGCTCAACTGGAGCTTCCTCTACTACTGGCTCTTCGAAAGCGATTGGCTCAACTGGAGCTTCCTCTACTACTGGCTCAGCGATTGGCTCAGCGATTGGCTCAGCAATTGGCTCTTCAACTACTGGAGCTACTTCTTCAAGATTTGCATCATCTTCGCCAAGATTACCAGCGAGATATGGAAGCTGCATCTCAATGTTAGTATACTCTGGCTCTGCTGGTGCCTCAACGATTGGCTCTGCTACTGGAGCTTCATATACTGGAGCTACAGGAGTCTCTTTCTTTTCTACTGGAGCTGGAGCTGGAGCTGCTGGTTCTTTTCCTACTTTCTTTGATGCTTTAGTAGCTATTGCAACTGTACCAACAACTGTTGATGCTGCTGCAACACCTATTGCACCAAACTTTACTACTGTTCCGAGTTTCATACGTTCTACTCCTTTGGGATAAATTTTTTGCTTTTGGTTTATTCACTTCTCGAAATGCTGAATTTATACTGATCCTTACCATTTCTCTTTGCCTCGTAAAGAGCAGCGTCAGCCTTCTTGAAAAGTTCTTCATAAGTTTTGCCATCTTTGTTAAAGAGTGCAACGCCAATACTTGTAGAAAGACGTCCAGGGAATCCATTGTCGATTCCGTACTTCTTAAACGAAGATGAAAGTCGTTGAAGCTTGTCACAGATCATTGCGACAGACTGAACATTCTTGATGAGTACAACGAACTCATCACCACCGGCACGGCCGAGAATATCGGTCTCACGGAAGTTTCTATTGAGTTCATTTGCAAATGCAAGAATAATTTGGTCACCGACTGTATGACCACGTGTATCGTTAATATTCTTAAAGTTGTCAATATCGAGAATTAGAAGTGCATGCTGTGAATTAGGATTCTTCTCAAGGCACTCCTCGATAAGACTCTTAGTTGTCATCTTGTTATAGAGCTGGGTCAAAGGATCCTTCTCAGCTTCAAGTCTCAGCTTATCCTCATTGCTCTTGCGATCGTTGATATTCTGAACGAGGCAAAGAACATAGACATTGTTATCATCTGAGATGTTGACCTCTTTAGCAAGAAGCAAGGATACCCACTCATACTCATCATCAGCTGTAAGAAATCTAACCTCTGTATAGGTCTGAGTTGTTCCAAGTGTGATAAACTCATTCTCAATATGTTCTATTCCCATCGCTTTAGCAAATATAGCTGCGTCATCTGGATGAACAATGCCATATGCATAACGATAAAGGTCACTAAGCGGCATCTCTTTCTTCTCAGCAGTTGTAAGACCGTAATGCTCATTATCACGAAGCATAACGCAATCACCTGTTGAGATGTTAATCTCAAATGCGATATCGAATACCTCTTTGAACACATTACCGAGACGTCTCTCTGATGCGCTAGACTCTGCCATACTTTTGCTTTCAGAATAGAAACCATTGAGACGTTCAACATGGTTAATATCCGTAACAACAATTACGAGAATTACTGCTGGAATTGCAGAAACAAGTTCCGCTGGTGTCATTGATCCACTCTTAAGTCCAATGAAGACGAAAGCAAAAGCTGATACAATTGCACAAAGTGTAACTGGAACACCCTCAAGCATGCTATATACTGGAACCATAAATCCAAGTGCAACGAGTGGCATCCAAATTACCATTACAAGCATCCAATGATCGGATAAAAGTAGTGGCGGGGCAATTGTGATTAAGAAATACATTCCCCAGAAAAACGAATAGAGAATTTTCGCTAATCTGTAATACTTCTTCTCCACAGTTACGCCTGCATCAGAAATCTTGCTATAGAGAGTTCTTGCAACAATAACGAAAAGCACTATTCCAAGCGCACCGATAATTTCACCAATTCGCATCTCAGCATTGAGAAACGCTCTTAAAATTGGGGTGATAAAAATCAGAATCAAATAGAAGAACAAGAAAATGCTGAAATAAATTGTTCTCTGGAGATTAGTCTTGATACGCATCTTTTCAACGTATGACAAATACTTAGCCTCACGTTCATCGTCAGGCTTTTGGAATCCATAGTACTTATTTACGTTTCCGAACATCAATACAGACTCTTTAGCTGATTTCCACACAAGATTATCTCCTATATATTATTACTATATAATATGTAAAAATATTTAAACCATTATAATATGTTTTTGGTGAAAAAGTCAAATATTTAGGCAAAAAACAAGGGAGTTGCAATATTGCAACTCCCCTTTTCGAAGAAATTTAAGCCTCTTCTTCCTTCATCTTTGCGAAGCACTCGCTGCAGTATACAGGTCTGTCTTCTCTAGGCTGGAAAGGAACCTTAGCTGCGCCACCGCATGATGCGCAAACTGCATCATACATCTGTCTCTCAGCCTTCTGAGCGTTCTTTCTTGCATCACGGCAAGCCTTGCAACGCTGTGGCTCGTTCTCGAAACCTTTTTCTGCGTAGAATTCCTGCTCACCTGCTGTGAATACAAATTCTTCTCCGCATTCTTTACATACGAGTGTTTTATCTTCGTACATGTCATTACCCCATTTAGTATAAGTTATAGTACCTACATCTTATACTAAACGGGGTATTTTGTCAATCAAAAAAGAGCCTAAAAACCTTATAACTATGTGCTTTCTTTACATTTTAGCCATTTTGATAAAAGAATTCGCCTTGTATTGAAACAGCACCATTCTTGTTCACTTCAGAAACGGTCAAAACCTGTGAATTTCCGTTCGGTGAAATTGCAAATGCATTGATTGCAACTGCAACCACACTGCCGAGCATAAGAACTGCAAGAATAATTGCAACGATTCTGATAAACAACTTTCTATTCTTCATCTTAATCCTCCAACCAAGTCTTTACATCGGCGAGCATCTTCTGGTACTGTGCCTCTGCAAGATCGAAATCTGATGCAACTGATGTGAAGTAGAATTTAAGTTTTGGCTCAGTGCCAGAAGGGCGAGCAACGAGTCCGTTGCCACCTTCGAGAGACCAAGCGAGGACGTTAGATGCTGGGAGGCCAGTTGACTCTGAATCCATATAGTCAACTGTGCCGAGTACTGAAAGTCCTGCGACAGCTGTCGGTGCATTGACGCGAAGCTTGTCCATGATGTCGGCCATCTTCTGCATGCCGGCAGCACCCTCGAACTGGAAGCTGTCTACACGGTTGAGATAGATGCCGTACTTCGCATAAATTTCGTTCATAACATCAATGAGGGTCTTGCCGAGGCTCTTATAGTAGGCCGCCATCTCGATGACAAGCTGAGATGCAACGACAGCATCCTTGTCTCTCGCATGGATACCGAGAAGATAACCATAGCTCTCCTCCATACCTACAATGAAGTTGTCCTCTTTGCCCTCTTTTTCGAGGTTAGTTATATACTCACCGATATATTTGAAGCCAGTCAAAAGATTGGCAACTTTAGCACCATAGTCAGCAGCGATTCTATCAACAAGGCTTGTTGTAACGAAGGACTTTATAACAACTGGATCAGCTGGCATCTTGCCCTGCTCCTTATACTGCGAGAGGACATACTCTGTGAAGAGTGCGCCGACCTCGTTACCTGTCATGAGCTGATAGTCTGTACCGTTGTAAACTGCGATACCCATACGATCGCAGTCAGGATCTGTGGCGAGAAGGATGTCCGCCTTCTCAGTCTCAGCCATCTTGAGTGCGCACTCGAACGCCTGACGAATCTCAGGATTAGGGAATGGGCAAGTTGGGAAATTACCATCTGGAAGTTCCTGCTCTGGAACGACCTTAACATGCTTGATTCCAAGCTCCTGAAGTGCGAAACGAACCGGTTTGTTGCCTGTTCCGTTGAGTGGTGTATAGATAACTTTGATATCTGAATTTGCAGCAATTTCACGATTGATTGCTTTGCTTGCAACTTTATCAAAGAACTTTCTGTATGTGTCGTGATCGATATATTCAATCATGCCAGATGCAAGACCTTGATCGAAGTTCATAGTCTTAACATCGTGGAACATATCGACTTTCTGAATATAATCATAGCAGAGGGCAGCAGCCTCATCTGTCATCTGATAACCTTCTGGATCATAGCACTTATAGCCATTGTATTCTGCTGGATTATGACTCGCAGTGATGATAACACCTGATGAACAGCCGAGTTCACGAACTGCAAATGAGAGCATTGGAGTTGGAACAAGAACTGGATAAATCCATGCCTTGATACCGTTGGCAGCGAATACACCAGCGGTCTCCTTCGCAAATACATCAGAGTTAATTCTTGAGTCATAAGCGATTGCAACAGATGGATTTTCAAATGTCGCATTGAGGTAATTGGCAACGCCCTGTGTTGCCTGATTTACTGTATAGATATTCATTCTATTGGTACCTGCGCCGAGAGTTCCACGAAGTCCAGCTGTACCAAATTCAAGTTTCTTATAGAATCTATCTAGGATCTCATCATCCTTGCCTTCGATGTCGAGAAGCTCTGCTTTGAGAGTCTCGTCCTCGCAATTATCAAGCCAAAGTTTATAGAGTTCAAGGTGTTCTGACATAGTAATACCTCCGTTAATAAACTAATCACAATTTTAACCCTTAATATGATATAATGTCAAATGGTATTAAGGGAGGTGCCAATGTTCTCAAAAGTGAACAGTATAGGGCTTCAAGGCTTCTCGGCTCACATGGTTGAAGTCGAGTGTGACCTGTCGAGCGGGCTGCCACGATTTGACCTCGTCGGCCTGCCAGATTCGGCAGTCTCAGAGGCCAAAGAGCGCGTACGCTCGGCAATAAAAAATTGCAACCTTGATTTCCCTATAAGCAGGATTACAGTCAATCTCGCTCCTGCTGAATTTAAGAAGGAAGGCCCAATCTATGACCTTCCTATTCTCGTGGCCATTTTGCGCGCGTCCGGTCAGTTGTCTGTGGAAATAGACGACTTCGCCCTTATCGGAGAGGTTGCGCTAAATGGCGAACTGCGCCGCATAAGCGGCGTTTTGCCAATGGTGATCGAAGCGAAAAACGCTGGAATCAAAGCTGTTTTCCTTCCATCGGAAAACGCAGTTGAAGCGGCACTTATACCCGGTATTTCTATCTATCCAGTACCGGATGTTAAGACTCTTCTTGACCACTTAACAGGCAAAGAAAAAATCTCTCCGCTGCCCGAACTTTCCTTTGATACAATCAAAGAAAGTCTCATGTCATCGGCAGATTCGAAGATTGATTTTTCCGATGTCTACGGTCAGAAATGTGCACGACGTGCACTTGAAGTTGCCGCCGCTGGCGGCCACAACATCCTGCTCGTGGGAAGTCCCGGAGCAGGTAAAAGTATGCTCGCGAAAAGACTTCCAAGCATACTCCCAGACATGACTTTCGACGAGGCCCTCGAGACCTCTTCCATCTATTCAGTCGCAGGTGCATTGACTGCAGAGATGCCACTTGTGACAGAACGCCCTTTTAGAGCGCCTCACCATACGACCACCGGAGTTGCACTTTCCGGCGGTGGTGCTAAGGCGAGACCCGGCGAGATATCTCTCGCCCACAACGGCGTTCTCTTCCTAGACGAGCTCACGCTCTTCTCAAGGCCGGCCCTTGAGACACTCCGTCAACCACTGGAAGACGGAACAGTTACAGTCTCAAGAAATGCTGTAACTGCGACATATCCAGGCAATATAATGCTCGTCGCAGCGATGAATCCTTGCCCTTGTGGATTTCTCTATGACCCTATAAAAGAGTGCACTTGCACGGAGTCTGCGAAGAAGAATTATATGGGCCGCCTCTCCGGCCCGCTCCTCGATAGGATTGACATCCACGTGCAGGTCGACCCGCTCGACTGCACCGTTCTCATCGACAAGACGAGCGAACAGCCGGAGTCATCTGAGGAGATTAAAAAGAGGGTGAACGCGGCCCGAGCAATTCAGACCGAGCGCTTCATTGGAACCGGTGTTCTTTGTAACGCGCAGATGACACCGCGAATGGTGCGCAAGTTCTGTGTCCTTGACCCTGCGGCCAAGAACATGCTTCTCACCGCCTTCTCGAAGCTCCACTTCTCCGCTCGTGCGAACGATAAAATTCTTCGCACCGCGCGCACCATCGCTGACCTCGATGCCAGCGAGCTCATCTGCGCGAATCACCTTGCAGAAGCGCTTCAATATAGAAATCTTGATAGGATATAAAAAATGCCTCCCCATCTCGGGGAGGCATATTCTTTACTTAACCCTTAAGTCCTCTTGACTGTCTGTCCATATCCTCAACTACGATATCATAAATCTCGCCAAGTGAGCGGCAGTACTCAAGAACTTTCCAAGGCTCATTTGTATGGAAATGAATTTTAATTGGATCTCCATCTCCGCCTACTGCAAGAAGGCAGTCACCTTTAAAGTTCTCAATAAAGTAATCATGTACCTCATCCTCATCAAGATCATCGCCGTCGATGAGAAGCTGTGTATCATATCTGAATTCTTCCATGATAAATCTCCTTATATACTCTTTCCTGACTCTACCTCAAGAACATTGTTGAAAACTGCAGTCTGGGAATTAGAGATATGCTTATCCATATGCATGCTTCCGAAATACCACTTCTTGTATTCACAAGAATTAGCGAGTTCTTCGAGATATGTGTTAAGAATTGTTGCTCTATTCTTATAAGCAGCGTTTGAGAGCTGAATAAAATCTTTAATTCTCGCTGATGGCTCGTGAGTGATTATATAATCAACTTTTCCGCCAGCTTTATCAATATTCTCTGCGCCCTCAAGAAGTTCCTGCTGAGTTGGCATCTCAAGTTCGGACCAAGTTCCGTTGGCCATTCTTATCTCCATATCAGGGCTCTCTCCTCCACCCATTGTGAAGAATGTATGTCCCTCAATCTCGAAAATCTGTCCACGGAGAAGATGGTAGAGATTACCACCGAGATGATGCACCTTGCCACCATTCCATTCAGAAACTTCGGCTGTGTTTAGAATCTTAAAATTCTCATGTGTTCCGTCAACGAAACAGATATTATATTTTTTATTGCTAAGCTTTGTCAGTGCCTTCGCCTCAACTTCACCGCCGTTCCAGATAAAGCCAAAGTCGCCACAGATAATAAGTGTGTCGCCTTTTCCAAGCTTTCTCATAGCCGGTGAATTAAATCTCTCAAGGTCACCGTGAATGTCGCCTGTTATATATACCAAAAGTTTCACATCCTCTTTATTTTCAGAGCAATAACTGTTATAATATTTTACAATATTATTTTATCATACACAAGGTGGATTTACTATGAAAAAACGATTAACATTCATCGCTTCAATGATGTTAATTATTGCCATTTTAATATCTAGCTTTGTCATTCCAGCATCAGCATCTTACACAGATGAACTTCCGAGTATCGGAGTTACCAATACAACCGTCTTCTACATGGAGAACCTCGACAACGGCACAATCGTCTTCGATAAGAATTCGGAAAAGAAAGTTGCGATGGCATCCCTTACTAAAGTTACAACCTGTATGGTCGTGCTTGAGAATTGTAAGAATCTGAATGAGAAGGTTACAGTTAAACAAGAATCTATCGACTCTTTAAACGGAACTGGAAGTTCACTTGCAGGCATCAAAGCAGGCGAAATCTTGACAGTTGAGCAACTCCTCTACCTTATGATGGTAAAGAGTGCCAATGAAGCAGCCGTTATCCTCGCCGACTATGTCAGCGGAGGAAATGTTGCAAAATTCGTCACTATGATGAATGACTATGCCAAGAAACTCGGATGCAAGAATACCAATTATACAAATCCTCACGGTCTTGATGATACCGACCATTATACAACCGCTAAGGACCTCGCGATTATCGTAAAGCATGCACTTGATAACGACAAGTTCGTAAAGATTGTTGGCACTACAAAATATGTCCTTCCAGCAACCAACATGCATGACGAATGCACATATTCAACCACCAACTTCCTCATGGAAAGTACCAGCAGTTATTATGTCGAAGGCTGTAAAGGAATTAAAACAGGTACAACCTCCAGTGCAGGAAACTGTCTTGTATCCTATGCAACGAGAAACGGTTACACCTATCTCTGCATAGCACTCAGTGCTCCAAAAGACACAGTCAAAGGCGTAAACTACGCATTCAAAGAGAGTCAGAAAGCTTATGAGTGGGTATTCAATAAACTTGGTATGATCAAGGTCGCATCTAAATCAGATATTGTAACTGGTGTTGATGTATCCCTTGCCAAGAAAGTTGACCAAGTACGACTTGTACCTTCCGAGGACGTGTTTGCCCTCATCCCTAACAATTACGACAAGTCGTCACTTCTTATTGAACCTATAGAATCATCACTTCCAGAGAAACTTAAAGCCCCTATCAAGGCGGGCAAAGTCCTCGGAAAAGCCGAGGTCAAATATGCTGGCGATGTCATCGCCACCGTGGACCTCGTTGCAGGCGAAGACGTACGCCTCGGCTTCTTCGCAGCCATCGGCTACTTCCTGAAAGCCTTCTTAACAAGCACTTTCATGAAGATTATATACGTCGTCGCCGGCGTCCTTCTCCTTGTAATTCTTGTGCTCCGCAAGATCAACAAAGAGCGTCGCGAAGCGCAACGTCTCCGTGTGGTTAACAGTCGTAAGAATCCAAAATCTCGCAATGCAACACAGTACAGTAAGAATTACAAGAGAACACCATATAATACAAATCGAAAGAAATAAAAAATTAACCCCACCGGAAATCCGGTGGGGTTTTATCATGCAATTAATTAGTCGTCAAGTGTCTTATCAAGCTCTGCGAAGTACTTGATTGTGCGTACCATCTGGCTTGTGTAAGAGTTCTCGTTATCATACCAAGAAACAACCTGTACCTGGAATGTATCGTCGTCAATCTTAGTTACCATTGTCTGTGTAGCATCGAAGAGTGAGCCCTCTGTGATACCGATAACATCAGAAGAAACAAGTTGCTCCTCTGTGTAACCAAATGATGCAGGTGCCTTAGCTGAAGCAGCCTTCATTGCTGCGTTGATAGCGTCTGGTGTAATATCCTTACCCTTTACTACTGCAACAAGAATTGTTGTAGAACCTGTTGGTACTGGAACACGCTGAGCAGAACCGATAAGCTTACCGTTGAGCTCTGGAATTACAAGTCCGATTGCTTTAGCTGCGCCTGTTGAGTTAGGAACGATTGAGCAAGAAGCTGCACGAGCGCGGCGAAGGTCACCCTTTCTATGAGGACCATCAAGAAGCATCTGGTCGCCTGTGAAAGCATGAACTGTTGTCATGATACCTGACTGAATAGGAGCAAAGTCATTGAGTGCCTTTGCCATAGGAGCGAGACAGTTAGTTGTGCATGATGCAGCAGAGATAACTGTGTCATCCTTTGTAAGAGTCTTCTCATTAACTGAGAATACAACTGTTGGAAGATCGTTGCCTGCAGGAGCAGAAATAACAACTTTCTTCGCACCAGCTTTGATATGAGCCATAGACTTCTCTTTGCTTGTATAGAAGCCTGTGCACTCGAGAACTACGTCAACGCCAAGTTCTCCCCATGGGAGATTGGCAGCGTCTGCCTCTTTATAAATCTTGATCTCCTGACCATCTACAACGATTGAATCTTCACAAGCTTCAACCTTGTCTGCAAGAGCATATCTTCCCTGTGCTGAATCGTACTTGAGAAGATGAGCGAGCATCTTAGGATCTGTGAGATCATTGATTGCTACGATTTCGTAACCGTCAGCCTGGAACATCTGACGAAAAGCGAGACGGCCGATACGGCCGAAACCATTAATTGCAACTTTTACCATTATTAGTGCCTCCAAAATATGCGGATAATAGATTGATAAATTTTTATCAATCTTTATTTTATTATAACTAAAATGCACAAATTTGCAAGTAGTATTTAGTTATTTTGAAGTCAGTTTTGGTTGTTACTTATATTGAAATATGGTATTATTTACTATGTATAATTTTTATATTACTTATTGGAGGCCAAAAACATGGACAGACAAAAGATTACCATGGATGGTAACACAGCTGCTGCTCACGTGTCTTATGCGTTTACAGAAGTTGCAGGTATTTACCCTATCACACCATCCAGCCCTATGGCAGACTACGTTGACCAGTGGTCAGCTCAGGGCAGAAAAAACATTTTCGGCTCAACTGTTAAGGTAGCCGAGATGCAGTCAGAAGCAGGTGCTTCTGGTACAGTACACGGCTCTCTCGCAGCAGGTGCACTCACAACTACATATACAGCATCACAGGGACTTCTCCTTATGATTCCAAATATGTATAAAATCGCCGGAGAACTTCTCCCAGGCGTATTCCACGTTTCGGCTCGTTGCGTTGCATCACATGCACTCAACATCTTCGGCGACCACTCTGACGTATATGCATGCCGTCAGACAGGTTTCGCAATGCTCGCTGAAACCAATCCTCAGGAAGTAATGGACATCGGTGCCGTAGCACACCTCGCTGCTATTGAGAGCCGTGTACCATTCCTCAACTTCTTCGATGGATTTAGAACATCACATGAAATTCAGGACATCGAAGTTTGGGATTATGACGACCTCAAAGAGATGTGCGACATGGACGCAGTAGCTGCATTCCGCGCACATGCTCTTAATCCTAATCACCCAACTATGCGTGGATCACATGAGAACGACGACGTTTTCTTCCAGCATCGTGAATCTTGCAACAAGTACTATGATGCAGTTCCTGCAATTGTTGAAAAGTACATGGACAAGGTAAATGCGAAACTCGGTACAGATTACAAGCTCTTCAACTACTACGGTGCAGAAGACGCAGAGAACATCATCGTTGCTATGGGTTCTATCTGTGACGTAACAGAAGATGTAATCGACTATCTCAACGCAAACGGACAAAAGGTTGGTCTCCTCAAAGTTCGTCTTTACAGACCTTTCGCTGTTGATAAGTTCGTCGAAGCAATCCCTAAGACAGTTAAGAAGATTGCTGTTCTCGACAGAACAAAGGAACCAGGTTCAATCGGTGAGCCTCTCTTCCTCGATGTTGTTGCTGCTCTTAGTGCTAAAGGCATCAAGGACATCACAGTACTTGGTGGTCGCTATGGTCTCGGTTCTAAGGACACACCTCCATCATCTATATTTGCAGTATATGAGGAACTCGCAAAGAGCGATTCTAAGCCTCATTTCACAATTGGTATCAACGACGATATCACATACCTTTCACTTGAAGAGAAGCCAGCTCCTATCGTTTCAGCTCCTGGCACAATCGAGTGTAAATTCTGGGGTCTCGGCGGCGACGGTACAGTTGGTGCCAACAAGAACTCTATCAAGATTATCGGTGACCATACTGACATGCATGCTCAGGCATACTTCCAGTATGACTCAAAGAAGACAGGCGGCGTAACAGTATCTCACCTCCGTTTCGGTAAGGCCAAGATTAAGAGCCCTTACTACGTAAACCAGGCAGACTTCGTTGCTTGCCACAACCCATCATATGTTGAGAAGGCATTCCGCATCGTTGACGATGTTAAGCCAGGTGGCGTATTCCTTATCAACTGCCAGTGGAGTGATGAAGAACTCGCAAAGAAGCTTGACGCACAGTCAAAGCGTTACATTGCGAACAACAACATCCAGCTCTATACAGTAAACGCTATCGACCTCGCTGAGAAAGTAGGTATGGGTAAGCGTACCAATACAATCCTTCAGGCATCTTTCTTCGCTCTTGCAAATATCATGCCAATCGAAGAAGCTGTTCAGTACATGAAGGACGCTGCAACTAAGTCCTACTCAAAGAAGGGCCCAGAAGTTGTAAAGTGCAACCATGACGCTATCGACGCTGGTGTTACAGCATACAAGAAAGTTGAAGTTCCAGCAGATTGGGCTGATGCTAAAGACGAGCCAGCTGACAACAAGACAATTGGTAGTGCGAAACTCGTTAAGATGGTTGACAACATCATGAAGCCAATCAATCATATGGACGGCTACAAGGTTCCATCATCAGCATTCGACGATCATGTGGATGGTACATTCGAGCTCGGCGCATCAGCACACGAGAAGCGCGGCGTAGCAGTTTCAGTTCCAGTATGGGAGCCTGATACATGTGCAAAGTGTAACAAGTGCGCATATGTATGCCCACATGCAACAATTCGTCCATTTGCTCTTTCAGCAGAGGAAAAAGCCGCTGCTCCAGAGGGCACAAAGTTCGCTCCAAAGCCAGTTAATGGCACAGAATATACTTACACACTTGCTATCTCTCCTATGGACTGTATGGGATGCGGAGTATGTATCGGCGTTTGCCCTACAAGCTCACTCAAGATGACTTCCCGTATGTCACAGGAAGGTCAGCAGAAGGTATTCGATTACTGTGTAGCAAATGTAACAGAGAAACCAGAGACAACAGAGAAACTCTCAGTTATCTCTTCACAGTTCAAGAAGCCACTCCTTGAGTTCTCAGGCTCTTGCGCTGGTTGTGCAGAGACATCTTATGCTCGTCTCGTAACACAGCTCTTCGGTGACAGAATGTTCATCTCTAATGCAACAGGATGTTCATCAATCTGGGGTGGCCCTGCTTCTACATCACCATACACAGTAAACGCTAAGGGTCACGGTCCAGCATGGGCTAACTCCCTCTTCGAAGATAACGCAGAGCACGGCTACGGCATGGCTCTTGCTCATGACACAATCCGTGCCAGCCTTATCGAGAAGGTTAAGAAGATCGCTGAGAACGAGAAGGCTGACCCAGCTGCTAAGGCTGCTGCGGAGGAATATCTCGCAACAGTTAACGACGGTGCAAAGAACGGTCCTGCAGCAGATGCTCTCATCGCTGAGATTGAAAAGTGCGTTTGCAAGAACGACTGTGAAACAGGTAAAGAGATTCTCGCTAAGAAAGATTACCTTGCTAAGAAGTCCTTCTGGATTTTCGGCGGCGACGGTTGGGCTTATGACATCGGCTTCGGTGGTCTCGACCATGTAATCGCATCTGGCGCAGATGTAAATATTTTCGTGTTCGATACAGAGGTTTACTCCAACACAGGTGGACAGGCTTCTAAGGCATCTCAGATTGGCCAGGTTGCTCAGTTCGCAGCAGCTGGTAAGGCAATTCAGAAGAAGAGCCTCGCTGAGATTGCAATGTCTTATGGCTATGTATATGTAGCACAGATCGCAATGGGTGCTGACCAAAATCAGACACTCAAAGCAATCGCTGAGGCAGAGGCATACAATGGACCATCACTCATCATCGGTTACGCTCCTTGCGAGATGCATAGCATCAAGGGCGGTATGATTAACTGCCATACAGAGATGAAGAAAGCCGTTGACTGTGGTTACTGGAACCTCTTCCGTTACAACCCTGCTCTTAAGGCAGAGGGTAAGAACCCATTCACACTCGACTCTAAGGTTCCTGAGACAGAGGGCTATCGAGCATTCCTTATGAACGAAGCAAGATACAGTGCTCTCACACGTTCTTTCCCAGAGCGTGCAGAAGAGCTTTTCACTAAGGCAGAAGAGGATGCTAAGGTTCGCTATAATCATCTTCAGAAGCTCATTAAACTCTACGGAGAAGAATAATTAGGGAGGTTCTCTTATGGCAAACCAGTATGTAATGGCCATTGACCAAGGAACAACAAGTTCCCGCGCAATCGTATTCGATAAGAGCGGTAATATAATTGCCAAATCCCAGAAGGAATTTGAGCAGCATTATCCAGAGCCAGGTTGGGTTGAACATAACCCAATGGACATACTCTACACAGAGTGCAAATCAATCTCCGACATCCTTGCGGAAGGCACAGTCCTTCCTGAGGAGATTGCCTGCATCGGTGTAACCAACCAGCGTGAGACAACAATCCTCTGGGATAAAACAACTGGCCTTCCAATTCACAACGCACCAGTATGGCAGTGCCGTAGAACAGCTTCTATGTGTGAAGAACTCAAGGCCCGTGGCCTTGAGCCTTACATCCGCGAGCACACCGGTCTCCTTATTGACGCATATTTCTCAGCTACTAAAATCAAATGGCTCCTCGACAATGTCGAGGGTGCCAAAGAGCTCGCAGAGCAGGGCAACCTCCTCTTCGGCACAGTTGAGACATGGCTCATTTGGAACCTCACAGGTGGTGCAACTCATCCAGAGACAGCTGTCCATGTAACAGATTACTCTAATGCATCAAGAACAATGATCTTCGATGTTGATAAACTTCAGTGGGACGAATATCTCTGCAAAGAGATTGGTATCCCAATGAGCATACTTCCTACTCCGGTACCTTCATCACAGGTATATGGAACAGTTGCACCTGGCATCCCAGGTCTTGAGAGTCTTGCAGGCACACCAATCTCTGGTGCCATCGGCGACCAGCCGGCAGCTCTCTTCGGACAGGCATGCTTTAATAAAGGAATGGCTAAGTCAACTTATGGCACAGGCTGTTTCCTTCTTATGAACTCAGGAAACGAGCGCGTTCATTCTAAGAACCAGCTCACAACAGGTGTCGCATGGTCTATAAATGGTGAGACAACTTATGCAATTGAAGGCTCTGCTTTCAATGCAGGTTGTGTTATCCAGTGGCTCCGTGATGAGCTCCGTCTCATCGATAGTGCGCCTCGCTGTGATGAACTTGCAGCAACAGTTCCAGACACCAACGGTGTCTACATCGTTCCTGCTTTCACAGGTCTCGGCGCTCCTTATTGGGATATGTACGCACGTGGTTGCATCGTTGGCCTTACACGTGGTGCCAACCGTGCACACTTCGCTCGTGCAGTCCTTGAAGCACTCGCTTATCAGGTAGTAGACCTTATCAAGGCAATGGAAGACGATGCTGGTATTAAGATTTCATCTCTCCGCGTTGATGGTGGCGCATCTGTATCTAACATCATGATGCAGATTCAATCTGACTTCCTAAACTGCGAAGTAAATAGACCTAAGATTGTTGAGACAACAGCTCTCGGTGCTGCTTATCTTGCAGGTCTTGCAGTTGGAGTATGGAAAGACACAGATGAGATTGAGGCCAACAGACAGGTTGCTAAAATCTTCACACCAAGCATGGATGACGAGAAGCGCACCGCCCTTTACAAGGGTTGGAAAAAGGCTGTTTCCCATGCAAAAGATTGGATTGACCACGACTAATTAAAACGAAAAAGGGGCTGTGCATTTACAGTCCCTTTTGAAATATAGGAGGTAATTTCATGGATAAAAACAATATGGATTTTGATACTCTCCAGCGCTTTATGACAGATGCTTTTGCAGCAATCGGCGTTCCAGCTGACGAGGCTGCAATCGTTGCAGATGTACTTGTTGAATCAGACAAACGTGGTATTAACTCTCACGGTGTTAACCGTTTCAAGCCTGTCTATATTGATAGAATCAATGCAGGAATTCAGAGTGCCACAACTGAATTTGAAATCATAAAAGAAACAGAGACAACAGCAGTTGTCGATGGCCACCACGGAATGGGCCAGGTTATCGGTCAGCGTTCAATGCAGATGGCAATCGATAAAGCTAAGAAATATGGTATGGGCATGGTTGCAGTTCGTAACTCTTGCCACTATGGTATTGCTGGTTACTATGCAACTCAGGCTGCAAAGCAAGGCTGCATCGGTATCACAGGTACTAATGCTCGTCCATCAGTTGCTCCAACATTCGGTGTTGAGGGTATGTTCGGTACTAACCCACTTACAGTAGGTATCCCAACTGATGAGGAATTCGATTTCGTTATCGACTGTGCAACATCAATCACACAGAACGGTAAAATTGAATACTATGAAAGAATCGGTGCCGATGTTCATCCGGGCACAGTAATTGATATAGATGGTAATGCAGTTGAAGGCGACGCAGGCGTCGCACTCAAGCAGATCCGTGAGGGTACTGCTGCTCTTACCACCCTCGGTGGTATCGGCGAAGAGCTCGCAGGTTACAAGGGCTATGGCTACGCCATGGTAATCGAGCTCTTCTCATCCATCCTCCAGGATGGTTGGTACGGCAAGGACCTCGACGGTAAAGATGAGAACGGCAACATCCGTCCATACCATCTCGGTCACTTCTTCATCGCCATTGATACCAACCACTTCCTCGGTGAGGACCTTGCACGCAAGAAAGCCGGCGAAATCATTCGCAAGGTTCGTGATTCTAAGAAGGCACCAGGCCATGACAGAATCTATTCCGCAGGCGAAAAAGAGTGGGAAATCTACAAGCAGAGACTCGTTGATGGTGTTCCAATCACAGGCCCTGTTCAGAAGGAATTTATGGCTGTTCGTGATCAGTTCAATCTTCCTTACACATTCCCATGGGAGGAATAATTTATGAATTATGCTGAAGAATCTTTAAAACTTCACTATGAGTGGAAAGGCAAGCTTGAGGTTGTATCCCGTGCTGCAGTAGACAGCAAAGAGGCACTTTCACTCGCATACACACCGGGTGTTGCACAGCCTTGCCTTGAGATCAATAAAGACATAGATAAATCTTATGACCTCACACGTCGTTGGAACACAGTTGCCGTTATCACAGATGGCACAGCCGTACTCGGCCTCGGTGACATCGGTCCAGAAGCAGGCATGCCTGTTATGGAGGGCAAATGTGTTCTCTTCAAAGAGTTCGGTGGCGTTGACGCCATCCCTCTCTGCATCCGCTCTAAAGATGTAGATGAAATCGTAAGCACAGTATCTCTTCTCCTCGGCAGCTTCGGCGGTGTAAACCTTGAGGACATCTCAGCACCACGTTGCTTCGAAATTGAGAAGAGACTTAAAGAAGTATCTGATATTCCTATCTTCCACGATGACCAGCACGGTACTGCAGTTATCACACTCGCAGGTCTTATCAATGCACTTAAAGTTGTTGGTAAAGACATCAACGACATCAAGGTTGTAACCTCTGGTGCCGGAGCTGCCGGTATCGCAATTATCAAGCTCCTTATCAGCATGGGCCTTAAGAATGTCATCATGACAGACCGCACAGGCGCAATCTATGAGGGTAGAGAAGGTCTCAATCCTATCAAGGAAGAGATGGCTAAGATCACAAATCAGAACAAAGAGACAGGCACTCTCGCCGAAGTTATCAAGGGCGCCGATGTCTTCATCGGTGTATCCGCTCCTGGTACTCTCACTCAGGATATGGTAAAAACTATGGCAAAGGATCCTATCATCTTTGCTTGTGCTAACCCAACACCTGAGATATTCCCAGATGAGGCCAAGGCAGCAGGCGCCGCAGTTGTATCAACTGGACGCTCTGACTATCCTAACCAGGTCAACAATGTACTCGCATTCCCTGGTATCTTCCGCGGTGCACTTGATGTACGCGCCAGCGACATCAACGACGAGATGAAGATCGCTGCAGCTTATGCACTCGCAAACCTCGTCTCACCAGACGAGCTCTGTGCCGACTACATTCTCCCTGCAGCATTCGACCCACGCGTTAAAGACGCAGTCGCTGCCGCTGTCGCTAAAGCAGCTCGCGACTCCGGCGTCGCTCGCATCTAACAAGCATAAAAAAATAAGACCCGCTCGATTGAGCGGGTCTTTTCTTATGCTTTTATTCAGCTGCTTTGAGCTCTGGTACTGGTTCGTTGCTGTTGTAGATAGCGTCAAATTTGCACTTCTCTATGCAGAGACCGCACTTTAAGCACTTATCCTCTTCAACGACATGAGGAACCTTAACTGCACCAACGATTGCCTTACCTGGGCATACACGAGCGCATGCTGTACAACCCTTACACTTGTTAGGATCGATACGGATTGGTGCATCGTAATTGATGTAGAGAGCCTCTTTGCCCTCCTCTGCTGGTGTCTGCTGCATTGTGATTGCCTCTACTGGGCAAGCACGTGCGCATACACCACAACCGATGCAATTTTCAATCTGCTTTGGTACAGGAAGTTCACGACGCATACCGCGACGTGTAACTGGATGTGAAAGATCAAATAAGCTTACTGGGCAGTTGTAAACACAAGCCTTACAACCGTAGCATTGATCATAATTAATTACAGGAATTGCATTAGCCATTGATTACTACCTCCTCACAGAATTCTGAATCAGGAGCATAAAGGAAGCGATCAAGCTGGAGCTCTTTGATTGTTGCCTCAAGAGGAACACCTGTCTTCTCATCGAAGCCTGCGTTCTTCCATGTGTTCATCATCATAGCGTCGATTGGAACTGTCTTACCAGCATTCTTACCTGCCTTAAGAGGAGGCTCACCAACCATACGGCCGTGAGGACGTGAATACCAAGGATCAAGTCCCTGCTTGATGTTGAACAACTGACGCATTGTAAATACACGCTTACCGATTACCATGTAATCGTCTGGAGTCTTGCCCCAACCTGTAGCTGCGTCAAGCCACTCGAAGAGTGGGTAGTTACCCACGCCAAGAATAAATCCGAAGTAGCATCCGCCAGCACCATCAACAACGCGCTTGAAGTATGCGCATGCGAGAACCTTAAGTGCCTCTTCGTCTGTTGGCTGCCACTCACCATCCTTAGTACCAACAAGTACTGCTGGAGGTGCCCATGTAACCTTCTTCCAAAGGTGCATACAACCATAGTAGAGTGAACCACCTGATGTATGACGAGAAGGCGTAGCATCGATAGCATAAAGAGTTGCCTGCTGTGGGTCTGGACGAGAGTCATGCATTGGAGGCTCTGTACCACCAGCATGAACACCGTACTTCGCAAACTCAGGGCCAAGCTTCTCTACAGCAACCTTACAACCATCTGCGAGTACATCACCGATGCCCTCGCGGTGGCAAATCTGCTTAACAAGCTTGATAATTCCCTCTGTGTTGCCCCAACCGAGTTCATAACCAACATCCTCTTTAGTGAGGAGACCATTCTCATATGCCTCGATTGCAAGACCTACAACACCACCGGTAGAAATTGTATCAATACCGGCACGGTTACAATACTCATTAAGGAAGAGCATTGCATCATTATCTTCGTTAAGAAGGAAGCCAGTGAAGTCCCACTGTGACTCGTACTCTGGCTTATGTACTCTGCTATAGCCCTGGTCGTTGTGCTTAATCTTAGAGATATCAAGCTCGCCGCCGCAGCCATATACGCATGAGTAGCAATAGTAACGGTTAGTCTGAAGCTTAAGCATCTGAGAACCGTCTGTCTTATTGATAGCTGGGATCTTGAAGTCCTCTTTCTGAGAACCGCCCCAGTTCTTGATAGGAGCCTCACCTGTCTGAGCAGCAAAGCTTGAAGCACCTGCTGTGCCCCATGTACCCATAAGAACACCTGTGAAGATACCATCTGGTGACATCTGAAGTTCTGGAAGGAACTTCGCAACGTTCAAAAGACCTGCTGGAATCTGTGGAGGTAAGAATACCATGTTAACGCGCTTTGCGCACATTCTTGAAAGTTCGTGGATTTTCTTAGTGTCCTCGCCTGAAACTGGCTTTGTACCAGCAAGAACAATACCCTTGAGCATCTTAGAACCCATAACTCCGCCTACGCCCTGACGAGCGGCGATACGGCCGTTATCGTTACAGATACCTGCCATGTAGCTCTTGTTCTCGCCTGCCCAACCGATTGTGCAAGCCTGAGGAACTTTTTTACCAGCAACTGTATTCTCTTCTATGAGCATCTTCTCTGCAACTGCAGCATCCTGACCCCATATATGAGAAGCGTCCTTAAGAACAGGACCGTCATTGTCACAATAGAGGTATACAGGTGTATCTGATGCACCGTGGAATGCAATCATATCATAACCGCAAGCCTTGATAAATGGTGCAAATGTACCACCACAGTTTGCCTCACCAATACCACCTGTTGCAGGTGACTTGGTAACAGCCATCCAACGACCTGTGATTACAGAACCAGTACTTGTAAGAAGACCAGATGTAATACAAAGAACGTTTTCAGGACCCATTGGATCTGCACCTTCTGGGATGTTTCTATAACACCACCATGCACCGAGTGCAGCACCAGAAAGGAAGTTTTCGTAGATTTCGTCCTTAATCTTTATCTCTGTGCAGACCTTGTTGGTGAGGTCTACCTTAAGGATTTTTCCACAATAGCCTTTCATTCTTTCATCTCCTTAATGTATAAGTTAAACATTATAAAAAACTATTTATTAGCCACCACCTGATGGTGAGAAAGCACTAACGATATCTCCGTCATGGAGAACTGTGCTCATTGGAACTTTTTCATAGTTCACAAGGAGCGGAAATACTTTACGCCAGATAACAGGAAGCTTGACGATTTTCAAGAACTGGCCGACTGTTGTTCCCTCTGGAACCTCTATGTCTCCGTTCTTATCCATCTTAGAAAAGTCGCACATAGATGGACCGTGAAATTCGATTTTCATCTCCATTCCTCCCAAAGCGCATTTATGGATTATACATAACTCATTATACTTGTAATATCTATATTTATCAATATCAATAATTAAATTAAAATATTTTACTTTATATGTTCCTATGTTATAATATGCGTGTTATTTGAGGAGGGATCCCCATGTCAGACCGTTATGATAGGCAGACTATGATTCCTGAAATCGGAGACGATGGCCAGAGGAAACTCGCAGATGCAAAAGTTCTCGTGATTGGCGCCGGAGGACTCGGCACCACGATCATCTATCACCTTGCAGCTGCAGGTGTCGGCACCATTGGTATTGCCGACAGCGACATCGTCTCACTCAGCAATTTAAACCGCCAATTCATCCATTTCGAGGAGGATATTGGCGAGCCAAAAGTTCAATCTGCCAAGGACAAAATCAACAAATTCAATAGTGAAATAAAAGTGGTTCCGTTTGACGAAATGATTGATGACAGCAATGCAAATGAAATCATCAAAGACTTCGATATTGTCGCTATTGCGGTGGACAATCAAGGTGCTAGAAACGTTATCAACAAGGCCTGTGTCGAACTCGGTAAACCGTTCGCCGACGGCGGAGTTAACGGTTTCGTTGGCACATCTTCTTTCTTCGAGCCAGGCAAGACTCCTTGTCTTACTTGTCTCTACGGTCTCGATCTTCCTCCAGAAGAATCTTATAGCGCTGTATCAAGTGTTGTCGGAACAATCGCAAGCATAGAGACAACCTCAGTTATCCAGTACATTTTGGGACTCCCAGTTCCACTCTCTGGAAAACTCCTCTACTATGATGCAATGAGTTCAGACTTCGATACTCTCCCACTTAAATTCAACAAGACTTGCCCTATCTGTGGTGGCAAGAGGAGGTCATAAAATGAAAGCTTATGAAACATCAGAGCGCTATGCAGGCAAAGTTCGCGAATGCTGCAACTACGCCGCTCGCTCAGCTAAGAACTTCGCTGCAGGCGACAACAACAAGAAACGCCAGCCTTGTGGTCCAGATGAAAAAGTTCTTGCAACTACACTTAAAGCTGACCTCACCGGATTCGGTGACACAATCACAGAGGAGACTTTCGCAGCAGATCAGAAAGCATATATCCTCTCCAATCTTTTAATGTTCGTTTTCATGCTCATCTCAGCAGCATGCGCAGTATGCGGTTGCATAGGCGCTCTTGTTCAGTACGGCATGGTATTTGATATTATTGCAGTTCTTTTCTCCGCATTGTCACTCCTCAGTTTCTTTGGAGCATTCGGTGGCACATCCAAAAATGTAACTGGAACAAATATCATCGCAACAAGAGATCCATCAGGTGATTTGAAAAAACGTTTCATCGTTGAAGCAAATCTCGATGCACCTTTCAAACGCAAGATTTCAAGAAAGGCAGAGAAGAATATCAAGTTCTTCACATTCCTTGGAATTCTCCTCTACCTCACATTTGACATTGTTGAGATTCTCGTACTTAACAACGTAATCTCATTCTCAGCAGATAAAGCATTTATGTACATTGCAATCCCACTTGCAATCTTCGCATTCCTTCCACTCATCCTCTCAAGAAGCGTTATCGCTACTGCATCTTTCCCAGGTGTTATCGACAACCTCATCGGTTGCTACACCGCTTGCGGTGCTATGCGTTATCTCTCTGAGATGGACCTTCGTCTTGAGAATACAGAATTCTGCATCGTACTTGACGGAGCAAAGAATGCTGGTCACTCAGGCCTCAAGACATATTGCAAAACTCATAACGCAGCCAATGCGGAAGTTGAGACATTCGCTCTTTGCCTTGATTCAATCTACAACCCTGAGACACTCACAGCACTCACAGGAAACAAGAAGGCAACAGACCTCATCGGCAAAGCAGCAGCGAATGCTGAGGTTAAACTTCTTTCAACAGTACCTAAGAAGATTAAGAAAAAAGGTTCTGGAAAAATCTTCAAGAAGAACAAATACAGCTATGCTACTCTTACAACAATGGAGGAAGTTGTACCTCCATTCTTCGGACCTTCCGATACTGAAGAACATATTAATGTACCAGCCATCGAAAGCGTAATGAAGACAGTTCTTGAAGCAGCATATGCATTCGATGAGAAGTAAAAAGACATAAGAAAAGGCCTAATACCCCAAACTGAACTGGGTATTAGGCCTTTTTTATGTCTTTATCTAACTTTTTTCTTCTTCTTAAGTACAAAGAATACTACTGCCAAACCAGCAATGTTGCATCCTATGAATGCAATAGATGTTGCTGCAGTAGAACGAGCGAATCCCTCTCCATCTGTTTGAGCGATAGTCTCTTCGATATAGAATACTGTTGCAGCAGAACCATCAGTTGAAACAATTTCAATTGTGTGCTTACCAACAGAGAGTGTAGCAGTAAATTCTGGTGTCAAAGTGATGAGTGTTGAACCAGATTCAGCTTTGTAATACTTCTTAGCCAATTCTTTGCCATCAAGTAAAACATGTGAGAACTTTTCAAGAGGAGCATTTGATTTGAATGTAGGGCTCTCACCAGCTGCTATAACCCAAACTGAGTTTGCACCTTGAGTAATTTTGTAGTTGATTGGTTCTGGCTTTGGATCTGGCTTTGGTGCAGGATTCTTAGTCCACTGAGCGTAGAGAGTGATATTCCTGCTGATTCCTTGAACTTCTCCTGGAATATATTCATTGTCACTGCCATCAGCCGCACGGTTCCACTCTTTGAATGTGTAACCTTCTCTTACTAATGAATCACCAGACAATACTGTGAACTGATCTCCACTTACATATTTGTTGTTATCAACAACTTCGCCTGAAGTTGCACCGTTTCCATCATATGTAACGGTGTATTGCTGTATCCACTGAGCAAAGAGTTGTACGTCGTTTTCTTTGTCCCAATTCTTTGCACTTGTACCGTCAGCATTGTAGTACTTTGCTCCATCAGCATCGAAGTATCCATTAAATAAGAATCCTTCACGAGTTGGCATTGTTGCTGTTGGCATTGCAGCATCATATGTTGCTGTAATTGAATCAGTACCACCAGTACCACTCTGCTTATTAAGAGTTACGGTACTCTGCTTTGCTATCCACTTAGCATAGAGGGTAGTGTTAGCAGTTATAGGAGTATCAAAGTCCCACTCGTTAGTGCAAGCTGCTTCCTTGTACCATCCATCAAATGTGTAGCCAGTTGCAGATGGAGCTGTTGGCTCTGTTACTTTTGATCCGTTAGGCACTGTTATGCTATCTATTGCAGTTCCGTGTCCACTCATATCGAATGATACTGTACGAGGAATAGCTAATTCGAGATATTTGTTAGCGTTATAGAAAACGTTGTAAGTAGCATTATCTGATGTGAAATACTGAGTATCAGTTGAGCTAGCGCTAGTTGTTGTGAATTGGCCTGGAGGAGTTAGCATTGTAATGCCAACATTCATTCCCGTTGCTGGTGAACTAAGGACAACATTAATACCTGTGCGTAAATAGAGATTGTTGGTTGTGTTCATCCAAGTGTTACCAGTTATTACTGCAGTGCCACCGATGGTGATTGCTTTGTCACCACAGATTCCGCCACCGCCGTCTCCACCGTTGGAGGTGTTGCCACTGATAGTGCCGCCAGTTATTGTAAGGGTGCCATTGCTGCTTATGCCACCGCCACCAGCACCTGCTGTGCAGTTGGTAATTTCGCCGCCTTTCATAGTGAAAGAATTATTAGTGCATACACCGGCGCCCCAATATGGAGTTGTACAATTTGTTATTGTACCGCCATTCATAGTGAAATCTCTTGTATTATTAACGCCAGCACCTGTACTAGTTGCAGTACAATTAGTTATTGTGCCGTTGTTCATAATGAAAGTGCCGTCGTTATCTACAGCACCACCATGTGGAGCTGTACAATTCGAAATTTCGCCACCATTCATAGTGAAGAAGCCTGTGTTTTGCCAAACGCTAACTCCAGCACCATCCCAATCGCCAGTGTTCTCGAGATTGAAGTCGCTAATCTTACCATTGTTTAAGACAAGTGTGCCTCTAGCGACATCGAAGCCACGAATGGATTTAGTGGTGTTGCCTTTAGCTGTAATTGCGCCTGTCTTTCCGCTGGAAGAGTCATCTATGGTTAGTTTCGAATGTCCGACAATTGTGAAAAGTGAAGTTGTCGCAGTGGTATCAGAAATTGTAAATCCATTTAAATCAAGAATGATATTTTGAAGTGTTTCTTCAGGACCAATAGTAAATACGCCCTCGTTTGTAATGTTGGCAAGCAACTTGATAGTTGTTGCATTGGTATCTTTTGCTTCTTCAACAACACCAGCTGCTTTTATGGCAGCGTTGAGAG
>JAZQQZ010000020.1:0-55086 GCA_045629305.1 Acutalibacteraceae bacterium | reverse complement strand
GCCACCCTTCTGCTTTAAAGCGGCCGAGCAAGCCTATGCAAGTCGGTGTTGCTCCAGATGGGGTTTACATAGCCGTGATGTCTCCACCACGCTGGTGAGCTCTTACCTCGCCTTTCCATCCTTACCGCGGCAGCGTAGCTGCCGTGGCGGTATATCTCTGTTGCACTATCCCTAAGGTCACCCTCGGCGGCCGTTAGCCGTCATCCTGCTCTATGGGGCTGGAAGCTGTTTCTCGCGCTAAGCGCCAGCGACTGCCCAATCCAATCACAGGGACAATTTTACAAAAAAGCTCATTAAATGTCAAATTTATAAAGTGTCTTGTAAATAGTAATAAATTATAGTAAAATTAATAAGTTATAAGGAGGCGTATTATGGCTAAACGCGATGAATACGATGAGTTTGAAGATATTAATTCAAACTCAGAACCTATGGAAAAGAAAAAGACTAAAAAGTCTTTAAAGAGAAGAATTCTCAAAGCATTTTTAATTGCTTTTCTTGTAATTGTTCTCCTGGCTGGTGGAGCATTCTACATTGTATATAACAAAATGGATCACCCAGAAGAACCAGAAAAAAAGCATGAGAATAAATATGTTGAACAGGGTGACCTCTTCAGCGACAAGAATGTCACCAACATTCTCCTTCTTGGCGTAGACGCAAGAGAAGGTGAACTCGCGGAAGCATCCCGTTCTGACACAATGATTATTCTCTCTATCGACAACACTCACAAGAAGATTAAGCTTACATCTTTCTTGAGAGATAGTTATGTTGAAATCCCTGGTCATGGACAATACAAGCTTAACGCTTCATGTTCTTGGGGCGGAGTTGACCTTGTATGGGATACTCTTGAATATAATTTCAAGATTAAAATCGACAACTACATGCTTGTTGATTTCCAAGCTTTCGAAGAACTTGTTGATTCCCTCGGTGGTGTTGATGTCAAGATCACAGAGAAAGAGGCAAGATACCTCAATAAAACTTGGAACAAGTGGTCACTCACAGGCAACAAACTCAACTTTGACTCAGGCGAAGCTGTTCATCTAAACGGTGAGGAAGCCCTTATGTTCTGTAGAATCAGAAAACTTGATTCTGACTTCATGAGAACTGAGCGTCAAAGAAGAACAATTGCAGCAATCAAAGAACAACTTAATGAGATTAAACCATCTGAAGTTGTATCCCTTATCAATAAAGTTCTTCCTCTTGTTGAGACAGACATCTCCTCTACTGAGATGCTCACAATCGGAGTAAGCGCAGTGTCTAAATACTTAAACTATGAGCTTGAAACATTACGTGTTCCTGTAGACGGTTCTTGGAAAAATGCCAGCACTAAGGCTGGCGCATCAATCGTCTTTGACATTGATGAAAACGCAGGTTACGTATATGATTTCATATATAATGACGACCAAACTCACACCACAGAACAATAAGCAATTTCCATAAGAGGGTGACAAAATGGCTAAAAACAAAACACTGCCACTTCCAAGCAAGAAAACGGCAGTACTCTTAACTCTCACTTTTCTATTTGCTGAATTTATCTTTATTGTAACCATGCTCGGAAGCATGCCTATGTTACAGGATACAATTCACATTAAGAACCTTGATGCAATTTCAACATTCTTCAACCGCTACATCTTCTACTTTGATGTAATTGCGACCCTTATTCAGGTTGTTGACATTGTAACGATTCTTACACTTTTCCCTGCTACTGGATTTCCTTCATTCATTGCATACCTTGCAGTGGTAGGTAATTTTGTGGCTTGTGCTATCGCATCAATTGTTCTCTATCTCGTAGATTTAAGAAGTATTGATGCCAATTTGCAGATTTTACTTATCATCCCTCTTGTACTTATCTTCCTATCATCTGTATTTATGATTGATGATACTTTTGATTTACTTAGGAATAGATATTCTCAGTATATCTCAAAGAAGCAGCGTGAATTATTCAAAGACCGCAAAGTTATGCTTGAAGATACACGTCTTGGCAACGTCCTTGATCTTGAAGAGATTGAGAAGAACAATAAAGATCGAGAAGAAAAAGTCAATGAGTATCTTAAAAACCAGCGTGACAGAATTGCTACAGCTGCTCTTAAGACTATTCCAAAACTTGATGAAGATAAGATTATATAAGCATATTAATAATTGTATTTGAAACGAGAAAGCCTTGCTCAGTGAGCCTGATGTTATCAGGTGTAACTACAGCGAGGCTTTTATCTATTTTAAGGGCCTTCTCATACACTTCATCGGAGAAGTTGGTGATACCTGATGATAGGCGGAGGCCGAGCATAATGCGCTCGCTCTCATCGCCACCGAAGCCATCAGGTATAGGTGGCGCCATAGCGATGAAGTCATCGATAGATGACGAGTAGTAGAAACGCTTACCAGCGATAAAAGAGTGAGCAGCAGGGCCGACGCCAAGATATTCATCAAGGTGCCAATATTTCAAATTATGCTTACTCTCATATCCTGGCTTTGAGAAATTAGAAATCTCATATTGAGAAAAATCTAGTCGCTCGATAGTTCTAAGATATAGATCGCTTACCAAATCATCATCTGGAAGAATCAGCTTTCCGTCAGCAAATCGTCTCTGGAAAACAGTTCCCTCTTCAAGTTTCAGCATATATGCACTGACATGAGTAATATCGAGCGAATTGATAAAATCAATAGACTCATCAAGAGATTCAATTGTCTGTCCCGGCACGCCGAGCATGAGATCGAGAGATATGTTGTGAATACCGTTTGAGTGGCAAAGTTCCACGGCGGTCAGGACCCTCTCTCTATCGGCGAGGCGGCCCAGTGCACGCCGCTCGTCATTCACAGCGGATTGCATGCCCATAGAGATTCTATTTACTCCTGCATCGGATACAAATGGAAGAAAATGCTCAAGGTCGGAAGATGGATTACATTCCACTGTAATCTCAACATCTTCTGATACATTAAAGTTTTCTTTTATAGAGGCGAGCATTTTCACGATCATCTCACCCGGCATGCACGACGGCGTGCCACCACCGAAATAGATTGTGTCAACTAAATAGTCCGAATAGGCATTATTAAAAGAGGCGGTAGTTTTCACTACTGCCTCTAAATATTTTTGCATTAAAGTATCGTCCTTCTTAACTTTATAGAAGTCACAATAAGGACAGAAACTTTGACAAAAAGGTATATGGATGTAGAGTCCTAGTGGTCGCATATCCATCCTCTATTCATCAAGTTTAAGAACCGCCATGAATGCCTCTTGAGGTACTTCAACAGTACCGAACTGACGCATGCGCTTCTTTCCTTCCTTCTGCTTCTCAAGAAGTTTTTTCTTACGTGTGATATCACCGCCGTAGCACTTTGCAAGAACGTCCTTGCGCATCGCTTTGACAGTCTCACGAGCGATAACCTTACCGCCTATCGCCATTTGAATTGGAATCTCGAAAAGTTGACGAGGAATATTATCTTTCAGCTTCTCGGCAATCTTACGTGCCTTAGCATATGCCTTCTCCGAGTGAATAATAAATGAGAGTGCATCTATCTGATCGCCATTGAGAAGTACATCAAGTTTTACAAGATCAGACTGTGCATATCCCAAAATCTCATAGTCGAATGATGCATATCCACGTGTTCTTGATTTAAGAACATCAAAGAAATCATAGATAATCTCATTGAGTGGAAGTTCATAGTGAATATCCACACGGTCAGTTGAGATATATTGCATGTCTTTCGAGACTCCACGTCTCTCCTGACAGAGGTCCATTATCTGGCCGATATATTCAGGTGGTGAGTAGATATGGGCATCGGTAATCGGTTCCTCGCAGAATGCAATTATTGCAGGGTCCGGATAATTACTTGGATTATCAATCTCAACAACCTCACCATTTTGAAGGTGAATCTTATACACAACGCTTGGAATTGTAGTTACAAGGTCCAAGTCGTATTCTCTCTCAAGTCTCTCCTGAATTATTTCAAGATGGAGAAGACCAAGGAAGCCACAACGGAATCCGAAGCCCAATGCACTTGATGTCTCTGGCTCAAATGAGAGAGCAGCATCATTAAGTTGAAGCTTTGCAAGCGCTTCCTTAAGTGCCTCATAATCTGCACCGTCAGCAGGATATACGCCACAGAAAACCATAGGGTTTACCTTGCGGTAGCCAGGTAAAGCTTCCGGTGCAGGTCTATTTGCAAGAGTCACCGTGTCGCCGACACGTGCCTCCGATACAGTCTTAATAGATGCTGTAATATAACCAACCTCGCCAGCACGAAGACATTTTGCCGGCTCCATAGATGTGGCACGCATATAGCCGACTTCAACTACTGTGAACTCGGCACCCGTCGCCATCATCCTCATTGTGTCGCCGGCCTTAATCGTGCCGTCGACAATTCTTACATAGACAATGACACCTTTATAGCTGTCATAGATTGAATCGAAAATAAGCGCGCGAAGTGGCGCCGTATCGTCGCCTTCTGGTGGAGGCACGACCTTAACAATCTGCTCAAGGACCTGCTCGACATTCTCGCCGGTCTTGGCAGATACACGTGGTGCCTCACTGCAATCGAGACCGATTACATCCTCTATCTCAGCGCAGACCTCGTCTGGGTGAGCTGCAGGCAAATCAATCTTGTTGATTACAGGGCATATCTCAAGGTCATGGTCAAGTGCGAGATATGTGTTAGCAAGTGTCTGTGCCTCAATTCCCTGCGTTGAATCAACGATGAGAACTGCACCCTCACAGGCTGCAAGCGAGCGCGACACCTCATAATTGAAGTCGACATGGCCCGGAGTGTCTATTAAGTTGAGTTCGTAAAGTTCGCCATCATTTGCTTTATAGTCGAGCTTTACCGCGTGAGCCTTAATGGTAATACCACGCTCACGCTCAAGGTCCATGTCATCAAGAATCTGCTCCGTCATGTCGCGCTTCGCAACTGAGCCTGTGAGCTCAAGCAGACGATCCGCAAGCGTTGACTTACCGTGATCGATATGCGCAACTATGGAGAAGTTTCTTATGTTCTTCTTATAATCTGACAAAATTAATCACCCAATAATTGTCCGTTAATCCAACGCTCTGCGGCATCTATGCCCTTCGCGCTGTACTCGAACTCCTTCTTTGTTGTACGACCAGCAGCATCCTCAACTTCAAAACAGTTATTTTTATAAGTTGATGCTACAAAGACTTTCTCGATTTCATCATTTGATGATACGAAAAATTTATATCTAAAATCGCCAATACTTCCTGAATAAGTATTTCCCTGGCACATATAGTCCCATTTTGGCAAATTGATTGTTCTTTCCATAATATCTCCTATCAGTTGATGCGAAGATAGTTCATAGCTTTAACGGTTATACCGTTATAGCTTATATCTTTGCTCGTGTAATTTACGTAGATGTATGCTCCATTGTTGTACTCCGTCATATAGAGTCCACTTTGAAGTTTCTTATGATCTGTAATTTTCTCATCTGCGATATTTTTCTGTGCGCTGTTGAACTTGTTGTAAAGATCAAGTGCATCAGTGGTGAAGAGATCATAGTAATACTCCGAGCCACTATCAAATGACATACGAAGTGATGGAATTGCGCCATACTCGATGCATTTGAGAATGGCTTTTTTCTTATCTTTCTCATCCATCTCATTGAGGTTATCACTTGTATATTCTACAGTTCCATGAAGAATCATTTGAGCAAATGGAACGGCCTCATAGCCCGCTCCCTCATCATAAGTTGTAGTCATAGGAATTGAAGATACAACATTGGCATTCTTTAGTGTGTAAAGATTTCCATTCTCGACCATAAGACTCTTATTGGTCGAGAGAGAAATTGTATTGGAGAAGATGCTTTCAAGTACTTGGTCTCTTGATGACACCTTAGTGCTTGAAAGTTCACTGCCGACATCCATAATACAATAGCCCTGTGGATTGTAATCCTTCATCTCTTTCATAAGAGTCGAAGGCTTACAGTCAAGATAATCCATGCAGAGATAGAGTTTCAGTCCCTGTGCTCTAAAATATGCATCGAGTGACTTGAACTCATTCTTGCTTCCAAGGTTGGAAGCAAGACCATTGCCCGAGATTGCATTCTCATATTTAAATATCTGGGAGTTTACTCCCTTAACCTTGAGGACATTGGCTATGTCCTCAACATTTTCAAATTTAGTACGTGAATTTCCAAGTACAGTGATTGCAATTGGGAAAAGGTTAGATGTGTTAGCAGAACGTGTCGAGAGAAGGCCGTCACGTGTGAACTGCTCGCGACACATTGAAGCGATACCCGCATAATTTGCGAGTGAGCCAGAGATAAATTTATAGACGACAGTTAAGCATTCTGTCTTCGGATAATTGAAGGTGAATTTGGCAGTTGATATGTCAGATTTGCTTGCATCAATTTGCGCAATTGTTTCACCTGATTCAACTATTGCTGCGTATGCACTACTACCCACCTTCATACCATAGGCACCGAAGAGTGCAGGATGAGGATTTTCGTCCTCCTCTGCGAGATCTTTACCATAGATATCAAGGGAATAATTGGCATTGCCCTCTGCAGAAAGATTTATTTTTCCTCCACATCCGTCAGGGATAATTATAAAATCATCAGCTGTTGCCTGAGACGTCGCTCCAAATGTTGGCATAATTGAAAGCTTGATTACAGTGAACTTTCCAACATCAACTTTGGACATATCTACAGTGGCTGAGAGCTTACCGTCCTCAAGAGTTAAACTCATTGTAACCGGTATAGATATTTTCGGGTCCTCTGCCTTATCCTGCATCTTATATGTGATATCAAGGCCAGTGTCTGTTGACTTGATTGAAGATGTGCCGAAGGCAACGGAGCTGTCAACGGAATTAAGTTTATAAAGTTTCGCACCGTCGGTCACTTCCATGTAGAGCATGGAACCGACGGTATTGGAATCCGTCGGGAGAGCGTACCACACCTTGCCGGACGAATCCTGCACTCCGATAGACGAAGTCGTCTTATCGTAGAGCAATTGATACAGTCCAGATTTTAATGTGGCTGAATAATTTGCAGCGACCGCCGTGTGGTATGCCTCTCCCGCCGGAGTGAGTTCTGCATCTTTAAGTCCATCCAATGTGAAATGTGCAGAACCACAACCAGCAAGTGATAGAAGCATCACCAGCACAAGCAAAATACTTATCTTACTTAAGTGGGTTTTCATCATCTACAGTTTTTTCCTCATCATCCATATTAGCGTAACGCTTAATCTTCTGAGTAGTTGTCTTTATGAAATCCTTCTCACGAAGGGTTACCCTCTTGACATTCTTGTAGTTCGGAAGTTTCTTGTTTATATCTTTGATAGCATCGGAAATAAGCTTATGAATTTCCTCATTTGTAGGAATTTCTTTACCTTTATCCTTGTACTTCTTGTTAATTGCCTCGAAATCAGGGAAGACCTTCGCCTCAACGATTGTCTCCTCCTCTTCGTCATCATCGAAACCTACAACCATAGATTCGGCAATAAGCGGATTGCTATTGAGATAATACTCAATCTCCTCAGGATAGATATTTTTACCGTTCTTTGTAACAATTACGTTCTTGATACGACCGTGGATACGAAGAATACCATCCTCATCCATTGAGCCGAGATCTCCTGTGTGGAGATATCCAAATTCATCAATTGTCTCATGGGTGCTTGCCTCATCCTTGTAATAGCCAAGCATTACATTAGGACCCTTAACGCAGATTTCACCTATGCCCTGGGCATCCTCGTTGATAATCTTGATATCAATGCCTGGAATTGGCTTACCAACTGAATCAACCGTGAACAATTCATCATGGTTACAAGAGATAAGCGGAGCACACTCCGTCATACCGTAACCGATGTATGAAGTGATACCAAAAGTCTTGAAGTCTTTGATTACCTCAGGACGAACAGCTGCTGCGCCTATTATGATAAGACGAAGTCGACCACCGAAATTCTTAGTGATTTCCTCGAAGATTCTATCATTCATATTAACGCCCACGGCATTAGTCGCATCAGCGATAATCTTACCAAATGTAAGTTTAAGCTTTCCGCCCTTCTTCTCCGATACAGCCTGCATGATTCTTCCGTGGAACTTCTCAAGCATGAGAGGTACAGTTACGAAAATAGTAGGCTTAACCTCTTGGAGGTTTCTCATAAGGTGAAGTAGTGAATCATTGAATGCGATACAACAACCGCAATAAAGAGGAATAAGGATACCCTCTGTGCACTCCATTGTATGGTGAATTGGGCATACTGAGAGATACTGGTCTCCAGGGCCGCATTTAGCTACGGAGCAGTTCGACATAATTACGAAGCAGATATTCTCCTGGCAGAGCATAACGCCCTTAGCAAGGCCAGATGTACCTGATGTGAAAATGATTACGCTCATTGCATGAGGATCAATTGTGACGCCCTTGTAATCCTTTATTGCTTTATCATTTTCTTTAATGAGGACTTCGCCACGCTTTAAAAGATCACTAATTGTGATATGGGTATCTGATGCGTCTCCCTCCATCATTACAATCTGAAGGTCACTTGGAAGTCTATCCCTATGCTCACAAAGTTTTCCATAAGCCTTCTTATCAACGAAGATTACACTCGTCTCAGAGACCTCAAGAATTGTATTGATATCGTCAAAGTAGAGTTCCTTGTCAATTGGGACAACAATTCCCGCACCTATCTGAACTGCCAAATAAGTGAGAATCCATTCGTATGAATTGAGACCCATAATAGCGATTTTCTCGCCGAGCCAGCCTCGCTCCGTGATTGCGGCGCCAAGGCAGTCAATATCATGTCTAAACTGTGCATAAGTAATATCGAAATATTCCTTGTCGCCGCCGCGAATCTTAAACGCTGGCTCGTCTGCAAAGTTTTCGACACACTGGTCCATCATATCGCGAAAATCGCTGATATGTCTTACATCATAAAGTGGTTTATTTGTGTTCATTTGCTATCACCTTACTTCCATGGATTTGCGCTATCAGGATCAGTTGGATCCCAACCTTTGTTTTTGCTATTCAAATCAATTTTAGAAACTGATTTTGTTGGACTAATTGGACCTGCATTGGAGTTACTATATACGATTACGAGCGTGCTTTGATCCAAGTTATCGTATATCCATTTAGCATCACGTACACAGAGTCTTACGCATCCGAGAGACGCCTGTGTACCGAGTTTGTTATACTCCTCTGTCTCAAGTTTAGACTTGTCTTTACCAGTATAACAAACAGAATGGAACCAAATTGCTCCACCGTTGATATTAGTTGTGTACTGGCCATAAGAGTTATCAACCATCTTGAGCCATCTCTGACGTGCACGCTGGTCAGTTTTATATACACCCTTAGGGGTGGAATGCGAATGCGGATTGCCTCTGCTCTTGTAGCGTTCCGCTGTGCAAGAGCACGTGTCCTTACCGCATGAGCATATAAAGCATTCTACAGGCTTGGTGAATTCCCCATTTTCATCTTTGCCATAGATAGTTACTCTATTTGCCTTGGTATTGACTGCTACGCAGTACTTGTGTTTTGCAGCATAGGTTGATGTGACTGAGAATTTTACAGTGCCGTCCTTAGATACAGAAGCTGTGTCCTTAGTATTACCACTCTTGGCGGTTGTACTACTGTCTTTCTTAGTTGTGCTACTCTTATCCGAAGTAGTAGATGTTTCTGCAGTAGTAGTTGTTGTTGTCGTTGTAGTAGTGGTAGTGGTAGTAGTTGTCGTTGTAGTAGTGGTAGTTGTCTGTTCCTCTTTGGCTTTCTTATTAGAAGATATAGAGAGTACAACTATCAGGATGACTAAAGCAACGACAACAGCAGCGATTATTGCGATTGTTATCGTGCGGCGCCTTTTCATTTCATTAACGGCAGCTTGGTCCATATGCTTTGGTGCTTGTTTTGCCATATCATTTCTCCTCTTGATACTTCTTAACCATGTACTGTGCAGCTTTATAGATGTCACCACAGCCGAGAGTGATAATGAGATCGCCCGGCTCTGCCTTGGACATTACATAATCTGCAACTTCGAACTGTGTCTCGTACCATACGCTACCAGGGATAAGCTCTGCAAGTTGTGATGTATATACCCCGTCAGTATTGATTTCACGAGATCCCATAATCTCTGTCATAACAGCGTAATCAGGAATTGAGAGTGCCTCTGCAAACGCCTTCATATGTGTCTTTGTTCTAGAATATGTAAATGGTTGGAATACAGCCCATACGTGCTTATATCCCATCTTCATTACAGTTTCAAGTGTGGCGCGAAGTTCTGTTGGATGGTGAGCGTAGTCGTCGGCGATTGTGATGCCGTCGAACTCACCGAGAACTTCGAAGCGCCTGCCCGCTCCACCGAAGTGGACAATGGACTCAGAAATTTTCTCCATTGGGATTCCATTTTCAAGTGCAACCGCAATAACCGAAAGTGCATTTGCAACTTGATGAAGTCCTGGAACTCCTAGTGATACATGGCCTATTACCGTACCAAATTCAACCACGTCGAACTCTGGGAATGCTCCCCTGTTCATCTTTATATTGGCTGGTGAATAGTCATTCTCTGCCGAGAATCCGAATGTGACGAACTTCTTTCCACGTGTGTTCGTCATATTCTCAATTGCTGTCACTGTATTGGCGTCGTCGCCGTTATATACAACAAGCTTCGTCGTCATATCAGCAAATTTTGTAAAGGAACGGATTGAATTCTCAATCGTTCCAAAATATTCCATATGGTCATTATCGATATTGAGGATTATTGCCGTATCTGGTGAGAGTTCAAGGAATGTATCTTTGAACTCGCAGGCCTCACAGACCATCGTCTGTGACTTGCCACAGCGACCGTGGCTATCGATGAGTGGAAGTCTACCACCGATTACGAGCGTCGGGTCCTTGCCCGTCTCCATCATAACTTGCGAAAGCATAGATGTAGTCGTCGTCTTACCATGCGTTCCGCATACTCCTATGCAATTTCTATACATACGAGAAATTGCTCCAAAGAGTATTGCGCGCTCCACACATGGGATGTCGGATGCTTTCGCTGCGGCGAGTTCTGGATTACCTGGGAGAATTGCATTTGTATAGACGATAAGTTCTGGCTTGAACTCATCAAGATTCTCGGGAACCTGAGACATATTGATCTTGGCACCAAGGCCTAGAAGCTTATTGATATTGTCTCCTGGGTTGTTGTCAGATCCAGTGAGAGTATAGCCCTGTGAGATAAGAATCTCTGCAAGCGGGCACATTCCCGAACCACCAATTCCGATGAAATGAATCCTCTTTATTTTCTTTAGTAATTCATCGATTTCCATATATAATCCTCGCGTTAAAAATAATACCTTTAAATAAAAATAAAAATCTAAATTACAGTATACCTTATTCGGTGTCAAAAATAAATAAAAAATTTTGATAAACTTACCCCTTGATGTCCGATTATTGACTCGCAATACTTGCTAAAATATGATAAAATTTAATCAACATTTATGAGAGGTGCGACAATGTTTAAAATCGTTATTGGCCGTTCCGGTTCCGGTAAAACTACATACGTGCGTGAACTCCTCGGAAACAAGGCAAAGTCCGGAGAAGACAAGCTTCTCCTCATTGTTCCCGAGCAGTTTTCTTATACCTGTGAACGCGCGCTCCTTGAAAATTACGGCCCTATAATCGGCAATAAAATTGAAGTTTTAAGTTTCACAAGACTCACCGATTTTATCAATCGTAGAGTCGGTGGAATGAATGGTGTCATGCTTGATGACTCCGATAAAATCATACTCCTTTTACACGCCTTAACTGGCATTCAGGACAACTTGGACTTCTACAAAGTTCAAGCTGATAAGACATTCCTCTCACGTGATCTCATCACTCTTTTCTCAGAGTTCAATAAGCAGTGCATTAAAGCTGATGACCTTAAAGAGACAAGCAATCAAACTCTCAACAAGAAATTCAAAGATATTAAGCTCATTTTAGATGAGTACAATTCCCTTCTTGAACTCAACTCGTACACAGACGAAGACCTAATCATAAATCAGGTCTTAAAAGCTATTCGTGATAATGACATTTTCAGCGATTACACCATCTGTATCGACGCATTTAAAGGCTTTACAGGCCAGGAACTCGCTATCATAAATGAGTTCAAGAATTGTGCTAAAGAGCTCTATATCACCCTCCCTCTCGACGAGAACGAGAATGATACATCTATGATTTTCGCAGCAGTCAAAGATGTCTTTGACAAAATCGTTGACAAAGACTCTGAAATAATTAGACTCAATGGTCATAGAACAGAGGACAAAGCACTTCTTTTCCTTGAGAAAAATCTTCTCACTGCAGACCAGGACAAATTCACTGATGAAACAGATAGCATCACCCTTCTTGAGGCCAATACGAAATACGAAGAGTGCACATATATCGCTGCTAGAATTCGTAAATTTATGCGTGAGGACGGCCTTCGCCTCTCCGACATGGCAGTCGTCACAAGACATGAGGACGACTACAAAGGCGAGCTTCTCGCCGCTCTCTCACGCTTCGGCATAAAAGTATATGAAGATAAGCGCCAGCCGGTTATCAACCAGCCGCTTATCATCTATTGCAAGGCACTTATCTCCCTTCTTTCAAGGAAGGAGCTGAGTACCTTTGATCTCCTTGCAATGCTTAAGACAGGTCTCTCTGGATTAAGCGAGGATGAAGCCTTAGATCTTGAGAACTACGTATTTATTTGGAATATTGATGGAGCTGAATGGGAAGCAGATTTTCAAAATTATCAGAAGAATAAAGACCCAGGCAGCGAGACCAAAGCCAAGAAACATCTCGAGTACATCAATAAGATTCGTGACAAATTTATAACCCCTATTTTGGAACTAAAATCGAGTATTACACCAGGCTGTAAAGTGAAATCACTTGACATCTGCCGAGAAATATACAATTACCTCGAAAAAATCAATATTAAAACTGCCCTTCTTGTGTATGCTAGAAGCATTGCTGAAACCGATTTCGAGGACGTAGCTACGGAACAAAATGCAGTTTGGGAAATCTTCGTTGATGTACTCAATAAGCTATACACAATCCAGGGTGATGACCCTATAGACATCACCGTTTTCTATGAGCTTTTCTGCGCAGTATGCGATATGTCTTCGCTCGGCACCCTCCCTCATGGAATCGATGAACTCATCATAGGATCCGCAGACAGAATTCGTCTTGCGAGTCCAAAAGTAGTATTCGTCTGCGGATGCGTAGAGGGCGAGTTCCCTGAAAATATCACCAGTGGAACTCTCCTTACAAGCAATGATAGGAAAATTATTAATAGTGAGCTCGGTCTCAACCTCTCACTTTCAAACGAACTCGCCGCAAGTGACGAGCGCTTCATCGCATACTCCGCGCTGACAAGCAGCACCGAAAAGCTCATCGTTTCGTACCATACAACAGAGGGTACTGAGGATAAACTCTCCCCTTCTTGTATCTTTAAGGATATTGAAGAACGTTTCGAGAACGTCAAACCAATTGAATTTGGTAATCTTGATGCATATTTCTTCTCAGAGACTGAAGAATCATCTTTTAAGACTTATGCAAGTGGATACCACAAGCGTTCCGCTGAAAATATCGAGCAATACAATACAATCAAAGAGGCCCTCAAAGACAGCCAAGACTATGAGGGCAAATTCGAAGCACTCGATAGCATAATCAAGAATGAGCCTAAAGAGATTAAGGACAAGGACCTTGCAGTCAAACTATTTGGCGAGCATATGGGCCTCTCCGCATCTCGTATCGAGGTCTATCACAACTGTCCATTCCAATATTTCTGCAAGCATGGAATAGGCGCATATCCAATAAGACGTGTCTCACTCGACAACCAGATCCGAGGCACTGTCATTCACTATGTTCTTGAACAAATTCTAAGGAACAATGATAAGACCACTTTCGAGAACATGTCAGATGCCGATAAGGACTCCGAAATCAGCAAATATCTCGAAAAATATATAAATGAAAATTATGCTGGTGACACATTAAAAGACGTCACATTCAATTACAAATACAATAGGCTTATAAAGACCATTCGTAATGTAATTGATAGAATGTGTGAAGAGTTCAAAGTCTCATCATTCATACCAATAGAATACGAATATGAAATAAAGGATTCGTTCGATAAAGCTGATATCAAGGGCGATATTGACCGTGTCGACAAGTATGTTGCGCCTGATGGCACGACATATATCAGAGTTGTTGACTACAAATCATATGTAAAAGATTTCGACCTTAGCAATGTTGTAAAAGGTCTTAATCTTCAGATGCTTCTGTATCTTTTCGCTGCAAAGAAACAACTCAATGCCACCCCTGCTGCCGTTCTTTATTACAAGGCATCAGATTCCAAATTAAGTATAACTAATAGAGATGCAACCGACGAGGATATCAAGTCTGAAAGACTTAAAAAAGCTCATAGCAGTGGACTCTTCCTTGACGAAGAGGATGTTCTCAATGCTATTGAGAACAAGAAAGCTGGAGTATTCTATAAATTTGACGAAAACGAGCTCGCATCTCTTGCTGAATTCGGTGAAATCGAAACCGGTGTAACAGGTATTGTCAACAGCATGGTAGACAATCTGCAAAACGGATATATTAAAGTAAACCCTATGCGTCATGACGAACACACAGGTTGCGATTACTGTGACTATAAGAATGTATGTGGCTTCGAAAACGAAGATGAACTTTTCAACGAGGTTGAAGAAATCACCAAAGACGAAGCACTTGATATGTTGAAAGGAGGAAATGAAATTGACTAAATTTACTCCTACCCCAAGCCAGACGAAGGCCATAAATGAGCGCGGTCACGAAATCGTTGTAAGTGCTGCTGCCGGCTCTGGCAAAACAACAGTTCTTATCAACCGTATTATCAATATGGTTATAAACGGTGAATGTAGCGTAGATGAGCTTCTTATCGTTACTTATACCAGAGCAGCAACAGCTGAGATTCGTTCCCGCCTCTCTGTTGCAATAACCGAAAAATTAAAAGAAGATCCTTCCAATAAGGATCTTGCAAAGCAACAGATGCTGGTACCTTCTGCTAGCATCTATACGATTGATGCCTTCTGTTCTGACCTCGTAAGGCAGAACTTTGAATCGGCAGGTGTCGCACCTGATTTCAAGATTCTCCAGGGTGGAATCAAAGAGTCATATCAGAACTCCGCCCTTATTGCAACAATGAGTTCTTTCTATGAAGAGGACTCAGAGGAGTTTGCAATGCTCGAAGCACTCCTCATGAAAATAGAACCATATGTTAAGACCGCATACGACAAAATGCAGTCATATAGATATCCAAATAAAGTGCTAGATCACTCAATAGATTTCTATAAAAATAAAGATGGTTCCATAGACAATGCAATAAAGAATTTCATGCCTATTATAAATTGCTATATAAATGGTATCGAAAATGGCATTAAATTCTTTAATGACGATATTGTCACATGCAACGTCACACCTGAGCTTACCGCTCTAAAAGAAGTTGCAACTTTCATCCAAAATAAGGACTTTAAAAATGCTTTCAATGTAACTTACAGCCCAGTCACTTGGTCAAGCAAATTTGAAGGTGCCAAAGAACCAGAAGGCCTAATGCTTAAATACTATAGGGAAGAGGCTAAAAAGTTATTAACTAAAAACTGTGATAAACTAAAGAAATATTTTGCTTATGGCGACATATATTTAGACGATGACCTCAAAGTTCAACTACCTATGCTCGAAAAATTCATTGAAATAATAAGAGCATATAGTGACAACTACAACAAATTAAAATCAGAAAAGAATTATCTCGATTTCAGTGATATTGAACACATTGCTTTCAATCTTCTAATTGATGAAAACGGCAATAAAACTGAACTTGCAAGTAGCATGTCCAGTGCATACCATGAAATTCTTATTGATGAATATCAAGACACCAACGAACTTCAAGATGCCATATTCTGCGCCCTCTCGAAGGAACTCACCAACCTATTTATCGTAGGCGATGTCAAGCAGAGCATATACGGTTTTAGAAATGCTATGCCTGAACTCTTCGTCGAGAAAAAGACTCATCCAGGCAACATAACCCTTGGTGAAAACTTCAGAAGTAATGCTGGTATAGTTGATTTTGTCAACTTCATTTTTGATCAGATTATGACCAAAGAGTGTGGCGATATCAACTATCAAGATGCGAGTGAACAACTGCTTCACGGTCATAACGATGCATGTGACGCAAGCAGAATCGACACTGAGATTCATATAATAAACAAGAAAGGACTTTTAGAAGAAGCAAAATTTGTAATCAATTATATAAAGAATGCCAAAGCCGAAAATAGCGAGCTCTCATATGGAGACTTTGCAATTTTAATGTCCACTGTTAAAGGCCGTGGAAAAATTGTTGCAGATGCTTTAGAGGCAGCCAATGTTCCTGTAATTTTCGACGGTGGTGTGGAATTTTTACAGACTTCCGATATAAAGGCAATGCTTTCTGTTCTTCGAACAATTGACAACCCAAAGAAAGATATAGATATGCTTGCAACTCTCATGTCTCCTGTCTTCGGTTTTACACCTGATGATATGGCAGCTCTAAGACTCGAAGGAAAGAAAAGTGACACTCTTTATTCCATTCTTGAGAAATCAGAGACAGATAAATTCCATGGTGCATATGAGACTATTATGAGATATAGAAAGCTCTCAATCACCATGCCTGTTGGAGACCTCATTCGTCTTATCTATGATGAAACACTCTATCCAGATATAATTGCTGCAATGCCTAACGGTCTTCAGAGGGAGGCCAATCTCCTGCTTCTCTCTCAATATGCTGACGAATATGAGCAGAGCAGTGATATTGGTATAGGCAATTTCATAAAATACCTTGATACTCTAGTAGATAACGAGATAGAACCAGGTTCTGCATCGCTTATTTCAGCTTCCACTGATGCAGTAAAACTTATGACAATTCATAAAAGTAAAGGTCTTGAATTCAAATATTGCTTCATAATAGACCTCGGCAAAGAGTTTAATACTTCTCGCGATCCAATGTTCTTCGGAAAAGACTTTAAAATCGGTATAAAAACTTGTGATAAAGACACATATGATACCCTTCCTTCTTTCGTATTTAGTCAGATAAAGAATGGCAATATCTATTACGAAATGGCAGAGAAGCTTAGAGTTCTTTATGTTGCTATGACAAGAGCAAAAGAAAAGCTGATTCTAGTAGGTTCACTCTCTCCTAACAAAGGCAAAACTCTTGAAGAAAAAATCGATGAAATAAGCATGAAGGGTGACTTTGATCCAACTACTGGAACAATCAATTCTTATATGATTGCAAAATCGACTAATTTCTTAAATATTATTCTCATGGCAGTAAACCATAAAGGTAAGACCCCTTCAATGCCTTTCTCATTCACAATTGATCCAGCAATTCTGGATGAAGAAGAAAATGAAGCACTGGAATTATCAACTAATTTCGACAGTGCTGCACTATCTGAAATTAAAGAGCGCCTGTCCTATGAATATCCTTATGAAATATTGAATTCTATACCAACGAAACGCTCCGCATCTGCGACTGAAGCCATGGGCTTTAGCGAAAGGTTTTTCGCAAATGCGAAGCCAGAGTTCGCGACTGGAAGCAGGCTTACAGCCGCACAGAAAGGTACATGTCTCCACCGCTTTATGCAGTTCGCAGACTTCGAGAAGGCTGCGAGTGATGCAAAAGCGGAACTTCAGGCACTTAAAGATAAAGGATATTTCAGTGATATTGAAGCGGATTCAATTGATACAGAAAAGATTGCGAACTTCTTCAAATCAGATATATACAACCGTATGAAAAAGAGCAATAATATAATGCGAGAGAAGAAATTTGCCGTTCTTATTCCTGCCGAGAGATTTAGAGATGATCTCCCAGAGGAGTTAAAGAGCGAAACAGTTCTCTCACAAGGTATTGCCGACTGTGTATTTGAAGAGAATGGCAAGCTCATAATTGTCGATTATAAAACCGATAGAAGCGGCACTGAAGATGAATTCCGTGAGCGCTATATATCACAGCTTCTCACATACCGCGAAGCCATACAGCAAATCACAGGCATGGAAGTTAAAGAATGCTATATCTACGCATTCTCACTCGATAAAGAAATTATTGTTATATAAATTAGGAGGGATTATATGTCAAGCAATTGGGTAATGACTTGGGGACAGGCACACTCTGCCCTCTCATTCTTCTATTATCCTTCAAAGAAGAAGACTTACCGCTTTATCATAAACTCTGCTATCAGTGGCGAAGCAATTAGAATCAATCTTTCTAATGCCCGTGCAAGATACTTCGATAGCAACGTCTCAATAGGCGGAATCACCGTCTCGCACTGCGATAAAGACGGTGTTGTAAAGCCAAACGACTTTACAGACGTCACTTATATGGGTCAGAAAAAGCTAATTCTTAAAAAAGGAATGCAAATCACAACTGATCCAATCGACTTCTGCGTTAAATCCGGAGAGTATTTCTGCGTAAATATTTACGTAGAAAAAGGTTCACTTAGAAGTGGCAATTTGCTTGATAATATTACACTTATCAACCGTCGTGGCGACCTCACTCACACCGAAGAACTCGTGCATACGCCACGTGTTCGAGACAGTGTGAGACTTCTTGCCGCGAAAATACTTGGCTTCGACCTCGCAAAGCCAATCCCTCTTATTGACTCAGTTGAACTTAAGAACTCCGATGGTGCCAAGGCAATTGTACTCTTCGGTGACTCTCTTACCCAACAGGGCCATTGGTCCAATCAATTTGAAGCTAAAATCCGTGAAAACTTCCCTGGAAAATACTCAGTGATCAACAAATCAATCATGGGTAACCGCGTAAATCTTGATGGTCACTGGATGTTCCCAGCACAGGGCCTCTATGGCATCGCTGCCAAGACAAGATTTGACGATGATATCTTCCCATATGACAACATCGCCTATACCCTCTTCTTTGAAGGTATCAACGACTTCATTGAATATGGTTCCATCAGTGCTCCAAAATCACAGAAGCCTAACCCACAGGAAGTCTTTGCTTCAGTCAAGGAGATTAACAGTAAACTTCACTCTATGGGTTCTAAAACAGTTCTTATGACAGTTATCCCATTCGGTGAATGCGTTGACTGGCGTCCTGAGAAAGAAGAACTTAGAAATAAGTATAACGATATTACAAGAGCCAATAAGGACATCTTCGACTACTTCCTCGATATAGATGAGGTAATCAAAAATCCAGATGATCCTGCCAAAGTAAGACCAGGACTCCTCGGCAATGACAATCTCCACATAAACGATGCCGGTGGCAAGCTTATTGTCGACAATATCCCACTTAATATTTTTGAATAAAATTAAAGCCCGCCGATAAGGCGGGCTTTTAGTTTTATACTTATGCGTCTGGAAGTGAGCGGAAGAGTTCCATCATCTCTTCATAGTACTGATAGTATGTGCCTGGACGCTCTCCAAGGCCGTTCCAAGAAACGTGATCCTTGTACTCTACTGGCATATTATACCAGATACCAGGTCTAATTGTCTCAGCTGCTGACCATTCGATTGAAGGCTGATTGAGTGGAGCACTCTGACCGATTACGTTTACGAAACCGTCATTTGGCATCCAGTCTGCGCCAACATTATATTTCTTCTTGAACTTTCTTGAGTTCCATGTTCCGCAGAATACACCAGCGAATGCGCAAAGTGGGTTCATGTCCTTAGTTGGAAGCCACTTAGACTTTGTAAGTGGGAATGAACGATGGCCACGTCTTGCGAAATAATATGTGCCTGGGTTTACTTTCTGCTTAGGATTGATTACATCCTGAATGATGTCAATCTGCATCTCGTGAGCGATTGAATCTTCATAGTTCTTAGTATACTTCTTATAAGCATCAAGATGATCAAATGGGCTCACGAACTTTAAGTTGTTAGGATCGAGATGTGCAGGGTTAGTATCTACACCCCACTGATCGAGACGGAAGTCATACAACTTAGAGAAACCGATCTTAGATGTAACAACACCAAGTGTCATAACAAGTGATGTAAGAACGATCATACCCTTGCGGCCGAACAATGTAGCGAAGATTGTACCGTTATTAACACCTGTAAGTGTTGTAGCAGTATGAATCTTCTGAGGCTTATCTGTCTTGAAGAGTGGTGAAAGTTCATCAGCTGGTGTACCATCAACCTCTTCCTGTGAACCAAATGCGATGAGATGAGCGAACTGCTTTACTGTAGGACCACCAAATGAGTGACCAACGATGTTGATCTTCTCATGATCGCCTGGTGTACCCCAGTCTTCAATAAGACCGTGCTCATATGTACGACCATATCTCTCATGGCCATACTTCTCTGAATGTACCTTACCATAGTCTACTGTGCCACCGAAAATCTGAGCCCAAAGCTCACATGAACGGTCCCATGCACTATTTACAGGACCAACTGATGGGTTGTAAACCTCATAGCCCTCTTCGCGAAGATGCTTTACAAGGTTTCTCTTCTTACCAAGTACTGACATACCGAAGTATGGGAAGTACTCAGAAACGCCATCTGTTGCACCGAAACCGAGAAGGCCGTGTATAAACAGCGTTGGGTAATTTGTTTTGAATTCTGACATTTATATGCCTCCTAATTAAAATATCCTTTGTAAGTTAGCTTCAACTCTTGACTCGGGAAAAGATACTGGTAAAGAGCGACAAAATAATCGTCAGTCATTGAAGCTATATAATCAACCACTATCTGATCAGAGAGCGATGCCTCATAAGGCTCTCTCCTCTCGTAGTGAGCCGATTTCACATAATCAATATGATGGGTGAAAATTGGAGAATTCTTATTCTCACTATGAAGATCATCGAGGAGTTGTCCATAGATGTCCGCCATCATTGGTTTTACAACATTCTTAAGTTCCTCGCCTACTCGCTTATCCTCATAGATAAGCTTATAATTCTCAGTCTTTGCAGTTTTCAAAGCCTCAAAATGTTCATCATCCATCCTAATATACGGCTTGCCATAACTGTTCTCGATTATGTTCACAATGAGATTGTTGATAATCTCAGCATTGATTTTGCCTATTGCAACATCGGTGAACTCATCTTCAGTTATAAGGCCTGCCAGGCGAGCGTCCTGCCTGTCTTTTCCGAGATAGGCAATTATATCCGAGATGCGTACTACACATCCCTCAAGGGTAGATGGTACAAGTTTCTTTATATTGGCTTTATCGAGATAGCAATCCTCAATTTGCTTATCGAACTCCTCGAATGAACCAATTGATCTTGGTCTATATTCTGAGAGTTCAAATTCACCGTCATGGGATGCAATGCCCGAAAGCGTATTTAGACTGATATTGTAAGGATAAATTCCATCAAGCACGCGCACAGAATGTATGTTGTGCGCGAAATGGCGTCCGGCGGACGCGAAGTAGAGTTCGTCGAGGAATTTCTCACCCGCATGGCCAAACGGAGTATGGCCAATGTCATGGCCGAGCGAAATCGCCTCAATTAAATCTAAATTGAGGCCAAGCGCTCCGCCTATTGTGCGGGCAGTTCTTGAGACGAACTGTACATGTTGTGCTCTGCGCGTGATGTCATCATTTTGATAGAGTGAGAATACTTGAGTCTTATCCGCATATCGATTGTAGAACGGACAGTTCATAATCTTATCCGCGTCGCGAATGTACGCAGTACGCCAAGATGTTTCTTTGTCACGTTCACAATCAATACGGCGTACCGCGTCAGCATTTGCTGATCGGAACTCCGATGGATTTCCTGATTTTACAAGTTCCTCAATATCATCTGATAAAACTTCGTAATTTGGCATAAATTTATGCACCTGATGAAGGCATCATAGCAATGATGCGACCTGCAAAGTCATTGAAGTTCTGAGTCTGGAGAATAACCTTACCAGGACCTGTGAGCTTTGTAAGGAAGAGGCCTTCGCCACCGAATAAGATGTTAGACAATCCCTTAACTGTCTCAATCTCATAGCTTACTGTCTTATCCAGAGCAACTACGTTACCTGAATCAACCTTGATAACTTCGCCCGGCTGAAGTACTTTCTCTACCATATCGCCGTCGATCTCAAGGAATACTGTACCATCGCCATGGATGTTCTCAAGGATGAATCCCTCGCCACCGAAAAGGCCAGCTGAGAATCTCTTTGTAAATGCTATATCAACTTCTACACCAGTCTCTGCGCAGAGAAATGCGCGTTTCTGAGTGATAATACCAGGTGTACCTGTAAGGTTAATTGGTTTGATTGTACCTGGAACAGTTGAACCAAATGCAATCTTTGCTCCATTTGCCTGTGATGTATAAGTTGCCATGAAAAGTGACTCGCCTGCGAAAGCACGGCCGAGACCCTTAAGAAGGCCGCCCTTAGTGTTGGTTGTCATAGCAATACCTTCTGTCTGCCATACCATACCGCCACTCTGTGTAAATACACTTTCACCTGCGTCGAGAGTGAGTTCAACACATGGTACTGTGTTACCTATTTGTTCAAATCTAATTTCCTTTTTAGGTACTGCTGGAGCCTGCTCGATTGGAGTACCGCACTCTGTGCAGAATCTTGCATCTCCTGCAATTTCGCTACCGCATTTTGCGCAAATCATTTTAAGTCCTCCTACTTAAGATATTTGTTCTGTAGCATCTCTCTTTTTTCTTTTGAAATGCTAAGTTCATTTTCAATAAATTTATCTATTCCACCGAAGTCCCGCTCTATAGCCTCAAATGAAGCTGCAAGGAACTCCTCTCGTGCCTCGAAAAGCGGAAGGATTGCATCAGCTTTCTTCTTGCTCTTAGTTGCAAGAAGAACAAGCTTGTAGTAGCGATCCTTATTCTTCGATGGCACGTCGTTAGTGAGGAGATAATCATCCATTATCTCCTTATATGGCACGCCGAGGATTGCGAGGAAGAGAGCGGATACAATACCGCATCTGTCCTTACCCTCCGAGCAATGCCAGACAACTGGCTCTTCTGAATTTACAATGATATCGAAGACCTGTCTTAGATGCTCTCTGCAGCCCTCCTCGGTGACCATCCTTGTATAGATGACCTCGTATGGCGGAATCTGATCGAGCATTTCAAGGCTCTTCTTCTCAAATGAAATCCCTACAGTTGTCTCTGTGAATATTGGAATGTTTATATACTCGACACCTGGATACTTTATGTCCGGTTTCTCCTCGGTTTCATATACATCACGAAGATCAATAATCTTCTTTATGCCATATTGATTGAAAAGGATGTCCTTATCCTTCCTACTGAGTTTATCGAGTGTACAGGTGCGAATGAACTTACGCGTCGCGACTGTGCGGCCATCCTCTGTCGGAAGGCCATAAAAGTCGCGGGTGTTCTTCGCGCCCTTTAAGTGTAAATTCCTATCCATATCCCGCTCCGATTAATCGAGGAAATCCTTGAGTTTCTTAGAGCGTGAAGGATGACGAAGCTTGCGAAGTGCTTTGGCTTCAATCTGACGAATACGTTCACGAGTTACACCGAATTCAGTACCAACCTCTTCAAGTGTACGTGGGTGACCATCCTCAAGACCGAAACGGAGAGAAAGAACTTTGGCTTCTCTATCTGTAAGTGTTGTAAGCACCTCTGCGAGCTGCTCCTTAAGGAGGAGCATAGATGCTGCATCTGCTGGTGCGAGAGCATCATCATCAGGAATGAAATCACCAAGATGTGAGTCTTCCTCTTCACCGATAGGTGTCTCAAGAGATACAGGCTCTTGAGCCACACGAAGGATCTCACGAACCTTCTCTACTGGCATTTCAAGACGTTCTGCAATCTCCTCAGCCGTTGGATCACGGCCATTCTCATGAAGAAGGATAGAACTTGTCTTCTTGACTTTATTGATTGTCTCTACCATATGGACTGGGATACGGATTGTTCTCGCCTGGTCAGCAATCGCACGTGTGATTGCCTGACGAATCCACCAAGTTGCATATGTTGAGAATTTGAAGCCCTTAGTGAAGTCGAACTTATCAACCGCTTTGATAAGACCGAGGTTGCCCTCTTGAATAAGGTCAAGGAAATGCATTCCACGGCCCACATAACGCTTTGCGATTGATACAACAAGACGAAGGTTGGACTCTGCGAGTTTCTTCTTTGCCTCCTCTGCTTCAGGACCGCCCTCGCTAATCTTCATAGCGAGATCGATTTCCTCCTCAGGAGTAAGAAGAGGTACACGACCAATCTCCTTTAAGTAGACTTTAACTGGGTCATCCATAGCGGCATTCTTGGAATTGTCAACTGCTCCAAGTTCAACTGCCTTAGGCATCTCAAGGTCGAAATTAAGACTCTCGAGAGCAGCATCGCCGAGATCATCGATAATCTCTACACCATTCTGTTCGAGTGTCTCGTAGAGCTTATCAAGCTCGTCCATGTCCATATCAACCTCAACGATAGCGGCATCGATATCGTTGGTTGAAAGTCTACCCTGTGCCTTACCCTTGTCGATAAGGGCACCAATGACATTGTTTTTCTTTTCTTCTGCCATTCTTATTCTCCTCTGAACAGTTTTAGATAATCCTCATCACTGAGCGTTGCTGGATTTTGAGCGTCCCTCTCTGCTTTAGCTCTTTCCTCATGGAGGACTGTGACGCAATCCAGAATCTCTTTCTGAGTATTGGAAATAATCTGGCCACTGTTCTGTAATTTAACTAGATAGCCCATCTCCTCCGGTGAGAATTCACTGGAGAGATAGATGAAATCAATCGGCTGATTTGACTCAATGCGTTCCTTTAAGACCTCATAAGCATGCCTATAGAAATCGCTTGTAAAGTCATCAGCGGAAAGTTTATCATCCACCACTTTGAGATAATCCGGGTTCTTCTGCAAAGAGGCAATAATTGCCTCCTCTGCTTTATGGGCTCTTATGCCCGCTTCCGCCTTGTTCGAGTCCTTATCTCTGTAAGTGTCAAAGCCCTTGCGTAGCCCCATATAATCGCTCTTATTCTTATTCTTGTTAAGGCGTTTCTCTTCGGTTTTAACCTGTGCTACGATGGCATCCCTTGAGACTCCCAGTTCATCAGACAGACGAGAGATATATACATCCTTCTCAATTGCACCCAGTGGTGCCAAAACGGTCACAGCCTTGCGTAAGTATTTTATACGCCCGTCGTCTGTTGTGACATCAAGTCCCTCTTTACAAATTAGAAGCTTGTATTCAATTTCGTTCATTGCGCCGGCCAAAATGGAGCGCCAGCGGTCTGGACCAAATTTCTTTATGATTTCATCTGGATCCTTACCCTCGCTATATTTAAGAGGGTGGATTGCGAGTGTCGTCTCAGACAATTTCTCGATGGCGCGAGAAAGTGCCTTTTGGCCGGCCTCATCGCTGTCGTACGACAGATACACCTTATCGGTGTAATGTGAGATAAGTCTCACCTGCTCGTCTGTGAGGGCTGTACCAAGGCCGGCTACGGCATTGGTAAATCCTGCTTTGTGAAGAGCTATAACATCCATATAGCCCTCACAGAGGATAAGTCCTTCCTCAGATGACTGCTTCGCAAAATTAAGTGCGAATATATTGTTACCCTTCTTGTAGACAAGGGTGTCGCTTGTATTGAGATATTTCGGTTTCGAGTCATCAAGAACTCGGCCACCGAATGCTACAACGTTTCCGCGTAAATCAATAATTGGTGTGATTACTCTTCCACGGAAGAAAGGATAGAATCCCTTCTCACTCTTTCGAAGCAAATCTGCCTCAAAGAGTTCTTGATATGAAAAGCCTTTGCTCCTCATATAATTCATGAATGTGTTCCAATCGTTTGGAGCATATCCAAGTCCGAAATGTGTGATTGTCTTCTGATCAAGACCTCTGCCGAGCCAATAGTCAAGTCCTACCTTGCCCTCTTTGCTCAGCATGTACTGATGGAAGAAACGCGCCGCTTCCTTGTTGGCTTCAAGGAGGCGCTTTTTCTTTTTTATGATGGTGTCATCATATTGCTCGTCCGGCATCTGAAGGCCGGCCTTATCAGAGAGAAATTTAACAGCCTCGATATAATCGAGATTCTCGATATCACGTATGAATGTGATAGCGTCTCCGCCCTTGGTGCAACCGAAGCAATAATATGACTGCGTATCAGGATATACAACAAAAGAAGGGGTCTTTTCATTATGGAACGGACACAGACCTTTGGTCAGACGACCAGCATGTTTCAGGTCCACATACTCACCGATAAGATCTTCAATATCTATCCTGTCCCTGAGCTGTTCAAGGAACTGATCGGTCAGCCTCGTTGCCATATTACCCCTCCTTTTTCTAGATTTTAATTTTCACTACTCCACCCAGAACTTAGGAACAAATAATTTGTTATATGTCTCAAGTGCATAGTGATCGCTCATGCCACTGATATAATCACAAGCAGCACGCTCTACATTCTCTTTCTCTGCAACTTTGAGATACTCATCTGGAAGCATATCTGGATGATCCTTAAAGTAGTTATAGAGTTTCTCAACTATGTCCATAGCCTTACCTTCCTCACCCTTGCAGATAGGATTGGTATATACCTGCTTGAACATGAACTCCTGTATCTCACGATAGGCCGCCTCAACATCAGGGGCCATCTTAATATCTCTATTAGAATTTTCAATGATTGAGAGAACCATTGTGTTGATTCGCTCTGTCTTACGATAGCCAAGTACCTTTTTAAGATTCTCTGGAATATCGTCCTCTGTCATGATTCCGGCACGTTCGGCATCATCAATGTCGTGATTGATGTATGCTATATGGTCCGCATATTTAACGAGTCGACCCTCAAGTGTGTCAGCCTCCTTGCCAGTTGTATGACACTGAATTCCATCACGAACTTCATATGTCAAATTAAGGCCTCTACCGTGCTTTTCAAGATTGTCAACCACGCGAAGGCTCTGGTCATAGTGCTTAAATCCACCAGGATAAACTGCATTAAGAGCTCGTTCCCCTGCGTGTCCGAAAGGTGTATGACCGAGGTCATGACCGAGAGCGATAGCCTCTGTCAGGTCCTCGTTTAGGCGCATTGCGCGCGCCATTGTTCTCGCAATCTGTGAGACCTCAAGAGTATGAGTGAGTCTCGTACGATAGTGGTCTCCAGTCGGAGCGAGAAAGACCTGTGTCTTATGCTTTAGGCGGCGGAATGCGGATGAATGAATGATTCTATCTCTATCACGCTGATAAGCCGTACGGATATCATCCTCCGGCTCATAGACGATACGTCCCCTTGTCTGCGATACACGCTGTGCATAAGACGAGAGAGTTATCTCTTCAATTTTCTCGGTTTCTTCTCTAATTGACATATTTAGTCCTTCTGTTTACGGAGAATTGCCCCGCTTGGAATTTCTCTATCACATCCGATGGTGATAATTGCCATTGGATTCGGTGCGACATCGATCTCTTCGCCTTTCTCATTCCACATCTCTTCCACTTTGATGGTGAAAGGTTCTGTCTGTGGCATGAGAACCTCGAGCTCGTCGCCCTTGTAAAATCTATTGCGCTGAATAACTTCGATTTTGCCGTTCTCAGTGCCCTTTAGAACATTGGCAATGATATCCCATTCACGGATATAGATGCCGTCGTAATAGACATGAGCATTATCACTTGGATTGTTGAAGTAGAAACCTGTGCAATAGTCACGGTAACTAATCTTCTTCATCTCATCGATAATCCACTGTGATGGTCTAAAATCTGCACTAGGATTTTTCTTATATTCGTCTATCGCTGCACGATAAGCGTTAGTGACCGCTGCAGCATAATAAGCGGACTTCGCGCGCCCCTCAATTTTAAAACTGTCAACGCCTGCAGCGAGAAGTTCTGGGATGTGCTCTATCATGCACATATCCTGTGAGTTCAAAATATATGTGCCATCAGGATTATCTGTGATTTCAAAATATTGACCAGGACGCTTTTCCTCAACGAGATGATATTTCCAGCGACATGGCTGAGCGCAATCACCTCTGTTGGCGTCACGGCCGGTCAAATAATTTGAGAGCATGCAACGGCCTGAGAAAGACATACACATAGCTCCATGAACAAAGCATTCAATCTCAAGGTCTTTCGATGTCTTTGCGCGAATCTCTGCGATATCGTCAAGGGACACTTCCCTTGCCATGACGATACGCTTCGCGCCAAGGTCATGGAGGACGTTGGCCGTTTCATAATTTACGACACCGGTCTGAGTAGACATATGAATGTCTATGCCCGGTGCGTATTGCTGCGCCATGCGCATAACGCCAACGTCCGCAATAATAAATGCATCGACACTCGCGTCTTTTGCTGCTTCGAAAAATGCTGGAAGTTCTGGAACCTCACTGTTCCTTGGTAGCGTATTGGCTACTAAGTGAACCCGAGTTCCCTTTGCATGACACTTCTCTACGGCCTTTTTTAAACTGTCGCTGTCGAAGCTCTCTGTCGCAGCGCGCATGTTGAACAACTTGCCACCGAGATATACAGCATCTGCACCGTAGTGCAGCGCAGCGTCAAGTCGTTCCTCATCGCCCGCTGGGGCGAGCAGTTCCGGTCTATCATTTTCGTTCATATCTGACCTCTTATGAAATCTTGTTTACATTTGCATTGTGCTCAGCACCGGTCTTTGCGAGATAGATCTCACCGCTACTGTCATGGCAGAAGAAATAGTAGTTATGATCCTCAGCATAGAGGACTGCCTCGATAGCATCTTGGCCAGGACAACAGATTGGTCCAACCGGCAGGTTGGCTCTATCATATGTGCTGTACTTCTTTACAAAGCCGTTGTATTCGCTTGTGGATACATTTGGCTTAACATATTTCTGAAGATATGTTGTAGTCGTATCAGATTGAAGGAATCTCAAACTATTGGAGCCAAGTCGATTGAGGAATACACCGGCAATAGTCGGCATCTGCTCAGCATCTGCCGCCTCTTTCTGAACAAGTGATGCAAGTGTGATTACCTCATCACATGTCATGCCAATTTTCTCAGCTCTCTTCTGATACTCGTCTGTCCATACTGTATCGAACTGGGTAAGAAGTTTGTTGATAACTGAACTTGCATTCTGATCAACATAGAATTCATAAGTCTCTGGGAAGAGATATCCCTCAAGCGCATTGTAGCGCTGCTTCTTATTTTCAATCTCATTTAAGAAATCATAGTTGAATGTTGCAGAACTCAAGTTCTTATAAAATTCGTCCTTCTGGCAAACGCCTGCTTTTTCAAGCTTGTTGGCAATTTGCTCTATTGAATATCCCTCTGGAATAGTAACTGTAACCGTATCTTTAGTCTGCTTATCTTGGCAGGTCATGAGCATTTTCTCAAGTCCCATGGACGGAGTTAAATAATAAACACCGCTGAGATAAGTCGGCTTGGAGTGGAGGTCCGACGTAAACGCCATAAACATACGGCAGAGAACACCATGCTTTATGAGGCCCTCTTTTCTAAGTTGTCTGATAATCTTGTTCGTGGAGGAACCTTCAGCTATAGTGACGGTTTTAACCTCGTCACTTCTATGAAGCGCAAGAATATCATTGACAAAAGACATCGTATAAATCGAGAAAAGTGTGGTCAAAGCGACAATTATTGCAAGATAAATAAGCTTTGTCTTGCGACTTACCTTGCTAAGCTTAAACTTCTTTTTCTTCGCAGGTTCTCTGCCCTTTAGAGTCGGCTGATTACCCGTCGGCTTCCTTGAGGCAAAATATACTTCTCCCGTATAATACTCGGAGTCTTCCCTCTTCACATTATTCTGTTGTGGCTTTGGTCTCTGCGTCGCTGGCATCGGTCGTGACTCGACATTTTGTGCCCGTGGCGTCGCCGACGATTCAATTTCCGCGTTTATGTTAGACATAAGCGCTTCAAGTTCTTTGTCTACATCAAAACCCAAGGTATGTGACCTCCAAAATTATAAAACTCTGCACTGCATAGAATCTGTGATTCTACTTGCAGCAGCTTCACCTACAAATTTAGCTGCGATAGCATGGCCAAATGCGACAGCACTGCCAGGGCCATCCGCTGTGATAATGTTTCCATCGACCGTAACGGCACTGCCTGTGAATACAGAGCAGTGAAGTTCACGCTCGAAACCTGGGAAACATGTTGCCTTCTTACCCATAAGAAGGCCTAAGTGACCGAGCACTGATGGTGCGGCACAGATTGCGCAGATAAGCTTGTCGTTATCAGCGCAATATTTAAGTGCCTGACGAACTTCAGCGCTCGCATCGAGATTTCTCGTGCCAGGCATTCCGCCGGGCAGGATTATTGCATCTATATCGTCATAGAGAATATCGGATAAAAGCACATCAGCTTTGATTGTGATGCCGTGAGCACCGTCAATTAAATAATCAGAGCTATCCTCTACCGCAACAGTCTGTACCTCAACGCCTGCACGGCGGAGAATATCGACTGGCGCGATTGCCTCTATCTCCTCGAATCCATTTGCAAGAAACAAATAAACCATTCACTCATCCTCCATTAAAGAACGAGTCCAAGATAAGCATTTCTCATTGTCTTAAGTGCAGCAACAGCATCCTCGTTAAGTGGAAGTGCCATTCCGGTACGAACAATCTGCTCATCCTCAGAATGAATGTTAGAATTTACAGGGAGGTTAAGTGTGAACTTATCAGCGTCATCTACTAAGAGAAGCATTGAGTAAAGATCACTCGGATTGGTAAGAGTGCAAAGTTCCTTTACATAAACTGTGTTCTTACCAATGTCATACATTGCATAGCCATCGCTTGTGAATGCCATAGCACCCTGTGCTTTGTCATGAGCAAGCATGCCATACTTCAAAGTCTTTTCGTCCCAGTTGATGAAATCGCCATATCCGAGGCACTGCTGACGAATCTTAAACATATCAAGTTTATATGCATTCAAAAGATCTGGTTCAGTTGAGAGTTCCTGAAGCTGTTCTCTTGTGAAGCGAACAACCTTCTTGTAGAAGGCAACCCAGAATCCTCTTTTACCGTAGAAATCAAATAAGCCATCTGTTGCTGGAGAGAGAACGATATAATCGATACCACGTTGTGCAGCAATCATCTTGGTATACTTGAGAATCTCTGTCATATGTCCTTTATTTCTGTGGCTTGGATGAGTTGCAGCGGCATAGATATAATATGCATCATGGCATCTACTATTGATAATGAGCTGGCAAGGAACAAGGAATACTGCAGATACAACAATACCTGCCTCCCTAGAACATATTGCCATTCCAGGTGCGAACATATTGTCAAGGAAAGTCTGAGTGACATCATCCGAATCTTGGAAGGTCATTCTCCATACAACCTTCAAATCGTTAAAATCTTTCTCTGTTAAAAAGTCTATATCGTACTGCATATCATTTCCTCCAAGTCTTTTGCTATTTTTTCTATGCTTCGAGGTTCATCATCCTCGTAGCACTTGACTATATTCCAACCGAGCTTCTCCGCCGCGTAAAGTCCTGCCTCCCTGCAGGCCTTAAGGTACGCGACATCAGCCTCGTGAACGTCCTTCTTCTTTTCGTCACCGCCATATCTCGAAGTCATCAGTTTCTGCGAGATTTCAATCGGCATGTCTAGGAATATTACAATCGTGGGTTTCGGCACTCCGATTTTTTCATATTCGAAATCTTCGAGCCATGATAAGTATTCGTCCCAATTGTCCTTTGAGAGCTTCGTCATCTGGTGAGCTGCGTTCGACGTAGCATACCGGTCAGCCAAGATAACCTTGCCACCCTCATAGTCCGTCTTCCATTTGGTGACGAAATTTGCATATCGATCCACCGCATAGAAACTGGATGCCGCATAAGCGTTTACATCCGTCGGTTTATTTCCGAACTCACCGCCGAGGTACATTCGTACCAGTGCGGAGGAATCCGACTCATAATCGGGGAGTTTTATCTGATGGACATCAACACCCTTGTTCTCGAGGAACTTCTTGACGAGTTCAACCTGCGTTGACTTGCCAGATCCATCCAGCCCCTCAATGACGATTAACTTACCCATTTAATACTCCTATAAAATAAATATAATTATAGACATAATCATAGACTTTAACACTATATCACATTTACCTTAAAAAAGCAATAAAAAAGGCGCACTCTGCGGTGCGCCATCTAAAAATATTTTATTTTTCGAGAGCTTTGTACGTCTCTCTTATGCCATCAAATATGTCGCTTGCGACCATTGATGCAATTCCTGTTTCCTTGGCGGCTTGAGACGCTGCATATCCATGGAGATATGCGCCAAGTTTAGCCGCCTCATACGGCTTATGTCCGTTTGCTATCATCGCTGCGATGATACCGCTTAGGACATCGCCGCTTCCGCCCTTGGCAAGGGCCGGTGTACCAGTCCAATTTATGTAAATTTTGTCGGTCAAATGAGAGGCCACTACGGTGGCTGCTCCTTTGAGTAAAACCGTTATGTTATGGGCTTTAGCGAACTCAGCAGCAAGTCCTTCTCGTCCACCTTCAATCTCACTTACAGTGAGACCAGTTAGGCGGCTCATCTCACCCGGATGAGGCGTGATAATTATCTCAGATCTGGCCTCTTTTAGGATGGATAAATCAGACGAAATTGCATTGATTGCATCAGCATCAATCACCACTGGGCAAGTGGCATTTCTAATGACATCGAAGACCACTTCAGTGACATCTGGGCCCTGGCCGAGACCTGGCCCAATCACAATGGCATTCGCCTTCTTCATATGGCTATGGAGTGCCGAAATACACTCGACTGTCGCAGCAAGTTTTCCGTCAATATCCGGCAGTGGAAGGAGCATAATTTCCTTCATTCCACTGGCAAGAGATGCGTATGCCGACTCCGGAAAAGCGACAGTCGTAAGGCCGGCGCCAGCGACGCTTGCGGCACCGCTTGAGAGGCAGGCTGCACCCGGCATATTTCGGCTACCACAGATGCAAAGAACGTGGCCGAAATCGTTCTTATGACAGTCAATTGGGCGGGCCGGAATGAGATATTTTACCTCGTCAAAATCCAAGGTTTCAAGACGAGGTGAAACCGACTCAAGTGCCTCGTCAGAAATGCCAATATTTAGTACTTCAACATCTCCACAAAGTTCTCTTGCTGGGAGCAAAATATGAGCTGGTTTTAAGGTCGTTATAGCAAGTGTTAAATTCGCGTAAACAGCCGACTCACAGACCTCGCCTGTATCGCTGTTAACGCCCGAAGGTACGTCGATTGCAATGATTGGCGCCGACGCAAAATTCATCCATTCGAAGACCTCAGAATAAGGTGATTCCGCCTCTCCATGGAAGCCAATTCCGAAGACGCAATCGACGAGCAAATTTGCACTCGCAATTGCCTTTTCACAGGCGGTCTGTTCGCGGTCAAAACGGTAGATATTTATGTTGAAAGAGTCAAGCTTTCTATACATCTCAATCGCATCATTTGCAGTTGGAATTCCACCTGCTAAAACGACTGAAACACTATAGCCTTTTTCGTAGAGTTTTCTCGCAATAACGAATCCATCTCCGCCGTTTTTACCGCGTCCACATACGACACAGATCATGGCTGATGAATCCATGTACTTTTCGATTCTCTTTGCGGAGGCGGAGCCCGCATTTTCCATCAATCTGATGAAACGAGTACCAATTTCATCCTCTTTTTCCTCTACAAAGCGTATTTCATCTACACTATAAACTTTCATATCGGCACCTCTCTAATAAATACCTATTGAAAAAGGATTTTACTCGTGATAAAATACCTACGTTAAAAAAATTATATAACAAACGCGATGACGGAGTAAAGTAAAAGCTTTGCGGATTCAATTTGAGTGCTCTGCTTCGTCCCTTTCGGGACGGGGTTTTTTTATTTGTTAGGGGGATTTTTAAGTGAAACAGCAACTTGAAGAAATTAAGAAAAGTGCCGAAGCGGCCCTCGCTTCCGCCTCTTCTCTCGAGGATCTTGACAACATCCGTGTCAAGTATCTCGGTAAGAAGGGAGAACTCACAGCAGTTCTCAAGCAGATGGGTGGTCTCTCACCTGAGGAGCGTCCTATTATCGGACAGCTCGCCAATGAAATTCGTGAATTGATTCAGGCTGAGATCGACGCAAAATCTGCTGAACTCAAATCTGCTTTGCAAGAGGCAAAACTTGCAGAAGAAACAATTGACGTTACATTGCCAGGTAACGAGATGGAGCTCGGTCATAGACACCCGCTCTCAATCGTACTTGACGAGGTAAAAGATATATTCCAAGGCATGGGATTCGATATTGCTGAAGGCCCAGAAGTTGAATGGGATCATTACAACTTTGAAGCACTCAACATCCCAAAGGATCACCCAGCTCGTGATACTCAGGACACATTCTATATCACTGAGAATATGCTTCTCCGTACTCAGACATCCCCTGTACAAATCCGTGTTATGGAGAAGACTGAGCCACCTATCCGCATCATTGCACCAGGACGCGTATTCCGCTCAGATGCAGTTGATGCAACCCATTCCCCTCTCTTCCATCAAATCGAAGGCCTTGTAGTCGATGAAGGCATCACAATGGCAGACCTCAAGGGCACTCTTGATACATTTGCAAAAAGACTTTATGGTCCAGACACGAAGACTCGTCTTCGTCCTCATCACTTCCCATTCACAGAGCCATCATGTGAAGTTGATATCTCATGCTTCAAATGTGGTGGCGTAGGTTGTCCTATGTGTAAGGGCGAGGGTTGGATTGAAATCCTCGGCGGTGGCATGGTTCACCCTAAAGTTCTTGAAAACGGTGGAGTAGATCCTAAGAAATACTCCGGTTTCGCATTTGGTATTGGTTTGGAACGTATTGTAATGTTCCGTTTCGGTCTCGACGATATGCGTATGCTCTATGAAAATGATGTACGCTTCCTCGAGCAGTTTTAAGGGAGGTGAACGTTCATGAATTTATCTAAAAAATGGCTCGCAGAGTTCGTAGAAGTTAATGCGGGAGATAGAGATTTCGCTGAAGCGCTCACCATCTCCGGTTCTAAAGTTGAATCATATGAGCACGAGGGTGAAGAACTCCAGAACATCGTAGTTGGTAAGGTTCTTGAGATTGAGCGTCACCCTGACTCAGACCACATGTTCATCACCAAGATTGATGATGGCAGTGGCGAGACACTCCAGATTGTAACTGGTGCTCAGAATGTAAATAAAGGTGATTTCGTCCCAGTAGCACGTCATAAATCAGTTGTTCACGGTGGACAGAAGATCACAACAGGCAAGCTCCGTGGCGTTCAGTCTGAGGGTATGCTCTGCTCACTCGGTGAGCTCGGCCTCTCAGTTCACGACTTCCCATATGCAATCGAAGACGGTATCTTCATTCTCGGCGACGATTGCACATTAGTACCAGGCACCGACATCCACGAGGCTATCGGTCTTGACGACACAATTGTTGAATTTGAAATCACATCTAACCGTCCAGACTGCCTTTCAATCATTGGTCTTGCAAGAGAGACAGCAGCAACATTTGATGTTCCTCTAAAGCTTCATGACCCAGAGGTTAAGGCAGGTCATGGCGATGTAAATAGTCTCCTTAAAGTAGACATCGAAGCTTCTGACAAATGCTACCGTTATTGTGGCGCAGTTGTAGAGAATGTCCGCGTTAAGGAATCTCCACGTTGGATGCGCGAGCGTCTTCGTGCATGTGGCGTTCGCCCTATCAACAACATAGTTGATATCACCAACTATGTAATGCTTGAGTATGGCCAGCCAATGCACGCATTCGACCTCCGCTTCCTCAATGGCAACCACGTTGTAGTAAGAAACGCTCGCGCTGGCGAGAAGATTACTACACTCGATGGTGAGGAGCGTGATCTTCTCGATACAATGCTTGTTATTGCAGACGAGAACAAGCCTGTAGCCGTAGCCGGCGTAATGGGCGGCGAATACTCAGGTATCATGGATGATACCTCTACAATCGTCTTCGAGTCCGCATGCTTCAACGGCGTAGCAGTTCGCCGCGCAGCTAAAGGCCTCGGAATGCGTACAGAGTCCTCTGCACGCTTCGAGAAGCAGCTCAATCCAGACGATTGTGATGTATGTCTCCGCCGCGCTCTCGAGCTCGTAGAGATGCTCGACGCTGGTGACGTTGTAAACGGTATCGTTGACAACTATGCGAATCCTAAGCAGCCTGTCACTCTCCCATTCATGCCAGAGTGGACCAATAATTTCATCGGAATCGACTGCTCCCCTGAAGAGCAGAAGAAGATCCTTGAAAAGATTGGTTTCAAGGTGGAGAACGATACAATTACAGCTCCTGCATTCCGAATTGATATTGAGCACCAGGCTGATATCTCTGAGGAAATCGCAAGATTCTATGGATATAACAATGTTCCAAATAGACCACTTGCTGGCGTAGCTTCTTCCAAGCTCACAGACCGTCAGCAGTTCACTAAGCTTATAGAGAAGACAATGATGGGTGTAGGTCTCTCTGAGATTCAGACATTCTCATTCATCAGCCCTAAGGCATATGATAAAATTCGCCTTCCAGCTGATTCAGAGCATCGCAACTCTGTAACAATCATGAATCCTCTTGGTGAGGACACAAGTGTTATGAGAACGACAGCAGTACCTTCTATTCTTGAAGTACTTAGCCGCAACTATAACAACCGTAATGAGCGTGCCGCTCTTTACGAGATTGCAACAGTTTACAAGTCAAACGGACTTGAGGAACTCCCAGATGAGAATCAGTCACTTGTTATGGGTATCTATGGCAAGGATTACGACTTCTTCAAACTCAAAGGAATGGTTGAGAAGCTCCTCTCAATCTGTGGTGTTAAGGATTATGACGTTGAGCCAAAGAAGGATGCTCCTGCATTCCACCCTGGCAGAACTGCTGAGATCTCAAAGGACGATGCTCGCATCGCAGTTCTCGGTGAAGTTCACCCAGAAGTACTTGAAAACTATGGCATCGGCACACGTGCATATGTTGCAGTAATCGATGTTGAAGTTCTCTTCGAGAAGGCTGACCTTGTACGTATCTACAAGGCTCTTCCTAAATTCCCTGCAACCACACGTGACCTCGCATTTGTACTCGATGCAGACATGCCTGTTCTCCATGTTGAGAAAGCAATCACTAAAGCATGTGGCAAGATCCTTGAGAACATCGAACTCTTCGATGTATATCAGGGCGCTCAGCTCGGTGAGAACAAGAAGTCTGTTGCATGGGGACTTCGTTTCCGCTCAGCAGAGCGCACACTCACTGACGAGGAGTGCAACAACGCTGTAAATAAAGCAATTAAGGCAGCTGAAGAGCTCGGTGCAGTACTTAGATCTTAAGTTCCGTAGTTGTATTATTTATAAATTTATAGTATAATAAAGGCTAATCTATCAGTTGGAGGTGGACAATATGACTGATAAAACAATACAGTTTTCAATTAAAGAGGACTCTGACGCGCAGATGAAAGAGATTCTCGGAGAGGTTTATGCCGCTCTTGTAGAGAAGGGTTATAATCCAATCAGCCAAATCGTAGGTTATATTCTTTCTGAGGATCCTACATATATCACCACTCACAACAACGCGCGTAGTCTTATTAGAAAAATTGACCGCGACGAGCTTCTTCAGACACTCGTACGTGAGTTCTTGAAAGGATGACATAGATGGCAGCCAAAGAGAAGTTCCTTACTTATAAGGGAAGACCTCTTGTTCGCCAGGGAAACACTCTTTACTACGGCAATATGTACGACCCTTATGTAATAATGCTCACTGTTAAGAGCACCACATCAGAGGGTGACCTTGAACTTGCCGAGAAAGTTTCAGTTCAGCTTATCTCAACTGATCCTAATGTTTCACCGATGGAGCGTATCATTAAGACATCAGAGAAAACAGGTCTTTATAACGCAATGGACATCGGCTCTATCTGGCTCGAGCGAGCTCTTAAAGATTCATAAAAAATTAAGGCAGGAGCAAGTGCTCCTGCCTTTAATTTTTACATATTAGCCATTCATACGAAGGGCCTCAATCGGCGGCATTTTGGCCGCTTTCTTTGCTGGATATATTCCAAAGAATATACCTATTGCCGATGAGAATCCAACGGCTATGAGAATAATTGATAACTTGAATTTAACCGGTGCACCCATAAGTATAGACACGGCGAACGATAAGCCGAAGCCAAGTGCCATGCCGATGAGACCGCCGATAATGCAAATGATAATAGACTCAGTTAAGAACTGAACAAGAATAGTGCTGGTGCGTGCGCCCAGCGCTTTTCTTATGCCTATCTCCCTCGTTCTCTCTGTTACAGATACGAGCATGATATTCATAACACCAACGCCGCCTACAATAAGGCTAATTGCGCCAACAGATGAGATAAATATCGTAAAGATATTGATAACAGTATCAAGAAGGCTTACGAGAGTCGCCATATTGGTCGCAACGTAGACCGAATCATCAATTATGCCGTGGCGTGCATTAAGCATGCTCTTCGCAATCTCTCCCGCCTTATCAAGGTCATTTACATCATAAGTTACAACAGATACGGAACTGTAAGTAGACTCTCCGTATATGTCCATAAGAGTTGTTATCGGCATGTAGATATAACCGATTTTAGAAAAATCAAATTCAAATCCATATGAGGCCATCATATCTTCCATATCCTCAGGAGAAAAAAGAGAATTTGATTCCTCATCACTTGATACGCCTATAATTTTAAGTGTCACAAGTTTATCATCTATCTGAAGGTCAATAGTCTGTCCTACAGGGTTAGATGTGTTAAAGAAATTCTTCGCAGTCGTAGCACTGACAAGGCACACATTTGCATGCGCTGTAATTTCATCCTCTGAATAAAATCTGCCAAAGTCAACTGGAATACTTAGTGCCTGCGCATACTCTGCGCCCGTGGCACTAATCGAGCAAAATCCTTCAGGCATTGCTCGCGTTGAAGAACTCGCAGAAGAACTTATATATGGAATTACATATTGGACGAGATCGATGCTTTTAATAAGCTCGATATCATCATCGGTAAGGCCGTTTATGTTATAGCGACCCTCCGAGCGGTTCTGCACAGAGATTGATAAGCTCTGTCCACCCGCCTCATTAATTTTCTGAATTAGATACTCCTTACCGCTCGTACCTATTGTTACAATCGCTATAACCGAGCCGACACCGATGATGATGCCGAGCATAGTGAGAAACGATCGCATCTTATTGGCACGAATTGCGGCGAGGGCAATCCTTACATTTTCTTTAAGATTCAAGCCTTCTTACCCTCGTGAACTTTCTGTCCGTCTGTAATCTTAGACGCATTTAAAATTACTTTTTCGTTCTCTTTAAGGCCTTTTATAACCTCATAATATTCATCTGATGAGATGCCTACCTCCACCTCACGGCGGATTGCAATTCCCTTCTCATCATCATAGATGAAGACATACATCTTACCCTCATCAATTGTAATTGATTCAACAGGTACTGAAAGGACATCCTTTTTAGATGCTGTGAGAATAGAGATTTTAGCATCAAATCCGACAACCATCTTCTCATCAGGATTAAGGACACGAACCTGCGCTTCAACACTGTTGCTTGTCTGTGTTGAAGAACCCATCATAGAACTTACGATATCAGTTGAAGTTGTTGCATGTGCGCTGATATATGATACCTCAGCTGCATACTCATAATCTGTATATGTAACTGTCGCTGGCATACCGACCTTAACTGTTTCAAGGTCATATTTACCAAGTGTAAATCCTATTGTATATCCATCATAATAATCGATATCAATGGCAACACCCTTCTTAAGTGTTGAAGTACCAGATGATGTAATGCTATCAATAATGCTTGATACATCTATGTCACTGCCACCACTCATAATGCTTGAGAGGTCAAATGAGCCTGATGATGGATCTTCAACATAGGTATAGGCTTTTCCTACTGTAATGTAGACATCACCAACCTTGCCATCGGCCTCTGCAACCCAACCCTTTTCAAGTGCCTTTTTCTCTGCAAGGATTGCATCGTATTCCTCTTTGGCAAGATCACGGCTCTGCTTGTATGCCTCATAAAGAGCATCCATACTGTCATTCGAAAGAAGTGTCTTTCTCGCCTCTAAAAGTTTAATTTCAAGATCTATATCATCGGCGGTGATAACTGAAGATGAAAGACTTGCAACAAATTCTGCAAGTTCTTCAGTTGTCATGTTAGATATATCTATGTCATCATAATTGGTCTTATTTTCATCTTTTGGCAATTTTGCCTTTTGAGCCTTAAGATCCTTGATCTGTTTATCAATTTCTTTCTCTTGTTCCTTATTGCTCTTCTTTGAAGAAATCGCAGTGTTATAGGCATTCGCGGCATCAAGATACGCCTTTTTCTTCTCAGAAACCATTGAATTCATGGCTGTTGTGTCGAAGGTGGCAAGTACATCACCTTTACAGACGGCGTCTCCAGGCTTAACATTTACCTTTTTAGGCACAATACCCTCGTAGGCATAGTATTTTCCGTTACTTCCAGCCGAAATAATTCCAGCTGAATCGTAGTGCTGATCAATATCACGCTTTTCTACTTTCGCGAGCTCAACTTCCTGACCTTTGTCAGTAAGTTTTAGGATAAGACCAACTGCTGCAATCAGTACAATTACAAGTGCAATTACGAAAATAATCTTCGATTTTTTAGTAGATAAAAACTTTTTCTTTGCCATATTCTCACCTCATATCTTATCGAAAATTGTATCAATTATATCGAACTTGGCTTTACCAAGACTTAAATCCGAAAGTTTAGTTTGGAAACTTGAAATATCCTCTTCTGGTACTTGGAATTTTACGGATACACCATCTGTAAATGTCGTATCTACGACCTTTCCTCCACATTCATTCAGAAGATTCTGTATTTTACCATATAGATTATAATCTATATCCATAGTGCAGAGATTGAAACTTTTCATCTCTACAATTCCGCCTGCGGAAAGTGCAAGCGATGCGGCATTCGAATAGGCACGGACAAGTCCACCGGTGCCGAGCAAAATTCCGCCAAAATATCTTGTTACAACCACGCATACATCAGTGACACCGAAATTTTTAAGCACCTCGAGCACCGGCATTCCGGCCGTGCCCGACGGTTCCCCGTCATCGCTGAACTTTTCGCGGCTTCCATCTCGCAATACGTACGCGTAGACATTATGTTTCGCGTCCCAATGCTTCGACTTAATCTCATCAATGAAGGCCGTAGCTTCATCTACGGTCTTTACAGGTTTTACATAACCGATAAAGCGTGAGCGTTTCTCATAAAACTCATCATTTGCGGCTTTATCTATTGTCAAATATGATGCCAAACGCTCACCTCCAAAGTAGACAAAAAGCCAGCACAATTAGTGCTGGCCCAATTTGTAATAAATTATTTCTGCTGAGACTTCTCAAAGCGCTTGTTAAAGCGGTCAACACGTCCGCCTGTATCAACAAGCTTCTGCTTGCCTGTGAAGAATGGGTGACAGTTTGAGCAGATATCTACACGAAGATCTTCTTTAGTAGATGCAGTCTCAATTGTAGCACCACAAGCACATTTAACTGTTGTAGGTGCGTAGTTTGGATGGATTCCGTCCTTCATCGTTTTCACCTCTTGTCCTAGATTACCAATGCATTTTATCACACGGGTTATTAAAAAGCAATAATATTTTAACTTCTGCTAGAGAAGATATCATCAAGAGCATCAAAATAGCTGTCATCCATGCCAAAGTCAGAATCTGAGCCTGATTTTGAGTCATCTTCGAAGCCCATAAAGTCGTCGCTCTTTGTGCTGCTCATGATGTCTGCAATATCAGCATCATCAGCATCGTCGTCGAAACGTGACTTTGTCTCTGCGCGCTTGATACCATCAGCGCCGAAACCTGTAGCTACTACTGTTACGATGATTTCATCCTGAAGAGTTTCATCAAATGAAACACCCCAAATGATGTTGGCATCTGGATGAGCTGCACCAGCGATAAGCTCTGAAGCCTGGCTGATTTCCTCGAGTTCAACGTCAGGTGATGCTGTGATAGAAATGATAACACCATGAGCACCATCGATTGTTGTCTCAAGAAGTGGTGAAGAGATAGCTGCATTTGCTGCCTCTGTTGCCTTATCCTTGCCCTGTGCACGACCTACGCCCATATGTGCATGACCAGCATCACGCATAATTGAACTTACATCTGCAAAGTCAAGGTTGATATAACCTGCATTTGCAACAAGTTCTGAAATAGACTTAACGCCCTGACGAAGAATGTCGTCAGCTGCATCGAATGCATTTGCAAGTGTGATTTTCTCTGCTGAAAGGAGCTTAAGTCTCTCGTTAGGGATAACGATAAGGCTATCTACGCTCTTTGCAAGTTCTTTGATACCTTCCTCTGCCTGATCCATACGATGCTTACCTTCGAAGCTGAAAGGCTTAGTAACGATACCAACTGTAAGGATTCCCATCTCTTTAGCTGTTGCTGCAATAACAGGAGCTGCACCAGTACCTGTTCCGCCGCCCATACCAGCAGTGATGAAAATCATATCAGTGCCCTTGAGAGCATTAGTGATTGTCTCTTTGCTCTCTTCAGCTGCACGCTGTCCAACTTCAGGACGAGCGCCAGCACCTTGGCCCTTAGTAACTTTTTCACCAATCTGAATTTTATGTGTAGCCTGTGACTGAAGGAGTACGTGTTTATCAGTATTGATTGCGATAAATTCAACGCCTTTGATCTCAGACTTTATCATACGGTTTACTGCGTTTCCGCCGCCACCGCCGACACCGATTACTTTGATCTGTACTACGCTTTCAAAATCTGCTGCCATTTCAAATCCCATGTGGCATCCTCCTAAATTAAGTTCCCGTTTATTCAAAAAACAGATTAAACCTATTTTAATTTATAAAAATGTAATACATATATTATCACGCGAGTTCTAAAATTTCAACCCATTAATTCTTGTTGGTCGAACTCTTAGTGGTTGTCGTGTGCTTTTTAGTTGTTGTTGTAGTGGTCTGATTTTCTTCATTTTCATCCACTGTCGTGCTCTCAGTTGTAGTCGTTTTAGTGGTAGTTTCACGCTTTGGTGAGAGATATCCTTTACTCTGGCTTGAGTAAATTGTAAGATCTATTTTTCCGCCCTGATAACTGTCATTAATGCTACCAGATTCAATTATTTTACCAAGCAAATTGATCTTTCCATCCAAATCAGTTGATGTGCCAAGTCGTACCTCGATATCACCGATATACATCATCTTAAGATTGGAGACATTACTGATATCAATTGAAACAATACCATCAATCTTGTTGCTATCAAGAAGGTTCATAATCTCCGAATATGTGTCAAATGACTTATCCTTCTTGAACTCTATAGGTGAACCAACTTCAGCTTTCTCAACATCTACGCCTTTGATAGTTGTGATATATCTACCTGCAAGTACATATTTTGCTTTCTTTTTCTCTGTGGTTGTACTTTTATCTTTTGATTTTTTGGTTGTACTTGCACCGGTCGCTGTAGTTGTCGTGGTTGTTGTGGTTGTTGTACTTGTTGACTTTTCGGTTTTTTTAGTGGTCTTCTCCTCTGAATTATATGCGACACCACCCGGTAGAGTGCAGTCAGCATAGACCTCATCCAAAGTTGCGACTTTGGATAGCACTTTACCGTCCTTATCAAGAAGGATTACTCCGCTACTTGTCTCAACTGCGGATCTTATAGCATCCTCATGAATTACAAAGATAATTTTGTCAGGAAAACCATTTTTGATTTCAACACTTGCGATATAAGGCAACTTCTTTGTTATGTTCTTTTCAACTTTCTCGCGGTTAAGTGCCACAAGATTGTCGCCCTTGGATACGCCCGATGCCTCAATAATTTGAGCATCGGTATACACGCTATAGCCACGGACTTCAAATCTTCTAATATTGAAGAAAACCGTGAAGGCAAGTATGAAGCCAATGATTACAACGAAAAGAACAAGTGTTGCATATATCGCGCGTCTACGAAGTTTCTGCTGGCGCTCACGCGTATTGCGGTGATCGCGTCGCATCTCCTCTTTTGACTTATTAACAGCCATATAATTTCCCCCGAAATTACTTGATAAGTTTCATGATGTTATCAACAATCAAATCTGTTGAATTAAGTATCGCCATCTCTTTGGCATTCTTTGACATCTCAGCGATCTTATCCTCGTCACCGAGTATTTGATTTACATGCTCTGTAAGCACTTCTGCCGTGAGGTCTTTCTCCTCAATAATCTCAGCAGCATTGTTGTTTACAAGTTCCATCGCATTGAAATATTGATGATTCTCTGCGACATAAGGTGATGGAATAAGAATAGATGCCTTACCAAGTGCTCTTATCTCATAGAGTGAAGATGCACCAGCACGACAAATTATTAGGTCTGCTGCCGGCATGCATACTTCCATATCATCGATATATTCACGAATTTCAATATCCTCTCGCTCGTCAGGTTCCACGCCGAGCTCGCGGAGTTTATCTGGAACCCATAGGCCGTATTGGCCCATTGCATGTAGGAACATGCAATCATGATCATCTTTTTTGTTGGCGATAAGGCCACATACGGCCTCATTCACCGCGCGAGCGCCGAGGCTGCCACCCATCGAGAGAATGAGTGGTGTGCCCTCCGGCACACCGAGTTTTTCTCGGCACTCTGCCCTATCGGCAGCAATAAGCTCGCCGCGGACCGGAAGGCCAGTTATCACTGGCTCATTTAGGCACTCGATCCTATCTCGCGCATCCTCGGAGGTCAACATTACGACCTCCGCATATTTTGCAAGTTTTTTATTTGTGACACCAGGAAATGCATTTTGCTCATGTACAGCAATTGGTATTCCCATCTTGTGTGCCTTACGAAGAACAGGTCCGCTTACATAGCCGCCAAATCCTACAACTACGTCTGGCTGAAACTCTGCAATAATTTTCTTTGCCTCTCTTGTGCTACTGAAAAGCCAGAAGAAAGTTCTAATATTTTTCACAATATTTGCTGGAGTAAGCTTGCGCTGGAAACCAGCGATTTTAATTGTCTTAAAATCAAATCCCGCATTCGGAACAAGTCTTGATTCCATATGATCTGCTGTTCCAACAAAGAGGATTTCAGCATCTGGATAATCATTTCTTATCTGACTTGCAACTGCAAGTGCAGGATTTATATGTCCACCAGTTCCACCAGTAGCAAAGAGAATTTTCATTTCATTCACCTAAACTTTTTTAAAGTTTGCGTATCGCGATACGCCAAGTACGAGTCCCATCTCACCAAGTAGCATCAGAAGCGATGTGCCTCCGTATGAGAAGAACGGAAGAGAGATACCCGTGTTAGGAAGTACGTCTGTTACAACGGCTATATTTATTGCCGCTTGAAGTCCAACCTGGAAAGATACACCCATTGCAAGAAGTGCAGGGAATTTCTCTTTTGTATGCATTCCGATATAGAAGCCACGCCATACAAGAAGTGCGAAAAGAATAATTATAATTGCCGCACCTACAACTCCAAGTTCCTCACAAACGATTGAGAAGATAAAGTCATTCTGTGGCTCAGAAACGTAGAGCTGCTTCTGCGTTGAATTTCCAAGGCCAACGCCGAAGAGGCCACCCGAGCCAATGGCGTATAGAGCGTTGTTCGTCTGCCAACGAACACCGAGAGGATCATAATCCTTATCAATCCAAGCCTGGATACGCGGCTGAGCATGCTCAGGCAAAATATCCGGATTGGCTATTACGAAAACGGCCGCGACGAATACAAGTATGACAGCCGCTATAAAGAACCTGGAATCAAATCCAGCGAACCAAAGCATAATTATACCGAGTGCGAAAATAAGAAGTGTTCCGGATACGTGGTTTTCCAAATAAACAAAGAGACAAGTTGAACCTATAACTGCGACATAAAGTCCAAGACAATAGTACTTTGTAGGAACCTCTACTCCCCTAAAATTCGTAAGTTCCTTATTGTTGATTCCACGGTAATTGTCACTTATATGAGCCGCGAGGAATAGGATGATTGCGAACTTCGCAATCTCCGACGGCTGGAAAGTACCAAGACCTGGAATCTGAATCCAACGGTGGAACTGCTCATAGCCCGACGGTGGCGGAAGAATAAGTACTATTCCGAGCAATGCATATGAAATTATGAGAACGATTTTAGATACTTTTTTATAGAACGAAAAATGAATTTTAGACACGAAGAACATCGCAACTATACCGACAATGGCGAAAAAAAGCTGTCTCTTTATGTAGTAGAAACTATCGCCATTAAAATGGTAATAACAATAGGTGTAAGATGCCGAGAACATCATAATAAGACCTATTGTCAAAATAGCCATGACAAGGGATAGGAATATGATGTCCATACCCCCGTGTGCCCAAAGTTTCGGATTGATTTTCGGTTGTTGATTAGGCTGATTTCTATTTGCCATAATTTTCACCCAAACTTATTGTCCAAAATAAACGAGTACGCATGCTGCTGCGCCGAAAAGTAAATTAACGAAAGAGAAAATAAGAACGATCTTAACCTCTGACCAACCACATTTTTCAAAGTGATGATGAATAGGAGCCATCTTAAAGAGACGCTTTCCTGTAGCAGCCGGGTCAGTTCTCTGTGCAATCTTTCTTGTAATCTTGAAATAACCGATTTGAATTACGTCTGAAAGACCTTCAATTACATAGATAAAACCTGCAAGAAGAAGGATTAGTGGGCAATTGACTGCAAATGCAAGAGCGACAACCATTCCTCCAAGGAACATAGAACCTGTATCACCCATGAAGCACTTTGCCGGGTGCCAGTTCCAAATAAGGTAACCAGCACATGCGCCAGCAAGTGCGCAAGCGAGGAGCGATGCTCCCATAAGTTTAAGAAGAGCTGCAATAACTGCAAAAGAGATTGCTGATGTAATTGTAACTGATGCGCAAAGTCCATCGATACCGTCTGTGAAATTTACCGCATTAACTGTTGCATAGATTACAATCACAGTGAAAATTGCGAAAATAATAGGATTACCATACTGGACATTTCCTACGAAAGGAATGTACATATATAAACTATCTGATGTAAGACACATTGTAACGATATATGCTGCAGAAATTGCAAGTTGGAAAAGTGTCTTCTGAATTACTGTAAGACCCTCATTCTGTTTCTTCGCAACTTTGATATAGTCATCGGCAAATCCGATAAGACCGAATCCAACTGCCAAGATAATTCCGGCATAAAGTCTTGTCTTTATCTCGCCTGCGAGAGGATTGTCAATTCCTCCGACAATGTCGCCTCCCATAATCTTATCAATGATTACAACGGCGAGGAATGTGACAAGCGTTGCGATAATGAACATAAATCCGCCCATTGTAGGTGTGCCCTGTTTTGCCTTATGCCAATTAGGACCAATATCAAGAATTGTCTGTCCGAATTTAAGTTTATGAAGGAAAGGTACAAGTACGATTCCAAGTAATGCCGAAATGGCGAAGCCAACTAAGATACTGATTACAATTGCAACTACTGTATTCATATAAGTTCCCCTTTTACATACTCGATAACATCTTCAAGTTTCATGCCCCTGCTTCCTTTGAATGCGACAACGTCCCATTCTTTAAGCATGGACATAAGATGCTTGCCAAGTTCTCCCTTATCGTCGAACTCGAACACACGAAGCACGCCACATTTGCGAGCTTCATCTGCTGTGAACTTCGCGAGTTCACCGTAGGTAAGTAGCATATCGACCTTGGCATCTGCAAGATAACGGCCGCAGTCCCTGTGCGCCTTTTCGCTGTAATCTCCGAGTTCCAACATGTCGGCGATTACGGCGATTTTTCTCTTTCCGCCTGACCCTTTAATTTCAAGTGTCTTTGCGAGAGCTCTTACAGAATCAGGACTTGCATTGTAGCAATCCTCAATCAAAGTGACATTTCTGAGAACTTCAATCTTTTCTCTCATGCCTGCCGGCATATAGCCTTTGAGGGCGTCGGCCATCTTTTCATTATCGATGCCGAGCTCTGTGCCGACAGTAATTGCTGCGAGAGCATCATATACATTGTGCTCACCAGTTGTAGGGATCTCAACTTTGAACTCTGTTGGCATGATATCCTCACAGCCCGCTCCATCGAGCCCATCCATGCGAGATGGTTTTACGACGGCTGTGAAAGTGGTGCCTTCAGTGTCATATACAAGATCCTTTGCCATTACATCCGCTTCTGTATTTATACCGAAACGTCTTATTACGAATCTATTCTGAAGTGACTCCTCCGTCACTTTCTGAAGCATATCATTATCTGCATTTATGCAGAGGGTTGAGCCCTCATCCATTCCCTCAAGAACCTCAAGCTTTGCTGCGAGAATGCCCTCGCGCGATCCGAGATTTTCGATATGTGATACGCCAATATTTGTAATCACTGCCATTAACGGCTGAACAGTCCTTGTAAGAACTGAAAGTTCACCCTTATGGTTCATTCCCATCTCCACAACAGCTGCTGTATGTTCCTCGTCAAGACCTAAGAGAACCTTCGGTACACCTATTGAATTATTCCAATTAGTGAAAGTCTTATGTGCATTGAACTTTGCGTTTAATACACAACAAACCATCTCTTTGGTGGTGGTCTTGCCGACGCTTCCTGTGATTGCAACTATTGGGATATCGAAAGTCTTTCGATATCCATTTGCAAGTGACAGGAACGCCTCGCTTGTGTCGGCAACCTTTACAACCGGCACCGAGCTCTCGACCTCTTCACTCACCATTACAGCCGAGGCGCCCGCCTCTATGGCTGATTTTACGAACTGGTGACCGTCGAGACGCTCGCCCTTTATTGCGATAAACAGAGCCCCCGGCTTCACCTCTCGGTTGTCGATGACAACCGATGTGATTTCAGCCTCTCCATTTGCCGTACCACCGGCCATTCTTGATATGTCACTTAGTAATAACTTTTTCATATCACTAATCTTCCTCTGTACTACTTACTTGTGTCTGGAATGATACTGAAACGATTGATCCCGCTGTAACTTCAGTACCAGCGGCAATTGTCTGAGCATATGCAATTGCGCCATTGTCCTTGGTATATCCAGAAACCTTCAAGTTGATTCCCGCACCAATTGCCTTTCTACTTGCCTGTGCAACTGTAAGACCTGTGAAATCAGGAACCTCAACTTTAGATGACTTCTTATTGCTGTCTGTGTAAAGAACAACTACACCGTTCTTCGGAATAATCTGGCCTGCTGATGGTGACTGTGCAACTACCTTGTCTCCACCACCGACAACCTTAACAGTGAAGCCCTGTGCTGAAAGTTCTTCTTTAGCAGCAGTAACTGTTGTTCCGACATATTTTGGTGTCTTAACATCGAGTTTTGCAAGTTCTGCTTCTGTGTACTGTGGCTCAACATTGAGATATTCCATACACTTTGAGATTACTTCTGCTACAACTGGAGCAGCAACTGTACCACCGTGTGTAGCGCCTGATCTCGGCTCATCGATAGCGATGAGAACCGTAATCTCAGGATTGTCTGCTGGAGCAAATCCGCAGAATGAAGCAACATAGAATCCCTCATGTGTAAGTTTCTGCGAGGTACCAGTTTTGCCCGCTACACGGAAGCCTGGTACATAGGCGTTCTTACCACCGCCCTCAGTAACGACAAGTTCCATCATTGAAGCTACGAGGTTTGCCGTCTCTTCAGATACTACCTGTCTCTTAACTGTAGGTACAGTCTCGGCAACCTTGTTGCCCTCTTCGTCAAGCATCGCACCAACTACGTAAGGCTGCATAAGCTTGCCACCATTGGCGATTGCATTTACAGCTGTGATTACCTGAATCGGGCTTACCTGGAAGGTCTGGCCGAATGAGCAAGATGCAAGTGAAACCTTTGTGAGCTTATCAGCTGTGTAGTAAGTTACATTTGCCTTCGGTGCAGATTCAGCAGGAAGGTCGATTCCGGTCTTCTCTGTAAATCCAAATGCTTCGAAATACTTGAAGAACTTCTTTGCTCCGAGTTTCTGTCCAACCTGGATAAATACAGGGTTGCAAGAGTTCATAAATGCACTTGTGAAAGTCTCGGACTTATGACCTACACGTTTAGCACAACGATATTCACGGTCCATAATCTGGATTTTACCGCTGCAGTAGAACTGATCTTCCGGCTTTACAACTCCCTCTTCAAGAGCAGCTGCAGCAACAAAACACTTGAAAACTGAGCCTGGCTCATATGAGTCGCAGATTGTACGGTTACGCCACTGAGAGTAGCGAGCCTCCGAAACGGCTTCGTTCTTGGCATCTTCGTCCTCAATCTCTGAAATTTCTTTAAGTGTTCTCTGACTAGTAATTGTGTATGGATCATTACAATCGAAATCTGGCTGTGTACTCATCGCAAGAATGGCGCCTGTCTTCGTATCCATAACAATGCCGTATCCATACGTTGCGCTGTGGCGCTCTACGGCGTCGGCGAGTGCCGATTCAAGGTAGTACTGAATTACCTCATCGATTGTAAGTTGAATGTTAAGTCCTGTCTCCGCCTCATATGATGTCTGGAAATCAGATGAGATTGCGACCTGTTTCGCATTCTTTGCTGTAATCACACGACCTGCCGTGCCGGTAAGTGTGTCGTCATAGAAATATTCAAGTCCAGAACGGCCGACGCCGTCAGAACCAGTAAAGCCAAGAATTGATGATGCGAAACTTCCGTAAGGATAATATCTCTTTACATCGCTCTCAATTCCAATGAATTGGTTATACCCTTTGTTGCCCTTATAAAATTCAACAACTTTGGTCTTTGCTTCATATTCAACTTGTGACTTGATAACTACATAAGCACGTTTTTCTTTACAGCATTTCTCATATACAGAGTCATAATCAAGCTCGAGGATATCAGAAAGTCCTGCTGCAACGTTCTCTCTTGTTGCATTGTCTTTTATTTTCGATGGATTGATCCATATTTTCCAAACATCTGCGGACTTCGCAATGACATTCATATTGGCGTCATAGATTGTGCCACGATCAGCGGCAACAGTTGTATCGGAAAGTTGCTGTTTCTGTGCCTTGGTTTTATATTCTTCACCTTTTATGATTCCTACATTTACAAGACCATATGCACCTGTACCGAAACCTGCGATACAGATGATAAGAAGGGCTACGAGTGCCCTGTTTTTTAACTTGTTTCTTTGGGATTTCGACACGTCTGCATCTCCTTTTTTTACCCTTTATATATGACTATGAGAGTTAAGGACTGGTCCCTAACTCTCATCTAAGTTCTATTAAAATGCCTCTTTAATTTTATCTATTAGATTCGTGTGCTGCTTTCCACCAGAAATGGTGACCGTATCACCACCGGAAAAGTCAACGTAGGATACTTGATAGTTCTCCACCTTGACCATTCCCAGCACATTTTGAGCGTAGTCATCAACCTTATCAAGTGAAATTCGTGAATCAAGTTCCATATTGAGTCTTGTGTTTTCACTCTCGACTACTTCTATTTTAGAATTTACATTTGCGATTTCTCTGTTGATCTCATCAACCTTAACTTGACTGTAGATCTGGAAGCCAATGAGCATAAATAAGATTGTGCAAGCAAGTACAACTCTAAAAGCCTTACCATTAACCTTGTACTCTTCTGCTCTTATCTCTTTCTTGGATCTTGTAACAACCTTTGGCTGAACCTGTCTTCTTGGCTCAGGCTGTCTTCTAGGCTGTCTTACAGGAGCAGCGGAACCATATTGTGCTCTTGCACGGTAATCTACTGCTTCTGTTCTGTTTTGATTAGCCAATGGTCCCACCTCCTAAATAATTTGGTATGTAATTAATCATTTGCCTTAATTTTTATAATCGAACGTAATTTTGCTGATCGAGCTCTCTGATTTTCTTGGAGCTCGCCCTCGCCTGCCTCTTTGAACTTGAACTGTAACTTGCCTCGCGGGGTATTACCACATACACACACCGGAAATTCTGGCGGGCACGTGCATCCCTCACAGAAGTGAGCAAATTCTTGCTTCACTGTTCTATCTTCCAAAGAGTGGAAAGTAATAATAGAAAGGATTCCGTCGACTTTAAGACAATCGAACATGTCATCGACGGAACCGCTTAATTTCTCAAGTTCTCCGTTGACCTCAATCCTGAGTGCCTGGAAAGTTTTACGAGCTGGATGCCCGTTCCTACGCGCTTTAGCCGGTACTGAATTCGAAATAATTTCGGCGAGTTGTAGGGTTGTCTCTATCGGTGTAAAGGCTCTTTCCTTTACAATGTTCTTTGCAATACTGCTAGCGTACCTCTCTTCGCCGTAGGTGCGTATGATTCGGGCGAGTTCTGCCTCCGATAATGTGTTGCATAAATCGGCAGCAGTCGCTCCGCTTTGACTCATTCGCATGTCAAGCGGAGCATTGCTGTGGAATGAGAATCCACGCTCGGCCGTATCAAGTTGGTGGCTGCTTACTCCAAGATCTGCAAGTATGCCATCCACCGAAGTAATTGATAGTTCACAAAGTATCGATTTGATATTGCAATAATTGTCGTGAACTATCGTGACCCTCTTGTCATCTCCGAATCTTTCGGCTAGCGCCTCTATGGCGTCAGGGTCCCTATCTATACAAATGAGGCGGCCAGAATCTCCAAGCTTATCAAGTATTCCCTTGGAGTGTCCCCCGCCGCCTGCTGTAGCGTCAACATATATTCCATCTGGTTTAATGCAGAGAGAAGATATCGTTTCATCGAACAGAACCGGGATATGGGAAAATTTATTTTCTGCCATTAGAAAATAACCTCAATATCAAGATCATCAGCATCACGAGTCTTATATCCGTCAGACTCATAAGCACCTGCATCCCAAATCTCGAACTTATTGCCAGAACCGGCAATTACGACATCCTTCGTAAGTCCTGCATATTCAAGAAGCTCAGCCTTGATTGTGAAACGGCCTTGCTTATCAAGTTCAACCATGTCCGCATTTCCGAAGAAATTACGTTTATAGCGTCTATACTCAAGGGATCCTGGAAGTGCTTTAACCTGTTCTGCAACTTTCTCCCATTCCTCTTGGCTGTATATGTAGAGGCATTCATCAGGAGCCTTACAGACAACAAAAGTGCCTCCTAAATACTCACGGTACTTAGAAGGTATAAATACACGATTTTTCGCATCGAGGCTATGTCTGTAAACGCCTAAAAAATCCATTTTAACTGCTCCCTAGTTTTGCCCCACTTTGACCCATTTTGGTGACATTTCGCACCACTTATGTACCTATTATATATAAAAAGAACCCCAAATGCAAGCATTTTTTTGCTATTTTTTGAGGTTTTTTTCGATATTTTTTTGAGAGCTTTTTCGATGCAAAATGCCAGATCGAAAACGCAGAAAATATATAGATTGTTACAAAAATGTCAATCTTAGATTGTTAAAATTGTTGAAAAGTATAAATCGTAATGTTAAAATATTCTTTACCTAAAATAATAATAAAGTTGGGGGATTTAGAAATGGACAAATATCTTTTCTTAGTTCCAATTGCCGGTGCTCTTGCACTTCTCTTTGCACTTTTCCTTGCATTGAAAGTTACTAAGGCTCCTGTTGGAACAGACAGAATGAAGGAAATCTCAGACAGCATCCACGAAGGTGCTCTAGCTTTCCTCACATCAGAATACAAAATTCTTGTTGTATTCGTAGCAGTTCTTCTCGTAGTAATCGGTTTCGCAATCAACTGGACAACAGCTATTTGCTTCGTTGCTGGCGCACTCTTCTCAGTACTCGCTGGTTTCTTCGGTATGACCGTTGCTACTAAGGCAAACGTACGTACAGCTAACGCTGCTAAAGAGAGTGGCATGAACAAAGCCCTCTCAATCGCTTTCTCAGGCGGTGCAGTAATGGGTATGTCAGTTGTAGGCCTTGGCCTCCTCGGCGTAGGTCTCATCTACATCATTACTAAGGGCAACACAGATGTACTCTTCGGTTTCTCACTTGGTGCTTCATCTATCGCTCTCTTCGCTCGTGTAGGTGGCGGTATTTACACTAAGGCTGCTGACGTTGGTGCTGACCTCGTTGGTAAAGTTGAGAACAACATCCCAGAGGACGACCCAAGAAACCCTGCAGTTATCGCTGATAACGTAGGTGATAACGTTGGTGACGTTGCTGGTATGGGTGCCGATCTCTATGAGTCATATGTTGGTTCTGTTGTTTCAGCAGTAACACTTGGTGCAATTCTTACTAAGGAGCAGGTATTATTTGAAAAGGCTGGCGTATTATTCCCACTTTTCCTTGCTGCTCTTGGAATCATCGCATCAATCATTTCTACATTCTTCGTTAAGGGCAAGGAAGGTTCTAACCCTCATACAGCACTTAAGGTTGCTCAATGGGTATCTTCTGGTCTCGTAATCGTAGCAGCTTTCGTTCTTTGCAAAGCTTGCTTCCCAACACTCGGCGCTTTCTGGGCAGTAATCGCAGGCCTTATCGTTGGTCTCCTTATTGGTACAGTTACTGAGTATTACACATCTGACGCTTACAAGTCAGTTAAGCACATTGCTGAGCAGTCACAGACAGGTCCAGCTACAACAATCATCTCTGGTCTTGCAGTTGGTATGCTCTCAACAGCTATTCCAATCCTTCTTATCGCTATTGGTATCTTCGTAGCATTCAAGTGCGCTGGTATCTATGGTATCGCTCTTGCAGCTGTTGGTATGCTTTCAACAACTGGTATCACAGTTGCTGTTGATGCATATGGTCCAATCGCTGATAACGCTGGTGGTATCGCTGAGATGGCTGAACTCGATGAGTCAGTTCGTAACATCACAGATAAGCTCGACTCTGTTGGTAATACAACAGCAGCTATCGGTAAGGGCTTCGCTATTGGTTCTGCAGCTCTTACAGCACTCGCACTCTTCAACACATACACAGCAGGTGTAAACATTGATTCAATCAACCTCACATCTGCTCCTGTTGTTATAGGTCTTCTCATCGGTGGTATGCTTCCATTCCTCTTCTCTGCATTCACAATGGAATCAGTTGGTAAGGCAGCAAACCAGATGATCGAAGAAGTTCGTCGTCAGTTCCGCGAGATTCCTGGTATCCTTGAAGGAAAAGCAAAGCCTGACTACAAGACATGCGTTGCTATTTCTACAAAGGCTGCTCTTAAGGAAATGATCGTTCCTGGCGTAATCGCAGTTCTTGCTCCACTCGCAGTAGGTTTCATCCTTGGTCCTGAGGCTCTCGGCGGTATGCTCGCTGGTTCTCTCGTATCTGGCGTATTGTTGGCTATCTTCATGTCAAACGCTGGTGGCGCTTGGGATAACGCTAAGAAGTACGTTGAAGGTGGCGTATACGGTGGTAAGGGTTCAGAAACTCATCACGCAGCAGTTGTTGGTGATACAGTTGGTGACCCATTCAAAGATA